>DASUKM010000022.1:0-203282 GCA_036278735.1 Vicinamibacterales bacterium
CATGATCGCGAAGCTTGACCGGCCGCGGCCCGGATGGGCGCCGACGGCGCAATCGTGATCAGCGTCCTCGACATGAAGTCCTGAATCCGCGCGCGATCGGGCGCCTCGTGGACGTCGGCCCGCGCGATCACGCCGACGACGCGTCGGCGACGATCGCGCACGACGAGCTGATGGAGCCCGGTCGCCTGCATTTTCTCCCGGGCGCCGCGGACGAAGTCGTCCGCCGCGATCGTCTGCACCCGTTTCGTCATGACGTCGCTGACGCGCATCTTCGTGTCCTTGTCTCGGCGCCGCCGCCGGCCGGGCGGGTGCCCGCGGGGCTCACGCCATTTTCCAGCCCGGAGTGGCCGGGCGCCAGTCCGAGATCGTCGCAACACCGGTGCCGATCCAGACGAGCGGCACCGCGCGTCCCCGTCAACCTCTCATCCTCGTGGACTCAACCATGCGAACAGAAGCCGCCGTGGCGCTCGAGCACGTTCTCGTCGCGACCGATTTCAGCGAACCCTCCGACAAGGCGCTCGCCTACGGCCGGGCGCTGGCCAGCCGGTTCGGCGCGGCCCTGCACGTGCTGCACGTCGTGCAGAACGTCTACATCAGCACGCTCGGCGCCGAGGCCTGCGTCGCGCTCGCACCCGATCTGCAGCAGCAGCTCGAAGACGGTGCCCGCGAGCGGCTCACCCGCCTGCTCGACGCCGATCGCAGCGGACCGCCGACCACGGCGGTCGTGCTGACGTCGACGTCGCCGGCGCTCGCGATTCTCGACTACGCGAGAGGGCACGACATCGACATCATCGTGATGGGCACGCATGGCCGCGGGCCGCTCGGGCGCCTGCTTCTCGGCAGCGTCGCCGAGCGCGTGGTGCGCCTCGCCCCCTGCCCGGTCCTGACGGTGCGGCACCCGCAACGCGACTTCCTGCGCCAGGACGCGCGACCGGCCGGTGCCTGACGGAGCCCGCAGGAGCTTCGACGCTACGGTGGCGACGGGATACGTTCCAGCTTGAACTTTTCGATCCGATAGCGAATCTGATCGCGGTTCAATCCGAGCAGGGCCGCCGCGCGCGTCTGGTTCCAGCCGCTCCGATCGAGCGCCTGCACCACGAGCGACCGCTCGAGCTGCTCCAGATCGATGCCCGCCGCCGGCAGCTCGACCTGGCGCCCCAGGTGCGCGAGCGCGCCGGACCCGATCGAAAAGTCTTCCGGCGTCAGGACCCGTTCATCGGTGAGAAGCATCGCGCGCTCGACCGCGTTGCGCAGCTCGCGTACGTTGCCGGGCCACGCATACGCCTGGAGCCTGGCCGTGGCGTCCGGCGCGATACCCTGCACGCGCTTCCTGAACTCCGCGTTGAACAGGGCGACGTAGTGGTTCAGCAGGAGCGGAATGTCGGCCGCGCGCTCCCGTAACGGGGGCAGCGCGATCGGGACGACGTGCAACCGGTAATAGAGGTCTTCCCGGAACCGCCCGTGCCGGACCTCTTCTTCGAGCTTGCGGTTCGTGGCCGCGATCACCCTGACGTCGACCCGGATGTCCCCCGCGCCGCCGACGCGGCGGAACGTCTTCTCTTCGAGCACGCGCAGCAGCTTGGCCTGGAGTGCCGGCACCATTTCCCCGATTTCGTCCAGGAACACCGTGCCGCCGTCGGCCGTCTCGAAGAGGCCGCGCTTCTGTCGATCGGCGCCCGTGAACGCGCCGCGCTCGTGCCCGAACAGCTCGCTCTCGAGCAGCGCTTCCGGCAGCGCAGAACACGTGATGTTCATGAACGGCTTCGAGGCGCGATCGCTCGCGTAGTGAATCACCTTGGCGGCCAGGTCCTTGCCGGTCCCGCTCTCGCCCGTCAGGAGAATCGTCGACGCGCGGGACGAGGCGATCTTCTTCAGCAGCTCCCGGACCGCGACCATCGCGTCACTGCCGCCGACGATGCGATCGAGGCTGTAAGGCTGCGCCTGCGCCTGCCGGAGCACCCGGACATCGCGGCGCAGCCGCGTCGTCTCGAGCGCCTTGTCGACGAGCAGCACGATCTCGTCGACGTTGAATGGCTTGTTGACGTAGTGATACGCCCCCTGTTTCATCGCTTCGACCGCCATCTCCACGGTCGAGAAGGCGGTGAGCAGGATGACGAGGGCGTCCGGGTCGGCGCCCTTGATCCGCCGGAGGACATCCAGACCGTCAAGGTCCGGCAGGCGGTAGTCGAGCAGCGTCAGGTCGATGCCGCCGTCGTTGAAACGCTTCAGCGCGTCTGCCGCGGTGCCGGCCTCGACGACGCGGTAGCCTTCGTCCTGCAGCCGGTTGGTCAGCGACCATCGTATGAGCTGTTCGTCGTCGACGACGAGGATCGTGCCCGAAGCCATCGCATCACCAGTGTACTCGGCCCGCGGGGGTCATGGTCATGCGGGTTCTTGCGCGTCGGCGCCGGAGCGGCGACCCCGCTCAATGGCGCATCCGCGGGCGGCGGATCGACAGCTCGAGCCCGGCGTCTTCCACTTGACGCAAGATCCTCGTCCAGCTGCGCAGGAGATCGCGGAGGGCCGGCTCCGCGACGAGCCCCGCGTGCGTGAGGGGCGGGCACTCGTCCTCGCGGCGCCCCGGACAACCGGCATGCAGCCGCTCGTGCGCGAGCAGAATCTCCCGCAACGTGACCGGATAGTATTCTCCGCATTCCCCGCACGGCATCATCACGGACGCGTTCTCGAGAATGTCGACGTCAGGGGATTCGGCGGCGATCGCGAGCGACGATGTGGATCTCATCAGGCCCTCCGAAAGTACGCACATAGTGTCCCTCGTGCCGCATCGCGCATCGTTGCGCCAGCACAAACAGGGTGTGGGGCCCGCCTGAGGCGCACCTGTCGCAGCACGGCCGCCGCACGTATGACGGCTGCCATACCGGACACGCGGCCCATGCCGCATATTCGACTGACAATGATGACGCCGACACGCCCTTCACCCCGCGATTCCGCCTCGGCTGCACCGCTGGCACCGGCGCACCCGGAGCGCATCTGCTGGGGCTGCGACCGCTACTGCCCGGAAGACGATCTGGCGGTCATTCCATCTTGTCCGCGGCGGCGCTCGAGGAAATCAGCTGCGAGGCGGGTGGCTGGCAGCCCGGCCGATTCGCGTCGGCCCCGTGCAGGTCAGGCGAGTTCGCGCGCCGCGGCAGGCGTCGGCTCCCGCAGCGCGGGAATGATCGCCTCCCTCTCGGAGCCCGCCACCAGCACCGCGGCCGCCATGTCGCCGCTGGCGTTGAGGACGGTAGCGAACAGGTCCGGAATGGCGTCGACGGCGATCAGCAGGCCGATGCCCTCGATCGGCAACCCGATCGCCAGGAACAGCGGCGCGAGCATCAGGAACGCGCCCCGGGGCACGCCCGGTGCCGCAAACGCCAGGAACGTCGTCGCAAAGGCGATCGTCGCGTACTGCGCGGCGTGCAGATCGTGGTGATAGAACCACGCGACGAACAGCGCACCGAACGTCCACGACACGGGCGCCGCGAACTTGAACGTCGATGCCGCCAGCGGCAGCACGAAGCCGCTGACGTCTTTCGGGAGCCGCAGCCGCTGCTCCGCCCCTTCGACCAGCGCCGGCAGCGCGGCGATCGACGAGCTGGACGAGAACGCGATCACCTGCGCCGGAAGCGTGGCGGCCGCGAACTCGCGCAGCGGCACACGGCCGACGAGCGCGATGACCGGGTAGAGAAGAAGCGTGAACAGGGCGTTGCCCAGCGAATAGGCCGCGATGTAGAACCCCAGCGCGCCGGCGAGCCCGGTGCCGCCGTGCGCCCCGAGCGGGAGCATCAGTGCGAACACGCCGATCGGGGCGAGCCAGACGATCCAGCGCACCAGCACGAGCATCGCGTCGGTCAGCGAGCGGGCCACGCCCAGCAGAATGTCGCGGGAGGCCGCCGGACTGCGCCCGATGGCGAGCGCGAGCAGCAGCGTGAACAGAATCAGCGGGAGCATGTCGCCGTTGGCCGCGGCGGCGACGGGGTTGGTCGGAATGAGCGAGATCAGCCAGCTCGAAAACCCGACGGCCGAAGCGCCCGCGGCCACCGAGTGCGCCGCCTCGGCGGCGCCGGGCGGCAGCTCGGGCCGAACGGCAATCAGCCGCGACAGCCAGGAGAAGACCACGATCCCCAGCGGGATCGCAATTGCGATGCCCCCCACGAGCATCGCGAAAAAGACGACCAGCGTCCGCCGGCCGATGCGGCCGATCGCCGAAAGGTCGGACACCGATGCCACGCCGGTGATCAGGAGCGAGACCACCAGCGGAATCACCGTCATCCGGATGGCGTTCACCCACAACGTCCCGACCGGCGCCACCGCGTCCGCGGCCGCCAGCAGCGTGTGGCTGTGCGAGGCCGCAACCGCGATCCCGCCGAGCAGGCCCGCGACGAGCGCCACGAGCACGCGTGTGCCTTCCTTCATCAGCCGCTCCTACATCATGAGGTCGCCGCCGTTGATATCGAGCGAAGCGCCGGTGATATAACCCGCGCGCTCCGAGGCGGCGAAGCAAATCAGGTCGGCGACTTCCATCGCGGTGCCGAGACGCGGCACCGGATACCCGCGCGCCAGCCCCTCGAGCCGCTCGCCGGACGCGCTCTCGCGCGTCAGCTCCGTGTCGATCATGCCGGGACAGACCGCATTCACGGTGATCCCGTCGCGCCCCAGCTCCTTCGCGGCCGCGCGCGTGAGGCCGAGCAGGCCCGTCTTCGACGTCGTGTAGTGCGCGCCGCCGAGCGTGCTGACCATGCGGCCGGCGGTCGACGAAACGTTCACGATGCGGCCGTACTGCTGCCGCTTCATGTGCGGCAGCACCGCCTGCATGAGGAAGAACGGCGCCGTGAGGTTGACCTCCATCGCCTGCCGCCACTCTTCGGCGGAGATGTGCTCGAAGCGCGTGGTGAGCGGCAGCGCCGCGTTGTTGACCAGGATGTCGACGCGGCCGAACCGCTCGATGACCTGCGCGACGATGGCGCCGGGAATGCCCTCGGCGGCGACGTCGCCGTCGACCGGCAGCACGTCTTCGCCGATGCCGCGCGCCACCCGTTCCGCGCGCACCCGGCCCCGCACGTTCACGGCCACCGATGCGCCGCGCTCGTGGAGCCGCGCCGCGACCGCGCGGCCGAGCCCGCGCGCGGCGCCGGTCACGATGGCGACACGTCCGGCGAAATCGCGGCAGGGGTCCGGCATGGCGACTCGGCGGAGTGTACACGGTCCCGCGGGGTTCACCTGACATAATCGCCTCTTGCTCCAGCTCTCGGTGACCTGGCTCATCGTCGTCGTCTTCGGCCTGTCGACGCTCGTCCGCGCGACCCTCGGCTTCGGCGAGGCGCTGATCGCCGTCCCCGTGCTCGCCTTCGTGCTGCCCGTGGAAGTCGCGGCGCCGATCGCGATGCTGATCTCGATCACGGTCGCGGCGATCGTCGTGGCGCAGGACTGGCGGCACGTCCACTTTCGAGCCGCGGGCCGGCTCGTGCTCGCCAGCCTGTTCGGGATCCCGCTCGGTCTGCTGCTCCTCCGCGAGGTCCCTGAACCGATCGTGAAAGGGGTGCTCGGTGCAGTCGTGGCCGTGTTTTCGGCGTCGTTCTTCGTGCGCGATCTACCGGTGCTCGACGATGACCGCCTGGCGTGGGTCTTTGGGCTGGGCGCCGGCATCCTCGGCGGCGCGTACGGGCTGAATGGGCCGCCGCTCGTCGTGTATGGGACGCTGCGCCGATGGCCGCCCGACCGCTTTCGCGCCACGCTGCAGGGATATTTCCTGCCGGCGAGCCTGATGGGCATGACGGGCTACGCCGCCGCCGGACTCTGGACTCCGACCGTCAGCGCCTATTACCTGCGCTGCCTGCCCGTCGTCCTCGTGGCGATCGCTATCGGCGGATGGTTGAGTCGACGGGTCACGCCCGGGCGATTCCTGGTGTACGTGCACGCCGCGTTGATCGTGATCGGTGCCGCGCTGTTGATGCAGGCGATCTGACCATCTCGAGGCCACGCGATCGAGGCCATTCGTACCGGCCGCCCGATCGGTTGACAGCAATAACTTTGTAACGTAAAGTTATGCCCGACGGCTTCGACGCGTCCATTCCAGGAGTGACGAGATGGCGGCCGGGCAGGCTGATCACGGGCGGTGCACACCAGGCGGCTACGGCACCTCGGACGAAGGTGATCGTCCCGGCGTCGACCAGCCGCGCATGGCGCCGGTGCTCCCAGGCATGCCGCACGCCTCCGCTCCCGCGTTGCTCGTGGCGGGCGTGGTCCTCGGCGTGCTGGGCGACGCGCTGCTGCGCGCCCCAGGGCCGCCGGGGCTGAATCTGTCGCTCTGGATTGCGTCGGTCGCGGTCGCCGCGCTCCTGCTGCACCGCCGCGCGGCGGTCCGGCTGGACCGCGAACGCGCGATCTGGCTGATCATCGGCGTCCTGTTCGCGGCCGGCCTCGCCTGGCGCGACGCTCCGCCGCTGAGGCTGCTCGCGCTCGGCTGCGCGACCTTGACCTTCGCGCTCGCGGCTCATCGCCTCGCGGCGTCGTGGGTGCGTCGGGCCGGCGTGCTGCGATACGCGTGGGCACTGGCGCTGGGCGCACTCTACGCGTGGACGGCCGCAACGCTGGCGCTCGTGGATGCGACGCGATCCACGCCGCGCGCCGAGACCGGCCGTCCGACCGGGTGGCGCCGGGCCGGGGCCATCGCGCGCGGCCTCGCGATCGCGATGCCGCTCGTCGTGGTGTTCGGGGCGCTGTTCATGTCGGCCGACGCGGTGTTCGCGGATCTCGTGCGGAACGTCGTCCGCATCGACGTCTTCCTGATCGCGGGTCACCTGCTGCTCTTCTTCATCACCGCGTGGCTGGCAACCGGCTATCTGCGCGGATTCGCGACGGGCACGGAACTGCTGCCGCTTCGCGCCCTGTGGCGGGATGGGGCACTGGCTGGATTCACGCCCAAGCGCCCGTCGCTCGGGATCACGGAGGTCGCGACGGCGCTGACCGCACTCGACGTGCTGTTTCTCGTCTTCGTCATCGTGCAGTTCCGGTATCTCTTCGGCGGCGACGCGCTCGTCCAGGTCACACCAGGGCTGACGTACGCGCAGTACGCCCGGCACGGCTTTTTCGAGCTGGTCTTCGCGGTCGTCCTGGTCGTGCCGGTCCTGCTCGCGGCCGACTGGCTCCTCGAGCGCCAACACCGCCGCGCGGACCGCGTGTTTCGCGCTCTCGCCGGCCTGCAGATCGGGCTGGTGCTCGCGATCACCGCGTCGGCGCTGCAGCGGCTGCGCCTGTATCACGCGACCTACGGGCTCACCGACTCGCGCTTCTACGCGATGGTGCTGCTGATCTGGCTTGGCGCGATGCTGTTGTGGTTCGCCGGGACCGTGCTGCGCGGCCGCCGCGACGCCTTCGCCTTCGGCGCGCTGAGCACCGGCCTGGCGACGGTCGCCCTGCTGTTCGTCATCAACCCCGACGCGATCGTCGCGCGCACGAACATGGCGCGGATCGCCTCGGCAGGCGTGCCCGGCCGGTTCGACGCCGCCTACGTCACCTCGCTGAGCGCCGACGCGGTGCCCGTGCTGATCGAGGCGCTGCCAGACCTGCCAGACGTCGTGCAGTGCCCGGTCGCGCGACGCCTGCTGCGCGAGTGGGCTCCTGACCACGCGCGTGCGATTCGGAGCTGGAACTGGTCGGCATCGCGGGCGAGCGGCGCCGTCCGCGAGCACGAGGCGCAGCTCCGGTCGATGACGAAGCCGGATCAGAAGTGCGACGCCAGATGAGACTCGACGGGTCCCTGACGTTCCTGCTTACGGTCCCTGAGGACCGCCGGCGTTGTGATACGGTGACTCCGGCGTAAGCAGCGCAAATGGCGGTTGCATGAGCAACGCACAATCTCTCCGGATCCCCGTGAGCGAACGGGCCAAGGCAATGACAGTCCAAGACCTGCTCGATTTCGTTCGCGACCCACCACTCGACAGCCGGTTCGCGCACCACAAATATCATCGACAGTGGGCCGACCACACGCCTCAGGACGTGTGGGTCGGTTGGCTGCGTGAATACAGCGGCCCAGGGCATTACCATCGCAAAGGATCGACCGACTCCGCGCGCGCCGTGTACAACCACGTGAAGTCGGTCCCGATGCTCGCGTGGTTCTGTGAGCAAGTCGGAGTTCCGGTGGCCAAATTGGCGGAAGCAGCGAGCGCCGCCTCACCGGTACGATCGAAGGCTGCCCAAGCCGCGGCGTTTCGTCGTGTAATTCCCTGGGCGGAGGTCGACGCGCGACTGGCCCTTCGCAGAATCGGACGTAAGAGGATCGATACTCCGCAGCAGTTGCGCCGCATCATTTCGCGACTATCGCTGTCGTGCCCGGTAACGGATCGGTTCAGCGCTTCGTGGCGACGGCTCGCGAGCCAGGGCGGGCAACAAGAACGGCGGCACCCGCCGTACAAGACGCAGCACGATCATTGGCTCCGATGGCTGAAGGGATGGAACGGCGCTGGAGCATACGGACGAAAGAACTGGAGCCGATCGGCGGAGTTCGTCTACGGGCACATCGTCAATCCGCAGATGCTCATCTACCTGGGCGAAGCCGCGGGCGTGCCAAAGAGCGTTCTCCTCGCCGCGTATCGTGCCGGGCTCGGGAACGCGGCGACGATGTCGGCGATGTCTGCCGCAATCCGACGCGTGATGCCGTGGCCTATCATCGAGTGGGCACTGGTCCACTAAGGGACACAGATTACACTCCCGGGCCGCCATGGGGCCAACGATTGACGCGGCTTACACGAGGAACTCGCGCATCCTCGTCTGGGGCTTGCGGTCCTTACGTTTTTCCTTCAAAGCCACACCTGCGTGTCGCTGACCCCCAGCCGACAGGCCTAGGGTCAGACAGGTTCTCGCTTGCCGCAGCGGCGATCAGACGACACATCAGACCAGCAGCGGGTCATCCTCAGTTCTTCACCACCGCGACAACCCGCCGGTGGAGATCCGCCACGGCGGCAACCTGCTGGGTCGTGGGCGCGGCCATCGTCGACGAGTTGCCATCCGTGCCGCCATACGAGGCCCCATACAGCGAATTGTATTGAGCCACGAGTTCCCCATTCAGCGACCGCAGGGCGGTGGTCGCCTCGCTCGCCGCCGCCCGTTGCAGCGCCGCGGACGTTCGGTCGATGTCCTGACTGAGCTCGGTGGCCAGTTGGAATTGTTGCGTGAGTCCCGCCATCGGCGTCTTGTTTCTCGGATCCATTCGCACGGTCAGCGGCTGCGTATACGTGTGTCCGTCCACCGTCAGTTCGATCGTGTAGCGTCCGGGCAGCGCCGCAGGACCCAGCGGTCCGATCGGCGAATCGTGCAGGACGACGGAGATCGCCACGGCCGGGCGCAGAACGTGAGGAGACGGATAGTGCAGGTCCCACACGAACCGGTGCATGCCGGCCTCGGTGGAAAGCGTCTGGGGAGGGCGCAGCCAGTAGGTTGGGAAATTCAGCGTCGCGGGGTCCACTGACGTCGGCGTGTCCGTCGACGCGTAGCGGCGCACGCGCTTACCGGCAGCATCGACGATGTCGAGCGTCACCGGCCCGCTCGCCGGTTCCTTCAGGTAGTAATCGATGATGGCGCCGCTCGGCGGGTTCTGCCCCGCCGGAAACTCCGGCTCGAGCTGGGTGTCGGTGTACGTGTTGCGCGGGATCTGGTAGGCGGATTCGGGCTCGTAGAGAAACCCCGTCGTTGCGGCGGCCGCAGCCGCGAGCTGGCGTAGCGGCGTGATGTCGTCGAGGATCCAGTCGGAACGGCCGTGGGTCGCGACCACGAGGTCGTTGTCGTGAACGGCCAGATCCCGCATCGACGTCACGGGCAGATTCAATTGCAGCGACTGCCAGTGATCACCATCATCCACCGAGAACCAGACCGCACGTTCGGTCCCGGCGAAGAGCAGGCCCTTGCGCACCGGATCCTCGCGCACCACGTTCGCCGGAGCGTTGTCGGGCAGTCCGTTCGTGATCGGTTGCCAGCTCTTGCCGCCGTCGTGCGTGCGATAGATGTAGGGCTTCAGATCGTCGAGGAAGAACCGGCTGACAGCCGCATACGCCGTCTCGTCGTCGAAGTGTGACGCGACGAGCTGCGTGACGGTGCTCCATGACGTCATGGCTGGCGGCGTCACGTTGTGCCAGTGCGCTCCACCGTCGCGCGTCACCCAGATGAGCCCGTCCGTCGTCCCCACCCAGATCGTGTTCACGTTCTTGAACGACGGTCCGATGCTGTAGATGACGCCCCGATGATGAGGCGCCTCGACGTGAGCGCCGAACGGACCGAACGACGCCGGGATGCCGGGGTTCGCCGCCGAGAGATCCGGACTGATCGCCTGCCAGCTCTGGCCTCCGTTGGCGGTCTTCAACAGAACGTTCCCCCCGAGATACAGCACGTGCGGATCCGCGGGAGAGAACAGCAGCGGCGCGTAAGGACTGAAACGGTACTTGCCGTCGAACCGCGCCACCTGCGGGCCGACGAACTGACTCTCGCGCGTCGTCCAGTCGTAGCGGACGACGTGGCTGGAGTAGATGATGTTGGGATGCAGCGGATCCGGCGCGATGTAGCCGTCTTCGTCCGCCCCCACCGGATGCCAGTCACGGAACGTGATCTGCCCGTCGTTGCTGCGGCTCAGAATGCCGAACGAGCCGCTGTCCTGCTGCGCGCTGTAGACGCGATACGGAAACTGGTTGTCGGTGACGACGTGATAGGCCTGCGCGAGCGGCTGGTTGTACCAGGAACTCCAGGTCTTGCCGCCATCGACGCTCAACGTCGCCCCCTGGTCGACGCCCACCGCGATGATCCTGGGGTTGCTCGGATTGATCCAGACATGATGGTAGTCGTTCCCGCCAGGAGCGCCTCTGATGGCCGTGAACGTCTGGCCGCCGTCCATGGAACGGTACAGGGCCGTCTGGCTGGCATACAGTTCGTCGGGATTGTCGGGCGCGACCGTCAGGAAGCCGCCAGTGGTGCGCCGGTCCTGGCTGACACGGTGAAACGTCTGCCCCGCATCGTCCGAGCGATAGATCCCGCCGTCCGCGCTGGCGTACATGCGGTTGGGATTGCCGGGCGCGATCGCCAGACGGATCCGGCCCAGGCCCTGCGCGACGTCTGGCAGTCCCTGACCGATTTGGTTCCACGTCGTACCGCCGTCGCTCGATTTGAACAGACCGCTGCCAGGAACTCTCGCCGTCTGCACGCCGGCCGCAACCGCGGGCGCCTCGCGTGCCGCCCAGAGGACCGCGTAAATCGTGTTCGCATTCGACGGATCGAACGCGACTTCCGCGGCCCCCGTGTTCTCATCTTTATAGAGGACCCTCTCGAACGTCCGTCCGCCGTTCGTCGACCGAAACACGCCGCGCTCCTCGTTCGGTCCGTACGGATGACCGAGCACGGCGACGAACAGGCGGTCCGGATTGTGTGGGTCCAGGACGATCGAGGCCAGCTGCTGCCCGTCGCGCAGGCCAAGATGCTCCCACGTCTTGCCCGCGTCGGTGGACTTGTAGAGACCGTCGCCGATGGATAGATCCGGCCGCATCGTCGCTTCCCCCGACCCGGCGTAAATGATGTCGGGATTGGAAGGCGCCACGGCCAGCGACCCGAGCGAATTGTTCTCGTCGCCCTTGAAGAGCGGATCCCACGTCAGGCCCGCGTCGATCGTTTTCCAGAGGCCGCCGTTCTCCGCGTCCATGTAGAACACATTCGGCTGGCTGGGTACGCCGATGACCGCCGCGATCCGCCCGCTGCGAAACGGACCGATCAGGCGCCAGCGCATGCCGCCGTAGAGGCTGGCTGACGTCTGGCCCAGAACGGGCGCGACGAACAGCGCGACGACGGCGGCGACGATCGACAACGGGAACCAGACACGGTTGTATGCACGCATGAACGTTTCTTTCACCCCTTCGTGATCACGCCGCAGGCGATGCGGGCGCCGGCATTTCCCGCCGGGTCCGTCTTCTCGTCGTCGGGGCCAGCGTGCACGACGATCGCGGTCCCTCCCGGGTGAAACAGCGAATCCGGACCGCTGCCGAGCGTCATGCCCCCCTTCGCGACCGAGACGTGCGCGGTGCCGTCGCGGTCCACCTCGAAATTCGGCAGGTCGCCCGCGTGCTCCCCGTGCGGGTTCAGGCGTCCGTGCTGCTTGCCCGCCGGATTGAAGTGCCCGCCGGCACTCGCGAAATCGGGCGGATCGCACTTGCCGACGGCATGGATATGGATCGCATGCAGGCCCGGCGGCAGGTGCGACAGGGTCGCATTGATCAGGACGCCGCCGTGCGCGGTCGGCACGATCGTCGCGGTGCCGACCTGGACGCCGGCGGAGTTCACGAGCGTAGCCGTGGCCCGCGGCGCCGTCTGTGGACCGGCGGCGAGCAGGAGCGCAGGCAGGGCGAGCAGGTATGCACGCGTCATCGAATCACCTCCGTTCGATACACTGTAGCCGGGGCGATCACCCTCGGCAAATCGCGACGTCGGTTTGCTCAACCGCCGAGGCGCAAGGAACTCGCGGTGCGGCGGATCACCTGTCATCCGCGCGCCGATCTGAGCGACGATTTCAGCCGCCGGTCTGGCAGGTGCAGTTCCGGCACCCATGCTCAGCGCACGTGCCGCAGGATTCGATGAGACGCTTCTTCAGCGCCTCGCGGGCGCGGAACACCCGGACGCCGGCGTTGCTGGCCGAGAGCCCATGCCGCTCCGCGAAGGCTTTCACGGGCATGCCTTCGACGTCGATCGCGTGGAGCGCCTCGGCGTACTCGGTCTTGAGCGTGCTCGCCAGCCGTCCGATGCAGCTGCAGATTTCGGCCTCCAGTTCCGGCTCGGGCGCGGTGTGCGTCGCGAGTTCGCGCGCGAAGGCGTCGGCGGCGCGGCCGGCTGCCGCGCGGCGGCGAAACCGATCGATCGCCGCGTTCCGGAGCGTGCGATAGAACCACGGCACGAGCCCTTCGTCGGCCGGCACCTGATCCCGCCGGTCGATCACTTTCACGAATGCGTCCTGCAGGATGTCCTCGGCGAGCGCGCGTTCGCCCACGCGGCGCTCGAGATACCGCAGGAACGCGCGGTGATTCTCGAGCAGGACGTCAACGCCCGCGTCGGATTCGTCGGCCGTGTTTTCCGCGTGCGGCATGGACTCCCAGTATATCGACCGGGGGCGAGTGTAATGCGGACGCGGCGCGTGCGTGATCAGTTCGAAGGCCGGCACGGGGCCGGCCGAACAACAACAAGGAGCTTCAAATGTCCAAGAAGACCACCGAGACCCGCCGGCCGGGATGCCGCTGCGGCGCAATCTGCCTCTGCGGAAGCGGGTGCACCTGCTCGCACGGGTAAGCAGGACGGCGTGCCGCGTCCGCCCGGGCGCGGCGCGCCTCCCCAGTCGGATGGTACTGGAAGACGCCGCCACAAGGCCGGCAGACATAGCCATACCCGCTCCGTCACATGCGGCAGACGGCGATGCGGCGAGTGGGCGAGCCGAGCACACGCGCGTGCGATGCGCGTCACTTGCGCGTGTCGATCGACAACACCATCTGCGCATCGGCGGCCTCGCGACGGACGCCGTTTTCGGTGGCGCTGTAGACGCCCGACGGCAGCGCGGCCGTTGCCCGCCCGACGACCACGCCGTAGCAGCCGCTCGTCGCCGTGGTCGTGAGGGTGACCGCGATCGCGCCAGGTTTGCGCACGGGCCTTGGCAGCGTCACGGCGACAGAACGCGGCGCCCACGACACCGACCGAGGTGGAAAGACGGCGCTGACGCGCTGTCCCGATGGCAGGTCGACCCGCACCTTCAAGTCGCCGTTCATGATCGGGTCCTGGTCCTCAGGACCCAGGTTCGTCGTGCGCTGGAACACCGGGATCCGCAGCTCGCGAACTCGCGCGTTGGCCGCCACGTTCCACCGTTCCTGCACCGCATTCGTGGAGGTGATGCGGCAGTCCAGCTGGTGAGGGAATGCCGGCGAGGTGTCGAGCGCGTCTTTCAAGGTCGACGACTCACGGACCGGCCGTGCCAGCGGCACGTGCACGGAGGCCTGACAGATCAGCGGCTCGATGTGGTGATCCCGATCGAACCGCAGCGGCCACCAATAGGTATTCGCAATGGCCTGGTTGTTGTCCCCGTGCACGAGCACATGCCCCGAATCCATCGGACTCGACCGGTACTGCATGATGCCCTCGACGACGACGGGTCCGGACGGCGATGGCAGAACGTTCGCCCCTTTGTCCTGCCCCATACAGCCGTCGCCGGAGAGCTGCGTCGGCTGCAGCGGTTCCGTCGTCGCACCCTCGCCATTCGCCCACGGACCGAGCGGCGCATGCGCCATGAGATACGAGATCGTCGTGGACGGGCAGTTCGGGCATGTATGGCCGCCCACCAGATACCAGTAGCCGTCGTGTTCGAAGAAGCCGATACCCTCGAAGCTGACA
The DNA here is from genome assembly GCA_036278735.1 of Vicinamibacterales bacterium. GTDB lineage: Bacteria > Acidobacteriota > Vicinamibacteria > Vicinamibacterales > 2-12-FULL-66-21 > DASUKM01. The sequence goes on from DASUKM010000022.1 coordinate 14,398, forward strand.
TGGGACATGACGCGGACAGCGGTGCCGGTCGTGCCGGTGAGGTTGGCATTCAGCTTCTGCACCCACACGTCCCAGCTGGGGACGCCCCCCTCGATCGCCGCCATGACATCGCTCGCGGCATAGGCGGAGCCATCGGGTTGGACCATGATGTTCAAGTCGTGGCCGAGATACGGCCCGGTCGGCTTGAACACGTTTCCCCACGGGCCGCCGGGCGACGTGGACTGCGCCACGTCGTAGCCGCGCGGTCCCACGAACCACATCAGGTATCGGTGCAGACCCGCACTCCACACGACCTGGGGCTTCTGATCGCCCACCTGCTGACCGCCGAGCATCGGGATGTAGTCGCGTTCGACGACACGCCAGTGCACCAGATCCGGCGACGACAGCGACACGATTCCGCACTCGGGCTTGTCGTTGCGGCTCGCATCGATGTCGCGGTTTCGGCCGAACGCCATCGTGCCGCAGCCCCACTCGCGGCCGTACATCCAATACCGGCCTTCGAAGTACGCGAGGTGCGCCTCGTGCGCGTCGATCGCGTTGCCGTCGACATCGAGCGCCGTATTCACCGGACCGTACTCGAGGGGAAACCGCGGACTCGGCGGCAAGCCGTCGTCGCCGTGCAGGAGATCCGGCGCGAAATTGTTCAGCACGGCTTCGGCGCTGCTCGCGCGCGCGGACGAGGGACCGGATGCCACGACCGCCGGACCGGGCGTGGCGACACCGATCCCGGTGAGCATCGCGAACGCGATGACGGCTCCTGTTCGACGCGCGCGCTGGTCCGGAGTCATGCGCTCGGCCGGGCGCATTGTGTCACGAGAGGATGCGCGTCTGCCAGGCCGGACGATCAGCGGCTGCCGGCCCCGCCTCCGTTGACGGCGTTCAGGAACGCGAGCGTGCGCTCGTACATGTCGCGCAGCGATCCGATGCCGCGAAAGCCATGCCCCTCGCCCGTGTACGCGACGTACTCGACGCGCTTGCCGGCCTTCCGCATCGCGTCGTAGAGGGATTCTCCCTGCGCCGGGACGACGCCGTCGTCGTCGGTTCCCTGCAGAATGAGCAGCGGAGCGCGGGCGCCGTCGACATACTTGATCGCGGCGGCACGGTCGTAGAGCGCGGCCGATGTTTCCGGCCGTCCGAGCTTCGAGAAGAGGCGATAGTTCCAGAGCCGGCGCTGGTTCTGTTTCGTGAACGCCGCCCAATCGGAGACCCCGTACAGCGAAATGCCCGCGCTGCAGACGTCTGGTGCTTTCGTGATCGCCAGCATCGTCATATAGCCGCCATAGCTTCCGCCCCAGCACGCGATCCGGTGCGGATCGGCGTGCGCGTCGCGCGCCAGGAATTCCGCTCCCGCGCGAACGTCCTCCAGCTCGCCGCCGCCGTAGTCGCGGTAGTTCGCCTGCTCGAACGCCGCTCCGTACCCGATGTGGGTGCCGCGCCAGTTGACGAACAGGATCGCGTAACCCTGCTGGACCAGGAGCTGGTGGAATGCATAGTTCGGCAGCCCGCCCCACCCTTTGAGGTTGATGCCTCCCTTGCCATGGAAGTACATGAGGGCGGGCCGCGCGGTGTCGGTTCCGCGGGGCCGCAGGAGGATCGCGGGCACCTTCGTGCCGTCGCGGCTCGTGTACGTGACGGCCTCCGGCTCGACGAAGTGCGCCGTCAGCGCTGGCCTGGGACGCGACTCCGTGAGCCGCCGGGCGGCCGCGCCGGCCCGAACGTCCTGGACGACGACCTCGGGCGGCTCGGTCGCGCTCGATCGCAGGTACGCGACGCGCGTGCCGTCTGGCGACCAGACCGGATCCGTACAGAAGCCGTCCGCCGAGACCCGCGTCGGTGCGCCGCCACCGGCGCTCACGATCCAGATGTGGCGCTCTTCGCGATCGCCGCTGCGACTGCTGACGAAGACGATCCGCGATCCATCTGGCGACCAGGCGGGATCGTAGTCGACGAACGCGCCGGAGGTGAGCGCGGTGGGGACGCCGCCGTCGACCGGCACGGTCCACACGTGGTTGTAGCCGTCGCGGCTCGAGAGGTACGCGAGGCGGCGCCCGTCCGGCGACCAGTTCGCGTTGCCCCCGAAATGGTATTCCTCAACGCCCTTTTCGTAGCGCTCGGTCACGATCTGCCGCTGGTTCCCGCCGGCGACGTCGCTGATCCGCACGTCATAGCCCTGCCAGTTCTCGAAGCGTCGGATGTACGCAACGTGTGTGGAATCGGGCGACCAGATCGGCGAATCTTCATCCCGTGCGGTGTCCGCGATCATCGTGACCGCGCCGCCGGCCGCCGGCACCACCCCGACGTCGGTCTGCCGGCCGTCGTCGACGATGAAGGCGATGCGCGCCGCGTCGGGCGACCAGTTCAGCGCGGAATAGTTCGCGGGCTTCGTCGTGATCCGTTCAGGACGTCCGCCCGCGAGCGGGATCCGCCAGATCTGGCGTTGCGCGACGTAGGCGACCCACTTCCAGTCTCGCGAGACGGCTGCCGAGGCGCGGCCCGACTGCGGTGCGATCTGCCGAACCGTCGCGCCGCCCGGCGATGCAGGAGCGGCGGCCGCGGCATCGGCGGCCCAGAAATTCGTGTCCCTCCCAAGGCCCCAGGTGAAGCCGATTCGCCGGGCATCGGGGGCCCAGAACGGGGAACGCGCGTTCCATATCGCGAGGACGTCCTCGACCGTCATCGCTGGCGCCGCCGCCGGCGGCGCCGACGTGTCGCGCGGGTGGCCACCGCACGCCGTCAGGGCCAGCAGCGGAATCCATACGAACCATCGCATCTCCCAGCCTCCTGTGTTACGCGCGCAACAGAGCGTTTCAACGATCCGTTCACCGTGCGCCGTCGTCGCCCGGACGCACCCCTCGAAACAGGCGCGCGGCCGGCGATTGGCTCGTGGTATGTGTGTTGCCGGGTAACGGCCGAACCGCTCGCCTCAACTGCGGGCAACTTCCGTTCCTGCTCCGACAACGTGACCATCGCGGATCTCTTCGTCACCGCCCTTGCCGACGCCGGCGTCCGTGCGCTGTTCGGCGTACCCGGCGGCGGCGGCAATCTCGATCTGTTGGAGGCCGCGCGGCGGCGCGGTCTGCGGTTCGTGCTGTCGCAGACGGAGACGGCAGGAGCGATCATGGCGTCGGCGCAGGCCGAACTGACCGGCGCGCCGGGCGCGTGTCTCTGCACCCTCGGCCCGGGCGTCGCGTCGATCGCCAATGGCGCGGCGCACGCGTCGCTCGATCGCGTACCGCTGATCATCGTCTCCGACGCGCGCGGCGACGATCAGGCGGCCTTCGAACATCAACGCGTCGACCACGGCGCGCTGCTGGGCCCTCTGGTCAAGTCATCGTGCGTGCTGCAGGCAGATGGCGCCGCCGAGGCGATCGCCTCGGCGATCGCCACCGCGCTTTCGGCACCCTGCGGTCCGGTACACCTGGACTGCGCGCCCGGCGTGCTGGCGAGTCCGGCGATTCAGCTGCATCGCCCGGCGAGCCCGCCGGCGCCGCCGCCGGCCGCGCTTTCCGAGGCGGTGGCCGCCCTGCTGCGCGGGTCGCGGCGTCCGATTGTCATCGCCGGCCTCGGCGCGCGATCCGCGACGTCGGCCATTCGCCGGCTCTGTGCCCTCCACTCGATTCCGGCCCTCGTCACCTATAAGGGCAAGGGAGTCATCGCCGATGACGATCCGTCGTTTGCCGGCGTGTTCACGCTGGGAGAGGTCGAACGTGCGATCGTCGGCCAGGCGGATCTCATCCTGGCGCTCGGGCTCGATCCCGTGGAACTGCTCCCGCGGATCTGGCCGTACGACGCGCCGGTCATCGCGGCGAACGACTGGCCGTCGACGGCGGCCCAGGTGCCCGCACACGCGACGCTCGCCGGCCCGCTGGCGGCGTCGGTGGCGGCACTCGACGCGGGCCTGACACAACCGGCGGCCTGGCGCGCCGGCGATATCGTCAACGCACGGCAGCGGCAGCGCGATGCCGTGTGCGTGCCCGTTTCAGGACTATCGCCCGCAGATGCCGTCGACGTCCTGGCGGCCGCGGGCGCGGCATCCCTCGTGACGATCGACGCCGGCGCGCACATGTTTCCGGCGACGACGCTGTGGGCCGTCCGCGAACCCGGACGGCTGCTGATTTCGAACGGCCTCGCGACAATGGGATACGCTTTACCGGCCGCGATCGGCGCGGCGCTGCTCGCGCCGGACGAGCCTGTCGTCGCGCTGACGGGAGACGGCGGCCTGCTGATGTGCCTCGGCGAGCTGCACACGGTCGTGCGCGAGCGGCTGCCAGTGGTCGTCGTCGTGTTCGCGGACGAACACCTGAGTCTGATCGCCATCAAGCAGGATCGGCGTGCGCTCCCGCGGACGGGCGTCGGCACCGGCGCGGTGGACTGGTGCCGCATCGGCGAGGCGATGGGCTTTTCCGCGGAACGGGCGACCGATGCGCGGCGGCTCGAGCGCGCCGTGGCGTCGGCCCTCGCGCGCCGGGCACCCACGCTCATCGAAGTGCGCGTCGATCCTGGTGGCTACGGGCAGATGATCGCGAACATCCGGGGTTGATCGATCTGGAGGACGAGTGGCGGATGACGCCCTGCACGGCGAGTTGAGACGGGCCGTACGCGAGCTGTGCGCGCGGTTTCCCGACGCGTACTGGCGCGAACTCGATGCGCGGCGCGCGTACCCGGAGGAGTTCGTGCGCGCGCTGACCGAGGCCGGCTACCTCGCGGCGCTCGTTCCCGAAGAGTACGGCGGCGCCGGGCTCGGAATCGACGAGGCGGCGGTGATCCTGGAGGAAATCAACCGCAGCGGCGGCAACTCGGGCGCCTGCCACGCGCAGATGTACATCATGGGCACGCTGCTCCGCCACGGGTCGGAGGCGCAGAAGCGGACCCACCTGCCGCAGATCGCGTCGGGCGCCCTCCGGCTGCAGGCGTTCGGCGTCAGCGAACCGACGACCGGATCGGACACGACGCAGATCAAGACGACCGCCGTTCTCAAAGGCGACCGTTACGTCATCAACGGCCAGAAGGTCTGGATCTCGCGGGCCGAACACTCGGATCTGATGCTGCTGATCGCCCGGACGACACCGATCGAGCGCGTGAAGAAACGGACGGAAGGACTATCCGCGCTGCTCGTCGATCTGCGCGGCCGTCCCCGCGGCCTCACCATCCGGCCGATCCGGACGATGATGAACCACGCGACGACGGAGATCTTCTTCGACGACTTCGAGGTGCCGGCCTCGGAGCTCATCGGCGAGGAAGGCCACGGGTTCCGATACCTGCTCGACGGGCTGAATGCCGAACGGATCCTGATCGCCGCCGAGTGCGTCGGCGACGGCCGCTGGTTCATCGAGCGCGCGAGCCGCTACGCGCGCGAGCGCGTCGTGTTCGGACGCCCCATCGGGCAGAACCAGGGAGTCCAGTTTCCCATCGCGCGCGCGCACGTGAACGTCGAGGCGGCCGACCTGATGCGGCAGCGCGCCGCGCACCTCTTCGATGCCGGCGAGCCTTGCGGCGCGGAGGCGAACATGGCCAAGCTCCTCGCGGCCGACGCGTCGTGGGAGGCGGCCAACGTCGCGGTGCAGACGTACGGGGGGTTCGGCTTCGCTGAAGATTACGACGTCGAGCGCAAGTTCCGCGAGACGCGGCTCTATCAGGTCGCGCCTGTCTCGACGAACCTGATCCTGGCCTTCGTCGGCGAAAAGGTCCTCGGGCTGCCGAGATCGTACTGAGCATGGCGCTGCCCCTCGCCGGCGTGACGGTCGTGTCGCTGGAGCAGGCGGTGGCGGCGCCGTTCGCCACGCGCCAGCTCGCCGATCTCGGCGCGCGCGTGATCAAGATCGAGCGGCCGGGCACGGGCGACTTCGCCCGCGGCTACGACCGGACGGTGAAAGGTTTGTCGAGCTACTTCGTGTGGCTCAATCGCTCGAAGGAATCGGTGACGCTCGACCTCACGCGTCTGGAGGCGCGGCGCGTGCTCGCCGACCTCCTCGATCGGGCCGACGTGTTCGTGCAGAACCTGGCGCCCGGCGCGGCCGAACGTTTGGGTGTTGGCGCTGCCGCGCTCCGCGCGCGCCGCCCTCGCCTGATCGCGTGCAGCATCAGCGGCTACGGCTCGACCGGTCCGTTCCGCGACCGCAAGGCGTACGACCTGCTGGTCCAGGGGGAAACCGGGCTGGTGTCGATCACCGGGGACGCGGAATCGCCGGCGAAGGTGGGCATCTCGATCGCGGACATCGCGGCGGGCATGTACGCGTACTCCGGCATCCTCACCGCGCTCCTGCAGCGCGAACGGACCGGCGCGGGGGCACACGTGGACGTTTCGTTGTTCGACGCGCTCGGCGAGTGGATGAGCCAGCCCGCCTACGTCGCGGAGTACAGTGGCCGCGCACCGGGACGCCACGGCGTGCGGCACGCCTCGATTGCCCCGTACGGCGCGTTCGCGAGCGCGGACGGCACGCCCGTCCTGCTCGGCATCCAGAACGAGCGCGAATGGACGCGGTTCTGCGCCGACGTGCTCGGCACGCCAGACCTCGCGCGCGACCCCAGGTTCGCGTCGAACCCGGATCGCGTCGCCAACCGCGACGCGCTCGAGGCCATCGTGGAAACCGCGCTCCGCACGCTCACGGCCGCCGCAATGGTCGAGCGGCTCGAGCGCGCCGGGATCGCGTGCGCGCGGCTCAACGGCGTCGCCGGATTCCTCGCCCACCCGCAACTCGTCGAGCGCGACCGCTGGCGCGACGTCGACACGCCCGCCGGGCGCGTTCGCGCGCTGTGTCCGCCTGTCGTGCTGGACGATGGCGAGCCCCGAATGGATCCCGTACCCGCACTGGGCGCACACACGGATCGTGTCCTGTCGGAAATCGGCTTCGACGGCGCCACGATTTCGCGCTGGCGGAACGAGGGGATGATCTGAACCTGAACGCGAAGCAAGGACATCGAACGAAGCCATGGCAGTGAAACAAGGATGGACGGGCAGAGTGTTCGAGGACTTCGAGGTCGGCGACGTCTACGAGCATCCGCTGGGGCGGACGATCCTGGCGGCGGACAACATCTGGTTCACGCTGCTGACGCAGAATACGAACCCGATCCATTTCGATCGCGCCTATGCCGCGCAGACCGAGTTCGGCCGGCCGCTCGTCAACTCGACGTTCACGCTGGCGCTCGTCACCGGTCAGTCGGTCGGGGATCTGTCCCAGAACGTGCTCGCCAACCTCGGCTGGGACGAGGTGCGGCTGCCCCATCCCGTCTTCGAAGGCGATACGATCTATTCGCGGAGCGAGGTTCTCGAGGCGCGGCCGTCGAAGTCGCGTCCACACGCGGGCATTGTCACCGTCAAGACGACCGGCATGAACCAGAACGGCGAGACGGTGATCGAATACAAACGCACGTTCATGGTCTACCGCCGCGGGCATGTTCCCCACCGCGGACCGCGCCCCGATCGCGGGCCGCGTCCTGATCGAGGAGAGACACAGTCATGACTACCACCGCACGCCCGGCGACCGAGCCGCTGATCATCGACGGCCGGCCGGCGATGGCCGTCGCCGGCGGCACGCTCGACGTCTACAACCCCTCCACGGGGGAGGTTCTCGCAACGATTGCCAAGGGGACGGCCGCCGACATCGACGCGGCGGTGCAGGCCGCACGCCGGGCGCTCGAGTCGACCGCTTGGGGCGGCGCGCCGCCGGCAGAACGGGGGCGGATCCTCCAGCGGATCTGCGCGCGCATCCGTGAGCGCGCCGAGGAACTTGCGCTGCTCGAGAGCCAGGACAACGGCAAACCGCTGCGCCAGGCCCGGGCCGACGTGCAGGTCGCGGCCCGCTACTTCGAGTTCTACGCCGGCGTAGCCGACAAGATCATGGGGCACACGATTCCGATCGGCCCCGGCCTGCTCGACTTCACCGTCCGCGAGCCGATCGGCGTGTCGGGACACATCGTCCCATGGAATTACCCGATCCAGATTGGAGCCCGCGGGATTGCCGCCGCGCTCACCGCGGGCTGCACCGTCGTCGTCAAGCCGTCGAGCGAGGCGCCGATGACGGCGCTCCGGCTCGGCCAGATCGCGATCGAGTGTGGGCTGCCACCCGGCGTCCTGAACGTCGTGCCCGGGACCGGATCGGATGCGGGCGCCGCGCTCGCCAGCCATCCCGGCATCGACCAGCTCACGTTCACCGGATCGGTCGAGGTCGGCATCGCCGTCGCGAAGATGGCGGCGGACAACGTCGTTCCGGTCGTGATGGAACTCGGCGGCAAGTCGCCGAACGTCGTGTTCGCTGATGCCGATCTCGATCTGACGGTGAAGTCGGTCGCGACGGCGATCTTCCAGAACGCCGGCCAGACGTGCTCGGCGGGCTCGCGGCTGCTGGTGGAGCGCAAGATGCACGACGCGGTGGTCGAGCGGCTGGCTGCGCACGCCCGCGGCATGCGCGTGGGCCCTGGACCGGACGATCCCGACATGGGTCCGATCATCTCGAAGCGGCAGCTCGGGACGATCGAGAACTACGTGAGGATCGGCCGCGAGGAAGGCGCGGAGGTCGTCGCGGGCGGCGAACGCCCGACTGACGCGTCGCTACCGGCCGGCTTCTACTATCGTCCGACCCTCATCGACCGGGTCACGGCCGACATGCGTGTCGCACAGGAGGAGATCTTCGGACCGGTGCTGTCGATCATCACGTTCGACGAGCTCGAGGAGGCGGCGGCGATCGCCAACCGCAGCCAGTACGGCCTCGTGGCGGGCATCTGGACGCGCGACATCAACAAGGCCCTGGCGCTCGCCTCGCGGATCAAGTCGGGCCAGGTGTTCGTGAACACCTACGGGGCGGGCGGCGGCGTCGAGTTGCCGTTCGGCGGCTACAAGAAGAGCGGATATGGCCGCGAGAAGGGACTCGAAGCGCTCGCGAGCTACACGCAGGTGAAGAATGTCTGCATCCGGTACGCCTGACGCGATCGCGGCGCCGGCATGGGCGCGTGGTGTCGCGGCGGGCCTGCAGTCGGCTGGCAGCCGCGACGTGGTCTACGTGCCGGACAATCCGCTGTCGCACGTGCTCGCCTCGCTGGAACCGGGCTGCCGCACGATCCTCGCGACGCGCGAGGAGGAGGCGTTCGGCATCGCGGCCGGACTGGCGCTGGGCGGCGCGAAGCCCACCGTCTTACTCCAATCGAGCGGGATCGGGAACTCGATCAACGCGCTCACGTCGCTTCTGCTGGCCTACGAACTGCCCGTCCTCATGGTCGTCAGCATGCGCGGCGGACCGGGCGAGTGGAACGCCGCCCAGGTACCGATGGGAGCGGCGGTGCCGCGCATCCTCGACGCGATCGGCATCCAGCACGCCTCGCCTGGCCGCGGCGCCGAGGTGACGGCCGCAGTCCGGCTGGCGGCGGCGCTCGCCTTCGGGACGCGCACGGTGGCGGCCTGCCTCATCCCGTTTGCACTCGCGCGCGGCCTGCACGCTCCCGATCCGGAGCAAGCCTCGTGATGATGAGCCGTCTCGATGGCACGCGCGTGATCGTCAACCGTGCGGGGGAAGCCGCCATCATCGCGAGCCTCGGGCACCCCGCGTACGACCTGTTCGCCGCAGGCGATCGGCCGCAGAACTTCTACACGTGGGGCAGCATGGGGCTGGCGTCGTCGGTCGGCCTCGGACTTGCGCTCGCGCGGCCGGATCGGCGCGTCATCGTGCTCGACGGCGACGGCTCGCTGCTGATGAACCTCGGCTCCCTCGCCACCATCGCGATGACCCGGCCGCCGAATCTCGTGCTGATCGTCTGGGACAACGGGGAGTACGGGACGACCGGCGGACAGAAGGCGGCCACGGCGGGCGGCGCGGATCTGGCGGCCGCGGCGGCGGCGATGCGCGTGCCGTTCACGGCGACGGTCTCGACCCCGGCCGATCTCGACGACGCGCTCTCGCGCGCCGCCGCCGCCGGAGGGCCGGCGGTCATCGTGGCAAAGGTGACCGAGTCCCGGCCGTCGGTGAAGCCGCCGCTCGACTGCGTGTTCCTGAAGCAGCGGTTCATGGCTGCCATCGGCACGCCGGACACGGCGATCACGGGAGGGGCCGGGTGATTGCGCCGTTCCCGCGCACCCTCCTCTTCGCGCCCGCGCATCGCGCGCGGTTCGTGGAGAGCGCCTTCCGCTCGGACGCGGACGCTGTCGTACTGGATCTCGAGGACGCGGTTCCCGAACCCGACAAAGCGGCCGCGCGGAGCGCCGCCGCGCGCATCGTGAAGGACCGGCGGGACGGCGTGCCGGTGATCGTGCGGATCAACGCGTTCGGCATGCCGGAGTTCGAAGCCGATCTGGGCGCAATGGCCGACAGCCGGCCGGCGGCCGTGATGCTGCCCAAAGTCGAAACGCCCGACCCCATCGAGCGAGCGCGCTCGATGCCGCCGGAGGTCGGGCTCGTGCTGCTCATCGAATCCCCGGCGGGAATCCTGCGCGCGCTCGATCTGGCGCGGGTCGCGGGGCCGCGGCTCATCGCTCTCGCCTTCGGCGCCGAAGATTACCGTGCGTCGATGCGGCTGCCTCCTGAGGACGGGGGCCCCGCGCTCGAGATCGCTCGTGCCATGCTCGCGATGGCGGCGGCCGCTGCCGGGGTAACCGCGATCGACTCGCCGAGCCTGCAGCTCGACGATCCGGAGGCGCTCACCGCGGATTCCCGCCGCGCGCGGGCGCTCGGCTTCCAGGCGCGGCTCGCCATCCATCCAGCGCAGGTGCGGCCCATCGCCGAGGCTTTCGCGCCGGACCCGGTCGAGCGCGAGTGGGCCAACGGGGTCATCCGCGCGGCCGCGGCGGCCAAAGCGCCCGGACAGGGCGCCCTCCGGGTGGACGGACGCATGATCGATGCGGCGACCCTCAGACGCGCCCAGCGCATCGTCGATGAGCACTGACACGATGCCACTGGCCGGCGAGCTGGCGGCGTTCGCCGTCGACGTGGAGGTGCCGGAAGCGGCGCGCGAGCGTGCCCGCGCCGCATGGATCGACACAATCGGCGTCATCCTGGCGGGGAGCGTCGAGCCCGCCGCGCGCCTCGTCCAGGCGCTGGTGCGCGCCGACGGCGGGCTGCCGCGCTGTCACCTCCTCGGCGGCGACCTCCTGACGTCACCCGGCCTGGCCGCGCTGGCGAATGGCACCGCCGCCCACGCGCTCGACTTCGACGACATGTGCTTCGTCTCGCTCGCGCATCCGAGCGCGCCGCTCGTCCCGGCCGCCATTGCCGCCGGCGAGATCGCCGCGGCATCCGGCCGGGCACTCCTCGACGCCTACGTCGTCGGGTTCGAGATCGAGGCCGTGCTCGGACGCGCGATGCACCCGAGCCACTACGCCCGCGGCTGGCACGCCACGTCCACGCTCGGCACGATCGGAGCGGCGGCGGCCGCCGCGCGCCTGCTCGGGCTCGATCGCGCGGGCGCCGCCTGCGCGCTGGCCATCGCCGCTTCGTCGGCGTGCGGCCTCAAGGAGAACTTCGGGACGATGGTGAAGCCGCTGCATGCCGGGATGGCCGCCCGCGACGGCATCATGGCCGCGCTCCTCGCGCGGGACGGGTTTACCGCGTCCCCCTTGGCACTCGACGGCCCGCAGGGGTTCATTGCCGCGCTGAGCAATGCGCGGCGGGACGGCACATCCGTCCGAGATCTGGGGCGGCGTTGGGACATCGTCGAGAGCGGCATCACGATGAAGCTCTACCCGTCGTGCGCCGCGACGCACCCCGCGCTCGATGCGATCCTCGACCTCCGGCGGGAGCACGGGCTCGCCGCGCGCGACGTGGTCGCCGTGGCCGTCATGGTCGACGCGGTCACCCCGTCGGTCCTGCTCTACGCCGACCCGCAGAGCGGGCTCGAAGCCAAGTTCAGCATGCCGTTCTGCGCCGCATTCGCCATCGTGCACGGCGACGTCGGCATCGATGCCTTCGACGACGCGGGGCTGCACGACGAGGGCGTGCGCCGCCTCGCCACGCGCGTTTCGATGATCGTGGATCCGGAAGTGGGCATCGGCGCGCCCGCGCTCACGCAGGCACGAGTCGCCCTCACACTCGCTGACGGCCGTGTCCTGCGCGCGGCGGCCGACGGTGCGAGAGGTTATCCCGACCGTCCGGCGACGGCGGATGCCGCACGCGACAAGTTCATCTCGTGCGCCCGGCGCACGCTGACGCCTGCCGCCGCCGCGACCGCTTACGAACGTGTTTGCAATCTGCCGGCGTTGATCGACGCGCGCGACCTGGCGGCCTGGGTCAGCGGCCGCTGATCAGGCCGACTGGAACGTTGTCGTGGCGACGGTGGCGGGCGCCGTCGCAGAGACGCGCACAAGGGCCGCCACCCGCTCTCTTGCACATCCCGCGGCGGACGTCGGGATTTCCCGACGGCTCACCGGCGTCCACGGGTTACGCGTACAACTCCTGTCCCCGGGTTTCCGGAATGAAGGCCCACATGGCCGCGGCAAACACGAAGGCCGCCGCGATGACGGCGAAGGCCACGCCGAAGCCGTGCCGATCGGCCAGCGATCCGACGGTAAACGGCGCGACCGCGCTTGCGATGCGCCCGACGTTGTATGTCAGCCCCTGCGCGGTCGCCCGGATCGACGTTGGGAACAGCTCCGCCGTGACGACGCCGAATCCGGAGAAGTACCCCGTGCCGAAGAACGCCACGACCGGGCCGAGCAGCAACAGCAGAAGCCTCGTGTGCACGACCGCGTACAACGGCAGCAGGCCGGCCGCCAGGACGAGGTATATGACGTACGTCTTCTTGCGCCCGATGACATCGCTGATGAAGCCGTACGTCACGTAGCCGAGCCACATGCCGACCTGCATCACGATGACGAAAAACGACATCTGCACCGCCGTCAGGCCGATGCCCCCCTCGGCTACCGGCAGCGACAGGTAGGCCGGAATCCACAGATTGAAGCCCCACCAGGCGAACATGGTGCCGGCATTCATGAGCGTGAGGGCCACCGCCGCACGGCCGAGCGGGCCGGAGAACGCCATCCGCAGGCCGCTCACCGTGGACGTCTCGCGGCGGCGGCTCTGCTTCCAGATCTCAGGTTCCTCCACCGATCGCTGGATCCAGATCGTGACGATCGCGGGGAAGACGCCCACGAAGAACACGGCACGCCATCCCCACCGCGGCAAGACCACCGCGGCGATGACGGCTGCGAGCGCGTAGCCAACCGCCCAGGCGCTCTGGACGAGGCCCAGGGCCTTCCCCCGATGCGCGGCGGGCCACGTCTCGGCGACGAGGGCGGCACCGCTCGCCCACTCGCCCCCCATCCCGAGCCCGAGGAGCACCCGGAACACGGCGAGTTCCGTCACCGTCCTCGAGAATCCGCACGCGGCCGTGAACACGGAATAGATGACGATGCTCGCCGTCAGGGATCGGGCGCGGCCCCAACGATCGGCGAGAATGCCAAACGCCACGCCGCCAGCCGCCGACGCCAGAAGCGTGATGGAGCCGAGCAGGCCCGCCGTCTCCTTGCTCATGCCCAGGTCCGCCATCAGGTAGGCCAGGACCATCGAGTAGAGCATCACGTCCATGCTGTCGAGCATCCAGCCGAGCGCCGCCGCCAGCAGCGTGCGACGCTGCGTCGGCGTCGTCGTCCGGTACCACGGCGCCGTGGCCGTAGAGACGGGCTCGACGGGATGACTCACTTGGAACGCTCCGTGGGATGCGCCGGGCCGTAACCTCCGCCGCCGGGGGTTTCGATCCTGAGTCGATCCCCCTCGCACGCCTTGAACGCGACCTTCGACGGCAGAACCTCCTCGACACCGTTCTTGATGAGGACGTTCGTGCCGGATTGTCCGGGATTGCCGCCGGCCAGACCGTACGGCCTGCCTTTTCGGCGCTCGGACAGAATCGTCACGTTCGTTTCCGTCAGCAGTTCGTACTCGCGGATGATGCCATCGCCTCCTCTGAACCGTCCGTCGCCGCCCGAATGCCTCCTGAGCGCATATCGCCGCACGCGAACGGGCAGCACGTGCTCGAGGGCCTCGACCGGCGTGTTGCGGGTATTCGACATGTGGGTGTGGACGCCGCTCAGACCGTCCGCGGACGGCCTGGCTCCCATGCCGCCGCCAATGGTCTCGTAGTACGCAAACGGGCGCCCGCTGCGGGGATCGACGCCGCCCAGGGTGACGTTGTTCATCGTCCCCTGGCTGGCGGCCGGAATCCGATCGGGCGCTGCGGCCGCGAGCGCACCGAACAGCACATCCGTGATGCGCTGCGAGGTCTCGACGTTGCCGCCCGCGACCGCCGCGGGAGATCGCGCATTGACCACGGTCCCTTCCGGCGCGATGACCTGGATCGCGCGGCCGAGTCCCGCGTTGTAAGGCACGTCGCCTCGAACCAGGCACCGGAACACATAGAGAGAGGCCGACAGCGTGATCGCGTAGTTCGCGTTGACGTTGCCGGCGACCTGCGGGGCCGAACCGGTGAAGTCGACGACGGCCCGGTTGCCGGAGATGGTGACGGTGACGGCAATCCGCTGGGGGGCCGTCGTCATGCCGTCGTCGTCGAGCCAATCCTCGAAGCGGTACTCGCCGTCCCGCAGATCGCGGATCGCCGCCTGGATGATGCGTTCGGTATATTCCTGCATGCCGACCGCGTACGCGTTGACCGTCTGACGGCCGTATTTGCGAACGGCTTCCAGGAGGCGCCGCTCGCCGATGCGGTTGGCCGCAATTTGCGCCGTGACGTCTCCCTCCCGCTCGAGCGGCGTCCGGACGTTGGCGAGCAGCAGGTTCATCACGTCACGGTTGATCGTGCCGCGCTGGAGCAGCTTGACCGGCGGGATGATCAATCCCTCCTGGAAGACCTCGCGGGCCAGCGGCATCGAGCCGGCCGCCATCCCGCCGACGTCGGAGTGATGCGCCCGGCTGGCGCTGAAGAACGCCGGCTGCCGCTCGTCGTCCAGGAAGATCGGCGTGACGAGGGTGATGTCCGGAAGATGCGTTCCGCCCCGGTAGGGATCGTTGAGCATGATCGCATCGCCCGGCTCGAGCTGCCCGTACGCGATCGCGCTGGCCACCGAGAGCGGCATCGCCCCCAGGTGTACCGGCATGTGATCGCCCTGGGCGATCGTGTCGCCGCGGTCGTTGTAGATCGCGCACGAGTAGTCGAGGCGTTCCTTGATGTTGGGCGAAAACCCCGTGCGCCGGAGGGTGACGCCCATCTCCTCCGGGATCGACACGAGCAGGTTCTTGAAGATCTCGAACTCGATCGGATTGGCCTGGCTCGACCCGATTTGGATGGGGGGGTGCACGGCGTGCTCGGTCATGACGCGGATACCCTGCGAGTAAGGACCAGATTCTTCATGTCGTCCGCTCGGGCCGACCATTCGGCGGCGACCCATGTCGTCGAGCCCTCGTCGATCGCGAGGGCGGGGCCCTCGAACGAATCGTTCGCCGCGAGGGTCGTCCGGTCGAAGACCGGCACGTCGCGGCCCGCGTCGCCCAGGAGGACCCGGCGGTGCGCGATCGGCCGAACCGGGCCTCCCGACGGCCGCTCGCCGGCCGCCAGCTTCGGCTTCTTCGTCCGGCCGATGCCCCGGACGCGCACGTTCACGACCTCGAGTGGCCGCGCGGCGTCCGCGTAGCCATAGAGCCGCTGGTGGGCCGTATGGAACGCGGTCGACACGCGCGCCTGCCATTCGGCATGAGGAATGTCGGAGGCGTCCGTGGGGATGCTGATCTCGTAGGCCTGGCCGGCGTAGCGGAGATCGACGGACCGTTCCAGTTGCACATCGCTGCCCGCGAAGCCGTCCTCGCGCAGGCGGCTGGCGGCCTTCCGTTCCAGCGCGTCGACGGCCGCCTCGTAGGCCGATCGATGAAGCTGGTCGAGCTGCCTCAGAACCGTCTGCGAGAAGTCACAGACGGTGTCCGACATGAGGAGACCCAACGCCGAGAGGACGCCCGGATGGACGGGCACCAGGATCGTCCGCATATCCAGCCGGGCGGCGATTTCGCAGGCGTGCAACCCACCGGCGCCGCCGAACGCCACGAGCGCGAAGTCGCGCGGATCATGACCTCGCTCGATCGAGACGACCCGGATCGCCCGCTCCATGTTCGAATTCGCAATCTCGATCACCCCGGCGGCGAGAACCAGCGGCTCGAGATGTACGCGCGCCGCGAGCGCCGCCGTCGCGGCGAGGGCGCGGTCCGGAAAAATCTGCATCCGGCCGCCCAGGAACCGATCGGGATCGATCCGCCCGAGGACCACGTTCGCGTCCGTCACCGTCATCGCCTCGCCGCTGCCGTAGCAGGCGGGACCGGGTTGGGAGCCGGCGCTCTCGGGGCCCACCCGAAGCGCGCCGCCAGCGTCGATATGGGCGATCGATCCGCCACCCGCGCCGACGGTGTGGATGTCGAGCATCGGAATCCGCACGGGGAAGTCCCCGATCTGCGATTCCATCGTGAGGGTGGGACGTCCGTCGACCAGGCTCACGTCGGTCGACGTGCCGCCCATGTCAAGGGTGATGAACCGGTTGAACCCAGCGGCATGGGCGACCGCGGTCGCCCCGACGACGCCGCCGGCGGGTCCTGACAGGATCGTCTGCACGGCCGTGTGCCTGGCGACGCCCGCCGAAACAGTCCCTCCATTCGACTGCATGATCGTCAGGGTGGCGTCGCCGATGCGCCCTTGGAGCCGCTCGAGGTAGGCGCCCATGAGCGGCATCACGTAGGCGTTCAGCACCGTCGTGCTGCACCGCTCGAACTCGCGATATTCCGAGAGCACGGCGTGGGAGGGGGAGACCGCGAACCCCGCTGCGGCCAGGTGGCTCGTGACGCGCTGCTCA
This sequence comes from Vicinamibacterales bacterium, assembly GCA_036278735.1. Taxonomy (GTDB): domain Bacteria; phylum Acidobacteriota; class Vicinamibacteria; order Vicinamibacterales; family 2-12-FULL-66-21; genus DASUKM01. Next base: position 31,160 of record DASUKM010000022.1, read on the forward strand.
TGCGCGGGGTTGGCGTACGAATGCAGCAGGCAGAGGGCGACGGCCTCGGGTTGGATCGCCCGCAACCGTCCGACGAGGTCGTCGAGGTCGGCTCCGCCCAGCGGCACAAGCACGGTGCCGTCGTGCAGCATGCGCTCGGGCAGGCCGATCGTGTCGTCACGGCTGACAAGCGGCTTCGGTGCTTCGACGAAGACGTCGTACAGATCGCGGCGGGTCTGCCGACCAATGGCGAGTACGTCTTCGAAGCCCTGCGTCATCACGAGCGCGACGCGGGCCCCCTTGCGTTCGAGGATGGCGTTGGTGGCGACGGTGGAGCCGTGCACGATATCCCGCTTCGCCGGTGAACGACCCAAGTCCTCCAGCCCCTCCCCGATGGCGGCCGACGGATCGCCAGGGGTCGATCGCACCTTGAAGACGCGCAATTTCCCCTCGTGCAACAGCACGAAGTCCGTAAAGGTTCCGCCGGTGTCGACACCGATCCGCAGAGTGGACATCTGAAAAGACACCGCCATCGCGACAGGGCAAGAAACGCTGATTCGTTTCGGAAGTGAGCGGAGTGCAAGAGATCTACCAGTGCGGGAGGAGGGAAATCTGCGCAAAAATCCGCTCAGGAGGCAGGACGTGCACGACCGAAACGATCCGTTGCAACAAACGGTTGCACGGCAGGAGCTGCTCCTGCCCTCGCTGGCGCCTGTCGGCTAGTGCGAGGACAGCCCGTGCTCGCGCATCTTGCGCCAGAGGGTCGTGCGGCTGATCCCGAGGAAGGCGGCGGTGCGGGTGTGGTTCCAGCGATACCGCTCGAGAGCGTCGCACAGGTGAGCTTTCTCGTCCCTGGGGATCGTCGATGAAGGACGACGCTCCGTGACCGCCGCGGGCAGATCCGCCTGCACGATGAACTCTCCGGTCGCGAGATTCAAGGCGCGCTCGACGACATGCTCGAGCTCGCGAACGTTCCCGGGCCACGTGTGCTGCGCCAGGGTCGCCAGAGCGTCGGGGCAGAAGCCCCGCACGCGTGGATTGAGGTCCGGACCGAGCCGTCGAAGAAAGTGGCCGGCGAGGCCCGGAATGTCGGAAGGACGATCTCTGAGCGGCGGCAGCACGATCGTCACGACGTTCACGCGGTAGAACAGATCCAGCCGGAACCGTCCGGCGATCACCTCGGCGCCCAGATCGCGGTGGGTCGCCGACACGATCCGCACGTGGACCCGGCGCCCTTGGGTGGAGCCCACGCGGCGGACCTCCCCCTCCTCCAGGAACCGGAGAAGCCTGACCTGCATGGCGAGCGGCATGTCACCGATTTCGTCCAGAAACAGCACGCCGCCGTCCGCCTCCTCGAGCAGCCCTCGCTTCTCTTTCACCGCCCCGGTGAACGCGCCCTGCTGATGCCCGAACAGCTCCGTTTCGAGCATCGTCTCGGGAATCGCGCCGCAGTTGATCGGCAGGAACCGGCTCGCACGGCGCCGGCTCTCGCGATGGAGCACGCGAGCGGCCAGCTCTTTGCCCGTCCCGCTCTCGCCGACGATCAGGACGGTGCTGTCGCTTGCCGCTACGCGTTTGATCGCGGATACGACCTCCTGCATGACGGTGCTGTCGCCGATCAGCTCGATGGGGCGGCGGGCGGCGGCCGGCGAGCGGGACGGTACGGCTTTCGCATCGCTCGGCTCGAGGGGCGGCGGGACGTAACGGGCGTCCGCGCGCCGCGCCGCGTGAGGCGCGCCACCGTCGCCGTGGTTGTATCGGGCGGTCTCGCGCGCGATGCACTGAACGCCCACGACGGCGCCGCTCTCGTCCCGGAGCGGCACGGTGATCTGGGAAAACGCCCGGGATTGACGGCCGCTCGCGAGACTGACGCGAAACCCCAAGGTATGGCCGACCGCATGCGCGATCGCCGCGCGGCGGCTGGCGTCGAGCTCTTGGCGATCCAGAGGATGGATTGCTTCGAGGAACTCGTGGACGTCGCGCCCGAACAGGCGCTCGAACGCAGGGTTCGCGTACACCAGCTCCCCTGAGGCATCGGTCAGATAAATCAGATCCTCGGCGTTCTCCACGATGTCGCGGAAGCGGCGTTCGGACGCCTGCAGTTGCCACAATCGCCGCGCGTTCGCGACCGCCGACGCGATGTGGGTGCTGATGCGGGAGAGGAGGCCGATCTCGTCGTCGCTGAACGTGCGGTCGAGACGCGTGTGGACGTTCAGCGTGCCGTACGTCTTGGAGCTGGATCGAATGGGCATCGACGCGAAGCCCCGAAACCCTTCGGTTCGCGCCGCCATGCGGGTGAGGCGGGGATCATCCTTCAGGCTCCGAAGGACAATAGGCACCCCTTCCTGCGCGACGCGTCCGGACAGGCCCTCACCGAGCAGCAGATGGTCGAAGTCCCGTTCGACCTCCGCCGAGAGCCCGCGCGAGGCGGCGACCGTCATGTCTCCCCGCTTCTCGTCCACCAGGTACACACTGCCCGCCTCGGTGTGGACGTGTTCCAGGACACTCTCCAGGGCATAACTGAGCATTTCAGGAAGGCTCTGGAAGCCACCGATCGCAAGCGCCACCGATTCTGCGGAGGATGCATGTGCCATGGTTTGTTCCGCCCGTCGCGTTGGCGACCGTCCCGATGGAACCGCCCCCTCGGGTCCCAAGACCACCGTGTCTGCACGCGTGGTCCCGGCTGCAGCCAGGATCGCACTTGGCGGACGCGATCCCAGACGACGGGTGGGGGACGCCCGCAGGAGGTGTGACGGCGACTATAACGATCCGGCATAGGCCCGTCAATTCGGACGGCATCTCGGGACGGCGTGTCGCCTGGCCCGGACGAGAGGGAGGACGAGAGGGGCGCGAGGACAACCGCGTAGAGCACGACGCCGAAGCCATCGAGCATCCACGCGATCCATCCGCGGCGGCATCCGCTTCGCGCCGGCCAGAGCGCGAAGCGGACACCGCCGACCGGGGGGACGCTCAGAAGTCGAATCTGATAGCCACTTCGCCCTGCCGGGACGGTGCGTTGATGTACGGGAGGATCTGGTTCGTCTGGCCGAACGTCTTCGACAGCGGATTCGACACGGGCGTGGCGAAGTTCGCGTGGTTCATGAGATTGAACAACTGGCCAATCAGCTGGATGCGATGCCCCTGGAACGTGAGGGCCTTCGACAGCCGAAGATCGAGGTTCTGATAACCGGGACAGGCGACCGAATCGATTGCCCCCAGGCCGAACGTCGCGCGGTAGTCGTTGACGGCGCCCAGATTCAGATCCCGGCAGCCGCTCCGGAACGCCACGTCGAGCGGAACGTCACCCGTATATCCGTCATGATTGATATCCGTGGTCGTACCCGGGTTGAACGGGAGACTTGACCGCAGGTCGAGGATGGCCGACGCCTCCATCTGCCACGGGAGCTGGATCATCGCGCTGGCGCGCAGCACCTGACGCCGATCGGCGAGCGAATAACCATTCTCCTGCGAGAATCCGTATACGCCGGACAGATCGTTGTCGTAAGGCTGGTCCTTCGCCACGGCGAGCGTGTACGAGACGAGCGCCGACCACCGATGACTCATGCGCTTGTCGAACTTGACCAGCAGTGCCCGATACGTGGAGTTGCCGGTCGACTGCAACTGCGATACGCGCCCGAACTGGGGATAGGGGCGCCCGCGCGTGGTCTGGTCGGGCAGGTTGATGTCGACCGTCTCGGTGTCGCCGAAGCGGTTGACATACGTGAAGTCGGCGTTCACGCCGATGTCGGGCGTCAACTGGTGCGCGACGCCAGTGCTGAACGAGTGCGAGTAGGGGCTGCGCAGATTGTTGGCCAGCACGCTGATGTTGGGCGGGGCGGTCGAGAGGAACTGGTCGCGTGACTGCCCTCGCAGCGGATCCGGATAGGAGGGTTTGTTGATGACGATGGCCTGGGACTGCGGCCACGTGATCTCGTTGCCGAGCTGCAGCGTCCGCATGTTGTCGTAGTAGATGCCCCACCCGGCGTGCACGTTGGTGCGGCCGTTGCCCGCCGGGTCCCACGCGAAGCCGACGCGCGGGCCGAAGTTGCGGCCGTTGCCGCGCACGCTTGTGTCGATGAACGGGATCGGCAGCGGATACGTCACCGCGTCGGCGCCGATCAGGTCGGCGGTCAGCGACTGATCCTGCTTCAGGTCCTCGCCGTACGCGCCGAGCTGCCGGTCGTATCGAATCCCGAGGTTCAGCGTCACGCGGTCGGTCGGCTCCCAATCGTCCTGCACGTAGAGCCCGTAGTACTTGGTCGGGACGTTGGCGTAGGTCGGCAGTGACTGCGTGTACTGTGTCGGCCAGGTCTTCGGGTTCCCGGCGTCGTACGGCTGATCCAGCGGGAACGTCCAGTTGCCGAGCGGACTGCCGAGCCCATCCTCCTCGAACGGCACGTAGCTGAAATCCGCGCCCCATTTCAACTGGTGCCGGCCCGCGAAGTCCGGAAGCTGGTACGTGAAGTCGTCCTTCACCTGATACCGGTGCTCGGGGCCCATCTGACTGGCGCCGCAACCGCCGACCGTCAACGACGGATACCGGAAGACGGGCGTGCACAACCCGACGCGATCCTCGCCGAAGTAGCCGGCGTCCCACGCGCCATGGCTGCCGGGTGGCGCGACTTCGTACTTGCTGTACGCGTACTGGAAGCGGAACTCGTTCAGCGTCCGCGGGCTGATCACCCACGTGTGGCCGACGACGGTCGAACTGCGCGGGACGGCAAAGTCGAAGCTGGAGCTGGGAATCGTGCTGCCGCCGACGGTCAGTTCGGGCCGGTACTCGTACTCCTGACCGAAGCGGACGAACAGCGACTGCCCCTGCGAGAGCTGCACGTCGCCGCGCCCGAGATACGTCCAGCGGTACTGTTTGCTGCGGTACGTTCCGGTGTACTGGGGCCACGCCGGGGTGTTGACGCTGTTGTAGACGTTCTCGTCGGTCCGCTCGTAGCTCAGGAAGTAGTGAACCTTGTTCTTCACCACGGGGCCGCTGATCGAGCCGCCCTCCTGCGATCGCGAGTATGGCGGCGTGGACGTCTGGAAAAACTGGCGCGAGGTCATCGCCGCGTTACGATAGAAATAGAAGCCTGAGAAGTGGAGGTCGTTCGTGCCGGTCTTCGTCACGACATTGACGACGCCGCCGGTGGCGAGACCATATTCGGCCTTGTAGGACGACGTGGAGACTTTGAACTCCTGGATGGCGTCCATCGGGAAATTCTGGCGCGTCTCCCCCTGCTCCACCCACGTGTTGTTCACGCCGTCCACGACATTGCCGGTCGAGAAGAAGTTGGTGACGCCGGCGCCGATGCTGACGTTGCCGCGATAATACTGCCCGCGGATCTGGTCCTGCGACGATCCCGGCGTCAGCATCGCCATGTCGATCCAGCGCCGGGCGGCGATCGGCAGCGCCTGGATCTGTTGGGTCGTCAACGCCGTCCCGACGTCGGATCGCGTGGTGTCCACGACCGGCGCCCCGCCCGTCACCGTCACGCTCTCGGAGACGGTCGCCGTCTTGAGCGAGAAGTCGAAGGTCGCGGTCTGGTCGATCGCCAGCACGACGTTCGGAAGCGTCTGCGTGGTGAATCCCGGGATCTCGACCGTCACGGTATAGGCGTCCGGCCTCAGCGCGACGAGCCGGTACGCGCCGTTGGCGTCGGTCACCTCCGTCCGCGACACGCCGGTCGTATTGCTCTTCGCGGTGACGGTCACCCCGGGCATGACGCCGCCGGTCTGGTCCTTGATCGTACCGACGATCTGGGCATTCTGAGCGAACGCAGATGATGCCAGCATGAGCAGCACCCCCACGAAGACCACTACGGCCGCCCTGCGCATACTGTCCTCCTTGCAAATAAACGCCACCGCCGACGTCTCATTGATGCGCTCCCGCCCCCAGCCCCGCTGGCAGGACCGGCCGCGCGCGCGACACCTGCCACGACACCCCGCCCGGTACCACGCGCTCGGTTCTCGTGATGCGGAGTCTTCCGTCGGCGAGGTACTGGAGGTGGGCGCGATCGAACGCCAGACCGGCGCCCGCCACGAGCGCCATGTAGTCGCCGTGCGCGGTCTCATCGGGCGCTTCCGTTCCGCTCGTGTCCCATGTGATGTCCGGCGAGGTCAGCGACCCGGCCCCACCCCCGCGGCGGCCACTGCCGTCATTGCCCTTGAGCGCCGAGTAGATGCGAATGCCGTCGGTGAGCGGCTGCGTCATGTAGTCGGGCGCGAACTTGCCGTACCGCGCGTAGCGGGCGTTCATCCGGTTCTCGAGCGCCAGCATGCCCGGCGCGTTCCGCACGCCCTCGACGACGCGGGCGCGGATCGCATAGGCGACCGCGTGGCTGTAGGGATGCTGGCCGTCGCGGAGGTAGTTCATCGTGCTGTACCACCCGCGCGGAATCCAGTAGGCCCGGCCGCCGCCGGTCGGCACCCGTGTCTGAACCCAGGCCTCGTACTCCGAGAACGGCTGGATCCACTCGTGCGACGGGTAGCCGTGCGGGTTGAGATACGTGTCCGGCAGCCACGCGTCGATCAGCTGCTTCCGCGTGCGCGACTCCGGATAGATTGGATCGAGCGCGGTCGCGCTGTCCGCCACGTCCGCCGCGAGCGACCCGTGATAACCCAGGTGCAGTACGTTGTCGGGCGTGATCGCCGCCATATCCACTGACATCTGCGCGCCGTCCGGGTTGGTGATCGGGTGCAGCACCACGTTCACCTGCCGCAGCAGGTCGTGCATGGCGGGCTGGGTGAGAATCTGCTCGACCAGTTTGTCCACGTGACTGGTGCTCGACACCTCGTTGGCGTGCTGCCGCGCCGAGTACAGAATCACCGCCTTGAGCGTCGTCTCCTTCGCCATCGATCGCAGGACGGACGGCGACGGCTCCGTCACGTCGGCTGCCCAGATGTTCTCGCCCAGATAGCTCCGGCCCATCCAGTAGGCGGTGACGCCCGGGTAGGTGGCGAAGCGCGCCAGAATGCCGGCGCTCTCCGCGGGCGGGATCGCCTTCTCCCACTGGACGATCGGCGTATGCGTCACGGTGCCGTTGTAGTCGGCAATCATCGGGCGTGGCGTCGCCGGCGCGCCAATCGCCAGGCTCGCGTATACGCGCTCCGACGGGGTGTCGACGTGCGCGTCAGGGGCCAACGGCAACTCCAGCGCGATCGACATCTTGTTCAGGTGCGGATAGGCGAGGTCGTCGCGGTAGAGTCCGGCGGCGTGCATCTGGCCGAGCCAGTGCAGCTCGCCCTCCGCCTTCTCGACCGAGAAGATCGAGCGCTCGACCTGCTCCCGATCGTCCACTTTGAGCCAGCCCGCATAATCCTCCTTCAAGAAGTCGGCGGGCAGCAGCCAGGTGAGATTCTCGACCGCGTCCGATCCGGCCTTGACCCTCGCATCAATCAGGCGCGGCATCATCTTGCCGCCGACGACCGCCAGGTCGCGCTCCTGCTCGTGCGGATGACCCTGCGCGTCGGTCCAGGCGAGCCGGACCAGCGGGTTCGGCGCCGGCTTCGCGTAGAACTCGATCCGCACGTGGCCGTCCTTGCCCTCGTCGGCGGCCGGCTGGTGCACCACCGGGATGATGCGGCCGACGTAAGTGAGCGGCTCGCCGACCTCGAGCCGCCCCCACATCTCCATGAAATTTTCGGTGGAGTAGAACGCGTCCTCCTGGAAGTCCTCGAGGGGGGAGATGCGCTCTTTGTCGAGACCCAGCCAGTACTCCGGCTCGCTCGCGTGGACGTCGATTTTCAGCGTGTCGAACGGCGGCACGAATTCGCGCTTCAGCTTGCCGTGCGCCTGCTTCATGACGAGGCGGTACACCCTCGGCAGGGTCACCGACTGATAGTGATCCCACACCTCCTCGAGGTCGGTGGCGATCCGCTTGTCGAGCACGACCCGCGAGCCGGCCTGGATGTGCACCCAACCGGTATCCACCTGCACCTGCTCGTACTCGGGGAACATCCCGTTATAGGGGCGCATGATGGTGGTCGCCGTAAAGTCGCGGCTGAGCAGCGTCTGTCCGGCCGCGTCGAGGGCGCGCACGCGATACGTCGGGTCGCCCTTCTTCGGCGTGAACTCGGCGAGGGTGACCTTCTCGATCGGCAGCTGGAGCTTGTTGGCCAGCAGCTCGTCGGCCGGGTACAGCTCCTGGACCCAGCGCGCAGGCGATAACATCCCGCGCATGCCGCTTGCGTCGATGTCTTTGGCGAACTCGATCTTCACGCTCGCGACTGGTTTTCCCGCCAGCGCCGGCGCGATGTCCTCCATCAACCAACTCAATCCCTGCTTCCAGGCGCTGAGCACCTGCACGTGAAGCCGGCCGCGATCGGCGCCTGCCTTCACCAGCAGGTCTTCGATTTGCGTCTGCAGCTTCGCCCGCTGCTCCGGGCTTTCGCTGACCCGCGCCAGCACGGTCACCGGCTCGCCTTTCGCGACTTTCGATGCGGCCCCCTGCACGGCGTCGATCAGCCGCGTGCCTTCCCACGGAATGACGATGTCCTCGGCGAAGGTGGGTGCGGCCTGATGGAACGGGTAATCCGGTCCGTGGAAGTGCAGGTCCGGCGACTGGTCGCAGCACCGGGTGCCTGCATGGAGGCTCGCGGTCGTCACCAGCGCGTTCGACACGCCGAGCCCCTGCTGCACCTCTTTCCGCACGAATTCGGTCAGCCCCGGGTCGGCGAGATCCACGTACACCTGCGCCGAGACGCGGCTCGCCGGACCGGCCTGCTTGATCGATTTCATCCAGTCGTCGAGGGTGAACAGCGCCGCCGACGCCTGTCCGGCCGTCGACCGCAGCGAGAAGAACCGATGGAGGTCGTACCGGATCTCCTCCAGCGAGAGATACGGTTTCCCTGGCTCCCACAGGTTGGGAAAGCGTCCGGCGAGGAGATCGAGCGCCGCCGCGGCGCCCGTCTGGTCGCCGCGTGCGAGCACGGCGCCGCGGCGGCCGAAGGTGTCGTCCACGACGCGCAGTTCGCCTTCGCCCGGGGAGAGCCGCGGCTGGGCCGGCTGGGCGGCCTTGTCCTCGGACTGCAGCTTCTGCTCGACGGCACGCGCGAGGGCGGAGTCGCCCGCGACGACCGCCTGCGTTCGCACCTGGCGCGGATCAGCGTCGTCCGCGAACGCGATCGGAAGCGTGATGCCGGTCGTCTCGAGCCCCATGCGGGCCGCGAGGTTCGCCATCGCCACCCCTTCGGCACCGGCGCTCACATAGAGGTGGGCGTTCGAGGCCGAGGGAATCGGCATCCGCGGCGAGCCGGTGAACAGGCCGTGCTCGGTGTACAGCGTCGCGAGATCCAGCTCGTTGTGTGCGCCGGCGGCACCGCCGCCGGGGGCGCCGCCAGCCGAGTCCGCGGCGGCGGCACCGCCGCCGCCAGCCGCGCCCGCGGCGGCGGCTGGGACCGGCTTGGCAACCGGGGCCGGATTGCGGACCGTCACCGGCGACGCGCCGCCCACGACCGTCAACTCGCGCACCGCGGCGAGATGCGTCGGCGTGAACACCGCGGCGAGCACCGACTCGGTGACGGGAAAAGACGCCCGCACGACGGCCCGGTGAATGCCGGCCTCGCCGTGGCGATACACGACGCCAGCGAGTTCGGCGCCGCTGCCGTGCCCAGCGGCGTCCACGGCGGCGGCGATACCGGCGAGCGTCTCGCCCGGTACCTCCCACTGGTACGGTGCCCGCGACGCGTAGCCTTCCGCCGCGGCCGTCAGGCCGGCGGCATCGCCGCCCACCATGGCCAGGTTGCCGCGCACCAGGAACACGCCGCCCTCTCCAGCCGCGAGCGACCCGGCCAGCGACGTCAGCTCGGCCCCGACGCCGTCCGGTACTCCCTGACCGATCCAGATCACCGGACCGCTCGAGGGCGCGTGGGACGCGGTCACCACGAGCGGCAGCGTGAGGCCGGTCGAACCGTAGGCCGTGCGCGCCGCCACGTTGGCGGCCGCGGCGTTCTCAGCGGCCGTCGAACGGTCGCCCACGACGATCTTGCCGGCGACGGCGTCCACGACCTGGTCGCCGTTGGTGTCCGCCAGCATCCAGCCGGCGGTGAACGGATCGCTGAGATGACTGGCCGCAGTCGGCGACTGAGACGCGCTCACCCCTTTCGAGTACGCTGTCGCCCAGACAATCGGCACGGACAGGACCACCACGCCCAGGAGCCACGTACGTCGCATCGCGTCCTCCGACGGTTCGGACCCCTGCATCGAAGTCCGGACGAAGCTTCGAGTGAATCGATGGAGGCGCAGAGCAAGCCGTATGCCGCGACGTGGACGCGGCACCGCAGATTGCGCCGAACGCCGGAAGGCGAGCGCGGTGGCGGCCGGCACACTGTTTCAGTCCGCGGCCGATGGAACACACTGTTGCAACCAACTGCTTCAGGCCGTCCGATGATCCTGAAGGGCGTCACACCCTCAGAGCGCAGCGACGGAATGGAGTCCCGATCCTTCCTTCCGCCGCAAACGGTTCGTGTGAAGATGCGGTTCGACCTCCGCTCGGCGATCGATCGGCCGGTTCGCACAACAAGTCACGCAATGTCCATCGGCCGCGTCGTGGACGATCTCCGGCGCTCGGAGATCGCGGAACGCCTCTCCGCCGCGGCGCGATGTCTGCCTGACCAAATCGATCGGGGCGCGCTGTCGATCCTCGTGCAACGAACCGCCGAACGGGCGTCGCTCCCGGGCGAGGTCAAGTCGTACGAGCGCAGTGACGCCGGCGTCGGGATCGTCGCCGCGAGCTGACGGCCCGCGACCGGGCGATTCGGACCGCAGTGTCGCTCGTCGATGGTCGGTTGACGCTGCGCCGCAGAAAAAATAGCCTCGGATCGCGCAGCGAGACTTCCAGCCGAAAGCGCCGGGGCCGCCGAACCATCCCGTAGCGACAGCCCGCTTCGAGCGCGGAGTGCGGGTCGCGATCGGCGACGCCCGGCCGGCCTCTTCGCGACATCCGGGGGAACGCGAATTGCGTGTGCGCCGGCACGAACTCGCCAGCTGAGGACATCGATGCTCATCACCATTCGCCGTGCCAGTCTTCTCATCCTGCCGCTCGCGGGCCTGGCGGCGGGGCCCATCGGCGAACGTGTTCCGCCGGCACCCCGGCCTGGAGCGACCGCCGCAATCGACCCGGCGATGCTGGGAGGATTGCGCTACCGGATGATCGGTCCGTACCGCGGCGGCCGCGTCACCGCCGTCGACGGCGTGGCGTCGGAGCCGGGCACCTTCTACATGGGCAGTTCCGGGGGCGGTGTGTGGAAGTCGATCGACTACGGCGAGGTTTGGACGAATCTCTCGGACGGCTATTTCGCGTCGGCCTCGATCGGCGCGATCGCGGCCAGCGAGTCGGACCCGCGCGTGGTATACGCCGGCACTGGGTCCGCCTGCCTCCGGGGCAACATCCAGGCCGGGCGCGGCCTCTACAAGTCCACCGATGCCGGCGCGACGTGGCAGGCGATCGGCCTCGAGGACGGCGGCCAGATCGCGCGCATTCGGATCGATCCCGCCAATCCGAATCTCGTCTATGTCGCCGTCCAGGGCCATGCGTTCGGCCCCAACGTCGATCGCGGCGTCTTCCGCTCGCGCGACGGGGGGAAGACTTGGACCAAGGTCCTGTTCGTCAACGATCGGACCGGCGCATCGGACCTGGCCATGGATCCGAAGAACCCGAGTGTTCTGTACGCGACGATGTGGACCGGCGCGCTGTACCCGTGGGGGCTACCCTCGACATCGGCGGACGGCGGCGTATTCAAGACGACCGACGGCGGCGACCACTGGAACAAGCTCGCTGGCGGCCTGCCGCAGGGCATGGTCGGGCGCGTCGGCGTCGCGGTGTCTCCCGCAAACCCCAGCCGCGTCTGGGCGCTCGTCGGTGACGTGCCCGACGGCGGCGTCTTCCGATCCGACGACGCGGGGACCACGTTCCGGCGCCTCAACACGGACCGCGATCTGACCGGCCGCTCGGCGTACTACGCGCACATCTTCAGCGATCCGAAAGATCCGAACGTCGTCTACGCGGCCAATCGCGATTTCTTCAAGTCCACCGATGGCGGCGTCACGTTCGCCCCGATGCCGATGCCGCACGGGGACGACCACGCGCTGTGGGTCGATCCGCGCGACACACGGATCATGATCGTCGGCAACGACGGTGGGGCCACCGTGTCGGTGACCGGGGGCGCATCGTGGTCGTCGCAGCTCAACCAGCCGACCGGCGAGATGTACCGCGTGGTCGTGGACAGCCAGGTACCGTACCGCGTGTACGGATCGCAGCAGGATCAATACGACGCGCTGTCGCTGCCGAGCCGATCGGCGAATTTCGGCGAGCGGCTGCAACTGCAGCATTGGTACGCGGTCGGCGGATACGAGGGCGCCGCGGTCGCGGTCGACCCGCGCAACCCGGACGTCGTCTTCGCCAGCGGCCCTGGCGGACGCTTGACGCGGTACGACCGGTCCGTCCCCCGCATCCGCATGCTCAACATCACCGCCGGTGCATCGGGCGCCGATCGCTTCGCCGGTACGCCGCCGATGATGATCTCGCCGCTCGAGCCACAGAGCATCTACAACGCCTCGGATATCGTCTATCGCTCGACAGACGGCGGCCAGACCTTCGCCGCGATTAGCCCCGATCTCACCGGCGGCGCAGCCAGCCGCGCGGCAGTACCGAAGGCCGGTGCCGGCCAACAGGGCGCCTCGTGGCCCACGATCACTGCGCTCGAGGAGTCGCGCAAGGAGCGCGGCGTGCTCTGGGCGGGTACCGACGACGGGATCGTCCAGGTCACGCGCGACAGCGGGGCGCACTGGACGAACGTCACGCCACCAAACATGCCGCGGTTCGGGCTGGTGAACACCATCGAGCCGTCGCCGCATCAGGCCGGCCGGGTCTTCCTGGCGGTGACGGCGTACCGCACCGATGACTACCGGCCGTACATCTACCGCACGAACGACTATGGGAAGACGTGGAGCCTGCTGACGAACGGCAACGGCATCCCGGCGAACGATTTTCTGCGCGTCGTGCGCGAGGACCCGATCCAGCGCGGCCTGCTCTACGCCGGCGGCGAGTTCGGGATGTACGTGTCGTTCGACGACGGGAGCCAGTGGCGGTCGCTGCAGCTGAATCTGCCGGTGACGCCCGTCACGGATCTCGTCGTCTCCCAGGGTGATCTTGCGCTGTCGACGAACGGCCGCTCATTCTGGATCCTCGATGATGTGGCGCCGCTGCGCGCGCTGGCGGCGCAGACGATCTCGAGCATCCATCTCTTCCCGCCGCGCGACACCTATCGGATCCGGACATCCGCGGAGGAAGCCGACGATGCCTACGTGTTCGGCGCCTGCTGCGTCGCGAACGCGCGCGATCTGTTCACCGGCGCACGCATCGAGCGCCACCGGCTCGGCGAGGAGCCGCCGGAAGGCGCGTTGATCGACGCCTGGTTTCCACAGGCGCCGGCCGGTGCCGTCAGTCTGACGGTGCTCGGCGAGAGGGACGCGGTGATCCGCACGATCTTCGATACCGCCAAACAGGCCAAGACGGCGCCGCGCATCGCGGCGGGGCTCAACCGGTTCAACTGGGACCTCCGCTCGGATTCGATCGACGCCGGCCGGCGCCCGCTGCCGGGGCCGAGGGTGCCGCCCGGCCGGTACCGCATCAGGCTGACGGCCGGATCGCATGTGGAAACGGCGCCGCTGACGGTCGTCATGGATCCGCGCCTGGCGCGCGTGCGGGTGACAGAGCAGGATATTCAGCGCCAGTACGACCTGCTGACGCGGATTCGAACGGCCATTGCGGACATCGAGCGTGCGGCGGCGGCGCTGCCCGCTGAGCCGGCGGGCCAGCTCCGGCGCGACCTGGTGGGGACTGGCGGCGAGCGCACCTTCGGCCGGGCAGGAGCATCGCAACCACTGCTCGCACAGTTCATGTCCCTCTACAACTTTGTGGATGAGAGCGAGGATCAGCCGACGGCAGCGGCACAAGCGCGCTGGACGGAATTGAAGGAGAAGCTGGACCGCACGCTGGCGCGCTGACGTGAACGAGCCTGCCAGCGGAGCCGCGAGCGTAGCGAGCGTCTCCAGACTTCTTCAGACCGTCCGCAGGATCTTGCCATCGGCCCGCCTTTGGCCAGCTCGTCGATCAGGTTGTCGAGGTAGCCGATTCCCTGCATAACAGGATCTTCAATCTCTTCGACGCGGACGCCGCAGATCGCGCCCGTCACGAGCGCCACCCGGCGCCGCGTCCATAGTAGTAGCCGCCACCCCCGCCAAAGAGCAGCAATCCGTCCTGGTGGCATTCGGCCGGCGCCTGGGGGTCCGCTACGAAGCGCTCTTCGCCATGGCCGCCTTCATCTCCTCAGGCGTGACATCACGTACGTGCGTGGCGAAGTACCACTTGTGTCCGAACGGGTCCTTCACGCCGGCGGTGCGATCGCCATAGAACTGGTCGGCCGGTTCGCGCTCCGACACGGCGCCGGCGGCCAGCGCAGTCCTGTACGTCGCGTCCACGTCGGGCACATAGACCATCAGCGTCACCGGGCTGCCGTTGAAGTGCTTGGGACCATACGCGCCGATCTGCGGCGCTTCGTCGGCGAGCATCACATGCGAATCGCCGACGAGGATCTCGGCGTGCGCGATCTTGCCATTCGGACCGGGCATGCGCACCTGTTCTTTCGCATTCAGCACGCGGTGGTAGAACTCGAGCGCGGCAGCGGCATCGTCCACGATGAGGTAGGGGGTGACCGCGTGGTAATTGGACGGGATGTAGCCAGGCATCACAACCTCCAAAGACGACGATTCTAACTCCGTCCGCGCCCGCCGGCCTCGGGTTCGACTGAGGACGGTGCCGGGCCGAGTACCGCCGCGCGATCATCCGAGCGGCGATTGGGCCAGGTGATCGAGCAGCGCTCCGGGGTCGTCGTAAATGGCCACCGCCCCCCGAAGCGCGGCATCATCCCACCAGCCGCCGCATCGGAAGGCGATAGCCGCAACTCCGGCACGGCCGGCCGCCTCGACGTCATACGGCGTGTCGCCAATCATGATCGCCCGGTCGGGTGACGCGCCCGATTTCTTCAGTGCGGCAACGACGATATCCGGATCCGGTTTCGATCGCTCGGCCTCGTCGGACGTCGTTGCGTCCTTCGCCAGCGCCTGTCCGCTGCAAATCGTCAGCAGGGCCTTCACTTCCTCCTGTTTCGCGGAGGTCGCGACGACGACGGTCAGGCGGCTGTCGAGGAGCCACGCGACGAACGCGGCCGCGCCGCGCGTCGGACCGACAGCCGAGAGGTAACGCGCCTTGAATATTTCAGCGCGCGCATCGGAAATCTTCTTGCCCTCCTCGCACTCGGGGTCGAGCGCGGCAAGCTCGCCAAGAAGCTTGTCGCTGCCTTTGCCAATCAGTGGGCGAATCCGTTCGGCCGGATGATGCCGGCCGTATCTCGCGAAGGCGTCCGCCCATGCGGCCGCATGCGCGCCATTGCTGTCCACGAGCGTCCCATCAATGTCCAGCAGAACCGCATCGTACCTGCGCACGGTTGTCGCCTCCGGCTTCCGCTTCTCGCAAGCTTTGCACCGGATCCGGCAGAAGAACAGCCGTCTCAGCTGTAGTGGCGTCGCGGAATCGGTGTCCAAAGGAGGGCGGAGAACGCGAAGTAGTACATAACAAGATGAAATGCTCAACACGCGAGCGCCCACCTGGCCTCTCGCGAGGGACAACGCCGGACCGCGATGGGATGGATTGTCAGGAGCGCCGAGATCTGACTTCCACCCGGGGAGGGCTGAATCCGCCCCCGTATCCACGCTGCGTAGGTGTTTTGCCCTCGTGCAACAGCAAGCAGGCGGAAGCGATCGTTTGATACCACTCCGATGAATCGAATCGGCGCCGCGGGCCACGCGAACCAGGACCAGCGACGTTGGGTGTCTCCCTTGCGGATGGCTTGCCAACCGGAGCCGCGAGCCGCCTCCGCGCATCGCGCTGCGGCGGCCAGGGCGAAGCGAGCGTTTGGCGAAGGTTGGCGGAGAGGGTGGGATTCGAACCCACGTGCCCTTTCGGACAAGACGCTTTCGAGGCGCCCCCGTTACGACCACTTCGGTACCTCTCCGCTGAGGTGTCGGTCGGCAGGAATCTCCAATTATACCGCACCGCCCTTACAGCCACCGCCGCACGCGGCGCGTGTACGACTCGTAGTCGGCGCCGAACCGGCGCCGCAGGTAGGCCTCCTCGCGCGCGATCACGACGCGGTCGATGACGGCCAGCGCCGGCACGAGCAGCACGATCACCCACCACGTGTCGATCCAGAGCCCGACCCCAAGCGTCAGACACGCGAGTCCGAGATACATGGGATTGCGCGTGAAGCGATACGGGGCAGCCGCGACGAGGGTGGCCGCCGGGCGGATGGGGACGACGCTGGTGTGGCGACTCCAGAAGGCGTAGAAGCTCGCGCCGGTGATGAGGGCCCAGACCGCGACGAGCGCCCAGGCGAGGACGACCCGCGGCAGCCCGCCGCCGATCGTGAGCGGGACGAAACGATTGAGGACTGCGCCGGCGGCGATCGCGGCGACGTACACGAGAGGCGGCGGAACGGGCACGCCGGCGTTGTCGGCGGGTGCGGCGCCGCGTCCCGATGTCACGGTGTGGGATTGTAGCCCGAGCGGGGCGACACGAGATCCTCGATCGCCGCGAGCGCGCGATCGATCTCCGCCTCGGTGTTGAAGTAATGCGGCGCCATCCGGAGCGTCGCCGCGATCCCCTTGGCGGCGAAATCGAGGACGGCGGAGGTACGCCCCTGCGCGTTCGTGTTGATGCCGCGCGCGCGGAGGGCGTTCGCAAGATCGGACGGATCCCGCCCGTCGATCGACGCCGACACGATGGCGCAGAGTTCCCGGCCGCGGTCGCGGACGCGCACTCCGCGAATGGCCGCCAGGCCGTCGCGCAGCCGTCCTGCCAGGGCGCGGGCGCGCGCTCGAATCGCCTCGAGGCCGATCGCCTGTGCGTAGCGGGCGGCCTCGCCCGTGCCGAGCACGAGCGCCCACGCGAACTCCCACGTCTCGAACCTCCGCGCGCCGGCCGCGGGACGATAGCGGTCCGCCTCGACCCAGTCCGCTCCCCGCATGTCGATGAACAGCGGCTCGAGGCCGTCCTCGAGGACGCGGTCCGACACATAGAGGAAGCCGCTGCCGCGCGGGCCTCGCAGGAACTTGCGCGACGTCGCGGACAGAAAGTCGCACTGGATGGTTTGGACGTCGACCGTCATCTGTCCGACCGACTGACACGCGTCCACCAGGTAGATCACGCCAGCGTCGCGGCAGATCGCGCCGATCGAGGCGACATCCTGGACGAGACCGGAGTTGGTCGGCACGTGCGTCACGCTGACGAGGCGCGGCCGGTGGCGATGGACGGCGTCGCGCATGGCGTCCACGTCGACGCCACCCTCTTTGTGATCGGGCGCGCGGAGGACGCGAATGCCGAGCCGCCTCTGCAGAGACAGCAGCTGAATCTGGTTCGACGCGTAATCGTTCTGCGACGTCAGCATCACGTCGCCGGACTGGAACGGGATCGCCGAGAGCGCCTGCACGTACGACGCGGTCGCGCTCCCGGTGAAGGCGATGTTCTCCGGCCGCGCGCCGACGAGCGCCGCGACCGATCGATAGGCGTCCGCGATCGCGGGTGCGCGCGCCTCCGCCGCTTCGTAGCCGCCGATCCGCGCCTCGAGGGCGATGTGATCCTGGATCGCGCGGATCACGGGCTCGGGCATGAGCGACGCGCCGGCGTTGTTCAGATGGATGCGTTCGGCGCACCCGGGCGTGTCGGCGCGCAGGCGTTCGAGGTCCACAGTTGACTCCGGCCCTATTTGTCGCGCCGGGCGGCGAAGAAGGCCTGCACCACTTGTCGGCACTCCTCCTCGAGCACGCCGCCCGTCACCTCGAAGCGGTGATTCAGCGCCGGATGCTCGTGCGCGCGCATCGCCGACTCGATGGCGCCCGCCTTCGGCTCGGGCGCGCCGTAGACGAGCCGCGCGATGCGCGCGTGCACCATCGCGCCCACGCACATCTGGCACGGCTCGATCGTGACGTAGAGCGTCGAGCCATTCAGGCGGTAGTTGCCGATGCGCCGCGCCGCCTCGCGCAAGGCGACGATCTCGGCGTGCGCCGTCGGGTCGCGCGCGGCGATCGGCTGATTGCATCCGCGTGCGACGATCTCGCCGTCGATGACGACGACCGCCCCGACGGGCACCTCCCCCAACTGCTGCCCCGCTCGCGCCTGTTCCAGCGCCGCCCGCATGAACTGTTCGTCGGTCGAATCCAAGCGAACGATTCTACTCTCCCGCAGTTCGGCGCGCGGGTGCTAGACTCCGCCGATCGCGGAGGCATCCTTGGACGAGTTCCGTCTCGCGCTCCGACGCCTGACCGCCCGGCCCGCCGCAACGACGGCCTCCATCGTCACGCTCGCGTGCGCGATCGGCGCGGCCGCCGCCGCGTGGTCGCTGATGTCCGCCGTCCTGCTCAGGCCGCTGCCCGTCCGCGATCCGGATCGCCTGATGGTCGTGGGCTACTCGCTGCAATATGGACCGGCCGCCGGGTCGTTCTGGGATGGCGCCACCTATCCGCTCTATCCGGCGATCCGCGACAGCGGCATCTTCGAGGACGTGACGGCGCACTGGGGGACGCCGCTGCGTCTGCCGGTCGACGCGGGCGCCGGCGCCTCGCCGACGTTTGTGGGTTTCGTCAGCCGCAACTTCTTTTCACTTCTTGGCGTGCCGATCCCGCTCGGCCGCGCCTTCAGGGCGGACGAGGATCGCCGCGGTGCGGCGCCCGCCGCGATCCTGACGGATGCCGCCTGGCACCACCTCTTCGCCGCGAATCCCGGCATCATCGGCCGCACGATCGACGTCGCCGGCAAAAAGACGACGATTGTGGGGGTGCTGCCGCGCGGCTTTCGCGGCGTCCATCTCGGCGACGCGCCCGACCTGTTCCTGCCGCTGCAGACGATCGACGAGGTCGGATCCCCGTCGATGAACTTCTTCGCGGAACCGAATCACATCAGCTCTCCGACGGCCGGGCTGGCCATCATCGGACGACTTCGTCCCGGCGAGTCGCGCGAACAGGCGCTCGCTCGCGTCCGAAGCGTCTCGCGGTTCACGGGTTCGTTCCCCACGCATCCGGATCTGACGGACATCGACACGGCTGCCCTGCCGCCGATGGCGCGACACGGCCTGCGCCAGTTCACCCTGCTGCTGGGCGGGACGGTCGGCCTGCTGCTCCTGATCGGCTGCACCGCCGTCGGCGTACTGCTGCTGATCCGGACCGAGGCCCGGCGCGAAGAGTTTGCGATGTGTCTGGCGCTGGGCGCCTCGCGCCGGCGGCTCGTTCGCGGCATCGGGCTCGAGGGGCTGCTGCTCGCAATCGCCGGCGCGGCCGCGGCATTGCCGGTGGCGCTCTGGCTCATGAGTGGGATCCGCGCCTTTCAGCTGCCAGGCGGCGTCGACATCGCGCTCCTGGACCTGTCCATCGACCGGCGTGTGCTCTTCGTCACCGCCGCCGCCGCGGTCGGGGCCACGCTCCTCATGACGCTCATCGCCGGGCTGTTCGGGTTCAGCGCGAACCTGGCCGACGCGCTCCGCTCGCGCGGCGGCAGCACGGCGCGCGCGACACGCCGGCGGACGCGGACGATCCTCGTCGCGTCACAAGTCGCGCTCGCGCTGGTCCTGCTCGTGGGCGCCGGACTGTTCGCCCGCAGCGTGATGGCCGCGCTCACGCTGAACAGCGGCCTCGACGCGGCGCATCTGCTCACGGCCGACGTCTCCTTCGATGACTCCGGACAATCCAGCATCGCGTCGCGCGCGTTCTTCGCGGATCTTCGGGCGCGCCTCGATCGCGAGCCGTCGCTGGCGTCGGTGTCGTACAGCCTCGACCTCGGCGGGATGGCCGACCACCTGATCGTGGACGGCGTGCCGCTGCACTTGTCGTCCACCGTGTGGTCCCAGGCCGTCGACGCCCGGTATTTCCGAACCGTGCGTTTGCCGGTCATCGAGGGACGAGGCTTCTCGGCCGACGACCGCGCCGGCGCACCGCACGTCGCGCTCGTCAGTGAATCGTTCGCACGCCTGGTCGGCCACGGGGGGTCGGCGCTCGGGCATCGCGTGACGAGGCCGTTTCATGAAGAGGGGCGGCCCGCCGACGTGAAACGAATCGTCGGCGTCGTCCCGGACGTCGTCGAGAGGGTGTCGGTGCTCGCGCCGCTCGCCATGTACTTTCCGATCGCTCAGACCGGGCTCGAGCCGTCACGGATCGTCACGGCGCGGGCCTCGGGGGACGTGGAGGCCGCGCGGCGCGCCATCGCGACCACGATCAGCCACATGAATCCCGCGCTCACGCCGTCCAGCGTGCTGACGATCGAGGAGCGCATCGGACGCCAGATGAGCGCACAGCAGTTCGGTATCGTGGTGCTCGGCGCGCTCGCCGCGATTGCGGTGCTGCTGACGGCGCTCGGCACCTACGTGCTGGCCGAGTCGATGGCCGCGCTGCGGCTGCGCGAGATGGGCATCAGGGCGGCGCTGGGTGCCACGCGCGCGCAACTCGGGGCGATCGTGCTGCGCGAGAGCGCGCGGCTCGTGGGCACCGGCGTGCTGTGCGGCATCGGCGTCGCGTGGCTCAGCGCCGACGCGATCCGGTCCTTCCTGTTTCAGGTTCAGCCTCTCGACCCGCTGACGATCGCCGCGGCGGCCGGTTCGATCATGGTCGTCGCGGTCCTGGTCAGCCTCCGTCCCGCACTGCGCGCCGCCCGCGTGGACCTGGTGCACGTACTGCGCAACGACTAGGGCCACGGATCACACGGATGGACACGGACAGGTGGTTAACCTTGGATCGCACGGATGGACACGGCCAGGTGGTTAACCTTGGATCGCACGGATGCACACGGACAGTTGTGGTTGTTGCCGCCCCGCGTCCGCACCCCTCGCGCGGCCACGCTGTGCGCCGGGTCTGAAGACCCGGCCTACCTGCCCCGCCTCCCGTCAGTGGTACACTCGACTCAATGACCGCCCGACCTGGACGCAACGAGCCGTGCCACTGCGGCTCCGGCCGCAAGTACAAGCACTGCTGCCTCGAGAAAGACGAGGCCGAAGCGGCCGCGGCACGCGCCAAGGTAGCTGAAGCCGCGGCGGCGGCCCCCGCCGCCGACACGAAAACCGCTGCGCCCGCGACGCGCGCCCCGAAGCATCAGACGCAGCAGCCCTGGAAGAGCCAGACGTCTCGCGGCTTCGTGCCGCGCGCCCGTACACCTCGCAAGGTGGGCGGAAGTTAGCCGCCGCGTCGGCGTCAGCGACCCGTTGCGCCCGCGCTCAGCGGCAGCTCCTGTGCGTTCACGGCCTGCCACTTCCCGTTTCGGTACGCGAACACGTCGGTGAAGATGGTCTTTTGCGGTTTTCCATCGGCCGCCCTCGCCGCGACAATGCCGTTCGCGATGGCCGCGGACCCGTACACCCTCACGCGCAGATCCTGGAAGTGACGATCGCCGCTGCGTGGTGCGGGATGGCGGCGCATGAAGTCCAGCTGCTCGCCCTTCGTCACGAAGCCGGACGACAACACGTGGACGAAGTCGTCCGCCAGAATCGATTCGAGCGCCGATGGATTGTCCTCGGACGCGAGCCACGTCTGCTCGAGGTCGACGATCGCCTGCTTTGGCGAAGGAGGCGCCGCGGACGGATGCGGAGTCGCGGACACGGACAGCAGCACGAGGGCCGCGCAGGCGGCCGATCGGGACATGGAGACCAGCACAGAATCACTCCTCGACGCTCCAACTGAGCCAAGCGCACCGGCGAATTCAAATCATCGCACACGCCGGCGCTAATACCGGTGGGCGCTCGCTGTGCTCGCGCCTTCTCCAACTCCGACCAGGGCACCGAAGCGCCTTCGGCGGGAAGGCGGAGGGTCCGGCGGGGCGAAGCCCCCGGAAATTACGTCGAATAGCGGACGCGCACCCGCCGCGGAAACACGCGCGTTCCTTCGAGCGTGACCCCGGGCACACCATCGAAGGCCGCGGCACGCAGGTGCGGCAGCCGCGCCAGGAACGGCAGCCCTGCATCCGTCACCCCCTTCGTCTCGTAGAACTCCACCTCCTCGAGCGACGTCATGCGGCCGAGCATTTCGAGACTGCGATCGGTGATGCGCGTCAATCCCGCGTAGTAGTACTTCAGGCGGAGCCCTGCGATGTGCTCCGTCGCCTCGTCGGTCGTCTCGCGGCAGTACATGCACGTCAGGCGCTCGAGGTGCTCGCACCGTCCGATGTGGCGGAAGCCGCTGTCGGTCATCCCAATCGGCGTGAGCGACCGCAATGATGGAAACCGCGGCAGCGCCGCCAGGGCGTCGTCGTCGACGGCGCCGCAGCCGATCCCCAGCTCGCGCAGCGCGGGCATCCGCGCGAAGGCCAGGAACCCTCGATTGCCGAAGTTCGGGCACTCGCGTCCCCAGAACGACTCGAGCGTTGCGGATCGGCTCAGGGCCTCGAAGCCGGCGTCGGTCGCGACCGACTCCTGCGCCCGCAGCTTCCGCAGGCGCGGAATAGCGGCGATGTGCCGCATGGCCTCGTCATCGCTCAACCGCCCGTCGGCTCCCAGGGCCTCGAGATGCGGCATCGCGGCGAGGTGCGCGAAGCCGCCCGAGGTGATCGCGCTGACGTGCCAGAAGAGGTCGAGATCGAATACACCTTCGAGCCTGGCGAGGCTGGCGAGCCCTTCGTCGGTGAACGGGCCATCGATCAGCAACTGCGCGCCGTCGGCGATCTCTGGTGAGGGGACCGCGTGCCGGAGCCGGGGGAACTCGTCGAGCATCCGGAGTCCCGCATTCGTGACCAGCCGGCCGCTTCTGAACACCCGCAAGTGCGGTTTGCCGCGGAGCGCCTCGATGGCGCCGTCGCCGGTGGGCGATCCCATCAGATTCACGCGCTCCAGACGATCGCAGCAGCGCAGGTTCGAGACGCCCGCATCCGTGATTCCGCGCTGCCACGTCATCTCGAACGTGCGGAGGTCCGGCAGCTGGCTCAGCACGTCGAGCCCGCGATCCGTCAGGCGGCCGCCGGGATACCCGCTCAGGTTCAAGTACTGCAGCTGCGGCATGCGCGCGAGCTGCCTCAGGCCGTCGTCGGTGAGCTGTCGCGAGCCGTTGAGCGCGAGAGCCGTGACGTCGTCCAGTTCCGCGACCCGCGCGAGCACGCCATCGGTCATCAGGCCGCCGGCGTCGAGGGCCGTGATGCGGTGCGTTCTCATCGCTGCGATCAGATCGTCCCATTCCGCATCCGTCAACCGACGTTTCGGCTCGATGCGGTGCTCGCGCCGATCGACGACGAACGCGGCGACGCGCGGCGCGCCGGTCGCCGTCGCGCGTTCGAGCGCCTCCCAGCTGCCAAAGCCGGCGTCCTGGACGACGATCAGCCGCGCCTCGTCGGCGAGCAGCTCGTTCGACGCGTCACGGAACGCGCGCTGACGGAACGCGTACACGCGGCGCCAGACCTCCGCCCAGAGATCGTCGAAGGTGAACGCGCGCGCGTAATACGCGTTGAGCCGTTCGAGGGCCGCCTCGTCGTGCGCATTGAAGGCGAGCACGAAATCGGCGGCGGCACGTTCGTACTGGTCGATCGAAAGAAGCGGCGTCTCGGCCCTGGCGTCAGACGGGCGCCCGACCGCCTGTGTCAGGGCCATCCAGCTCTCGTATCCGTACTCGCGCGCCAGTGCATGCTGCACGGCGCGCAGCGTCGGAGGGGCGCCCGGATCAATCGCGTCGAATCGCCGCCGCGCGCCGGGATCGTCCGCGCGCAGCCCCTTCAACCAGCGTTTCGCTTCTCTCCGGAGGGTTTCGATCGAGGTGGCGGGCGTAATCGCGCGAGGCATGCACACCTTCCTTCCGTGATGCCCGGAGTCCGCTCAATCGGGGCCGGAAGAAGGTTCGTGCTCGAGGCCGACCGACGTGGGTGGGAGCAGGCTCCCTTGCCGCGGACAGGAGGCGCCCCAGCGCGCGCTGCCCGAGAGTGTCCGCCGGAGCCCTGGGAAGTGTCAACCAGTCAGTTGAGGAGGGGCAAGACCGGCGGATTCTCGCGGCAATCGGCGCGGACACGCTCGAGAGACAACGCCCGCGGCCGCGTCACAGGTCTTCGATGTCCGCGAGATCGCGTGTTCGTCCGGTCGCCCGCTTGTTGCGGATGAACGCGTCGCGGCCGATGACATCGACCTCGACCTCGCCGAAGCGCGCCCTGATCCGGTGTGGCCATGCGTCCGAAAACGTCACACCCGTCAACTGTGTCAGCAGATCGATGCGCCCCGGAGGCAGGCCGATCTGGTACACGATGCCTTCACGAGAGAAGTCGTCCACCGACACGTCGCGCAGAGGCGCTCCAAAGGCTGCGAGGGCGGCGATCACGCGGCTGGCGTTCTGAGGGGTCGCCTCGATCCACACATCCAGATCGCCCGTCGCGCGCGGCCGGCCATGGATCGCGAGCGCGTACGCGCCCACGATCAGGAACCGCACCTCAGCGTCGCAGAACGCGCGCAACAGATCGACAAAGTCCGGATTCATCGGTGCGGTCCGCGCGCAGCGTCCATTGTTCGACGCTCAGTCTCCAGACCAGCAGGACCCGCTCGGCCGCCGGTATCCGCCGCCAGTACGCCGGGTCGTCCGCCGCGGCCTCGGCGGCGGACCCGTACCGGCGGGTTGTCGGCTTCGCGCGACGATCCCTGCCGTCGTCCTGAGCCACGTGACCATTATGTCACCGAGTCTCTCGCGGCCCGGCGGATCATCGCCACGGCGGACGGCCGCGTTCTCGTGACGATCGCGTCCGGCGAATCGAGCAGCGGAAGCGATCTTCCAGCGATAACCTGACGCCAAGGGATCGCGCCCGGAAGAACGGCTGCGGACCGCACGCGCATATGTGTACGGGATCGCCGGACTCGCCGTCCTCGTGCTGTACCTGGTCAACCGATTCGTCCGCTGACAAAGGACCGCGAATCGCAGGACGCTGCGCCCGCGGCACTGACGATTGTCACCTCGCGCGTCAGAAGGGCTGGTTGTAGGCAGCGGGCCTCTATAATCGGGACATGGCATCACGCGGCCTCCCAGGCGAGCGGCTGATCGAGCAGGGCGTCGACGACTTGCGCGCCGGGCGCGAGACCGCGGCGGCGCTGCTGGTCGCGATCGGCGCGCCGCGCCTGCGCCAGCTCGGACTCGAGGTCCCCGCATGCCCCGAAGGGGCCGAACACCGGCTGTACGGCCTCCTCGCGGGTGACGACCCGGATGCCGCTCACGGGCGCTACAACGCGCTGGTGAGGCGGCTCGTCAGCTTCGAGCGCGCCTTGCAATGCGCGGCTTAGCCAACGCCGATCGAATCCGCCGGTTCATGCGCGCCCTCGGCGAGGCCGCTCCCTCCGACGCGCGCGTCTATTTCACGGGCGGCGCCACCGCCGTGCTGATCGGCTGGCGCGACAGCACCATCGATGTGGACATCAGGTTCGTTCCGGAGTTGGACGCGCTGTTCAGAGCGATTCCGCGACTGAAGGACGATCTCTCGATCAACGTCGAGCTGGCGTCTCCCGATCAATTCATTCCTGTGAAACCTGGATGGGAGGAGCGGAGCCCGTTCGTGGCGCGCGAGGGACGCGTCTCCTTCCATCATTTCGATCTGTACGGGCAGGCGCTGGCGAAGATCGAACGCGGACACGCGCAGGACGTCGGCGACGTCGAGGAGATGCTCCGGAGAGGCCTCGTCGAGCGCGCCGCGCTGCGCGCGTACTTCGCGGCCGTCGAGCCGCTCCTCTACCGGTATCCGGCCGTCGATACCGCATCGTTCCGCCGCGCCGTGGAGCAGGCGACGAGTCACAACGCCCGGACGCGCTAGCGCCCGCCGGTCAGCTCCCGATACACGACTTCGGTGAAGGTGGCGAATCGGCCGCCGCCGCCCGCGGCGGGCGCCGGATCGCCGACGGCCGTCCTGATCTGATCGAGCGACTTGCCCTCTTTGACGAGCGCCGCGATCCGTTCGCGCTTGTGGCTGACGGCGTTCAGCCGCGCCTCGACGTCCGACTTCGTCTGCAGATCGCCGTGCCCGGGGACGAAGCGATCCGCGTCGAGACGAACGAGTCCCTGCGCCGTCGTGACCCAGCCCGCCGACGATCCGTGCTTCTCGAGATGGATGATCGGGTCGGGCCGGTTGGTCGCGATGATGTCGCCCGTGAACACGATCTTCTCCGCGGGAAGATAGACCACGAGATCGCCGCTCGTGTGGGCGGGCGTCCAGTGGTGCAGCTCGAACACGACGCCGTCGAGCGTCAGGCGCTCGGCGCGGCTCGTGATCACGTGGGTCGGCATGCGATCGGCGGGTGGCGCTCCGCGTCCCCCCGCGGCGATCGCGGCTTCCATCTCCTTCTTGCAACCCTCGTCCGCCATGACGTGCACGCCGGCCGGGAAGGCCGCCAGGCCGTTCACGTGGTCGCCGTCGCTGTGGGTGAGGATCACGTCCGTCACCGGCTTCGGCGTGAGCTTCGCGATTTCGCCGAGCAGCGCCTTGCCCGCCGCGGGCGTCGTCTTCGCGTCGATCACGACGACGCCGGTCGTGCCGATGACGATGCCGCTGTTGCCTCCGCCGCCGCTCGCCCAGTACACGTCAGGCGTGAGCTGGTGAACCGTGAGCGCCTGCGGCTGTTGCGCGGCGGCCACCGCGGCGTTCAGCAGCACGGCGAGCACGGACAGACCCATGAGCGTCGAGCGTCGCACCATGTCAATCTCCCTCCAGGCTTTCGGGCGCCGTGGACCATTCTCCCTCGCGCTGCGTCCAAATCGCGCCGTTCTTACACTTTGCGACAGAGAGCCATTCGTCATGACGGCACTTGAAAGTCACACCGCGCTGTGAAATGGTTGGGCCTCGCCACACCGCAAAGGAGAGCCGATGGAGGGCATCCCGGTCTGGAACTGGACGCACGAGCTCGTCACGTACCCGCAGAAGGTCGTCACGGCGAGATCCGTCGACGACATCGTCAGGATCGTGCGCGACCGCTCGCAGTATCCGTCTCCCGTCCGCGCTCACGGCTCGAGACATACGACTTCCCGCTGCGGCGAGGCGGACGGCGGCACGATCGTCGACATGACGTCGATGAACCGGATCGGCCGCATCGAGGGAGACCGCGTCGTCGCCGAGGCCGGCGCGAAGTACATCGACGTGGCGAAGGCGCTCGAGCAGCACGACCTGCAGTTCTACGTGAACATCGAGCTCGGCAACCTGAGCATGGGCGCCGCCGCGATTACGGCCACGAAGGACGCCTCGATGCCGGGCGAATACGGGCAGGTCAACTCGTACTGCGTCGGGATGAAGATGGTCCGCGCCGACGGCGAGATCGTCGAGATCACCGAGGAGCAGCCGGAGCTCCTGCAGGCCGCGCGGTCGAGTTACGGGCTGCTGGGGATCGTCTTCGAGGTGACGTTCAAGGTGCGTCCGCTCCAGGCGATGAGGGTGAAGCACCAGGTCTTTTCGCTCGACGACTTCACGCGGCAGCTCCCGGAGCTGATCGGCCGCGGTCAATCGATGATGATGTACATCTTCCCGTTCCTGAACCGGATCGTGGTCGAGTTCAGGCTCTACACCGGCGGGGAGGCCGAGACGCGGAAGAGGACGCCCGTCTCGCACTTTGCCTGGAGGCTGCGCAACAAGACCTGGAAGACGATCGTGCCGTGGCTGAACCACACGTTCGAGGTCTACCTGCCGCGGTTCATCCGTTACTACTTCGTCAACGCCTTGAACCGGATCGCACAGCAGATGATGGTGCGGCTGCTCGCCGGCGAGAACACGATCCCGACGGATCAGATGATTCGGTACCCGGCGACGTCGGGCGCCTCGAAGTACACGTTCAGCATCTGGGGCATTTCGCAGGACCGCTACGCGGACACGCTGCGCGCGTACTTCCGGTTCGCGCAGGACTACCGCAAGAAGCACCACTACCGGCCCAACATGCTCCACGTCGGCTACCGGATCCTGAAGGATCAGAGCTCGCTGTTCTCGTACACCTACGACTTCGACGTCCTGACGATCGACCCGGTGTCGACAGGCGAGCCGGGGTGGATCGAGTTCCTGAAGGCGTACAACGACTTCTGCAGCGAGCACGGGGGCACGCCCCTCTTCAACCAGACGCCCTGGCTCACGCCGGCGCAGGCGCGGAGGGCGTTTGGCGACCGCGTCGACCGATTCCAGGCGATCCGCACGCGGTTCGATCCGGACGGCCGGCTCTACTCGAATTTCTGGCGCGAGATCCTGGCGTGACGGCCGAACGAGGTCAGGGGGGGCCTGCCGCGGACGCGGCGCGCAACTACTTCGGCGCCATCGCGCGCCAGGACCTCGACGCCGCGCTGTCGTGCTGGAAGCCGGGGGGCATCGACTACCTCGCGCCCGTCGGCGAGCTCCGGGCGCCGGAGGGGATGCGCGAGTACTTCACGGGCGTGTTCGCGTCCTTTCCGGACTTCCGCTACGAGGTGCTGGCGCTGGTCGCCGACGGCGATCAGGCGGCGGTCCGCTGGCGCGTCTCCGGCACGTTCACCGGGAAGCCCTTCAGCGGCGTGATCGCGAACGGGAAGCGCCTGGTGGGTGAAGGCTGCGACCTGCTGCGCGTCGACGTGGACGGCCGGATCGTCCACAACGACTCGTATTGGGACGACGCGGCAACGGCCCGCCAAATCGGCCTGCTGCCGCCGCGCGGCAGCAGGATGGAGCGCGCGATGACGTGGCTGTTCAACGTGAAGACGCGGCTGACGCTCCGCGGCCGGCGCTGAGGCCCGCCCTGGACGTGCCCCCACGCCGATCGGCGTTCGACGCCCGCGCCAACTCGTTTGCCACTCCTAGTTCGACAGCGTGAACGTAATAGAGACGTTCATGACGACATCGACGGGTCGTCCATTCAGGAGCGTCGGCGAGTACCGCCACTGACGCACGGCGTCGACCGCCGCAATCACGAAGTCGGGATGCACGTCGGCGCTCAGGACGCGCACGGACCCGACGGTGCCGTCGCGGCGAATAATCGCTTCGATCGGGACGACCCCCTCGCGTCCCGCCGCACGCATCTCCGGCGGATACACCGGCCGGACGTGCTTCAACATGCGCGGCGCGCGGATCTGGCCGCCGACGCGCAGCGGCGGGCCCGCCGTCGAAGGCGCCTCGGTCTGCGCGGATGCGGCGCGTGCGGCCATGATGGTGATGGTTTCCCGCACGTCGCCGACCTGCAGCGTCAGCGCCCGATCCCAGTCCTGCCGGTTGCGCAGATCGAACGCCGTGTCGAGTGATCGGAACCCCGCGAGCGCCGTGGTGAGCCGATACCGGCCCGCCGCGACGCCGGCGAACTCGAAATGCCCGGCGCCATCCGTCGTGGCTGTTCGTTCCGCGCCGTTCGCGTCGTGCAGCGTCAAGGTCACCCCCGGCAGGACGGCGCCGGTCGGATCGTAGACGGTGCCGGCCAGGAACCCGGGTCCGCCCTGCTGCGCCTGCAGCACCACGACGGACACGGCGGCCGAGAACGCGAGCGCGGCAATCCACGCCGCCCGGCGCGGCTGTCGCGGTCGATGGTCGATTCGCTCGTTGAGCATGACGGCTATCCTCCTGTGAAGCGTCGATGGCCGCGCCATCGTCATGATCGACTCGAAGTGCGCCGGCCTCCGGCACGATCGGGCGATGGCGAGCAGATGCGCCGCGTAGTCGGGAGCGGGCACGCCGCCCGCGACGACGACGTCGTCGCACGCGTGTTCGCTCTCGCGCCGCAGCCGGCGGCAGGCCATCCACATGAGCGGATTGAACCAGCACGCGGCTTTGGCGACTTCCGCCACGACCTGCACGGCCCAGTCGCGCCGCCTGATGTGCGCGAGCTCGTGAGAAAGGACCACCCGCATGCGATCGTCCGGCCACGAAGGAGCGGAGGCCGGCAGCAGAATGCGCGGACGCACGACGCCCGCGGTCGCCAGGACGTCGATCGTGTCGGTCAGCAGCAGAGACACGGGCGTGCGGATGCCGAATGCCGAGGCGATCTCGTCCGTGCATCGCCGCCAGCGGACGTCCCGCAGCATCTCTGCCCGTCGCGCGATCCGGCGGACCCGGACCGCGTCCGCCGCAAAGAGCGCCAGCAGGATCAGGCAACCCGCGAACCAGGCGGCCGTGCAGGCCTCCTCGACGGTCACGCGTCCGCGAGACCCCGACGGTTGCGTCGGTGCGCCAGGCACCGCCACGTTCGCCTGAGACGCTGCGCCGATTGAGACGGTGGCCGTGCGCACAGGGACGCTCACGACCGGCAACAGCCCGCCGGCGGGCACGAGCGCGCTGCCGACGATGGCGCCAGCCAGCACCGTGTGTCGAAGGGCCGCGGGACGATATCGAAGGGCCGCGGCGACGGCCAGCCCGGTGGCCAGCACGAGGGACGCGCGAAGCGTCGCGTCGATCAACCAGGTCATCGCCGTCCCCTCCGCGCCTCGCGCACCAGGTCGGCGATGCGATCGAGTTCTTCGTCGCTCAGCCTTGCCGCTTCCCCCCCGAGGAGCGCCGCGACGGCCTTGGCGTTCGACCCGTCGAAGAACGTCTCGACGAGGTGCCGGAGGGCGGAGCGGGCGGCGGACCCGCGCGGGACGGTCGGCATGTACACGTATCGCAGGCCAACCTCTTCGTGCCGGACATGCCCCTTGTCCTCGAGCACGCGGAGCTGGGTCCGGACGGTCGAGTAGCCCGGGGGAGCGGGCATGGCCGCCATGATGTCGGCGGCCGTGGCGCGCCCGAGCCGGAACAGCGCGTGCATGATATCCCGCTCGCGGCGGGTCAGGCGATCGAGGCGGCGGGTCGTCGTCATGCGATGTTTATCGCACCTCTGCGATCTTAGTAGCACGTTCGCGCCGGCCGCGTCAAATCGCCTAGAATACGGCCGGGAGGTCCTGCCGATGCGACACGCCCGATCCGGTGTGAGGCGGCTGCGGAACGTCGCATCCGCGCTGCTGCTGAGTACGGCGTTCCTGGCGCCCGCGGCCGCGCAGGCGCGTCGCCCCGACGCGCCCGCCGATCGCCGCGACGACACGATGCAGCACCTGATGGACGACTTCGCCGCGCATCATCGCGGCAAGGTGTCGCTGTACGCGAAAGACCTCCGCACCGGCCAGACGGTCGCGATCGACCCCGACCAGCCCGTCAACACCGCCTCGGTGATCAAGGTGGCGATCATGCTCGAGGCGATGTATCAGGTGAAGGCCGGCACGCTGTCGTTCGACGACACGCTGACGCTTCACAAGGACGATCAGGTCTCCGGCTCGGGCGTGCTGCTGTTGTTCCAGACGCCGGCGTCCATCGGCTTCGAAACGGCCATCGTCCTGATGATCACGCAGAGCGACAATACCGCGGCCAACCTCGTGCTGGCGCACGTCGGCCGCGAGCGCGTCAACGCGCGCCTGCGATCGCTCGGGTTTCCGGTCACGACGAGCATCCGGCCGATCGGGCATCCCGACCAGGGCGATCAGCGTCCCGAACTGAAGCCGTTCGGCATCGGCCGGACGACCGCCCGCGAGATGGCGGGCATCCTGGAGTCCATCCAGCGATGCGACCTCGGCGATCGGACACTGTGCGGCCGGATGATCGACATCATGGAGCACCAGTTCTGGCGCAACGGCATCCCGCACTACCTGGAGGACTCGGACACCACGGACGTCGCCAGCCACGTCGCCAACAAGACGGGCAGCCTCGACCACGTGCGCAACGACGTCGGGATCGTGTTCACGAAGGACGGTCCCATCGTGATCTCCGCGTTCACCTACGACAACGCCGACACGAGCTGGACCCCGGAGAACGAAGGCGAGCTGCTGATCGCCCGTATGGCGAAGACGATCGTGACCGGCTGGGCGCCGCACGGGCTGGGCAGGGAACAGCGGCCGCAACGGTGATGAGTCCCGGGATGCGGCACTCCGTCGTCCGCGGCGCGGGACTGCTGCTGACGATCGCCTACGCCTCGGCGATCGGCTGGATCTACGCGCGGCAGCCGACGTCGGCCGCGCAGGTCTCGGGCGGGCTGGCCTCGCTCATCCATGCGTATCACGTCGACCCGCAGGCCTTCGACGATGGAGTGCGGTTCTTTCATCAGGACCAGTTCGAGCCGGCGAGAGCGGCCCTCGCGAGAGCCGACCCGGCCCAGCGCGACGCCCGGACGCAGTTCTATATCGCCTACACCTTCTACCGGCAGGGCTGGGGCCGTGTCCATACCGATGCGGCGCTTTACCAGCAGGGACTTCAGGCGATCGATCGCGCGATCGCCAGCGCGCCGGGCGGACGGGTGATCGTCGACGACCCGCAGATTCAGATGCACTCCGGCGACGAACTCCGCGCGGAGCTCGCGCGCGGCATCACGCACCCGATCCATCCGCTGGATCTCTTCGGCACACGCAAGTGACCCCTCTTCGCGAAGCGATCGTCCTCCCGCTGCTGTTTCTCACCGTGGTGCTCCTGGCGGGACTCCGTCCGGCGGGTGGGGCGACGTTCGTGCCGCCGGGACTGTTCGCGCTGGTCCTCGCGGCGCTCCTGATGGCCGCGCTGGTCCGCAGCGGCGCGCTCGCGCCGGAGCGGCTGATGGCCCCCTCGCGCGGCATTCTCGCGAATGCCAACGGCGCCTGCGTCGTGATCGCTGCCTGGGCGGCCGCGGCGCAACTGCTCGCGCTCGTCACCCCCGACTCGGGGCTGCCGCTGTTCTTCGTCAGCGTGTTCCTGTTCGTGCTGCTGCTCAACACCTGGGTGTCGCGGCCGGATCGCGTCCACGCGCTGCGATCGCTGATGGTGATCCTGGGGGCCTGCTTCGTGCTGAAGTTCGTCGTGCTGGCGGCGCTGTCGGACCCGGCGGGGGGCCGCACGAAACGCGCGTTGATGGCGCTCTTCGACGCCGCGACCCTCGGCGGGATCACGCAGCCGGCGCAGCCCGGCACGGCGGGCTATCTCGCCTTCGGCGCGATCGTCTTGTTCCTCGCGGGCGTATCCGGCCTGCCGGCGCGGCGCGACGACACGACGACGCTCGTCGTGTCCCGCTGACGACGCACGGCCGGAGGGCCGGGTGACCTGCGTCGGGGCTCCTCGGCCCGGCGGCGAACGCCCGGGAACCTGCCGCTTGAACTACGTCGTGACGCGATGTATAGTGGGCCGAGATAGACGCTTGAGGGATCCCGCCGCGCTCCTGCCGTTGACCTCCGTCATGTTCCACGTCCTCCTCTCGCTGAGCGACGCGGACCGCCACGGCTACGCCATCCTCAAGGACGTCGAAGACCGGACGAACGGGGCGGTGACGCTCAGCACCGGCACGCTGTACGGCGTCGTCAAGCGGGCGCTGGCCGACGGACTGATCGTCGAATCGCGCCGTCGGCCGCGCGCGGCCGACGACGACGAGCGGCGGCGCTACTATCGCCTCACCGAGTTCGGCCGCCAGGTCCTGACCGCGGAAGCGCGGCGCCTTCAGCAGCTCGTCGCCAGTGCGTGGGCGAAGCGGATCCTGCGACCATCCGAGAGCTGATCCGCCATGCAGGAGCCTCCGCGGCCGGGCCTCCGTCATCGTCTGTTCCGCCTGATGCTGCGTCTGCTGCCGGCGGAGTTCCGCGGCGAGTTCGGCCGCGACATGGAGGCGGACTTCGGCGAGCAGCACCGCGACGCCGCGCAGGCGGGGGCCCCCGCCGTCATGGGGCTCTGGCTGCGGACGCTGCCCTCGCTCGTGCGGCTGGCGTTCGTGGAACGCTGCCGCGCGTTCGCGGCGGACCTTCACTTCGCGCTCCGCCTCATGGCGCGGGCGCCCGGTTTCACGGTGGCGGCCGTGGCGACGCTCGCGATCGGCATCGGCGCGACCACGGCCGTGTTCAGCACCGTGAACGCCACGCTGCTGCGCCCGCTGCCCTTCCCCGATTCGGACCGGCTCGTCGATGTCCATACGCGCGCGCTCGACGGCCGGATGACCACCGGGCTGCTCTCCCCGCTCGAGATTACCGCGCTCGGCGAGGCCCACGACGTCGTCGCGCGCGCGGCCGGATATCTGGAGCAGCCGGCGGAGGTGACCGTCGTCCGCCGCGACGGCACGTCTGTTCCGCTCATCGCGACCGGCGTGACCGACGGGTTCTTCGACGTCCTCGGGCTCCCGATGACCCTCGGCCGTGCCTTCACGCACGACGAGCAGACGGTCGTGAGGGGCCGGACGCTGCCGCTGCTCATCCTGTCGTACGGCACGTGGAAGACGGTCCTCGGAGGCGACCCGCACATCGTCGGCAAGACGGTGCGGATCGCGGAAGGACCCGCCGACGTCACCGTGGTGGGGGTCGCGGCGCCGGAGGTCGCGCTGCCGCGCGGTACCGATGTGTGGTTCAACGTGCGCGCGGATCCTCGCGCCATCAATCACAATTACGGCACCATCCTCCGGCTCCGGCAGGGGGCCACGCTCGACGGGCTGCGCTCGGTCGGGGCGATCCGGATGGCGAGCCTCGCCCGCGTCGAGCCGAGCGACGTCGACCGCGCGTACGTCATGCGATCGCTCGTCTCGTTCATGGTGGGCGACCTCAGGCCGGTACTGCTCATCGTCCTCGGGGCGACGCTCCTGCTGCTGCTCCTCGCGGCGGCGAACGTGACCAACCTGCTCCTGGCGCGCGGCACGGCGCGCTCGCGGGAGATTGCGGTCAGGACGGCGCTCGGCGCGGGCCGCGGACGCGTCGTGCGCCAGATGCTGACGGAGTCCCTCGTGCTCGCAACGGCCGGCACCCTGGCGGGGCTGGCCCTGGCGGTCGGGGCAGTGCATGGGATGCTCGTGCTCGGCGCCTCGAAACTTCCGCGCCTGCAGGCCGTTCCCTTCGACGGACACGTGCTGCTGTTCGCCGTGGCGGTGCTCGGCGTGAGCGCCGTCGCGATGGGCGCGGCGCCGGCGTGGCGCTTCGCCCGCGTCGACATCCGGGCGCTGCTCAACGAGAGCGGCCGGACGACGAGCGCCAGCCCGAGCGCGTCGAGGACGATGGGCAGCCTGGTGGTCGCGGAGATCGCGCTGGCGGTCGCGCTCGTGGCCGGCGCGGCGTGGCTGGTCCAGAGCTTTGCGCGACTGCGATCGACCGACCCCGGCTTTGCCACCAACGGCCGCGTCGTCATGACGGTCCGGGCGACGCGCGGCTTTTCCCATCCCGCCGACGCGCACGCGTGGACGGATCGCATGATGGAGGCCGTCCGCAGCGCCGCAGCCGATTCGCGCGTCGGCGCCGCGGCCACGTTCCCGCTCCTCGGCGATCAGGACGGCACGCTGTACGTCCGGATCCAGGGGCAGCCGGACAATCCGCACGCCATGAAGGGGGCCCGCATCCGCACGTCCGGCGTCGGCTTCTTCCGGGCCATGGGCACGCCTCTGGTGGCGGGCCGCCTCTTCTCGGAAACCGACCGCCTCGACACGGAGCGCGTGGCGATCGTCAATCGCGCGTTCGTTCGCGCATTCTTCCCGGACGGCGATCCCCTGAATCACGCCGTCACGTTCGGCTATCCGCAGATCGATCCCAAGACCTCCAGCCGGATCGTCGGCGTCGTGGGCGACATCCGCTACCGGTCGCTCGAGCAGGAGGCGGAGCCGGCGGTGTACCTGCCGCTCGCGCAGCAGCCATATCCGCCGCTGCGCCAATTCGTCGTCGTCGACGCGTCGAGCGGCGATCCCGAAGCGCTCGTCGCGCCGCTTCGCGCCGCGATGACGCGGTTCGATTCGCAGGCCATCGCCGCGTTCGAACCGGCGGCGTCGGTGGTCGGCGCGACGCTGCAGCGTCAGGAGCTGGGGATGACCCTGATGCTCGTCTTCGGCGCGACGGCGCTGGTGCTTGGCGCGATCGGCATCTACGGCGTGATCGCGTACGCGGTGGGACAGCGCCGCGGCGAGATCGCCACGCGCATGGCGCTCGGAGCGTCGCGCTGGGACGTGTTCCGGCTCCTGATCGGATCCGGCGAGCGCCTCGGGCTCGCGGGCCTGATCGTGGGCGTCGCGATCGCATACGCCGGCGGCCGCCTGGTCGCGACGAGCGTGTTCGCGATGCGGGCGTCGGACCCGCTCGTGCTCGCGGGCGCCCTTCTGGCCGTCGCAGCCGTGACGCTCGCCGCGATTGCGATCCCGGCGCTGCGGGCGTCGCGGCTCGACCCCGCGATCGCGCTGCGCTCGGAGTAGGTGCCTGGCACCTTTGGCACTCCCCTTGCCGCGAAAATAGTGCCAAAGGTGCCAGGCACCGGATAATAGGGCCATGATGTCCGCCTGGGGCGTCGAGACCGCTCCCCAGCGGTACGCGCGCGTGGGCGGCGCGCTGTATCTCGCGGTCATCGTCCTCGGGATCCGGGCCGAACTCGTTCGGGTTCGGCTGGTCGCGCCCGCTCCGGCGATCACGGCGACGAATCTCCTGACCCACCAGACGCTCTGGCGCGCGGGCGTCGCGGCTGACCTGGCCTCGCTGGTCGGCGCGACCCTGCTGGCGATGATCTACTACGTCCTCCTGAAGCCGGTCAGCCGGGAGCTCAATCTGGCCGCGACGTTCCTGCGCCTCGTCGGCATCGTCACGCAGGCGATCGCCGTGCTGTGTCTCATGGCGGCGCTGTTTCCGCTCGGCACGTCCGCGTCCGCCACAGGCTTCACGCCGGCGCAGCTCGACACCCTCGTCGCCTATGCGATCCGTGCGCACGCGTACGCCTTTGGACTGGCGCTGCTGTTTTTTGGCGCGTGCTTCCTCATCCACGGCCTGTTGATCGCCAGGTCGCGGTTCCTGCCCGCCGTGCTCGGCGTCCTGATTCAGATTGCCGGCGTCTGCTACCTGGTCAACAGCCTCGCGCTCTTCCTCGCGCCGGCGTTCGAGAATCGCATCTTCCCGGCCATACTCCTGCCGTCGTTCATCGGCGAGGCCTCACTGTGTCTGTGGCTGCTGATCAAGGGGGTGGACGCGATGAAGTGGCGGGAGGTCGCGCGCGGCGGCTAACCCGTCGTCCGGGCGGCCGTCAAAGCCATCGTGCCGCTCCCATTCGTCCGCCGCGACCTCGGCCGGGCCACGCGGCGTCTTCGCAAGACGCCCGGGTTTACGTTCATCGCCGTCCTGTCGCTCGCGCTCGGCATCGGCGGCGCGACGGCGATCTTCACGGTCGTCAACGGCGTGCTCCTGCGCCCGCTCCCCTACGCGGATCCCGACCGGCTCGTCGTCATTGGCCTCCCCATCTCCGTCCCGCCGGGGACGGTCGTGGACTGGCAGGAGCATGCGCGGAGCTTTGCGGCGATGGGTGCGGCGGAATACTGGACGCCGAACCTCGCCGAAGGCGATCGGGCCGAGCAGATTGATGCGCTCCACGTGACGCCGGGGATTTTCCGCACGCTTGGCGTGCAGCCCGCGCTCGGACGGACGCTCGAAGAGCGCGACGCGCACGACGGACGCGACGGCGTGGCGGTCGTCGCGGACCGCTTCTGGAGAACGCGACTGCACGGCAGGCGGGACGTCATCGGACACGAGATCCGCCTCGACGGCCGCCGCTACACGGTCGTCGGCGTCATGCCCCCGTCCTTCCGCTTCGCGCCATTCTGGGCGACGAAGGCCGAAGTCTGGGCCCCGGCGGTGCTCGACGCGCGGAGAGACGACCGCGAGGGGTCGTCCATGCGCGTGTTTGCACGGCTGGCGCCGGGAGTGTCGATCGGCCGCGCCCGCAATGAACTCGGCGCGCTGCAGCGTACGCTCGACGCCAGTTTTTCGGAGACCAGCCGCCGGCC
This sequence comes from Vicinamibacterales bacterium, assembly GCA_036278735.1. GTDB lineage: Bacteria > Acidobacteriota > Vicinamibacteria > Vicinamibacterales > 2-12-FULL-66-21 > DASUKM01. The sequence goes on from DASUKM010000022.1 coordinate 68,861, forward strand.
CGAGCTCATGCCCCTTCGGGAGCGGGTCGTGGGCGACGTCCGACGCGCCCTCACCCTGCTGCTCGCAGCGGTCGGCCTCGTACTCGCGATCGCCTGCTCGAACGTCGCCCACCTGCAGCTCGTGCGCGGCGCGTCACGTGTTCGCGAACTGGCGCTGCGCAGCGCCCTCGGGGCATCGCGCGTTCGGCTGGTGCAACATCTCGTGGCCGAAAGCGCGGCGATCGCGGTCGCGGGCGGGGCGTCCGGAACGCTGCTCGCCTTCGCCGGCGTCCGCCTGCTGCTGCGGCTTGCGCCTTCGTCGCTGCCCCGTCTGGACTCCATCGCCATCGACTGGCGCGTGCTCCTGTTTGCGTTGGCGTGCAGCGCGGCCTCCGCGCTCCTTTTCGGAGTGGTGCCGGCATGGCGTTCGACAGCGATCGATCCGGCGGCGGCATTGAAGGGGGCACCTCGGGGCACCACGGTTGGCGGCGCTCGCCGGGCACGCCGCGCGCTCATCGTCTCCGAGATCGCGATGGCCGTGGTGCTGCTCATCGTCAGCGGAGTGCTCTTCCAGAGCTTTCGCATGCTGACGCAGGTGAATCCGGGTCTCTCGCCCGACCACGTGCTCGTCGCCGAGGTGTCGCTGAAGGGAACGGCCGATGGGGCGCCGGGACGCCGCGGACCATTCTTCGACGACGTGCTCGGTCTGCTCGCTGGCCGTTCCGGCATCGAAGGCGCGAGCGCGATCAATCACTTGCCGCTGGCGGGCGACGCGTGGCGCCTCGGCTTCACGATTGAGGGACGCCCTCGGCCTGCCGGCCAGGATCCGCCCCGCGCGCTCTACCGCGTCGTCATGCCGGGATATTTCGCGACGATGGGCATTCCGGTGCTGCGCGGGCGCGATTTCGACCGCCGCGACACGATGGCCGCGCAGCATGTGGTGATCGTCAACGATGCGCTGGCCAGGCGTGAATGGCCGGGGCAGGATCCGATCGGGCGCCGCCTCGCCAGTGACGATCGTGATCCCTCGAAGACGGACTGGTTCACGGTCGTCGCGGTGGTTGGCAACACAGTCCAGCAGGAATGGGGTGCCCCCGTCGACGAGGAAACGTTCTACCCGTTCGCGCAGAGCGCGCTCTACACGACGGGCACGGCCTCGTACGCCGCGTCGATGACGGTCGTCGTGCGCACGTCGGGCGCGCCGGAGCAGGCGGCGCCGCTCCTGCGGCGCACGGTCGCGCGCCTCGACCCCGGCGTCGCCGTGTCACACATGAGCACGATGGACGCCGTCATAGACGGTGCGTTCACCGGCGCACGTTTTTATGTGACCCTCTTGTCGATGTTCGCGGCCGTCGCGACCGTGCTGGCGATCGTCGGTCTTCATGGCGTCGTGGCCGACGCCGCGGAGGCCCGCCGCCACGAGTTCGGTGTTCGGCTCGCGCTCGGGGCCACGCGCGGCCGCGTCCTGAAGGACTGCGTAGGGGAGGGGCTGACGCTCGCCGGTGCGGGCGTTCTGGTGGCTCTCCCGGCCGGCATGCTGGCCGTGCGGGGACTGACGCCGCTGCTCTACGACACTGCGCCGGTGAACGCCACGGCGTTCGCGGCGGCCGTGGTACTCGTGATGAGCGTGGCGGCGGCGGCCGTGTGGACTCCTGCCCGCCGCGCGTCGGCCGCAGATCCGCTGGCGGCGCTCCGGGCAGACTAAGGCTCACGAAAATCCTCACTGGAACGATTGCTGCAGGCGTCAGCCGCCAGGGAGGCTGCCGTGCTTCGAGGCCTGCTGAGACTGGTGCTCGTGCTCGTGATCCTCGTCGGCGTCGCGGGCTTCTTCCTCGGCTGGTGGGGCCGCGCGGCGTCGCCGGCCGGCGGTGCCGGTGCGCCACACGGCGTCAATACCGAGCGCGCGCGCGACGCGGGGGCCGAGGTCGGGGAAAAGGCGGCGGAAGCCGCGAACCGCGCCGGCGCCGTCATCGGCGACGCCGCCTTGACGGCCAAGATCAAATCCAAGATGGCGCTCGACGATACCGTCCGTGCACGGGCGATCGACGTCACGACGTCGGGTGGCGTCGTGACCGTCAGCGGGACGGTTCGATCGGAGGCGGAGAAGACCCGCGCGCTGCAGCTGGCGCGCGAAACCAGCGGCATCTCGCGGGTAATCGATCATCTGCGGGTCGCCCGCTGAACAGGCGAACGTCGCTCATCCGTCGGATTGTCTCTTTGCCGGTCCCTCGACGATCTATTCGAGCGAGCCGACCGACGAGATCCTGCCGTCGATCGTCGCCGTCGAGGCATAGCCGCTGCCGTCAGCGAGCGGCACGGCCGTGATCGTGAAATCGTAGGTGCCGGTTGCCCCTGCGAACCGTCCAGTGCCGCCGGTGATCACGCACGGGAGCGTGCCGCTGAGCGAGCCGTCGGCGTTCGGCGTGAGGTGCCCGGCGAAAGTGGCCGTCACCGTATCGCCGTTGGCCGCGGTGAATTCCTGCGTCCCCCACAGTTCGAACGTCTCGACGTTGTTCAGGTGCGGCGACCTCATCGTGAAGTGTCCGAGGTGCGTTCCCTCGCCTTCGCCCAATGCGACGACGCTGACGATTGGGAGGGCGGACGCATCGACCGCGACCGTCACGCCGGACCACGTGGCCGTGAAAGGGACGAACTCCGCTGCGTTGGTCTGAAGACCGAGGGCGACGACGACGAATGCACTACAGATGAGTCGGCGCATCGCAGATCCTCCTTGAAGGAGCCGTCAGCTTACACCAGCTCACGGTTTCTCCCTCCTCGATTACAATGGCGGCTCTCCGCCTTTTGGACAAGGAGTGCTGCATGCGACGCTGGCCTCTCGTGCTGCTGATGACGCTGGCGTGTGCCGGCTGCATCCGTTCGACAACTCTCGTGACGCTGCGGCCCGATGGCAGCGGCACCATCGACCAACAGACCGGCGTGAAGCCGGAAATGGTCGCGATGCTGAAGGGATTCGCGCAAAGCAGCGGCAAGGCTGGCAACGCGGATCTGTCGAAAGGACTGTTCACGGAGCAACAGGCGCGCGATGCCGCCGCGAAGATGGGCGTGCGGTTCGTGTCGGGCGAGCCCGTGAAGACCGCCGACATGGAAGGCTATCACGCGCGCTACGCGTTCGACGACATCACCAAAGTGATCATGAGCATGAATCAGTCGACGTCGTCGATGGGCGGATCCGACGCGCCGTCCTCCAAAGAGCCGCCGTTCGCCTTCGCGTTCACGCGGGGGGCATCATCGTCGGTGCTGACGATTCATCTGCCGGACCAGAAGAACGCCTCGCCGCTCGCACAGCTTCCGGGCGGCGACGACAAGGACCCGCAACAGGCGCAGCAGATGCTCGGGATGATGTCGGGCATGATGGCCGGCCTCTACATCGACGTCGCCCTGGCGCTCGACGGCCACATCGTCAAGACGGATGCGCCGTTCGTCACGGGCAACCGCGTCACGCTGATGCAGATGGACTTCGACACGATGATGAAGGACCCGACGGCGCTGCAGAAGCTGCAGAACTCGAAGAGCCTCGCCGCGCTGCAAGGCGTCCCGGGACTGAAGGTGATCGGGTCGCCGACGGTCACGATCGAGTTCGCGAAATAGCCGAGCGCGCTACGATTCCGGCTCCAGCGCGCTATCGATCCGTTCGAGGCCGTACACGCCGCGACCGACGCTTTCGGTTTGCGGCACGTAGCCGGAATGGGTGATGTCCATGAATGTGGTGTTGGACCCCACCCATCCGCTTTCGGGACACCCGAAGTCGATCCGGTACCAGCCGTCGAATGCCGTCGTCGTCGTCGCTCCCAGCAGCTTCACCGTCGCGCCCGCGATTGGCAGGAGCGTGCGGCGGTCGGAGACGACGCCGTAGCGCGTGACGCAGGTGCCTGGATTCACGAACAGATCGCCGCGATACTCACGGCGCGTCAGTCGAGCCGTGCCCATTGCGGTGCCATTGACCTGAACGTACCAAGGGTACACACCACCTGGATCGGAGGCGGTCGGCGCCGTCAGGGTGTACGAACCGGACGCATCGGTGGTGGACGTCGCGACCGCATCGAACGGAACGCTGTCGAGCGTGCCGAGGGAGACGGTTGCGCCGGCGACGCCGGCGTTGGTCGAGAAGTCGAGCACCCGGCCCGAGATGGTGATGCCTCCGATCTCCGACGGGGACACCGGCTGATCGCCGCAGCCGGCGGCCACGGCGAGCAGAAATCCAATCGCAGCCACGCGCGAACACTGGAGCATCGCGGGATCACCTCCGCGCAACGAGCGACAGCCTCATTGTCGCTCAGGCAGTGCCCCGCGCGCGCGGGCCAGCAGCCGCGCCGACGCCGCGACGGCGAGGTCGGAGGGAGGACCAGCGCCACGGCGCGCGGTGTTAACCCCGGACCCGCGGTGACGTAGTACCGCAACAGGGGCTGCTGCGCCGACCCCGGAAAGGCGGAATCGCGATGATGATGCGGATGGTCTCGCTCGCGGCCGTGTTGATGATGGGCTCTCTGACGGCAAGCCCGGCGATTGATGTGACAGGACAATGGGCGGTGACGATCACGACTGGAGACGGCGCGATCACAGGCACGGCCTCGCTGAAGCAAGCCGGTGAGCACGTGACCGGCCACATCGGTCCCCGCGCCGATCCGACGATTCCCATCGAAGGCGTGCTCGCGAACAATCGATTGACGCTGAAAACCAGCCCACGGCCGGGTCGGACGGCGGCGTTCGAACGCTGCGACCTGACGGTCACCGGAGAGACGATGACGGGGACCATTCAGGGCGGAGACGCCGGCCAGGGAACGATCCAGTTCGTCCGGACGCACTAGTCCGCCGAAGCGCCGTCGGCGCGAAGGCGGAGGGTCCGGCGGGGCGAAGCCCCCCAATTTGACGAAGGCGCGAGCAAAGCGAGCGCCCCACGCGAACGGAGCGAGCCGGCGAAGCGGCGAGCGAGAGAGCGTGTCGGGGGGTCCGGCGGGGCGAAGCCCCCCGGTTAAGAAAAGCGAAGCGGCGAGCGAGAGAGCGTGTCGGAGGGTCCGGCGGGGCGAAGCCCCCCGGGAAAAAAAGGTTTGGCGCGCCCTGCAGGACTCGAACCTGCGACCTCCTGGTTCGTAGCCAGACGCTCTATCCAACTGAGCTAAGGGCGCGAGAAACTCCGATTATAGCATCGGCGGTCCGCCCTCCTGCCGCGGGGCGGTGGCGGGGCGTGTGAGGCCGAAGCCGACGTCGGCCACGCCGGGCAGTTTGATCGGGAGCTTGCCGCCGATCGCCGCCTCCCCGGCGAGCGCCTTCACCGCCGAGCGCTCCGGCCGATCATAAAAATCGTACGTCAGCAGGATCGCCGGAATGTCGGGCAGGAACGTCGCGGTGTACGGGTTGCCGAACAGGACGGCGACGTACGGCTTGCCGCTCGACGCCGTCTGCCGGCCGATCGCGGTCAGCAGTTGCTGCACCGGCGCCGCGAGATCCATGCGGCCGCTGCCCGACGCGGCGCGCACGAACACGCCGGCGACGACCGCGTCGAAGCGCGGCGCCATCGCGCGCACGAGCGCCAGCTCGTTGGCCGTCGTGTGATCCGAGACCTCGACGGACGTCACGTCGGGCCAGCGCTGCTTCAGCTCCGGGATGAACGTTCGGCTCGGCGCGCCAATGCGCCAGCCCGAGGGATAGTCGAGCACCGACAGATACAGGATGTGCGCGCCGCGCGGGAGCGTCAGCGGCACCTGATGGCGCTGGTCGCGCACCAGCGTCAACGAGCGCTGGCTCACCTCGTCGGCGACCGCCTGGTGTGCGCGGATCCCGAGAATGTTCGTGACCGCTTCCAGATTCACCTTGCGCTCGCGCTCGAGCCCGGCGCGCGCCTTGGCGTCCAGGATCCGCTCGACGGACGCATCGATGCGCGACCGCGGAATCTTGCCACTCAGCACGGCCGCCTTGATCGCCGCGAACGCCGCCCCCTGATCGGGCGAGTGCAGGATGACGTCGTTGCCCGCTTCCACCGCCTTGACGGCCGCCTCGCCTGGACTGTAGAGCGCCGTCACGCCGGCCATCCCCATCGAGTCGGTGTAGATCAACCCCTCGAACCCGAGCTGCTTTCGCAGCACGCCCTGGACGATCGGCGCGCTCAGCGTCGTCGGCGTGTTCGGCGTGGGATCGAGCGCCGGCATCTCGATGTGGCCGGTCATGACCGCGTTGGCGCCGGCCGCGATGCCCGCTTCGAACGGCGGCAGCTCGACGCGCTCGATCGTCTCGCGCGGCTCGCGGATGATCGGCAGGCCGAGATGCGAGTCGACGTCGGTGTCGCCGTGCCCGGGAAAGTGCTTGAGCGTCGCCATCATGCCGCCCGCGTGCAGCCCGCGCACGTAGGCGGCCGCCAGGCGGCCGACCAGCGCCGGATCCTCGCCGTACGATCGCGTGTTGATGACAGGGTTGCGCGGATTGTCGTTGACGTCGACGACGGGCGCGAAGTTCACCTGCACGCCGATCGCGCGCGACTCCACGCCGGTAATGCGTCCCGCCTCGAAGGCGAGCTGCTCGTCGCCCGCGGCGCCGAACGCCATGTTGCGCGGGAAGTTCGTCGCCCCCTTCAGGCGGAAGCCGGCGCCCGTTTCGAAGTCCGCGGTGTTCAGCAGCGGAATCGCCGCGATCGCCTGCAGCCGGTTGAGCGTGGAGGCCGCCTCCAGCGGATCGCCCAGCGTCGTCGTCCCGTACGCCGGGTTGAGCAGCACCGGCGGCGCCGCTTCCGAGCCGCCGAAGACATGGAACCCGCCGAGGTGGTCCTCGTGCAGTTCTCGCGCCATCCGGTCGAATTCGTCGGAATCGGTGCTGATGAAATCGGATCCGAACGAGGAGACGAGCATCTGCCCGACCTCCTCGTCGAGCGACATCTTCTTCAACGTCGAGGCGACCCACTTCCGCCCCTGCGCATCGAGCGCCAGCGAGTCCGCCTGCGGCCGCGCCCCCACGAACAGGAGCCCGACCGCCACCGCCACCGCGACGATTGCCGTCTTCATCGACGAGAATCGTATCATCTGGGCTTTAGGCTTTAGGCTTTGGGCTTTGGGGGCTTCAGCCTGTCATAATCCGTCGATGCACCACGCCCCGGCGATCCGCGTGCGCTGCTTCGTCCTCACCATCAGCGACACGCGCACGGCGGAGACCGATTCGAGCGGCGCGGCGATCGAGACCCTGCTCGCGGCGGCCGGGCACGACGTCGCGGTTCGTCAGATTGTTCCTGACGAGGCCGCTCGGGTGCGCGCCGTCGTAAACGCGCACGCGGGGCAGGTGCAGGCGATCGTCACGACGGGAGGGACCGGCGTCACCTCGCGCGACACGACGTTCGAAGCGTTGTCCGGTCTGCTCGAGAAGCGGCTCGACGGTTTCGGGGAGCTGTTCAGGATGCTCAGCTACGAGCAGGTTGGCGCAGCCGCGATGCTGAGCCGCGCCGGCGCGGGCGCGATCCGCGGAACCGCCGTGTTCATGCTGCCGGGATCGGAACCGGCGGTGCGGCTCGCCGTGTCGAAGCTGATTCTTCCCGTGCTCACCCACCTCGTGACGGAGCTGGCGCGATGAGCGCGGCGCACGATTCGGATCAGCAGACGATGCGTCCGATACGCGAGACGATCGCGCTGGGCGACGCGCTGTCGCTGATGCTGGACGCGGCGGTGCCGATCGGACGGATCGAGCGCGTGCCGCTCCGCGACGCCGACGGACGCGTCGTCGCGCGCGCGGCCGCGGCGGCCGCCGACGTGCCGCCCTTCAATCGCGCCGCGATGGACGGCTACGCCGTCGTGGCGGAAGACACGTTCGGCGCCGGCCGCACCGAGCCGAAGACGCTGCGTGTGATCGAGAAGGTCTACACGGGGCAGGTCCCCACGCGCACGCTGGCGCACGGCGACGCCGTCGAAATCGCGACCGGCGCGCCGATGCCCGCCGGCGCCGACGCCGTCGTGATGGTCGAGGAGACCGAGCGCGTCAGCGGCGCCGACGCGGTGCGCGTGCTCACGCCCGTGTACCCGGGACAGCACGTCGGACGCCAGGGCGCCGACATCGTCCGCGGACGCGAGATCCTCGCGCCGGGAGACCTCCTGACGCCGGGCCGGATCGGCGCGCTCGCGGCGATTGGCGCGGGGGACGTCGAGGTCTGGTGCCGGCCGCGCATCGCCATTCTCTCGACCGGCAACGAAATCGTCGAGCCGGGCCGTCCGCTGGGGCCCGGTCAGATCTACGACATCAATCGCTTCACGCTTGCGGCGGTGATTGCGCGCCACGAGGGGGTGCCCGTCGTCCTCCCGACGGCGCTCGACGCCCTCGACGCACTGTCCGCCGCGGTGGACGAGGCGCTGAGCGAAGACGTCCTCGTGTTCTCGGGAGGCAGTTCCGTCGGCGAGCGCGATCTGATCATGGACGTCCTCCGCGCGCGCGGCGAGGTGGTGTTTCACGGGGTCGCCGTCAAACCCGGCAAGCCGACCGTCTTCGGACGCATCGACGCCAAACCGGTGATCGGCATGCCCGGCTATCCCACGTCGTGCCTCTCGAACGCGTACATGTTGCTCGTCCCGATGATCCGCCGCATGGCGCACCTGCCCGCGTGGCAGCCGCGAATCGTCCGCGCGCCGCTCGCGCGCCGGATCGTCTCGACGACGGGCCGGCATCAGTTCTATACCGTGCGCCTCGTCGACAACGCGGCGGTGCCGGCGTTCAAGGCCTCGGGAGACATCACCAGCATGTCGGAAGCCGACGGCTACATCGACATTCCGGCGAGCGTCGACATCGTCGACGCGGGAGAACTCGTCGACGTGAAGCTGTTTTGAACTGACGGCCGCCGCGATGCCCCCCTCGCCCTTGACGCGCGCGCCGGACTTCACGCTGCCCACGCAGAAGGGGCAGCTGCGATCGCTCGCCAGCCTGCTCGCGAAAGGACCGGTGCTGCTCGCGTTCCACCGCGGCACCTGGTGACCGAACTGCCGCCGCCGGTTCGGCGAGCTCGCCGCCCATTTTTCCGAGTACGCCGCGCGCGGCGTCCAGGTTGCCGTCGTCGTGGCGCAGCGGCCGGCGGCGGTCCGCCGATATGTGGAGGACACGGGGCTCCCCTTCGACCTCCTGGTGGACGAGTCGCGGGACGTGCTCCGCGCGTACGGCGTGTGGCATCGCCTTGGGCTCGACGCGTGGAATATCGCGCGCCCCGCCCTCTTTCTGATCGACCAGTCGGGCGCGATCCGCTACTCGTTCGTGGGGGAGCGCCAGACCGAATTTCCGGCCCCCGAGACCATCGAACGGGAAATCGCTACCCTCCTGGGTCCCCCCTCGTAGCCCGCGAAGTCTCCCGCCGGGACGACTTCGGGGCCCTCCCAACGAAACTCGCGCAATCCCCCCGCGCTGGCGCATAATGGAAGCTCAGCCTTCCCCAGGAAAACAGGTCCCGCTATGTACCGGCGCCGGCAGCACATCCTTCTGGTCGACGACGACCCGTTCGAGCTGTATCAGGTCACCGGCCTGCTCCAGCGCCGCGACTATTCTGTCGCCGGCGTTCGCAGTGTGGACGAGGCCCGCGAGCGGATTGCCCACTGGCCTGTCGATCTCATCGCCTCGGCCTCGCGCATCGGATCGATGTCGGGGCTGCAGTTCATCCTCGCGTGCCGGGCGAGCAATCCCAATGTGGCTGCCGTGCTGATTGCGCCGCAGAGCCCGCAGGTGGTCGACATGGACGCGTGGCGGCACGGTATCGCCGTCGCGTCGCATCCGATCAACGGCGATCAGCTCCTGATGATCGTGGCCGAACAACTCGCCGGCGTGCGGCGGCGGCAGCGATGGCCGCGCAAGCGCATCACGGCGCACGTGCCGGTGCAGGCCGCGGGGACGTTGGGGCGGCTGGTGGACGTCAGCTACGGCGGACTGCGGATTCAGCTGTCAGGGGAAGACGCCGCGCTGCCGATGCGGCTGCTGATCGACATGCCGGACTTCCGGCTGCGAATCACGGCGGAGCTCGTGTGGTCCATCCGCGGGCAGGACGGCACGTCGTGCGAGTGCGGCGTGGCCGTCAGCGACGACCCGGCCAGCACGCCGAACTGGTGCAGCTTCGTCGATCGCGTGTCCTGACGGTCGCCAGTCGCCAGTCGCCAGTCGCCAGTTGCCAGTTGCCAGTTGCCAGTTGCCAGTTGCCAGTTGCCAGTTGCCAGTTGCCAGTTTCCAGTTTCCAGCTGGGGTTCCCGGATTCGGGGTTCCAGTTGGTTCGTGCCGTTAGCGGCCGCGCGTCATGGCGGCGGCTTCCCGTTCGGCGCGACGCGCTTCGGCGCGGGCGTCGGCCCTCGGGCGCAGCGTCTGGATCGCCTGGCGCAGCGTCATTCCGTCGTCGACCATCATGGTCTTGAGATAGTCGAACCGCAGCCCGAGGTTGTGCGACGCGTTCACCGCCGCGACGAACAGCCGCTCGGCGTCGAAGCCGGATGCGGCCGCGTCGAGGTCGGTGCCGGCCGGCAGCCGGAGGCGAAGCTGCCGCGCGAGACGTGCGCCGCGCGGGCGAACGCGGTACACGCGCGCCGCCGTGCTGCGGGGAGCCGCGAGAACATGGGTGCCCGGCTGCTGCGCCTGGGCCGATGCGAGGCCGCCACCGAGCAGGACGGCGGTTGCCATCGCGAGGACAATGCTGCGTCTCATGGGCCGCCTCCCGGACCCGGCGGCCGCAAGCCACGTACCACGACGCGTCGCGTGCTGGCTGCCCGTTTCGGGGCGCTCGGCGTGTGTGCGCCGCAGGCGCCGATCACACAACTGCGATCACCGCGACAATCCTGTCCAGCTCCCAGCTGCCAGCTCCCAGCTTAAAAAGGAAGCCATTCTTCCTTTCAAAGCTGGAAGCTGAAAGCTGGAAGCTGGCCGCTGTCTGTCGTCACCGCAGCCGCACGCGCCGGATCACGCCCGCGTCGCTGGACAGAAAATAGAAGCTGTCGCCCGCCACGGCGCCGGCGGCGGTGGCGCCGCCGGCGAGCACCGTCGTGCGCACGACGGCTGTGCCCGCCGCGTCGAGCCGGAGCCGGACGACGCGATCGTGGGCGTCGACGCCGACGAGCGAGCCGCCGTACCAGCGCAGGCGCGTGAAGCCGCCGGTGGTGCCGCGCTCCGCGCGCACGGCGGTCGCCGTGTGCCGCTCGAAATTCACGCGAACGATTCGATCGGCCGTCGCCACGTACGCCACGCGATCGTCCGCCGGCGCGATCGAAAGGACGTCGTGCAACGCGGGGACCGCGACAGGCTCCAAATCGCGCGAGCCGGCGCGCATCCGGAAAATCCGGCCACCAGCCGAGTCCAGGACGACGACCATCCCGTCGCTGGTCACGGCCACGTCGGCGAAACGAACGCGCCCCGTGCCGGCCGGCGGCGCGACCGAGAAGAGGACGCGGCCCGAGACGAGCTGCAGTTTGTGAAGAATGGAGGACGGCGGGTGATTGGCTGGCGACGTCGCGCTGACGACCCACAAATCGCCGCGGCGCGGATCGATTTCGAAGCTGGTGAGCTGATCGCCGAATCCCGCGGAGCTGGCCGCGGCGAGCGTCACCACGTGATGCGAGACTTCGTCCACGATCAAGAGCCGGCGCCCCACGCGGTCGCCGACGACAAAGCGGCGCGACACGGCATCGTACGCCAGCCCCACGGGATCGAACGCGGGCGTGTCGAACGTGAGCGCCGCCTCGCCCGAGGGCGCAGCCGCCGATGGCGCTGATTCGGACACCGGCGACGGCATGGCGGCGGGTGTCTTGTCCGCGACCGGCGGGGCCGGCGGCTCTTCTCGCGTCGCAGGCGCGGCCGGCCGTGACCGCTCCGATCGTGACGCCGCGGGCTTGCTCGCTTCGCGTGTCTCCGGCCTGGCAGCTTTGCGTTCGACACGTGCCGGTGCGACAGCCGGTACGGGCGGCTCGGGCGTGGCCGGTGCAGCGGCCGCCTCGGCATGAAGCAGCGACTCGAACTCAGCCCAGCGCGGAACCCCGCGCGCGCGGCTGAAATCGCTGCTCGTCTCGGCGCTGCGCACGTCCGCCCCCATGCGGGCCAGCCGTTCGAGCATCACGACCGCATCGTCTGGCCGGCCGCTCAACGACTGCGCGCGCGCGAGCATGAACAGCAGGTCCGCAGCGTCCTTCGGCCCCTTCTGCACCGCGCTCCACGACAGATCGTGGAATCTTTCGTAGTCGGCGCGCGCGGCCGCCTGCAGCGCCTGATCGCGGCAGTCGTGCCAGTCGGTGCAGGAGGGAGACGTCGAGAGCTGCGCGGCGAGGAGCAGGACGAAGAACACGGGTTACACCTTGAACAGCACGCCCTGGGTGTCGCGTCCCGTCGCGCGTGCGACGGCGGTGACGTATTGCCGGAGCTGGGCGCGATAACGCGACTCGCCGGCCGACAGCTCGTGATCCGTCTTGAAGTCGACGACGATCGTGTTCGCCCCTTCGTCGAACGCGAGATCGAGGACTCCTTCAATCAGCAACCCATCGCTCTGCCGCCACGAGACCGGCGTTTCGCGCCGGATGCGCGCCGAGCGTCGGGCGCGCGCCATCAGATCGTGCCGGAGCACGCGCGTCACGACCTCCGCGGCAGCGCGCACCTCCTCGGATGGCGGCGGCGGTGCCAGCAGGCGTGCCTGCGTATTTGCGGTCGCGGCAATCGCCTCCGCGGTCGCGTCGAGCGACACGGTCGCGAGCACCGCATGCACGAGCGTGCCGAACCGCGCGCCGCGAGGCCGATCGCCGGCGTCCGGCAATGCCACAATCTCAATCCCCAACCAGCGTTCACTTCCGAGTGCGTCCGGGCGTTCCGTGGCCCGATCTCCGTGGCCGTCCGTGCGTTCCGTGGCCTGATTTCCGCGTCCGTCCGTGTATTCCGTGGCCTGATCTCCGTGGCCGTCCGTGCGTTCCGTGGCCTGATCTCCGTGGCCGCCCGTGCGTTCCGTGGCCTGATTTCCGTGTCGGTCCGTGTATTCCGTGGCCTGATTTCCGTGTCCGTCCGTGTATTCCGTGGCCCGATCTCCGCGTCCGTCCGTGTATTCCGTGGCCTGATTTCCGTGGCCGTCCGTGCGTTCCGTGGCCCGATCTCCGCGTCCGTCCGTGTATTCCGTGGCCTGATCTCCGTGGCCGGCCGCGGCCCACGCCGTGGCGGTCTCGACCCGGACCGTCGGCGCACTGGCGGCGGCGTTGGTCGCCTGCCGTTCGGACGCCCAGCGCTCGTACTCCGCGAGGCGCGCGTCGACGGCGAACATGTCGCCGTCCTTCATGATCAGATCGTCGCGCCGGAGCCCGAAGGTCGGCGCCGCCTCCAGCTTCAGCACGTGCGGGTCCCACCACACGACCGAATACGCCGCCGCGCCCTGCGCGAACACATAGCGGCCGGGCGCCACGGTCTCGGGGCGAGCGGGATCTCCCTCGGGACGCGCGAGCACGGAATCCTTCGACGGGAAGGGCGGACAGCCGCGGGCGGCGGAAGGCTGCCGCCGCTGGGGCGGCGGCGGATAAATGGCCGCGTTCAACGGTTCGAGCCAACCGCCCTCGTACGGCGCGTCGCCGACGCCGGGAATCACGAGCACGTCGCGCGCGCGCGTCGCCGCCACGTATGCGAGCCGCTCGGCTTCGGCCTTGTCGCGCGCGGCTTCTTCCGGTCCGTGCCACACCAGATCCATCGGCGCCCACCCGCCCAGCTTCAGGGCGCAGAGCTGCCGGTCCGGATCCAGCCAGCGCCCCGCGTCGGCGCGCGAGAGCCGGCACGTCAGGTCCGCCAGGACGACGATCGGAAACTCGAGCCCCTTCGCCTTGTGGACCGTCATCATGCGGACGCCGCCACTGCCCTCCTCGAGGACCGGCGCCTCGGCCGCCTGCGCGGTTTCGGCGGCACGCCGCAGCTCCTCGACGAAGCCGCGAAACGACAACCCGCCGTCCGCCTCGTACTGACGGGCGAGCTCGGCGACGTGCAGCACGTTGGCGAGCGCCTGCTCGCCGCCGCGCCGCAGCACGAAGGCGACGTGCGCGCGCGTGCGCCCGAGCAGGTCCTGGATCGTCTCCGCCATCGGCCGCCAGTTGCGCCGGCGATGGAGTTCCCTGATCGTGCGCAGCGACTCGGCGATCGGCCGCAGATGCGCGAGGCCGCCGGCCTCGTCGGGAATCCGGAACGGGTGGAAGCCGCGATAGCGGAACTTCCACTCGAGCAGCTCCTCGTCGCCAATCGCGAACAGCGCGCCGCGCAGCGTCGCAAACATCGACAGCTCGTCGTCGGGCCATTCGATCGCGGCGAGCGCGGCCCGGAGCGTTTCGACTTCTTCGCGCTCGTGAAAACTCTTGCCGCCGACGAGCACGTGGGGAATGCCCCGCGCTTCGAGCGCCTGCACGTACGGCTGCGTGACGTCCTCGCCGAAGCTGAGGAAACGGCGGAACAGGATGCAGACCTCCCCCGGCTGCACGCGCTCGGGGCGCTCCGCGCGGGTCTTCCTGTGCGACACCTTCCAGCCGCTTTCGTTCACGATCCACTCGACGAACGCCGCCACGGCCTGGGGTAAAGACGACTCCATCGCGGGCGCCGAAAGGTTGCGCACCCCGTACGGCCTGGGCACGGGCAGCGCGACGAGTGCCGGCTGCCCGGCGATCGCCTGCCGGTCGGGCGCGAGAGGCACGTACCCGGCCTGCAGCGTGACCGGGTCGCCGGTCAGGACCCGTGAGAAGGCGGCATTGACGCACGCCTGAATCTCGGGGACGCTCCGGAAGCTGGTCGTGAGGCGCACGAGCCGCGCGCCGCCCGCGACGAGGCGCTCGCACACGTCCTTGTAGATCGCGACGTCGGCGCGCCGGAACCGGTAAATCGACTGCTTCGGGTCGCCGACGACGAACAGGCGTCCAGCGACGGGCACGGCGGTGCGCCAGTCGGTCGCCGCCGGGTCGGCGGCCGCCAGCAGCATGAGGATCTCGGCCTGCAGCGGATCGGTATCCTGGAACTCGTCGACGAACAGATGGGTGAAGCGGGCCTGGAATCCGCGCCGCACGGCGTCGTTGCCGCGGATCAGGTCGCGCGCCTTCAACAGCAGATCCAGAAAGTCGAGCGCGCCGATGCGCCCCTTGAGCAGCTCGTAGCGCGCGACCGCCGCCCTCAGCTCCGGCTGCAGCGCCGCCGCGAGGTCCGCGTCCGCCGCGAGACGGAATCGATCGAGGTGCGCTCTGAAGCTCTCGATCGCCGCCATCACGGCATCCCGCGTGACGCCGGGACGGTAGCCGGGGCCGCGCCCCTTCCGCACCCTCGAGAAATCGCGGTGGCGCGACAGATCGACGAGCCGCGCTTCCCACGCGTCGTACTCCGGAGCGCCGAGCTCCCGCTCCAGCGTCATTTCCGTGCTGAGGTCCCTGACGGCGGCCGTATCCAGGAACAGCGTGTCGCGCGCGTACGACGGGTGATCCGTCATCGCCGCCAGCGCGTGGAGCGCCTCGACGAGACGATCGATCTCCCCCGTGCGGTCGAATGGCGGACGCGTCCAGGCGGCCGGGAAGTCCCGCCAGTCGGCCAGCTCCCACGCCGCGCGGCGCAGCCGATCGACGGGGCCCTCCGGCGCCGCGCGCGTGGCTGCCTTCGAAAAGCTCGCCCCGATCGATCGCCGCAGCGCGCGCCGGACGCCTTCCGGCGGCTCCGCGAGCTGCTGCTGCAGCCAGTCGCCGAAGGCTTCCTCGAACAGCCGCTGCGCCTGCGATTCGGTCAGCACGCTGAACAGCGGATCCACGCGCGCCTCGACCGGCCGCTCGCGGAGGAGGTCGGCACAGAAGCCGTGGATCGTATTGACGTGCGCTTCCTCGAGCTTCGTGAGCGCTTCGTCCAGCGCCTCGCGCTCGGCCGGACTGGCGGCGGCGGCGCGCTGCTCTTCGAGCGCCTGGCGCAACCGCAGCTTCAGCTCGCCGGCAGCCTTTTCCGTGAACGTGACCGCCACGATGCCGTCGACCTTCGCGCGTCCGGTCGCCAGGATGCGCAGGATGCGGTTGACGAGTTCGGTCGTCTTGCCGGTGCCCGCGGCGGCTTCGACGACCAGCGTGTCGTCGAGCGCGCCGGCGATGGCGTCGCGCGCGGCGCGGTCCATCATGGCAGGCCCCTCAGTGTCTGCAGGTCGCCGAGCTTGTCGGCCGCCTTGCGCGCGATCCGACGCTCCTCGTTGGGCCCGCAGACCGGCCGGAAATCGCACCAGGTGCAGGCACGCGACGCCGGGGCGGTCGGCAGAAAGCCGAGTTCGATCGCGCGGTCGACGATCTCGAGCGACTCCAGACCCGCGCGGCGCGTCCTCTCGTCGATCGGAATCTCGTGATTCGTGAAGCCGCCCGCCGACGTGCAGTAGAACAGCCGCCCGGACCTGACGGGCCGTCCGAGCGCCTGTTCCACGGCAAGGCTGTAGAGCACGGGCTGAAGGATCGCGCCGCCGCCGACGATCGTCTTCGGCGTCGTCCGATTCTTCCCTGTCTTGTGATCCGTCACGCGCAGCATCGCCCCGTCCGGCTGGCGCTCGATCATGTCGACGGAGCCGCGCAGCAGGAACCGGCCGTCGACGCGGACGGGATCCGCCACGCTGCGCGGGTCGCGTCCTGCGTCACGCAGGCCGAAGCTGAACTCGAAGTATTCGGGCAGCCAGTCGGCGGCCCCGGGCAGCCGGCGCGCCCAGACGTGCAGATCCCTGGCGATGTCGGCCATCTCGCTGTCCCACACGCGCGCGATGGCGGGCGCGAGCTGCTCGCGATACTTGCCGCCGACCGCGGCGATCACCTCGTCGAGCGCCGACAATGCCGACGGCAGCGACTGCTCCGTCACCGGCAACTGGTGCGAGGCCTGGAGCGTGCGGAAGAAGACCGCCTGGGCTTCGTGAAAGAGCGCGCCGCGCGTCAGCGGATCGAGCTTCTGCAGCGGCTCGGGGTCCGTCGAGGGCGCCAGGCGGTAAATGGCCGACAGCAGGAACTGATACGGACAGCTCGAGAACTTCTGCAGGGCCGACAGCGAGAACGGACGCGCGCCCAGGCGCTGCGTCGCGAGAACGGGCGTGGTGGCGCCGGTCGCGCGCGTCAGGCCGTCGAACGGGGTCCACGCCGAGCGCGCCCGCGACCACCGCGCGGTGACGGACCGCTTCAACGCGTCGTTGAGCCGCAGCAGGTAGTGCGCGTGCCCGCGCACGCGCTTCGGGTCGCATTCGAAGAGTTGCCGCAGCACCGCGAGATCGTGCTCGAGATCGTCGATCGCGCGCGCCGGATCGCCGGGCGCCGGCCACGCGAGGCTCGCGCCCCCTTCGGCCGCCGCGGCCGCCTGCAGGTCCTCGTGATTCGGAATCCGTCCGGTAATCGCGCGCATGACGTCGAGCGCATAGAACGACGGGACGCGCGGCCGCGATTCGGCCATTTCGATCCGCGGGTACGACAGCCACAGCCGCTCGGAGGCCGCCCCGACCGCCAGCCGCAGCAGCAGACGCTCGGTGCGGGCCCGATCGTTCTGGATGGGCAGGCCGGCGTCGAGCGGCACGCGCATCTCGCGATCGAGGAGCATCGGGTCTTCGCGAAGCTTCTGCGGAAACAGGCGCTCGGCCAGGCCGGCGACGAACACGACGCGGAACGCACGGCCGCGCGCCTGCTGCGGGCTGCCGACGAACACGCGGCCGTACCGGTGCCGCGGCGGCTCGTGCTCGAGCGTCAGCAGGCGGTCGGCCAGCACGTCGCGCGCCTCGTCGAGCGACACCGGCCCGATTTCGCTCATCGGCCGCAGCTCCGTCAGCAGGCGCTGCACGCGATCCGGATGCCGCAGCACGCGCGGCGCGAGCGCGTCGAACCGGTCCAGCCACTCGCCCCACGACGCGGCCGCCGGCCAGTCCGCCAGCGTATCCACGATCGGCAGCGCGAACCGGCGCAGGTGCGCCAGGTTGCGCATGTCGCGCTCCAGCGCGGCAAGGTACGGCGACTCGTCGTCTTCGCGCGCCGCTTCGGTGATCTTCAACCGCACCTCGCGCGCCAGCCCGTCCAGCCGCCGATGCCATCGGCCGGCGTCGCCGCCGATGACCGCCGCCTCGACGATCAGCGTTTCCCATTTCCACGGCGTCCGCAGCGATCCCTGCACGACCGCGACGTCGTCTCCGTCGAGCGCGGCGTCGGCGGGCGCTTCCTGCTCTTCGGAGGGGGGCGGTGCGTCCTGCGCGCGTTCGGCGACGACGCCGAGCATCTCGTCGGCCGGCGCCATGAAACCGTCCGGCCGCGGGGCGCTGGAGGGATCCGGGACTTGCGCGAGCGAGAGATATTCCGCAAACCGCCGCGCCGACAGCTTCTCGGCCGCGCACGCCAGGATCGCGAGAAAGGCCCGGCCCGCGGGATGCGGACGCCGGGTGCCGCGATCGAACCAGACCGGCACGCCGGCGCGCGCGAGCGCATGCTCGAGCAGGCCGTGGTACTGCTGCGGCGAGCGCAGGAAGACGCCGATCGCGTCAAAGGGAACGCCGCGCCGCGCTTCGTCGGCAATCCGGCGCGCGATCTCGACGCATTCGCGCGCCTCGCCGGGGGCCGAAAAGAACCGCACGTCGCGCTTCGGTTCGCGCGCGGGCGGCTGCGTGCTCGCAAACAGGTAGCGCCGCAGCGCCGCCAGATCGTCGTCTCCCTTCTGCTCGAGGACCTCCGGCTGGAGGCCGATGGACGCGAGTTTCTGCAGCGCGGACACGTCGCCGAACGGAACCGTGATCAGCACGTCGGGCGATTGCCGCATCAACCCGCGCAGAAACTCGAATTCGATCGCCGACTCGAACGGCACGTCGAGCAGCAGCAGCGGAGGGATCGGATCGGTCAGGGCTTCGGTCGCCGCTTCGAACAGCGACGCGCGATCCCCGGCCGAGGCGGCGGCGAACTGCTCCTCGAAGCGTTCGAGCAACGCCGCGAGATCCCGTCCGCCGAGCGGGAGCTGCGCGAGCGAGGCGGGACCCACGCCAGCGAGCCGCAGCTCCTGGAGCGTGCGCGCGAGCGCCCTGGGAAACCCGGGCGTGCGCGCGACCGGATCGAAGTACGGCAGGTCGGATTCCCGGCGAGCATCGAACGCGGCGCGCGCGGCAACCGCTTCGAACCCCAGATACGTCGAGGGCGCGATGCCGAACGACGACAGCCCCGGCGCCGCCAGCCGCGCGGCCAGTTGGGTGAAGCTGAAGCGGTGAATCCCGAGCGTCGCCCCCTGCGACGAGGCGACGTCGCGCGCAAGGTCGTCGGCCGAGCTCCGAGAGGCGCCCACGAGCAGCACGTCACCTCCGGCGGCGTGGCTCGCGACGAAGGCTCGCGCTTCCCGGAGCCGCAGCTCGGCCGCGGAGGATTCGATCAGTCTGACGTGGATTTGGGGAATGGTCATGGGCCTGCCTCCCGGACGCCATGCCGGGTCATCGGAAACGGCCGCGCCACGCGGCCGTCAAAGTCAAACGGACGTGGCGGAGCGTATCACGCGCCTCCGAACGGCACAAACCCCTGAACACGGCGGAGGGACGTGCAGGAGTCCAGGGCCAAGCCCAGGAAGTGAGGCCCGGATAAGGCCGAGTGCCCGCCGCTTGCATGAAGAAGCGCAAGGGGGCAATCCATGGCGTACGAAACGGAACAATCAGTCTCGACGCTCCTGCGCGGAGCGCTCGACGACGTGCGGGAGCTGTTCAGGGAAGAGGTCGCGCTGGCGCGCGTGGAAGTGCGACAGGAAGTGACCTACGCGGTCGCCGCCGCCACCTCGTTCGGCATCGCCGCCGTCGCGCTCTGGTTCGGCGGGCTCTTCATCTGCGCCGCCATCGCGCTCGGGATCAACGAATTCTTCGGTTGGCCCGGCTGGGCCGGCACGCTGATCGTGGGGGCCGTGCTCGGGGGCGTGGGCCTCGTGCTGATGACCGGCGCGTCCTCGCGCGCCCGGAAATCCGTCCGATGCCGAGAACGGTCGAAACCATCAAGGAGAACTTCCAATGAACGACGTGCGATCGGTCGAAGTCGAGCCGCAGGAGCCGGCCGAGATCCAGGCCCATATCGAACACACCCGCGCGTCGCTCGATCGCAAGCTGAACGAGCTGCAGCACCGGTTGAACCCGCGCGTGCAGTTCGATCGGATCAAAGAGGAGATTCGAGAACGTCCGGTGGCCGGATGGGCCGCGGTGGGCGCGGTCGCGGCCGGCACCTGGATGGCCATCAGCGGCCTGCGTCATCGCCGGCGGACCGCGACGAACGCGGTCGCGGATGTGGATTGCGGGTGCGAGGCGGTGGACGTGTATCTGGACTGAGGGTGGAGGGCGGACGGCGGAGGGCGGAACCTGGAACCTCGAGCTGGAAGCTGGAGACTGGAGGCTGGAAGCTGCAGGCCGGAGGCTTACGCCGCCCGGCCGCCTCGCGCAGCGATGTACAGGAAGATCGAGCCATAGAGCAGTGCGAGTTCCCCGCCGTTCTGGATCGGCCACAGGCCGCGATGGACGTGGACGGTGGAATACGCGAACGCCATTTCGGCCGTCGCCAGGAGCGCGGCCACCGGCGTGACGACCGGGATGCCACTCGCAATCAGGATTCCGCACGTGAGCTCGATGATGCCCGCGGCGCCGAGACGCGACTGCAGTACCACGCGATGGCCGCCGAGCAAACCGAAGAGCTTCTGCACGCCGTGGCAGGCGAAGAGAAGCCCGGCCACCACTCGCAAGACCACAAAAAGGATGCTCGACAGCCGCTTCATAAGCGTCGAGTATATGTCAGGCTTTGGGCGTTGGGACGGCGTTGGCGTCTCGTGCTATACTCGGTCGGTCAGGTGGTAGGCAGCCCTCAGCACTGTCAGAGTCAGTCAAGCTCCCGCACAGTTCAGACGAGCCCTCTCCATCACGCAACCTGCAATTAACCCGTTAGGTCTGCGCTTCGCATCGATGTCCCGGACGGTGACGGTCCGGCCATCACAGGTCCCGCCAGAAGGCGGGCAGGAGTGTTTGAGTTATGGCTCGTAAACTGTACGTCGGCAATCTCCCCTACACCGTTGGTGAGCAGGATCTGCAGGATCTGTTCGCCGGCGCGGGCGCTGTCGAAAGCGTGAACGTGATGCGCGACCAGGCGACCGGGCGCGCGCGCGGCTTCGCGTTCGTCGAGATGGCGACCGAAGAGGATGCGCAGGCGGCAATCAGCTCGCTGAACAACTATTCGTTCGGCGGCCGCAACCTGACGGTCAACGAGGCGCGTCCGAAGACGACCTCGGGCGGCGGCGGCGGCTTCGGCGGCCCGCGGCGCCGGTCCGAACCGCGCTGGTAACTGGCGGTTGATTCGATACGCGGCGGTGCCTCACGGCGCCGCCGCGTTTTTCATGTACGGCACTTTCGCCCCGTCGAACAAGCGGGTGTGCGAACGGTGTTCGCCTTCCGATGCCGGAACGCGCCCGTCCGGGAACGGACACTCCGGTTCGGGCCGGCCCGCCTCAATCGCTGCGCGGCCAACGTGTTAGTCTCCTGCACCGTCTGGCGCACTCGTTGAAGGGATGCACGTCGCGATGCAGGACCTCACCTACGCTCTCCGGGCGATGCGCCGTCGGCCGTTGACGGCGGCTCTCGCGGTGTTGACGCTCGCCCTCGGCATCGGCGGCGCGACGACCGTCTTCAGCGTCGTCGAGGCGGTGATCCTCCGACCGCTGCCGTTCCGCACTCCGGATCGCCTGGTTCGCATCTGGGAGTTGACGCGCGATGGCGATCGCTTCTCGTTCTCCGAACCCGACTACCTCGACGTTCGCGCGCGGACGCGCGTCCTGCAGAGCATCGCCGCGTACCGTGACGTCAGCGCCACGGCCGTGCTGTCGGGCAACGGCACCCCCGAACGGATTGTCGCCGTGCCGATGACAGCGTCGCTGCCGGACGTTCTCGGCGTCACAGCCTCGATCGGGCGCATGTTCACGGCGGCCGAGGGCCGTCCCGGATCGGAACGTCCCATCGTCCTGTCCCAGGGCCTGTGGCAGCGGCGTTTCGCGGCGGCGCCCGACATCGTGGGGCGTCTCATCACCCTCGACGGCGACCCCTTCCAGGTTACCGGCGTGATGCCGGCAGGCTTCGATTTTCCTGGCGGCGCCGATGCGTGGGTGCCGCTGAGCCCGGATCCACGGCACGAGCGCGACAACAAAGATCTCGCCGTCGTCGGGCGCCTCGCGCCTGGGGCCACGCTCGCGCAGCTCAGGAGCGATCTGCGCGACATCGCGCGGCACATCGCGCAGGAACACCCGAGGTCGAACGCCGGGTGGAGTGCGGACGCGGTCCTCTTCCTCGACTGGATGGTCGCGCCTCGGTTCAGGGACGCCGTGTGGGTGCTGTTCGGTGCGGTGTCGCTCCTGCTGCTGCTCGCGTGCGCCAATGTCGCGAGCCTGCTCGTCGCGAAAGCGGCGGCACGGCGGGTCGAAATGCGGGTGCGGACCGCCCTCGGCGCCGGCCGCCGCCGCCTCATCCGTCAGCTGCTGACCGAATCCGCTCTCCTCGCCGCGCTCGGGACAGCCTTCGGCACGCTGCTGGCGTTCTGGGCCGTCGACGTCGTCCGCGCGCTGGGCAGCCGACAGGTGCCGCGGCTCGACGGCCTCCGGATCGATGTCGCGGTGCTCGCGTTCACCTGTCTGGCGGGCGCCGCGAGCTGCTTCGTGTTCGGGCTCGTCCCGGCGTTGTTCGCGTCCCGCGTGGATCTCCGATCGATGGACGACGGCGTCCGCCACAGCGCGACGGGGCGGCGCCTCCAGGACGGTCTCGTGGTGCTCGAGGTGGCGCTCGCGCTGGTGCTGCTCGTGAGCGCGGGCCTGATGGGCACCAGCTTCGTGCGGTTGATGCACGTCAATCCCGGCTTCCAGGCCGGTCATGCGATCGCGGTCCCAATCGAGCTCGCTCCGACCCGCTACTCCGACGCGCGGGTGGCGCCGTTCTTCGACGAGGTGCTGGCGCGCGTTCGCGCGCTCCCTGGAGTCGTCGCGGCTGGCTTCACGTCGACCAATCCATTCCGGCAGTTCGGGTTCAGCAACAGCGTGACGCCGGCTGAGCGCGCCGCCGAGGCGCCGCCGAGCGGTCTCGTCCAGGCGGGATGGCGCAGCGTGACCCCCGGGTTCTTCGAAACGATGCGCATCCCTGTCCTGAGCGGCCGCTCGTTCACACCGGCGGATCGCGACGGCGCCGAACGCGTCGTCATCGTGAGCGCGAGCCTCGCGCGCCGGCTGTGGCCCGGCGAGCGGGCCGTCGGCAAACGGATCTTCTGGGGAGGCACGACCGGCCCCACGCGCGCCGTAGTCGGCGTGGTCGGAGACATTCGCGACGTGAAGCTCGATGCGGCGCCCGCGCCGATGCTGTTCGTTCCGCACGCGCAGGTGCCCTTGTCGTCGATGACGCTCGTCGTCCGGGGCCAAGCGGGGCCCCAAGGGTGGCTGGCATCTTTGGCGCGCGTCTTGCCGCACGAGATGTGCCAGAGGTGCCAGCCACCCTTGATCGGGTCGGCGCTTGCCTCCGAGGTGCGCGACGTGCTGCGCTCTGTAGATCCGACGCTGCCCGCGCCGGCGGTGTACGACATCGCGACCAGCCTGGCAGAAGGAGTGTCGGGGTACCGGTTCAATCTGTGGCTGCTCGGTGCGTTCGCCCTGATCGCCCTCGTCCTCGCGACGACGGGGGTGTACGCCGTGTTGGCGCACGCCGTCGCCGAGCGCCGCCGCGAGATGGCCGTGCGTCTCGCGCTCGGTGCGAGCGGCACTCGCATCACCCGGCTGCTGGTGGGCAACGGCCTGGCGCTTTCAGCCGGCGGGGTCGCCCTCGGCGTCGCCG
Source organism: Vicinamibacterales bacterium (assembly GCA_036278735.1). Classification (GTDB taxonomy): domain Bacteria; phylum Acidobacteriota; class Vicinamibacteria; order Vicinamibacterales; family 2-12-FULL-66-21; genus DASUKM01. Next base: position 92,610 of record DASUKM010000022.1, read on the forward strand.
TGGCGGCTGCGATCACGCGGGTGCTCTCGAGCCAGTTATACGATGTCGCCCCGACCGACCCGCTGACGTTCGCGGCAGCCGCGTGCGGACTGCTCGCGGTCGCGACGATGGCCTGCTACCTGCCGGCACGCCGCGCCGCCGCGACGGATCCGATGGCGGCCCTGCGGCGCGAGTGACCTCCGGCGGGTCTAAAGACCCGCCCTACGACGCCGGCGGGTCTGAAGACCCGCCCTACAATCCTCCGCCCTCCGTCCCCCATCCTCCGCCATCCGTCATCCGTCATCCGTCATCCGTCATCCGTCATCCACCTCCGCCAGCAGCGGCAGGTGGTCCGACGCGGCCGACATGCCGGGTCCGACGACGACGGCGCACGATCGGACGCGGTCGGCGAACCCCTCCGGCACGAACACGAAATCCAGCCGGACGTGCGGATCCCACGACGGGAAGGTCGCGCCGGGATCCGATCCATTCAAGTACCGGAACGCATCGGTATAGCCCGCCGCCAGTGCGAGGTCAATCGTGCGGTAGCGCACGCGGCCGCCGCTCAACCAGACGAACAGCCGCAGGCGCGCGGGCAGTCGCCGCGGATCCAGCAGCTCGCCGGGCGCGAGCGTATTGAAATCGCCGGCCAGCAGATGGAAGCCGTGCTGGCGCTTCCGAATGGAGGCGAGCAGCGCGCGGAATTCAAACGTGCGGCGCCGTTCGGTCCACGCGGCGTGCACCGCGGCCAGGTGGACGCCGAAGATGCGCAGACCGCCGCCGAGCACCAGCTCCAGGAACGCGTGCCGCGACACGGGCGGACGTTGCCAGTCGGCGCTCGCGATTGGCGCGCGGCTCAGAAATCCGAGTGATGACCCCGGCCGTGCTCCCCACGCCGGAAAACCGGCGTCGCGCGCCATCCTCGCGACCACCTCGGGCCGCGTCGCTTCCTGCAGCACGACGACGTCGGGGGTGCACTGCCGGACGACGTCGACCAGCGCCTGCTCGCGGCCGGCGCCGCCATGGCGGATGTTGTAGCTCAGGAGCCGCAGCGTCACTCGTCCGGCCGTTCGATCAGCGTCAGGTACGGTTGCCCGAGCAGATCCCCGCGAAAGTGGATCACGGAATCGCCCGACGCCTGGATGTTTACCGGCCGGTCCATCATATTGATCAACTGCTCGCGCAAGTGCACCAGCGCGGGGGCGATCTCCGGGTCGTCGTCGCTCAGCGGCCGTGAGTGCAGGCCCGGGATGAAGAAGCCGCCCGTCTTGAAGAGCTGGAGCGCTGCCCCCCCGACGAGCGTCACGTCGAGGTCGCTCGTGCCCGGGCCGGCGGCGTCGAACGGCGCGCCGTCTTTCCAGCGTTTGCCGGTAATCGCGCTGCCCCGCAGCACGGCACCTGTTCCGGGCGGAATGGCCTCCTTCAGGATGCGACAGAACGCCTCGAACCGTTCTGCGCTTCCACCGAACGCGTACCGAATGACGTTGTTCCGCTTCTCGTCGTCGCTCAGGCCGCCCTGCACGGGCGATTTCGCTTCGTCGTGCGCCATGCCGATTCGTGATCATGCAACGGGAATGCCCCGGGGGGCTGGGTTCGGGGGCGGGCGGGTACGGGTTTCGGGGTTCGGGCACGCGAATGAGCGGCGATAATCGGGTATGCGTACTTTCGTTCTGATATCCCTCCTCGGGGCCGCCACTTTGGGCGCGGCGTGTGGCGGCTCGCCGGCGCCGGCGCCGGCCGCGATCCCCGCACCGCCCGATGTCGCGGCACCACCGGCCGACGCCATCCGAAGCGACTCGGGGCTCGCGCGGAAGGTGCTCGTCCCCGGGAAGGGTACGCGGCATCCTCGCGCGAATTCAGAGGTGACCGTCAACTACACCGGCTGGACGACGGATGGAAAGATGTTCGACAGTTCGGTCGCCCGCGGCGAGCCGGCGACGTTCGGCCTGGATCACGTGATCCCCGGCTGGACGGAAGGGCTGCAGACGATGGTCGAAGGGGAAAAGTGCCGCTTCTGGATTCCGGAAGCGCTCGCCTATGCCGGACAGCCGGGGCAGCCGCAGGGCATGCTCGTGTTCGACGTCGAGCTGATCCGGATCGTCAACTGAGGCGGGTCTGACGGCTGCGTGGGAACGCCGGCGGCACGCGGTGTAAAGCGCCGAAGCGGCTCCGGCCGGAAACGCCCCTGCCGACGGCGGGCAATTCCGCACCCGCGCGCCAGCCGAAGCGGCCCTGCTCCCGGCCCATCCGCAACGGCGCTTTACAACGCGTGCGCCGGCGGCGCGGCTAATCGCACGTCACCTTCCGCAACAGCGGCAGGTCCGTCAGAATCTTGCCGGCACCGAGCACGACGGAGGTCAGCGGATTCTCGGCGACGAGTACGGGCAGTCCGGTTTCCTCGCGCAGGCGCTTGTCGAGGTTGCGCAGCAGCGCGCCGCCGCCGGTCAGGACGACCCCGCGGTCGTAGATGTCGGCGGACAGTTCCGGCGGCACGCGCTCGAGGGCGTCGCGGACCGCCTGCACCATCAGGCGCAGCGGCTCGGCGAGCGCTTCCCGCACCTCGCCGTCGGACACCGTGATCGTCCGCGGCACGCCTTCGAGCAGGTGCCGCCCTTTCACTTCCATCGTCAAGGGCCGGTCGAGCGGCGCGGCCGAGCCGATCTCGAACTTGATGTGCTCCGCGGTGCGCTCCCCGATCAGGAGGTTGTGGACCTTGCGGAGGTGCAGCATGATCGCTTCGTCGAGCGCGTTGCCCGCGACGCGCAGCGAGCGTCCGTACACGGTGCCGGCCAGCGAGATCACCGCGATGTCGGTCGTCCCGCCGCCGATGTCGACGATCATGTTGCCCGACGCTTCCGTCACGGGCAGCCCCGAGCCGATCGCCGCCGCCATCGGCTCGTCGACCAGGTGCACCTCGCTCGCCTTCACGCGGAAGCCGCTGTCCTTCACGGCACGCCGTTCCACCTGCGTGATCTCGGGAGGCACGCCGATGACGAGCCGCGGGCGCACGAACGGCCGGCGGCCGTGCGCCTTGCGGACGAAATGCATCAGCATCTTCTCCGCGGCGTCGAAATCGGCGATCACGCCGTCCTTCATCGGCCGGACCGGCTTGATGTTCGGGGGCGTCCGGCCGAGCATCTCGTGCGCCTCCGTGCCCACCGCCTCGATGCATCCCTTCGCGGTGTTGAACGCCACGATCGAGGGTTCGTTCAGCACGATGCCGCGGCCGCGCGCGAAGACGCACGTGTTGGCGGTGCCGAGATCGATCGCGACATCGCTGCCGAACGCGGAGAACAGGTTCATGAAGTGCGCGTCCCGAAACGAAGGCGGCAGGACGGGCCTGAGCCCACCCCGCCGCCGTGTTGGAGGAGGAGTCGCCACTCGCAGAGGCAACAGTCGTTCCCGGCCGGGCGCGATTACGGGATCGTGCATTCCGCGCGCAAAGTGCGCAGGATCGTCGCCACGGGCCGTTCCTGACCCTGCGGGTCACTTACGTGTTTGCAATCGGATCACGATTTTGAAATCGACGGTGACGAAACGGAGTTCCGATGCCCTTCAGGCGATACACTGAAGCGATGGTCACCGATCACGCGGAAGGCCACGGACGAGGACCAGGGAGACAGCCGATGCCGAGGATACGCTCCTGCGTGACCGCCTTGGTGGCCATCGCATTCGCGTCGAGCGCGGCAGCCGCGTTCGCGCAACCCCGCACCGTCAGCCTGACGGTCGATGCCAGCCAGGCGCCCGAGAAGATCGTCCGGACGAAGATGCAGATGGCCGTGCAGCCGGGTCCCCTCACGCTCTACTACCCGAAATGGATTCCCGGCGAACACCAGGCGAGCGGTCCGGTCGCCAACGTGACGGGGCTCGAGTTCACGGCCAACGGGAAAACGCTGTACTGGCAGCGGGACACGAAAGACGCCTTCACCTTCCACGTCGACGTGCCGCAGGGGGCGGACCGGCTCGATATCGCGTTCGACTACCTGGAGCCGGGCGCCGGCGCGTTTACCGGCGGCTCGTCGGCCACCGCCAAGTTGATCGTGATCAGCTGGAACCAGAATCTGCTGTATCCGGCCGGCGTCAAGGCGGAGGATCTGACGTACGACGCGAAACTGGTGCTGCCTGACGGGTGGAAATTCGGGACGGCGCTGCCGGTCGGCGGCCGGTCGGGCGACACGGTGGCGTTCGAGCCTGCCGCGCTGAATCGTCTGGTCGACTCGCCCGTGATCGCGGGCGAATACTACCGCGCCATCGACCTCACGCCGGCCGGCGAGCCGGTGCACCACGAGATCGACATGGTCGCCGACAGCGCGGCCGCGCTCGACATGAGCCCCGAGGTCCAGCAGGAGATGAAGAATCTGGTGACGGAGGCCGGCAAGCTGTTCGGCTCACGTCATTACCGCGACTACCATTTCCTGCTCACGCTCAGCGATCACGTGGCGCACTTCGGCCTGGAGCACCACGAGTCGGACGACAGCCGGCTCCCGGAGCGCACGCTGCTGTCGCCCACGGCCGGGATCGCGCTCGGCGGTCTGCTCGCGCACGAGTACGCGCACTCCTGGAACGGCAAGTTCCGGCGGCCGGCGGATCTGAGCACCCCGTATTACGAACAGCGGGAAGAAACGGATCTGCTCTGGGTCTATGAGGGGCTGACCGACTTCGCCGGCCCGCTGCTCGCCGCGCGCAGCGGCCTGTGGACGGCGGAACAATATCGCGATTACCTCGCCAGCATCGCCGCCGAACTCGGCAAGGGACGTCCCGGACGCACGTGGCGGCCGCTGATCGACACGGCCATCGGGGAACCGGTGCTCGGCAACGCGTTCGGCGGATGGACGAACTGGCGCCGCGGGACCGACTACTACGACGAAGGGGACCTGCTCTGGCTCGAAGTCGCCACGATCATCCACGACCGCACGCACGGCCAGAAGTCGATCGACGACTTCTGCCATCTGTTCCACGGCGGTCCGAACAACGGCCCCGAGCTGAAGACCTACACCCTCGACGACGTGGTCGCGGCGCTGAACCGGATCGCCCCGTACGACTGGGCGACGTTCCTGCACGAGCGGCTCACGTCAACGTCTCCCGAACCGCCGACCGGTGGGATCGAGAACGCCGGCTGGACGTTCTCGTTCACGAGCGAACCGCTCGATGAGCCCGGGCGCCGGCCGGTGCCGGCCGACGAGTACTCGATTGGCCTGCAGCTGTCGTCGACGGGGGTCGTGAACGATTCAATCGTCGGCGGACCGGCCTTCAAGGCGGGCATCACGCCGGGCATGCGGGTCGTGGCGATCGACGGCCGCGCCTACACGCACGACCGTCTCGAGGACGCGATCGAGGCGAGCCCGAAGAGCCAGAAGCCGATCGTGCTGCTCGTGCTCAACGACGACTATTACAAGACGTGCCCCGTCGACTATCATGGCGGCCCGCAGTATCCGCACCTCGAGCGCAACAACAGCAAGCCGGACTATCTGGACGTGCTGATCAAGCCATAAGGCGGGGTCGACGGCCGGCCGTCAGGCGCGTTGGTTGGACGCGTCGGCCTTCCGTGCGTACTCCTGCTGGGTGCGCAGGATGCTGCACCATTCCTTGTGTTCGGCAATCGGCATGCCGCATTCGACGCAAATCCGCACGCGCGGCCGGGGCTCGGCTTTGCGCGAAAAAAGCTTTCGAAGCAAGGTCATCATCGTCTCCTCAGTGTGAGACGAATATTCGGCCCGATAGGTTTGCTGACGCTCGGCTTTGGGCTTTTGAGGCTTTGGGCTTTGGGCTTTAGGCTTTGGGCTTCAGGTTGCGGTGACGCGCGACTTCGCGCGCGGCCCGGGCGCGTTCGGTGTTGACGGAGCCATTGAAGAGGGCCCCCTCTTCGAGCGACATCTGCTTCGCCACGACGGTCGCGTCGACGCGGGCGGCGGGACCGATGTCGACGAGGTCGGCCGTCAGATGGCCGTCGAGATGGCCCAGCACGGTGATCACGCGCGCCAACACCGACGCGGTGACCCGCGATCGCGCCCCGGCAATCAGCTGGTGGCCGTCGAGATCGATTTCGCCTTCGAACACGCCGTCGATGGTGACGTCTTCGCGCGCGCTCAACTCCCCCTTGATCGTCAGCGCGCCGGTCGTCGAATTCATACGCGGGACACTCCCTCCAGGGCCAGCCGTGGTGCAACGGCGACGTTACTCGTGAAATGCATTACAGACCGACGGGTCGCCGCTCTGGAACCCGCGCCGGAACCAGTCGACACGCTGTTCGGACGTGCCGTGCGTGAACCGGTCGGGCATCACCCGGCCGGTCGCCATCCGCTGGAGGCGGTCGTCGCCAATCGCCGCCGCCGCACGCAGGGCGTCCTCCATGTCGCCGGGCTCCAGTTCGACCTTGCCCTGCGCATTCCGCCCTGGCTGCGAGGCCGCGTGCCCCCACACTCCCGCGTAACAATCCGCCTGCAGCTCGACCCGCACCGAGATCTCGTTCGCCTGCGACGGGTTCCGCTGTTCCGCCGCCCGCACCTGCCGCTCGAGGCCGGTGAGACTCTGCACGTGATGCCCGAACTCGTGCGCGAGCACGTACGCCTCCGCGAACTCGCCGGGCGCGGAGAACCGCTGGCGCAGTTCGTCGAAGAATCCGAGGTCGAGATACACCCTCTGGTCCTCGGGGCAATAGAACGGTCCTGTCGCCGACTGCGCGAAGCCGCAGGCCGAATCGATCGCGTCGCGGAACAACACGACTTTCGTGCGTTCGTAGCGTGTCCCGATCAGCTGCGCCCACGTGTCCTGCACGTCCTCGGCGACGGCGTCGACGAACCGCACTTCGCGATCTTCGGCCGGCGAACTGGTCGCCGGCCTCGATCCCGAATCCACCGCCGCCGACGAGGGGGGCGAGCCACCGTCGAGCAGGGAGAAAAAGTTCACGCCGGTCGCCAGGCTGAGCACGGCGAGCAGGACGACGCCTCCGAGCCCGAGCGGGACGGCCCCCACGCCCAGCGTGCGGCGGCCGCGCTCGTCGTCGATATTACGGCCGCTGCCTGGCGTCCAGCGCATGAGGCGAGCCTCGCAAGTTCCGGGCCGCGGCGGTCGCGCCGCGCCTCGTCGGTTGCGGCGCTCGACGCGGCGCTATGACTATACCCCGACCCACTGCCGCACGTCGGAGGACACCTCATCCTCGGGGCATGCCCATTTCGCGCGGATCCTCGCTGGCATCCTCCTTGACGGATCGGAGGGTGGCGCGACTCCTCGGGAGGAGGGACACCATGACGCAAGCGAAACTCTGGAACAGGTGGGCGATTGCCGCACTCGCGGGACTCGCGGCCGTGGCGGCGAGCGGATGCGCGGATACCGCGGGAACCCATGTCGCAGCCGCCGCTTCGCCGGCGGCCGCGCCGATTGCGGTGAGTTGCGCGCCGAACCAGCGCGCCGTCGTGCGCCCTGCCGTGGTCAACGGCGTCGCGATGTCGCAGGTCGAATGTGTGGCGACCTCGGCCACGGTGGACGACGACGAGAGCGCCGTGCGGCAGGCCGTGGACGTGACGTCAGCAGCCCCCGCCGTCGTCGCGTCGCGCACGTCCGCCGGAGACGCGCGAATCGTGCCCGTGTCGTACACGCCGGGCCCGACGCTCGCCCAGCAGCCGGGTGCCCGCGCGCACCAGCGCGTGGCGGCGCACCACCGCTCGTGGCAGAAGAGCGCCGTGATCATCGGCGGGTCGACCGGCGTGGGCGCGGGCCTCGGCGCCGTGATAGGGGGCAAGAAGGGGGCCCTCGTCGGCGCGGCGCTCGGCGGCGGCGGCGCCGCGGTGTGGGATCAGATCACGCGGCGGAAGTAGCGTGGAGACCATGCGAGCATGCGGGACGATATCAGGGGGTGCGTCCGTGCCGCGGCGTCAGCCGAGCAGCACTTCCAGATCGTCCCGCTTGAGATCGCGCAGCAGGCCGGCGTCCGCCTCGAGAATCGCGTCGGCGAGTGCGCGCTTGCTCTGCTGCAGCTCCGCGATCTTGTCTTCGACCGTGTCGCTCGCGAGCAGCCGGTACGCGAACACGTGATTGCGCTGGCCGATGCGGTGCGCGCGGTCGATCGCCTGCGCTTCGACAGCGGGGTTCCACCACGGATCGAGCAGGAACACGTACTCCGCCGCTGTCAGGTTGAGCCCGAGGCCCCCCGCCTTGAGGCTGATCAGGAAGAGCCCGCAGGCCGGATCTTCCTGGAAGCGGTTGACCCGCACGGCGCGATCGCGCGTGTGCCCGTCCAGGTACTCGTAGACGACGCCCGCCTCGTCGAGCCGCGCGCGCAGCAGCGCGAGCAGGCTGGTGAACTGCGAGAAGATCAGCGACTTGTGCCCTTCGTCGGCCAGTTCGGCTAGGCGCGGCAGCAACGCGTCGAACTTGGCTGACGCGGCGCCGGCGCGGCGCGGATCGATGAGCCCCGGATGGCACGCGGCCTGCCGCAGCCGCAGCAGCGCCTCCAGGATCTGCATCTTCGATTTCTGCAGCCCCTCGCGGGCGATGCGCGAGAGCAGCGCCGCGCGGTAATGCGCGCGCAGCTCGTCGTACAACTCCCGCTGGGCCCCGTGCAGCTCGCAGCGAATCGTCAGCTCCGTGCGGGACGGCAGCTCCGGCGCGACCTGCGCCTTCGTCCGGCGCAGGACGAACGGGCGCAGGCCCCGGGCCAGCACGTCCATCGCTTCCTGATCGCGCTTCGCGGCCGCGGCGCTGTGGCGGCCGAACGCGGACGAGGTGCCGAGCAGACCCGGATTCAGGAACTCGAACAGGCTCCACAGCTCGCCCAGGTGGTTCTCGATCGGCGTGCCGCTCAACGCCAGCCGGTGCTTCGCCCGCAGCAGCCGTGCGGCCTTCGCCGCCACGGTGCTCGCGTTCTTGATGGCCTGGGCCTCGTCCAGGATCACGTACTCGAACTCGACGTCCTTCAGGATCAGCGCGTCGCGCCGCAGCGTCCCATACGTCGTCAGCGCCAGGTCGTGCCGGTCGAGCCCGGCGAGGGTCCGGTCCGAGCCGCTGAAGTCGAACACGCGCAGCTTCGGCGCAAAGCGCGCCGCCTCCGCCTGCCAGTTGAACACCACCGATCGGGGTGCGACGACCAGCGAGGGCGCCGCGCGCTTGCGCTCCGCGCGCAGGCGGTCGAGCCAGGCGAGCACCATGACGGTCTTCCCGAGGCCCATGTCGTCGGCGAGGCAGCCGCCGAACCCGAAGCGCCGAAGAAAATCGAACCAGCCAAGCGCATCGCGCTGGTAGTCGCGGAGCTGTCCGGCAAACGACGAGGCGGCGTCGAGCGGGGTGATGCCGCCGAAGGACGCCAGCTCCTCGCGTGTCTTCGCGAACCGCTCGTCGACGCGGATGGGCTCCTGCGAAGCGAGCGCGGCATCGACGAGCGCCGCCTGCGACAGCCGGAAGCGGACGTGGTCGCCCGACGCCTCGCCGATTTCGGCGATCCCGGCCCACCGGCGCAGCCAGTCCTCCGGCAGCACGCCCGCCGTTCCATCGTCGAGCGTGACGGTCGCGTGCCCCTGCTTCAGCGCCTGAAGCAGACGCGGCAGTTCGACGACCCGCCCTTCGCCGAAATCGACGCTGCCGTGCAGCTCGAACCAGTCGATGCCGGATCGGATCTCCGACCGCACGGATTCGGCCGTGCGGAACATGCGGCCGTCCGCTTCGACGTGCCACCCCTCGCGCACGAGCGTGCGCACGACCGAGGGAAAGCGCGGCGCGGCGATCGCGAGCGATTGCCGTGACGCGGCATAGTCCCACTGCCGCGAGAAGCCGAGCTGCGACAGGCGCGACAGCGCCGACTCCTCGAGCGCGAGATCGCGCCGGACCAGCCGCCGCCGATCCGGGTCGAACGCGGTCCCCCCCGTCTCGGCATCGACGACGAGGCCGCCGTAGTCGAAGGAGACGGAGGCACGGAGGAGCGATGCGACCGACGCGCGCTCCGCCCGCACGCTGACGCGCGGGCGCGGCGCCTCGACGGCGATCTCGAACTGGAGTTCTTCGGGAAGATCCCCGGGATCGACCCCCGACCGCGCGAGGACGTCGACGAGCTGCCCCGTGGCGTCCGGCGGGATCGCGACGGGGCCGGATCCGCGCAATTGCGCCAGCCAGGCGAAGGCGCCGCGCGCGTCGAGGCGCGCGACGGTGTTCCCGTGGAACACGTATCCGCTTGCCAGCACCATCCAGGGCGTGCGGATCGCGAGCTGATCGCCGTTGCGCACGAGGGCGCCATCGATCGAGAACTCGGCGTCCGCCGACGCATGGACGATTTCGAACCGGAACCGCCACGGCGGCCCGTCGTCCCACGCGAGCGGCACGAGTTCCTCGGCCGGCTTCGGCCGGATCCGCAGGAGCGCCCGGCCGGATCGCACCACGAGCGGCAACACACGATCGAGCAGCGGCCCCACGGGGTGAAACGACGTGCGCCCGAACGGCGCCGAATAGCCGAAGTGGTAGGCATCGGTCGCGCCGAGCAGGTATGGCAGGATCTCGCGATCGGCGGCGTCGGTCAGATGCTCGAGGTCGAGCGTCGTGACGGCGGCCGCCTTCGGCTTGCCCCAGTCGCCGTTCTTCTTTCGCTGGCGCGCGTGCAATTCGAGCGCGAGTCCCTGTCCCGACAGCGTCTGCGCCCGATCGATCACGTACACGAGCTGCGCGTCGAGGAACCGCGGCAGACGGTGGACGTCGCGCTGTTCGAGCCGGCGCGAAAACTCCTGCAGGAATCGCTGCCACGACGTGCGGGGATCGGGCAACGCACGACTCGCCGGTGCGTCCGGACGCGCCGCCGCGGCCCGCTTCACCGAGGCGCGCGGGAGCGCGAACTCCGGGTCTTCGATGCCGGCGTCCACCTCCGGCCGGATCGTGGCATATTCAGACGGCGGTCCGCCGCCGAGCAACAGCTGCCGGTCCTCCGCCGCCAGGAGCGCCGCCCAGACGTGCTTGCAGATGTCGAACCGATCGAGGAAATACGGACAATCGCACGACGCGTAGAACTCCTCGCCATCCCGTTCGATCGTCACGTCGTACGCGCGAGACCCGTTCACGATCGCGGCCACCGCGGAGGCGTTCCCGTCGATGCGGGTCACCGCGCCATTCAGGTAGTACGCACGTCCCTTGGCCCGGCTGCCGCCCGGGACGTCGGGCGCCAGCACGCGCGTCAACTGATGGTCGCTCGGGGGCATCCCCTCAGTGTACTTGGTCGCGCGAGGGCGCCGGCGCCTGCGGCGGGAGGTGCTCGAGAAAGTAGCGCGCGATCAGGTGATAGAGGTGCGGCGTGGTGCCCGGCCCTTCGGAGATCGCATGCGTGCGGTTCGGATACACCATCAGGTCGAACGGCTTGCCGAGCGCGACGAGCTGGTTCACGAGCCGCTCGGTCCCCTGGTAGTGCACGTTGTCGTCTCCCGATCCGTGCACGACCAGGAGATGTCCCTTCAGGCCGTCCGCAAAATTGATCGGCGATCCGATCCGGTAGCCCTCCGCGTTCTGCTGCGGCAGACCCATGTAGCGTTCCTGGTAGATCGTGCCGTACAGCCGCTGATCCGGCACCGGCGCGACCGACACGCCGACCTTGTAGACGTCGGGAAACCGGAACATGCAGTTGAGCGTGTTCGATCCGCCGCCGCTCCAGCCCCAGACGCCAATGCGATCGGGATCGACGAAGGGATGGGTCGCGGCGAACGCGCGGATCGCCGCGGCCTGCTCCTTCGACGACAGGTCGCCGACCGTCCCGTAAATCACCTTTCGCCACGCCGCCCCCTTCGGCGCCGGCGTGCCGCGATTGTCGAAGCTGACGACGATGTAACCCGCATCGGCGAGCGCGCGATGGAAGAGCGCCGTATTGCCCCCCCATCGATCCACGACGGTGACGGAAGCGGGCTCGCCGTACACGTTCACGATCACCGGATATCGCCGGGCCGGATCGAAGGAGGCCGGTTCGATCATCCAGCCATCGAGCGTCACGCCGCCGCCGATGTCGACCTTGAAGAACTTCGCGGGCGGCTGCAGGACGGCCGCGAGCTTCGCCTCGAGCGCGGACGGGTTGGTCAGCGCGCGAAGCGACCGATGGTCCGGCAGCTCGACGACGTCCATCGCCGGCGGCCGGTCGAATGACGACCACGTGTGGAACGCGAGGTGGCCGCCCGGCGCCAGATCGTACGTGTGGGTGCCTGACTCGTCTGCCGGGGTCACGCGCACCGGCGCGGCGGATCCGTCGAGCGGCGCGCGGTAGAGATACCGCTGGGTCGCGTTCGACGGGGAGGCGATGAAGTACAGCACCCCTCGTGACTCGTCGGTCCCGACGAGGTCGAGCACGTCGGCGTCGAACCGCGTCAGCAGCGTGGGCGCGCCTCCCGCGCGGGGAACCCGATAGACATGGCGCCACCCGTCGCGCTCGCTGAGCCACAGAAAGGCGGCGCCGTGATCGATCCAGGGCACCGCGTCCTGCGCGTCCACCCAGGTGGTGGACTCGTCCCGGAACGCGCGCGTCACCGTACCGGTCGCCGCGTCGGCGAGCAGGTAGTCGTCGCGATTCTGGAGCCGGTTCAACTGCTGGATCGCGAGCGTGCGTGCATCGATCCACTCGAGCGTCGCGAGATAGTGCTCGCGCGGATCGCCTGGCACCTTCATCCAGCGGGTCGGTCCGCCGCCGGCGTCGACGACGCCGATGCGGGTCGCGGAGTTCGTCGTGCCGGGCTTGGGGTAGGCGAACTGGCGGATCGTGGGATACAGCGAGTCGGTGTCGTCGATCAGCGTGTACACGCCGACGCCCGTCGTGTCGAACTGCCAGTAGGCGATCTGACGGCCGTCGGGGCTCCAGCGGAAGCCGTCGCGGATGCTCAGCTCTTCTTCGTTCACCCAGTCCGACGTGCCGTTGATGGTCGTCTTCGATCCATCGTGGGTCACTTGGACCGTGCGGCCATCCCCGAGATGCTCGACGTAGATGTTGTTGGCGCGGACGTAGGCGACGCGGGTGCCGTCGGGAGAGAACTTCGCGAACATCAGCGACGATTCGGGCGCGCCGGCGCCGACCTGCGTCAACCGGCCGGTCCCGACGTCGAGCACCCAGTAATCGCCGCGCGTGTTGCGGCGCCAGACCTTTTTCGTGTTGGTGAAGATGAGCAGCCGATGCCCGTCGTCGGACCACGCGTAATCGTCGACGTCGAGCGGCGACGCCTGCCCGGGGGGCACCAGCCGCTCCGCGGCGACCACGACGGAGCGGGCGCCGGTGGCGGCGTCGTAGCGGACGATTTCGGAGCCGGCGGGCGCACCGCCGGACCCGGCGGTCGGACGTTCGACGATGGCGTAGGCACTGCCGTCGGGAAGCCATCGCGCCGGCCCGAACCGCGGCGCCGCGTAGGCGTGGTCCTTGAAAATGCGATCGATCTGTTCGTGGAGCGCCTGAGCAGGAGCGGGCTGCTGCGCGTGCAGGGCACCCGCGGCGACGAACACCGCGGCGACGGCGAGATATCTGCTGGAACGGATCATGCCGGCAAGCTTACCGCACCCGCCAGGTGCCAGTTGCCAGTTGCCAGTTGCCAGTTACCAGTTACCAGTTACCAGTTGTCAGTTGCCAGTTGCCAGCGCACGTGCGGGCGGCCGACGATGGCGCCCACGACGTGCGCGGCGAGCTGGTTCGCGGTCTATTGCAGAACGGCGCGCACACCCGGCGACAGCTTGTCGGCGTGCGCCAGCAGCATCGTCACCTGCCAGCGCTGCGTGTCGGACAGCGTGCCGGTGAAGGCCGGCATGCCGGACAGCCGGATGCCGTGGGTGACCTTCCAGTACGTGATGCCCTCCGCATCATCCGTCACGGGATCGGTGAAGAGTTGCGGCGGCTGGGGAAACATTCCCGCGGCGATGTCGCTGTGGCGTCCCGGCGTTCCATGGCAGACCGCACACGAGTCCCTGTAGACGCGTGCCCCGGCGGTCAGGTTCTCGTCGTTGAGCGGCAGCGGATCCCTGAGGTCGGCCGCCTTCCTCAGATTCGCGTGCAACGCCAGCTTCGCGATCCGCTGCTCGAAAGGCAGCGGCGCCGCCGACGTCATCATCGAGACCCCGCCCATCGCGACGAACGAATATCCGGCCGCCAGCAACACCACAATCCCGAGGATGAAACCGACGACGAATTTCATCGAGCCCTCCGGGACCAGCATAATCGACTGCGGGCTATCGCGCACGCGGCGCAGGCCCCTCTGCACGCGTGATAGCCTGAAGCGTCATGCCGCTCGACAAGATCGACTCGTCGCTCCGTGAAGAAGTTCAGGCGCTCGAAACCGAAGGGCGCGCGAAGGCTCTCGAGCGCGTGATCACCGGCTACCTGCCGGCCGCCAACGGCCGCGGGCCGCGCTACACCCTGCACGGCCATGCCGGCGAGTTCCTGCGCATGAACTCGAACAGCTATCTCTCGCTGTCGAACCATCCGGCGCTGCTCGAGGCCGCCGACCTCGCGGCGCGGCGGTTCGGCGTCGGACCGGGCGCCGTCCGCTTCATCGATGGCACGGCGCAGCCGCACGTCGATCTCGAGGCCCGGATCGCGGCGTTCACCGGACGGCCGGCCGCAAAGATCTTCAACTCCGCCTACACGACGGTCCTGGGACTGGCGATCGCGCTCACGAGCCCGGGGACGTTCTGGATCGGCGACGAGCTGAATCACAACTGCATCATCCGGGCGATGCGCATCGCCAACGTGCCGAAGGAGCAGCGCGCGATCTTCCGGCACAACGACGTCGACGATCTGGCGCGTCAGCTCGAGGCGGTGCCGAAGGGGACGGCGCGCGTCGTCGTCGTCTTCGACGGCATCTTCAGCATGCGGGGCGATCACGCGCCGCTCGCGCGGATTCAGGAGCTGTGTGCGCAACAGGCCGGGCGGTTCCGCGACGGCGCGATCACGGTGATGGACGACTCGCACGGCATCGGCGCGTACGGCGCGACGGGGCGCGGCACCGAGGAGTTCTGCGGCGCGCGGGCCGACATCCTCGTCGGGACGTTCGGCAAGGCGTTCGGCGTCAACGGCGGGTTCGTCGCGGCGAGTCCGGCGCTCGTCGAGATCGTCCGGCAGAAGGCGGATACCTACATCTATACGAACCCGCTCGGCGCCGCGGACGCGGCGGCCGCCATCGCGGGCATCGACATCGCGGACGGCCCGGAGGGGCGAGAGCGGCTGTCGAATCTGGCGGCGCGCACCGCGCAGTTCCGGAAAGGGCTGGCGCGGCTCGGGCTCGAATCGATCGCCGGTCCGCATCCGGTCGTGCCGCTGCTCGTCCGCGACACCGATCGGACACGCGCGCGCGTGCGCACGCTGTTCGACGGCGGGATTCTGGCCGTCGGCCTGACGTTCCCCGTGGTGCCGCGCGGCGACGAGACGATCCGCTTCCAGATCAACGCCGCTCACACGGCCGCGGACATCGATCAGGTGCTCGACGCGCTTGGTCAGCCCGTAAAGGGCTGACCCACACGTCTTCTGAGACGCGGTCGATCAACGCGTAAGGGCTGACCCGGACGCTTTCTGAGACGTGTGGGTCAGGCCTGACGTCGACTACGTGCGATCGAAGTCCGGACGCCAGGTTCGGATCGCACGCTTGATGTCGTCCGCTTTCATCTGCTCGCGGGCGGCGCGGCTGGCCAGCGGTGGGAACTCCTCGTCGGAGGCGAACCGCAGCGCCACGATCTGCCGCGTGCTCAACCGCCCGTATTCCTGCCGCTGCTCCGGCGCCAGCAGCCGGTCGGCGCGCAGCGCCATCTCCAGCTTGATGATCCGGTCCTGCAAGGCCGTCGTATACCTGCGGCTGATCAGCAGCAGCACGACCTGGGCGATGATCAGGGCCGCGACACCGATGGCGAACGCCCGGCGCCCGCCGCTCCCGAACCACTGCACGAACGCCACAATCGCGACGACGACGAAGACGGTCCCGATAATCGTCATGGTCGGACGGTGACGGTGGGTGGCGTATGTCTGCGTCGCCATATGCCGGGAGCGTAGCATCGCCACCCGGCGATGGCAACCAGCCGGGGATTACGCGGATCCACGGACAATCGCTGCTAGGCCGCCAGCGCGTCGACGCGGGTGCGGAGGCGTTCGAGATCGGCCGAGAGCTGTTCGAGCTGCGCGTCGGTCTGGCGCAGCTTCTCTCCTTCGCTGCGGACGAACCGGCTGTACGGGGCAATGCCGTCGCGCAGCCGCTCGAGGCTGTGCGCGATGGCCTGCTCGAACTGGCCGCGCAGCGCGCCCGAGAGCCGCTCCCGGACGTCGGCGATCTTGCGCCGCATCTCCGCCTTGCCCCGGGTGCGCCTGGCGGGAATGATGAAAAACCCGATCGTCGCGATCACGCCGGCCAGGATGATCCCCGTGACGTCGGCCGCCGCCGTCGTGGCCGCGACCGTGACGATCGCCCCGAGCCCCACCGCGCCGGCGCCAGCCGCCGCGGCGGCCGCCACGGCATTCCTGGCGCCGTCGGCCAGTTCGATCGCCTCGCGCCGGCGGTCGTAGGTGTCGACCACCTCCTGCGCCTCGCGGCCGATCGACTCGATCAGGCGCCGCCGCTCGTCGTGGAACACGCGCGCCTCGGTATCGCCGACGATCCGCTCGCGGTGCTCGCGGCGGCGCTCCTCCAGGTGCCGCGTGATGCGCTCCCACTGGCGGTGGTCCGACTCGACGAGCCAGTCGACCAGATCCTGCACGCGCTGCTCGATGCGCTGCGGCGCGTCGGCCACGACCTGCTGCTCGAAGGCCTGCTGGACGCGGGCGCGGTTCAGCAGGTCGAACATGCGTCCGATCCGCATCGTGTCCTCGAAGAAATCGCGGCCCCGCCGCTCCATCTCGAGCAGCACGTTGTCGACCACCGCCATGCGCCCCGCAAATTCGCGGGTCATGTCGTCCTCGTACATCCGCAGCTCCGTCTCGACGTCCTCGAGGAGCGCGAAGTCTCCCTCGAGCAGCGCGAGCCGGCCCCGCGTGACCCCGCGGTACCGCTGCGCCAGCGCCGTCCCGACGCCGATCGGATTGAGCAGCTTCAGCTTCACGCGCGCGGCCTGGTCGAGCGTGGATCGGATGTAGCGTTCGAGCGGCTCGAAGCCGCTCGGGGTCCAGAGCGCCGGCTCGCCGTGCTTCGCGCGGAACGCGTCGCGGGCGCTCACCGCGAAGATCTCCGGCGCCGTCCCGAGCAGCCGCCGCGCGTTGTCGGCCACATAGGCCTGCACCTCCGCGCGATCGTGCTCCGAGGCGATGATGTCGATCTTGTTGATCACGACCACGACCTTCTTGCCCCAGTCGCGGATCTGCTCGAGGAACGCGCGCTCGGTCTCGGTGAACGGGCGATCGGCGGAGGTGACGAACAGCACCAGGTCGGCGCGCGGCACGAAGCCGGCGGTGATGCGTTCGTGCTCCCGGATGATGGCGTTGGTACCGGGCGTGTCGACGATATGGATGTCGCGGAGGATCTCGGCGGGCGCGCTGATCGACGTCAGATGCGGTTCGACGGCCGCGGTGGCGCGCTGGTCGCCGTACTGGAGCAGCGTGACGTGCGCGGTCGTGGGGGTCACCCCTTCGTCCATCACGCGCTCTCCGACGAGCGCGTTGACGAACGCGCTCTTGCCCGCGTTGAACTCGCCGACGACGACGAGCAGGAACAGTTCGTCGAGCTGCTCGATCGAGCGTTCGAGCGGCGCCACGCTGTCGTCGCTCGCGCCAAACCGGATCAAGCCCGACCGCAGCGCGCCGAGCACACGGCGCTCATCGCGCACCAGCTCCTGCTGAGCCGGGTCGAGAATTCGCGTCAGCATGTCCTCACCACGACTGTATGACGCGTGCAGGATGCGGGCCAGACGCGGCGTCGCCGGCCGGTTCTATCCATGCCGCGTAGCTTCCGAGGGTCCGTACCCACTGCGCGATTTCCGCCAGGTGCACGAGCGCGCGGCCGCATTCGAGCGAGTCGCGCCGCACGTCCAGATCGGCATAGAACAGATAGTCCCACGGACGGCCGCGCAGCGGACGGGATTCGAGCTTCGTCAGGTTGATGTCGCGGAACGCGAACACGCTGAGCGCCTTGAACAGCGCGCCGGGCCCGTTCGGCAGCGTGAACACGATGCTCGTCTTGCAGCCGCCGCCCGCCTCGCCTGCCTTGGGCGGCACGGCGGCGCTGGCCGAGCGCGCGACGACGACGAACCGCGTGACGTTGGCGTCGTAGTCCTGAATGCCGCGCGCGAGCACCTCGAGGCCGAAGACCTCCGCCGCACGCTCCGACGCAACCGCGGCGGCATCCCGGAGCTGCTGCTGCCGGATGATTTTCGCCCCGCCCGCCGTGTCGTAGACGGCGACAATCTCGACGTTCGCCAGCCGCTGCAGATAGCGCTCGCACTGCGCGAGCGCCTGCGGGTGCGAGTGGACCACCCGCACGCCGGCGAGCGGCGTGCCTGGCAGCGCCATCAGGCAATGGTCGACGGCGAGCACGACTTCGCCGACGATCGGCAGTTCGTGCTCGACGAGCAGGTCGTAGTTGCGATGAATGCTGCCGCCGATCGAGTTCTCCATCGGCAGGATCCCGTGGCTCGCACGCCCTTCGCGTACCGCGGCGAAGACCTCCTCGAAACTGTGGCAGGGCAGCAGATCGGCGTCCGCCGCACAGCGCAGCGCCGCCGCCTCGCTATAGGCGCCTGGTTCCCCTTGATACGCGATTCGCATGTCGATGTCCTCGGATGCGCGTCCGCCGAAGCGCGACGCGCGAAGGCGGAGCCAAATAAAAAGGCCGTCACCCTTTTTCGGTGACGGCCTGATCGGTTACAGGGGTCCGACCTCGACGGTCGGATCTAGTCTGCGTCGGCCCTCACCCGTGCCGGCCCGCAAAAAGGCGGCCGGCGCACGTAAAGCGCGCGGCAGCAGCGGCCCACGACTGGTGATGGACGATCATCGAACGGGATTATACCAGTTGCCAGTTGCCAGTTGCCCGTTGCCAGTTTCCAGTTTCCAGCCGCCAGCATTACTCAGTGCGCGCGCCGCAGGCGGCTCGCTCGGGCCGCAGGCGCTCATCCCCCATCCGTCATCCCCCATCCGCCATCCGCCATCCGCCATACACTGAGGCACATGCGCTCCACGTTGGTCACCATTCTTTCAGCTCTCTTTCTCGCCAGCACCCCCGGCGCGCAACAGTCCGACGCGACGTACTACGCCGGCATGCGGTGGCGCCTCATCGGACCGAACCGGGCGGGCCAGCTCGCCGACGTCGCCGGCGTGCCCGGCGATCCGGCGGTCTACTACGTCGCCACGCCGGGCGGCGGCCTGTGGAAGACCACCGACGGCGGCACGGTCTGGACCCCGACGTCTCCCTCCGTCCCCTCCGCGTCGATCGGCGTGGTCAGGGTCGCCCCGTCCAATCCGGACGTCGTCTACATCGGGACGGGCAATACGATGATCGGCACCGGCGTGTACCGATCGGACGATGCCGGCGCGACGTGGCATCACGCGGGGCTCGACGCCACGAAGTACATCACGGCGATGCTCGTCGATCCGCGCGATCCGGACGTTGTCCTCGCGGGGGCCGGCGCGGGCGGCAACTTCGGATCGATGGTCTACGACAACGACGACCCGAACGCCGCGCGCGGCGTGTACCGGACGTCGGACGGCGGCCGCACCTGGAGGCACACGCTTTTTCTCGACGCGGAGAGCGCCGTGGTGGATCTGGTGTTCGATCCGGCGCAACCGCATGTGGTCTTCGCCACCCTGACGAAGGGCCAGGGCGGGCCGGCAGGGCCGCCACTCTATCGTTCGGAGGACGAAGGGGCCACATGGACGCGGCTCGCCGGCCAGGGGCTGCCGGCGAACGCACGTGCCGCGAATATCGCGGTCGCGCCCGGCACGTCTGACCGGCGGCTGTATGGGCTCGTCGGCGGACGGCGCGCCGGCGGCCTCTTCCGCTCCGACGACGGCGGCACGACGTGGCGGCTCATGACGTCGCGGCTCGCCAGCGCCTCGGGCCGCCTCTACGTCGATCCACACAGTCCTGACGTCGTCTACACCATGGGCACGTCGATGTATCGCTCGACGGACGGCGGCCGGACGCTCGCGTCGTACAAAGGCGCGCCTGGCGGCGACGACGACAAGGCGCTGTGGATCGATCCGACGAATCCACGCCGCATGATCATGGGGGCCGACCAGGGGCCCACGATCAGCGTCGATGGCGGCCGGACGTGGACGCCGTGGTACGTGCTGCACAACGGCGAGTTCTACTACGTGTCCACCGACAACCAGTTTCCATACTGGATCTACTCCGCGCAGCAGGACAGCGGCACGGTCGCGATCAGGAGCCGCAGCGACTACGGCGCGATCAGGCCCAATGACTGGTATCCGGTCAGCGGCTATGAGGAGGGGCACATCTTCGCGGATCCGTTCGATTCGCGCTACGTCTACACGCACGGCGAGGGTCATGCCGTCGTGCGATTCGATCGCCAGACCGGGCAGGTCGGGCCGGTCTACACGCCTCGGCGCGAGGACCGATTCGGGCCGCGACCGGCCATGGAGCTGTCGCCGAAGGATCCGCACTGGCTGCTTCTCGGCGCGCAGTACGTGCTCGCGACCAACGATTGGGGCGCAGCCTGGCGGCGCATCAGCCCGGACCTGACCATCCGGCCCTCCGGCGCCCCCACGCTCGCGCCGGCGGCGGCACACAGCCAGCCGGGCGGCCCGACGATCGTGGCGCTCGCGCCGTCGGCGCTCGACGTCAACCTGCTGTGGGCCGGCACCTCGAACGGCCTGATTCACCTGACGCGCGACTTCGGGAAGACATGGACGAATGTGACGCCGCCCGATCTCGCGAAGGCGTCCAGCCTGACGCTCTGGTCGATCGAAGCCTCGCGGCACGACCCTGGGGTCGCGTTTGCCACCGCGATCGACGTCTCGGATCGCCACGGCCCCTGCATCTTCCGGACGCGCGACTTCGGCCGGAGCTGGCAGACGATCGTCGACGGGTTGCCGCCGGACGTCCCCACGCGCGTGGTGCGCGAGGATCCTGAGCGCGCAAGTCTGCTGTACGCCGGAACGCAGGCCGGCATGTATGTGTCCTTCGACGGCGGCGACCGTTGGCAGTCGCTCCAGCTCAATCTGCCGACGGCGGCCGTCAACGACATCACCATCCACGAGAACGATCTCGTCGTCGCCACGTACGGCCGCGCGTTGTGGGTGCTCGACGACGTCACGCCGCTGCGGCAGCTCGAGGCGGTTCGCGCCGGCACCGGCACGGCATTCCTGTTCCAGCCGGAGACGGCGATGCGCGTGCGCTGGGACAACAACAAGGACACGCCGCTTCCGCCGGAGGTGCCGTCGGGCGAAAACCCGCCGGACGGCGCGATCATCGACTATTACCTGCGCTCGGACGTCACCGGACCGGCCACGCTGTCGATCCTGGACCGCAGCGGCCACGACGTCCGCGAATACACGAACACGGCACCTCCACCGGACGAAACGATGCCCAACGTGCCGATGTACTGGTTCAAGGGGCCGGACGTGCTGCCGACGACCGCCGGGATGCACCGCTTCGTGTGGGATCTGCGCTACCCGACGCCGCCGCCGCTCAATTATGGTTCGGACGGCAACCCGGCGACGTCCGTCTCCTACGGCATCATCGCACCGGCCATCGAGGGACAATCGCCGCGCCAGCAGCCGATCGGGCCGCTCGCGCTGCCGGGCACGTACCATGTCCGCCTGACGGTCGGCGGCCGCGCGTACACGCGCGACCTCGTGGTCGAGAACGATCCGCGCGTGCGGGTGACGGCTGCGGATCTCCAAGCGCATCTGGGATGGGAACGGGGCCTCGCCGCGGGCATCGCGACGAGCCACGACGCGATCGAGCAGGTGCGCGCGCTGAGGGCCGCGCTCACCGGGCGTGTCGCGGGCGCGTCCGCGCAAGTCAAGACGGCAGCGGACGCCTTCGACAACGCCGCCGTCCAGACGATCGCCTCGCTCGCGCGAAACCGCGACCTCGCGGAGCATCTCGCAAGTCTCGAGTACGCCGACATCCGGCCGAACACGAGCGCGGTGGCGGCGCTCGGCGAGAGCTGCCGGCAGGCGGATGCCTCGCTCGAACGGTACCGTCAGCTGATCGCGCGTGACCTGGCGTCGCTGAACGCGGCGCTCTCGGCCGCGCATCTCGATCCCTTGCCGGCTCCCGCGCCACCCGCGGGACCGGCGTGTGGGACGCGATCCGGTTCAATGTGAGGGCGACGTGCAGGACGCGCGGCGCTCGAGCGCGATGCCGCGGGCCGGAAGGCGCTCGTGACTTCACGCCTGGGCGCGACGGAACTGCGGCGGGCCGTTCGACGCGCGGGCAACCGGCGCGTCGTCCAGCAGCTCGAGGAAGTCCTCGCCTCGGTCGTCCTGATTGAGCTCTCCCCAGCCATCCTCGATCGTGCCGGCCACCTCGCGCCGGCCGCACTGCCGACGCGCGACGCGATCCATCTGGCGACCGCCCTGAGCTTGAACCTGACCGGTTGCGACTTCATCACCTACGACGACCGGCTGGCCGGCGCCGCGGCGTCGGCCGGGCTGAACGTCGTGCAGCCGGGATGATCTCCGTCATCCGTCATCCGTCATCCGTCATCCGTCATCCGTCATCCGTCATCCGCCATCCGTCATCCGTCATCCGTCATCCTCCCTCCGTCATCCCCCATCCACCCTCCACCATCCAGTCTGCTAGCATTCCCGGCATGAAACGACGGGACTTGCTGAAGCTGGCCGCCCTCGCCGGCGGGAGCACGCTCCTGCCCGAGTGGACGGGAGTGAAGGCGGCAGCGCAGGACATCCACCAACGCGCGCAGGCCGAAGACCCGGCGGACGTCGCCGGGTCCAAGGACCAGGCCTACGGCGCGCGCGAGCGGTTGCTGGCCGACTTCGGGTGGCAGTTCCACCTGGGACACGCCGACGATCCCGCGCAGGACTTCGGCTACGGCGGCCGCGGCGCGGCGTTCGCCAAGTCGGGCGAGCTGTTCCAGCCGGCGCGCGTCGACTTCGACGCGGCCGGCTGGCAGGCGGCCGATCTGCCGCACGACTGGGCCGTGGATCTGCCGTTCGTCGACGAACGCGATCTGATCGAGCACGGTGCCAAGCCGCTCGGACGCCGGCATCCGGCCACGAGCATCGGGTGGTACAGGCGCATGTTCACGATCCCCGCGTCCGACAACGGCCGGCGGATCGCGCTCGAGTTCGACGGCGTGTTCCGCGATTGCATCGTCGCGCTGAACGGCCACTACATCGGCCGGAATCTCAGCGGGTACGCGCCGTTCCGGTTCGACGTCACCGATTTCGTGACCTACGGCGGCCCGAACGCGCTTGCGGTGCGGGTCGACGCGACGGAGTACGAAGGCTGGTTCTACGAAGGGGCGGGCATCTACCGGCACGTGTGGCTCGAGAAGACGTCGCCGCTGCACGTCGGACACTGGGGCACGTTCGTGACGTCCGAGGTGTCCGGCGAGTCGGCCACCCTGACAATCCGGACCGACGTCGTCAATGAGTCCGGCGCGCCGGCCGGCGGACGCCTCACCTCGCGCCTGCTCGATCCGGACGGCTCCGTCGTGGCGACGGTCGCGTCCGGCGTCGATCCGATCGCGCCATGGACGCTGCGGCCGATCGTCCAGCAGGCCACGGTCGCGCACCCGCGCCTGTGGTCGATCGAGGCGCCGCACGTGTACCGGCTCGAGACCGTCGTCGAAGACGCCGGATCGCGGGAGGTCGATCGCGTCCGCACGCCGTTCGGGATCCGCACCGTGCAGTTCGATCCCGATCGCGGGCTGCTGTTGAACGGCCAGTTCGTGAAGATCAAGGGGATGTGCAACCACCAGGATCATGCCGGCGTCGGCTCGGCGCTGCCGGACCGCCTGCAGTCGTTCAGGATTGAGCGGCTGAAAGCCATGGGGGTCAACGCGTACCGCACATCGCACAATCCGCCGACAGCCGCGCTGCTCGACGCATGCGACCGCCTCGGCATGCTCGTGCTGGACGAGACGCGGATGATGTCGTCGAGCGACGAAGGCCTGAGCCAGTTCTCCCGCATGATCCGCCGCGATCGTCACCATCCGAGCGTCTTCTGCTGGTCGATCGGCAACGAAGAGCCCGATCAGGGAACGGATCGCGGCGCCCGCATCGCCGCGACCATGAAGCGCATGGCGCGCGATCTCGATCCGAGCCGGCTCGTCACCGAGGCGATGAACGGGTCGTGGGGCAAGGGGCTCTCGGCCGTCGTCGACGTTCAGGGATTCAATTACGGCCACGCGCCGCAGCTCGACGCCTTCCACGCGCAGTTCCCGCGGCAGCCGTCGATGGGCACAGAGGTGGCGAGCACGGTCTCGACGCGCGGCATCTACGAAAACGACGAGGTGCGTGGCTACGTCAGCGCCTACGACGTCAACTTTCCGCGGTGGGCGTCCACGGCGGAAGAATGGTGGCGCACCTACGACGCGCGGGCCTGGCTGGCCGGCGGCTTCGTCTGGACCGGCTTCGATTACCGCGGCGAGCCGACGCCCTACGGCTGGCCCTGCATCAGCTCGCACTTCGGCATCATGGACACGTGCGGCTTTCCGAAGGACCTGTTTTTCTATTACCAGGCGTGGTGGACCGACCAACCGGTGCTGCACCTCTTTCCGCACTGGAACTGGAGCGGCCACGAGGGTCAGCCGATCGACGTCTGGGGCTTCACGAACCTGGATCGGGTCGAGCTGTTCGTGAACGGGCGGAGCGCCGGCGCGCAGGAGGTCGAGCGCGACGCGCACGTGGCGTGGAAGGTGCCGTACGCGGCGGGCGCGATCGAGGCGCGCGGCTTCAAGGCCGGACGTCAGGTGCTCGTCTCACGCCGCGAGACGACGGGGCCGGCGGCCGCGATCGTGCTCCAACCGGATCGCGATCGCCTCGACGCGAACGCCGAAGACGTGGCGGTCGTGACCGCACGGATCGTCGACGCGCAGGGACGCGAGGTGCCCATCGCGTCCAATGACGTCAGCTTTCGCGTGAGCGGCCCGGGCCGGCTCATCGGGGTTGGCAACGGCGATCCGAGCAGCCACGAGGAGGACCACGCGAATCACAGGCACGCGTTCAACGGCCTCTGCATGGCCCTCGTGCAGACGACGCGTGAGGCCGGGTCGATCACCGTCGAAGCGAGTTCACCGTCGCTGCAACCGGCGGTCGCGACGATTGTCGCTGTCGCGGCCACCGGACGCCCAAGGCTGATATGAGAGGTCAGCCCATAAACAAAGGGCTGACCCACACTGCTTCGCCCCTCGATGTGGGTCAGGCCTTCAGGCCTGACCAGCCTGTCGGCGTCACACCGGCTTCCGGCCCCAGGACCACATAGCCTTGACATCTAGGTATCGCGCGCGTAGCATGCCTAGACGTCAAGGCTTTTGGGAGGTGCGCAACACGCTGATGGCCACGCGCGATCGTCTCCTCGGCACACTCGACTTGCTCGTACTGAAGTGCCTGGCGCGCGTCGGCGACATGCACGGCTACGGCATCGTCAACTGGATCCAACAGGCGTCCGAGGATCTGCTGCACGTCGAGGAGGGATCGCTCTATCCGGCGCTCCACCGCATCGAGCAGGCTGGCTGGATCGCGTCGGAATGGAAGGCGACGGCGACCATGCGTCGCGCGCGGGTCTACCGGCTGACCGCCGCGGGACGCCGGCAGCTCCAGCGTGAACAGGAGTCCTGGAGCCGCGTCGCACGTGGCGTGGCAGCCGTATTGAAGCAGGGTAACGCGCGATGAGCTGGACGCGAAGGTTCAGGGGACTCTTCCGACACGACGCGCTCGATGCGGAGGCGGCCGAGGAGATCCGGACGCATCTCGACATGCGCATCGCCGACCTCATGGCCGAAGGACTCTCTCCGGCGGAGGCGCGGCTGCGCGCGCTCCGCGCGTTCGGCAACAGGGCGGCGCTCCAGGAAGACATGCGCGCAGCCGACACGTTCCAGACGGTCGCCTCGGTGCTCCGCGACGTCCGCTACGGTCTGAGGCAATTCCGTCGCAATCCGCTGTTCACAGCCGTGGCGATGCTGACGCTGCTCCTGGGGATCGGCGCAACCAGTCTGGTCTTCAGCATCGTCGACACGGTGCTCGTCCGGCCGCTGCCGTTTCCCCAGTCGAACCGCCTGATGTTCATCGAGGAAGTCCGGCACCATCCCGGGACGGTCGTGGATGCCGCGTCCTATCCGGACTTCTTCGATATCCGCGATCGTACGCGCACGTTCGCGAGCGTCGCGTCCTACCACGGCGGCCATGTCACGTTCAGCAGCGGTGACACACCGGTCAGTGTCGCCAGCCAGGCGGTGAGCGCCGACTTCTTCCGCGTGCTGGGCGTGAAGCCGGCGCTCGGACGCGACTTCACGCGCGCCGACGAACGTGCCGGCCGGCACGTCGCGGTGATTAGCGACGCGTTCTGGCGGCGCCGGCTTCACGCCGACCCCACCGCGGTTGGACGCTCGATTCTAATCGCGGGCCAGCAGACGACGATCCTCGGCGTCATGCCGGCGTCGTTTGATTTCCC
The DNA here is from genome assembly GCA_036278735.1 of Vicinamibacterales bacterium. GTDB lineage: Bacteria > Acidobacteriota > Vicinamibacteria > Vicinamibacterales > 2-12-FULL-66-21 > DASUKM01. Next base: position 119,090 of record DASUKM010000022.1, read on the forward strand.
CGTGAATTCGGACACGGAGGTGTGGCTGACCTTCGCCGCCGACGCGGAAGGGAACCACCCGCTGACGGCCCAGCGCGGCGTCGGCCTGCTCAATGTGATCGGCCGTCTGCGGGACGACGTCGCGCCGAGCCAGGCGCAGGCCGATCTCGACGTGATTGCACAGGACACGCGCACTCGCACCGCTTCGGACGATCACGGGTTTCGCCTCACGCCGGAACTCCAGAAGCTGACGGATCCGATTCGCCAACCGCTGCTGATTCTGCTCGCGGCGGTCGGCCTTCTGCTGCTCATCGCCTGCGCGAACGTCGCCAACCTGCTGCTCGCGCGGGCGAGCGCACGATCGCGCGAGATCGCCGTGCGAGTCTCGATGGGCGCGGGTCGGCAGCGAATCGCGCGGCAGCTCGTGACCGAGAGCATCGTCTTGTGGCTCGTCAGCGGCGTCGCCGGACTGCTCGCCGCCGGGCTCGCGGAGCGGTTCCTGATCGCACTGACGCAGCACACGGTGCCTCGCATCGCCGCCCTGCATCTCGACGCCACCGTCGTCGTCGTGACGCTGGGCACCGCGCTCGTCACGGGCATCGTCTTCGGCCTCGCGCCGGTGTTGCCCGTTCTACGCGTCGACGCGCTCGCGAGCCTGAAACAGGAAGGCCGCTCGGGGACGGCGGGACGGGGCCACCGGCGCTTCCGTGAGGCGCTGATCACCGCGCAGATGGCGGTGGCGCTGGTGCTGTTGGTCGGCGCGGGACTGCTCGCGACCTCGTACTGGCGTCTGTTGCACGCCGATCCGGGATTTCACACGCGCGGCCTGCTCACGTTTCGCGTCGAACCGTCGGTGAGTGTGAAACCGCATCAGACCCAGGTCTGGCATCGACTGCTCGACATCGTCGCGACCACGCCGGGCGTCGCGCACTCGGCGGCCGTCTTTCCGCTGCCCTTCGGCGGCCACGACATCTCGAGCGAGTTCGAGATTCCCGGACGCGGACTGTCGCCGGACCGGCTGCCACTGGCGCAGATCTACGTCTCGACACCGGGTTATTTCGCCACCGCGGGAGTCGCGCTTCGCGAAGGCCGTGACTTTCGCGTCAGCGACGATTTGTCCGGGCCCGGCGTGGCCATCGTCAACGACGCGTTCGTGAAGCAATACTTTCCGCACGATCGCGCGCTGGGACGAACGGTGGTCCCGAACATCTCGAGCGGCAGTCCTGAGCCGCTCGTGCGCACGATTGTCGGCGTGGTCGGCGACACGAAGCTCGCATCGTTGAGCGAGGAGCCGAAGCCGTCCATCTTCGTACCGTTCGATCAATTGAACGGGCTGCCGCTGCATTTCGTCGTCGAAACGAGTGTGCCGGCGGAATCGCTCGTCGCGACATTGCGGCAGCGTGTCGCGTCGGTCGATCCGCAGGCGCCGATCTACCAGGTCGCCACGGTCGAGGAGCTGGTCTCGCGCACGCTCGCCGAACCGCGGTTCCAGATGATCCTGCTGGTGGCGTTCGCCGTCTGTGCGCTGCTGCTGACCGCGATCGGCCTGTACGGCGTCACGTCGTACTCGGCGGCGCAGCGCACGCGCGAAGTCGGTGTGCGCATGGCGCTTGGCGCGTCCCGCCGCGACGTTCTTCGCATGGTGTTGATGAGCGGTGCGCGCCTCGCGGTCATAGGCGCCGCCGTGGGCCTCGCCGGATCGCTGCTGGTGACACGCTCGCTGCACGCACTGCTCTACGGCGTCACGCCGCTGGATCCTCTGACCTTTGCGGCCATGACACTGCTCCTGGCCGCGACGGCGACGATCGCGAGCTACGTTCCCGCCCGCCGTGCGAGCCGGATCGATCCGGCGGAGGCGCTCCGGCTCGAATAATCCTTCACACCGGCTTCCAGCCGAGCGCAAGGATCTGGACGTCGATCTCGCTGCGCTTCGGGCTGAGCGTCGCCTTCGTGAGCTGGTCTGCGCCGGCGTCGCACCGGGCCGCAATCGCCTTCGCGTCGCCGGCCAGCTCCGCGTTGAGCGCGTCGAGCTGCTGCTGCAGCGCCGCCGCGGTCTCCTGCGCACGCTCGATGTCCTGACGCTCCTTCAACGACCGGCCGGCGCCGCGGACGGCGGTGGTGGCGCGGCCGAGCGTGCCCCGGCGCGTCGATCGGCCCCCGCCGAGAAACGCGCTCATCAGCGCGGCGCCGACGGAGACGACGGTCTGGACGACCTGCTGCGAGGCCTGCTGCGACTCCTTCGTGACGTTCTGCTGCGCGCGGCGCAGCCGCTCCTCGAGGGTGGCCTGTTTTGCGGCGTACTTGCGGCGCACCTCGTCGACCTCGGCGTCGCGCGCCTGACGGAGGGCGTCCTGCACGCGGATCCGGAAGTCGCGCTCCGACTCGCCCGCGTGCGACGTGAGCTTCGCGCCTGCGTGGCGCAGCAGCTCGAGCGACTGCGTGTCGGCGAGCCACGACGCGAACGACTTCTGCCAGCCGGCATAGTTCTTCGCCACGGCGGCCGCGCGCGGCAGCGCTTCGAACGACGCATCTGCCGCGCCCGTGCGCGCCAGATCCGCGACGGCGACGTCGAGCACCTCGGCCGACGTCCAGTCCACGGGAACGGCGTTGTCGGTGATCGGTGCGGCCGCGAGCACGTCGCGCGACTCCTTGAGTCCGAGCTTCGCGTCCGCGAACGACACCCGCGCGGCGCCGAGCGCGCACCCGCGATAACGCGACGATGCGGCCGCGGGCAGGAAATACTGCTCGATGCCGGGCGGCAGGACGGGGGCGCTCGAAGCGCCGGCCTTCCCCGGCGCAGCGGGCGAGGCGACAGGCGCCGCTGCGGGCGCCGCCGCGCGGCTCCCCTGCGGGCCCGCCTCCGCCATCCGGCCGGCCATCAGGGTCTTGATCTGGTCGCGCGAGAGCGGCCCGCGCAGGTACGACAGCGCCCATCGCGCCTCGAAGGCGACCGGCGCCGGCTCGTGGACGTCGTGCAGCAGGAACACGCGCTGCGCGAGGCCGGTGATCGCGGCGTCCGCCTTCGAGCGATCGAATCCGCCGGCCGCCGCCTCCAGACCGTCGAGCACCCGCGCCTTGTCGCGATCCGTCTGCAGCCGGCCGATGAACCACGTGCCGGCGTTCGACAGCCCCTTGTAGTCGAGGTCCACCGGATTCTGCGTCGCCAGCAGCACGCCGACGCCGAACGCGCGTCCCTGCTTCAACAGCGTCAGCAGCGGCCCCTTCGACGGCGGATTCGCGACCGGCGGGAAGTACCCCAGGATTTCGTCCATGTAGACGAGCGCCCGCAGGCTCGTCGTGCCCGTCTGTCCACGCATCCAGCCGACGACCTGGTTGAGCAGCAGCGTGACGAAGAACATCCGCTCGGCGTCGTTCAAGTGCGCGATGGAGAAGATCGCCACGCGCGGCTTCCCTTTGGCGTCGTACAGGAGGGATGCCGGGTCCAGCGGCGCGCCGGTGAGCCACTGATCGAACCCAGGGGCCGCGATCAGGTTGTTGATCGCCATCGCGAGCTCGAACCGCTCCTTCGCGGGATAGAAGCTCTCCAGCTCGAGGACGCCAATCCGCTGGAAGGGCGGATTCTGGATCTGCTGGATCAGCGACGCCAGATCCAGATCGCGACCCGCCGCCCACGCCGTCGTGAGGATCGTGGAGACGAACGTGTGGTCGCGGCCGCGCGGCGTCGCATCGACGCCGGCGAGCGTGAGCACGCCCGTCGCCGTGGTGCCCGCGCGCTCCGCCATCGCCTCCTCGTCGCCGCGCATCGGCGCCGGCGGCGCGGCAAACGAACTGAGGATCGAGACGGGCAGCCCGGCGCGGCTGCCGGGCGTGTAGATGGCGAAGTCGGCCGCCGAGCGCAGTCGCGCAATCCGGGCGCCGTCTTCTCCCCAGGCGGCCAGCCCCTTCGTCCACAGCGCCGCCTGCTGCGCCGCGTACGCCTCGGCCTCGACGCCGGCCCGCCGGGCATCGTCTTCGTTGATCCACGGCCGGAAGTCCGCCGGCGAGAGGTTCGGGAACGTCAGGAGCAGATTCGCGATGTCACCTTTCGGATCGATCGCGATCACCGGCACGCCGTCGATCGCCGCTTCTTCGACCACGTCGATGCACAGGCCCGTCTTGCCGCTGCCGGTCATGCCGACGCACACCGCGTGCGTCACCAGATCCCGGGAGTCGTAGAGCAGGAGCCCGTCGTCGGGTCCCTGGCGGCGTCCGAGGTAGAACTGGCCGAGCTTTTCGAAGTCTTGCATGAGGAGAATGGTCAGCCCGTAAAGGGCTGACCCACAAGAGTGCAAGGGTGTGGGTCAGGCCTTCGGGCCCGGCCGCGGGACAGTGTGGGTCAGGCCTTTATTGGCCTGACTGACCATCACTTGAATCGCTTGTTGACGGCGTCCCAGTTCACGACGTTCCACCAGGCGGCGAGGTAGTCGGCGCGGCGGTTCTGGTACTTCAGGTAGTAGGCGTGCTCCCAGACGTCGACGCCCATGACGGGCTTCTTGCCTTCCATCAGGGGACTGTCCTGGTTCGCCGTGCTCTCGACGACCAGCTTGCCGCCGGCGTCGAGCAGCCACGCCCAGCCGCTGCCGAACCGCTTCGCGCCGGCGTCGGCGAACTGCGTCTTGAACGTCTCGAAGCTGCCGAAGCTCGACTTGATCGCGTCGGCCACGGCGCCGCTCGGCGCGCCGCCTTTGCCCGGCCCCATGATTTCCCAGAACATCGAATGGTTCGCGTGGCCGCCGCCGTTGTTGCGCACCGCGGTGCGGATGTCCTCCGGTACCGTGTTGATGCCGCGCAGCAGATCCTCGACGCTCTTGTTCTGCAGCTCCGGGTGCTTCTCGATCGCCGCGTTCAGATTGTTGACGTACCCGGCGTGGTGCTTGTCGTGATGGATCCGCATCGTCTGTTCGTCGATGTGCGGCTCGAGGGCGTCGTAGGCGTACGGAAGAGGGGGAAGGGACTGGGCCATGGCAATCTCCTTTTGAGAAGTGGCGTGGGAAATCCGCCGCCCGGCGGCGGGTCATATCAGTGGATCGTCAGCATGCGGTCGAGCGCGAGCCTGGCCCAGCGCTTCTGGTCCGCGGGCACGACAATCCGGTTCTGCACGCGGCCGGCCACGAGCCCCTCGAGCACCCAGAGCAGGTGGTTCGGGGACACGCGGAACATCGTGGAGCACAGGCAGCCGAACGGGTCGAGCGTGACGATCGTGCGATCGGGCGCCAGCTCCGTCGCGAGCCGGTTCACGAGATGAATCTCCGTGGCGATCGCCCAGACCGATCCGGCGGGGCTCTCGCGTACCGTTCGAATGATGCGCTCGGTGGATCCGCTCAGATCCGACGCCTGCACGACGTCGAAGGTGCACTCGGGATGCGCGATGACGCGTCCGGCAGGGTACCGCGCACGGAACGCGTCGATCTGCGCGACCGTGAACCGCGTGTGCACCGAGCAATGCCCTTTCCAGAGGATCAGCCGCGCGCGCTCGATGTCGTCCGCGCTCAGCCCGCCGCCCGGCTCCTCCGGATCCCAGACGACCATGCGATCCAGCGGGACGCCCAGGGCGTAGGCCGTGTTGCGCCCGAGATGCTGGTCCGGCAGCATCAACAGGCGCTCGCCGCGCTCCCACGCCCACGTCATGACCCCCGCGGCATTGCTCGACGTGCAGACGACGCCGCGGTGCTCGCCGACGAACGCCTTCACGGCCGCCGACGAGTTGATGTAGGTGACGGGCACGATCGCGCCCGCGTCGACCCCCATCTCCTGCAGTTCGCGCCAGCACATCACGAGCTGATCGGCCGTCGCCATGTCGGCCATCGAACAGCCGGCCGCGAGGTCCGGCAGGATCACCTGCTGCCCGCGACCGCGGAGCACGTCGGCGCTCTCGGCCATGAAGTGGACGCCGCAGAACACGACGAACTCGGCGTCGTGCCGGCTGGCGGCGGCGCGCGAGAGGGCGAGCGAATCGCCCGTGCAGTCCGCGAACCGGATCACTTCGTCGCGCTGATAGTGATGCCCGAGGACGACGACGCGGCTGCCGAGCTGGGCGCGCGCGGCCGCAATCCGCCCGTCCATCTCGTCCTCCGAGAGGCGCAGATAACGGTCCGGCAGCGGCTGCCGCTCGGCGAGGCCCGCACGCTCGACCTGCGTCAGCAGATTGATGTCCATGTCCCGGCGTCCAACTCTTTATTGTACATGCCGGACGGCGGTGGACGCTGCGGGGCTCTGCAGCGGCGCCGCGGCGGCCGGGCTGTCGACGTCCGGTCCGACGACGACGCGGTAGAGCGTGTCGCGTTCGACCGGCTCGCGGCCGGCGGCGCGGATCAGCCGCCGAATCTCGCGCGTGGTCATGCCTTCCGGCGTGCGCGAGCCCGCCATGTGGTAGATGCGCTCTTCCTGGACGGTGCCGTCGAGGTCGTCGGCGCCGAACCACAGCGCAATCTGCGCGACGTCGACGCCGGTGGCGATCCAGAACGCCTTGACGTGCGCGATGTTGTCGAGCATCAGGCGCGCCACGGCATGGACGCGCAGCGTGTCGATCGCGCTCGGCGCCGGCAGCTTGCGCATCTGGTTGTTGTCGGGATGGAACGCCAGCGGAATGAAGGCCTGCAGTCCGCCCGTCTCGTCCTGCAGCGCGCGGGTGCGCAGCATGTGATCGACCCGCTCGGCGGTCGTCTCGATATGGCCGTAGAGCATCGTGACGTTCGTCCGCATGCCGAGCGCGTGCGCGGTCCGATGGATGGACAGATATCGATCGGCCCCGCACTTGTCGTGGCAGATCTTCCGGCGCACCCGCTCGGCGAAGATTTCGGCGCCGCCGCCGGGCAGCGAGTCGAGTCCGGCGGCCTGCAGCTGGCGGAGCACCTGCTCGTCGGAGAGGCCGTAGAGATCCGCGAAGAACGCGATCTCGACGGCGGTGAAGCATTTCAAGTGGATGCCCGGCTTGATCCGCTTCAACCCGCGCAGCAGCTCGAGGTAATAGTCGAACGGCAGGTCCGGGTGCAGCCCGTTGACGACGTGGATCTCGGTGAGCGGCTGGTCGGCGCGATGGCGGAGCTTGTCCCAGACCTGTTCGAGGGTCATGGTGTACGACCCCTCGTCGCCCGGCTTCAGCCGCGCGAACGAGCAGAACAGGCAGCTCGCGACGCACACGTTGGTCGCCTCGAGCTTGATGTTGCAGTTGTAGTAGGTGAGGGCGCCGTGGCGCCGCTCGCGTTCGCGATTGGCCAGCCAGCCGAGCGCCAGCGTGTCCGGACAGTCGAACAGCCGCACGCCGTCGTCGAAGGTGAGACGTTCGCGGGCGTCGAGTTTGGCGGCGATGCCGGCCAGGCCGAGCGACTCGAGACTACGCAATACCCATCACCTGCACGCGGATGGAGCGCGCGCGCGGTCCATCGAGCTCCGCCATCAGCACGCGCTGCCAGCGGCCGAGCACCACTTCGCCGCCGCTGACCTGCAGCGTCAGGCTGTGGCCGAGCAGCAGGGCGCGCAGGTGCGCGTCGGCGTTCATCCGATCGCAGTCGGACTGGTCGGGGTTGTTGTGCATCCAGTCGGCGTCGCGCACGACCGTCTGTTCGAGGAAGCGGCAGATGTCGGCGTGCAGGGCGCGCTGCGACTCGTTGATGAACAGCGCGCAGGTCGTGTGCAGCGACCACACGCTGACGATCCCTTCCTTGAGGCGGCAGCTCGCGACGAGGGCCATCACCCGCGGCGTCAGATCGAACAGCTCCACCCGATCCTGCGTGTCCACCGTCAGGGTTTCCGCATGGATCGCGACGCTCCCCGGGCTCGACGTGACGTCGGCGACGGGCGCTTCTCGCGAGGTGACGACCGAACTCTTGGACATGGGCCCTGCTCCGGGCGCCGCCGTGCGCCCAATCCGGTATGTTACTGAACTGGCAGGGCAACCTCAAACCAGCGCTATACTGTCCGGGTACGTGCGACCGGCGGCGCCACGCCGCCGGTCATCGACAATCCGTCCGCCCGGCGGCCATGCGAAGTGGGTGCGAAGCCCACGCGGTGCCGCCACTGTAAGCGGGGAGCCGCATCTGGACTGCCGGCCGCGAGGCCGGCCGCCACTGTGCGCCACGCATCGGCCGCGAGGCCGAGGCGACGGGCATGGGAAGGCGCGGGATGCGCGCGAGGATCCGCAAGCCAGGATACCTGGCCGCCCGGGCGCTCACCAATCGGCGCGACTGCACGCCGAGAAGGAGGCCCGTGATCGCTCTCGCTCTTGCCATTCTGGCGTTCGCTCCCGCCACGACCGACGTCGTGGGGCGCGTCGTCGATCCCTCGTCCCGTCCCGTTCCCGGCGCGCAGGTGCTCATCGTCTGCGGCGCGTCCGTACGAGCCACCACGTTCACCGACGACCACGGGCGCTTCCGCATCGACGACGTGACGGGCCGCTGCGAACTGCGCGTGTCGCTCGACGGGTTCCGCGCCGCCACACGTCCACTCGAACTCTCCACCGGCCGCAGCGTCGACGCCGGCACGCTGACGCTGGCGATCGCGGCGGTGCCGGAATCGATCGTCGTCTCGGCGGCGCAGGCCGACGTCCCGCTGTCGCAGGCGGCGGCCAGCGTGTCGGTGATCACGGGCGACGAGATGCGTGCGCGCCAGCTCACCACGGTAGCCGACGCGCTGCGCGAGGTGCCCGGCCTCGCGGTCGCGCGGACGGGCAGCGCCGGCGCGGTGACGGGGGTGTTCCCGCGGGGCGGCGAATCCGATTACTCGCTCGTGCTGATCGATGGGATCGAGGCGAACGCGTTTGGCGGCGGGTTCGACTTCGCGCACCTCTCGGCCGACGACATCGATCGAATCGAGGTCGTGCGCGGACCGCAGAGCGCGCTGTTCGGCTCGAACGCGATTGGATCGGTCATCAGGATCGTCACGCGCGAGGGGGGACCGACGCGAGGCGCGGCGTCGGTCGAAGGGGGCCGCTTCGGGACGAGCCGCGCGGACGCGTCGGCGTCCGGCAGCCATGACGGCTGGTTCTGGGGGGGCGGCACCGAGCGGTTCGCCAGCGACAACTTCAACGGACAGCACGCCGCCGGCGGCGAACTGATCGCCAACGACGACTACGCGCGGACCGAAGCGGGCGCGAGCGGCGGCTGGCGCGGCGCGGGCGGCGCGTCGATCCGCGGAGAAGCGCGCGTCGAGCACGACGACCGCGGCTTCCCGGGCGCGTTCGGCTCCAATCCGATCGGCGTGTTCCCGGGCATCGACACGGTGTCGCGCGGGATCGACCATCGATGGGTCGGCTCGATCGGGGGATCCCTCCCAGGCGGCCCGCGCATCCGGACGCACGCGCAGGTGTCGTGGAGCACGATCTCCAGCCGGTTCGCGAGTCCCGGCTTCCCCGACCCGTCGATCGTCTCGACCTCCGATTCCACGTCCCGCCGCTGGAGCGCGCGCGGGCAGACCGACATCGCCGTTCGCGACGGCCTCGACGTCTCGGCCGGCGCCGAGTTCCTGCGCGAGCAGGCCACGAGCACGTTCATCACCGACGACGACGCCAATCAGGTTCCCGTGCGGCGCGGCGTCGCCGGCTATTTCGGCGAAGCGCGCTGGAGCGCGCGCGACAGGCTGTTCGTCACCGGCGGCCTGCGGGTCGAAGACATCCGGCGCGATCCACTCGCCGGCTTCGACGATCCATTCAGCCCGCGCCCCACCTTCGCGGCCAACCATGTCGTCTCGGTCAACCCGCGAATCGCCGCGGCGTGGTACGCGCGGCGGACGCCGGGCAGCGAGACGAAGCTGCGCACCGCCGCGGGCACGGGCATTCGTCCGGCTGACGCCTTCGAGATCGCGTTCACCGACAACCCCTCGCTGAAGCCGGAGCGCAGCCGCAGCGTCGAGGCGGGCGTCGATCAAACCGTGCTCGGCGGACGTGGCGACGTCGAGGCGACCGCGTTCCGCAACGGCTTCGACGATCTGATCGTCGCCACCGGACCGTTCGACGGCGTGAGCCGCTTCCGGACCGACAACATCTCGAACGCCCGCGCCTGGGGCCTCGAGCTGGCCTCGTCGTGGCACGTGCGGCCGCGCGACACCGACGTGCAGGCCCACGTCACCTATACGTTTCTCGATACCGCGATCCTCGCCGTCGATCGCGCCGCCGGCGCGCCCCCGCCCTTCGCGGTCGGCGACCCGCTCCTGCGGCGGCCGCGGCATCAGTGGTCCGCCGACGTCGTGGCCACGCGCGATCGCCTGACGGCCTGGATTCGCGGCGGCGGCCGCGGGCGCGTGCTTGACGTCGAACCGACCGAGGGCACCTTCGGCGGGCTGTTCTACGCCGACGGGTATGGCGTGTGGCATGCGGGTGCGTCCTGGCGCCTGCCGCACGGCGTGGAGGTGTTCGGACGCGTCGAGAACCTGTTCAACACCACCTACGAGGAAGCGCTCGGGTTCCCGGCGCTCGGCCGGGCGGCGTTTGCAGGGATCCGGATTGCTGCGGGCCGATAGTCTCTGGTTCGCGTACGACGGCGCGCCGGTCGTCCGCGGCGTGAGCTTGGACGTGCCGGCGGACGGCTTCGTCGGCATCCTCGGGCCCAACGGCTCGGGCAAGACGACGCTGCTGCGGCTGCTCGCCGGGATGCGGGCGCCCGACGGCGGGTGTGTGTCGATCGATGGCGTGCCGCTGCTGCACGGTTCGCGCGCGGCGCTCGCCCGCCGCATGGCCGTCGTGCCGCAGGAAACCCACCTGGCTTTCGACTATCGCGTGGTGGACGTGGTGCTGATGGGGCGCTACGCGCACCTGCGCGCCCTCGAGATCGAGGGGCCCGGCGACCTGGCAATCGCGCGCGACGCGCTGGCCGCCACCGGCACGCTCCACCTCGCGGACCGGCCGTTCGCAACGCTCAGCGGCGGCGAGAAGCAGCGGGTCGTCGTCGCCGCGGCGGTGGCGCAGCTGTCCGCCACGGATCACACGGATTACACGGAACACACGCAGCCCACCCACGGTCGCAAGCCGTTGCCCGTCACCAGTCATCCGGCGTCCATCCCCCCTCCGTCATCCGCCATCCCCCCTCCGCCATCCGCCATCCGCCCTCCGGCATCCGCCAACCGCCCTCCGTCATCCGCCAACCGCCCTCCGTCATCCGCCATCCGCCCTCCGTCATCCGCCATCCGCCCTCCGTCATCCGCCAACCGCCCTCCGTCATCGGCCATCCGCCCTCCGTCATCCGCCATCCCCCCTCCCTCTGTCTACCTTCTGCTCGATGAGCCGACGGCGTCGCTCGACCTCAAGTACCAGCTCGAAATTGCCGCCTTGCTGCGTGCGCTCCACCGGCAGGGCATCGGGATCATCCTGTCGACGCACGACCTCTCCTTCGCGTCGAGCGTCTGCCGCACGCTGGTGCTCGTGCGCGAGGGGCGCGTGCTGGCCTCCGGCGCGGTGGACCGCGTCCTCACGCCGGCGCGCGTGGCCGAGCTGTACGACATTCCGATCGGCGACGTTCCGCCGCTGCGGATGGTTCCGGCGCCCGCGTACGCCGCGCGGGAGCCGCAGGCGGTGGAGAGGGCCGTGGGGGACACGCCACCGGTCAAGCGGCGTCTCTCCGTCGCCGCGGTTGGCTTCGGCGGGCTGATGCTGGCCGCGCTGGTTCTGGCGCCGCTGGTCGGATCGACGACCATCAGCCTGAGGCGGGCGTTCGATTTCAGCGTGCCCTTCGCGCGCAATACCGACGCGCAGATCTTTTTCATCGCGCGGCTGCCGCGCACGCTGGCCGGGGCGTTCGTGGGCATCACGCTGGCGACGGCCGGCGTCGTGTTTCAGGGGCTGCTGCGCAATCCGCTGGCGACGCCGTTCACGCTCGGCGTCTCGGCGGGGGCGGCGCTGGGCGCGATGCTGGCGATCACCTTCAACTGGTCGGTCGGAGGGTTCGGCCTCACCGCCGTACCGATTGCCTCGTTCATCGGTTCGGCGGCGGCCGTGGCGATCGTGTATGGGCTGTCGCGCGTGCGTCGGCGGGGGCTGTCGACGGAGGTCCTGCTGCTGGCGGGGGTCACGCTCAACGCGTTTCTGTCGGCGCTCATCCTGTTCGTGCAGTACTTCGCCAACTTCGCCGATACCTACCGGATCCTGCGCTGGCTGATGGGGGACCTCGACATCAGCGGGTACGGTCCGCTGCTCACGGCGCTGCCCCTGGCGGTCGCCGCGCTCGCGGTGTTCGCGTGGATCGCGCGCCCGCTGAACCTGCTCAGTCTCGGGCCCGACAGCGCCGAGGCGCACGGGCTCGACGTGACGCGCACGCAGCGCGCGGCGTTCCTCAGCGCCTCGCTGGCGACGGGCGCCGCCGTCTCGGTCGGCGGCCCCATCGGCTTCATCGGCATCATCGTGCCGCATCTCGTCCGGCTGATCGTCGGGTCCGATCACCGCGTCGTGCTGCCGGCGTCGGCGTTCTTCGGGGGCGCGTTCCTCATCGCGTGCGACGTGCTCTCGCGAACGCTGATCGCCCCGGTGGAGCTGCCCGTCGGCATCATCACGGCGCTCATCGGAGGTCCGTTCTTTCTATGGCTGCTGATCCGCCATCGCTGAGGCGCGCGCAACCGGGGGTCAGATCTTGTTCTTTGCAAGAATGTCCTCCAGAGAGGACGTCCTCTCTGGAGGACACACATGCAAAGAACAAGATCTGACCCCTTCCGCAAATTGCGCGCCGCGCTGTGCGCAATCGTTGCCGCCGCGGCCACAATCCTGGCGGTCCAGGCCCAGCGCCAGCCCGGGACGTCGCCGTCCGCTCCGCACCGCATCGTCTGCCTGATTCCCAACGTGACCGAAATCCTGTTCGCGGTGGGCGCGGGCCCGCAGGTCGTCGCGGTCAGCAGCTACGACACGTATCCCCCGGCCGTGCGGTCGCTGCCGCGCGTCGGCGCGCTCCTCGATCCCGACGTCGAACGCATCCTGTCCCTTCGGCCGGATCTCGTCGTCGCGTACGGGAGCCAGGTGGATCTGACGCGGCAGCTCGCGCGCGCGCACATCACGGTCTATCCATATCGCCATGGCGGAATCGCCGACCTGCTCCGGACCACGCGCGAGATCGGCGTCCGGACGGGGCACGCCGCCGAAGGCGAGCGCGTCGCCAGCAGGATGGAACGGGAGCTCGACGCCGTCCGCGCGCGTGTCCGCGGACGGCCGCGGCCGCGAACCCTGCTCGTGTTCGGACGCGAGCCGCGTGCACTGCGCGGCATCTATGCCAGCGGCGGCACCGGTTTCCTGAACGACATGCTGACGATTGCCGGCGGCGAGAACGTCTTTGCCAACGTCCGGCAGGAATCGGTGCAGGCCTCCACCGAGGTGATTCTCGCCATGCGGCCCGATGTCGTGCTCGAAGTGCGCGCCAGCGACAGCGCAATGCCGATCGGCGATCTGCAGGCCGAGATTGCGGTCTGGAATGCGCTGCCGGCGCTGCCGGCCGTCCAGCACCATCGCGTGCGCTTCCTCGTGGACGATCGTCTCGTCGTGCCAGGGCCGCGCATCGCCCAGGGAACGGAGCTGATGGCGCGCGCGCTGCATCCCGAGGCGTTCCAATGAAGATTCTGGTCTCGTGGAGTTCCGGCAAGGACAGTGCGTGGATGCTGCACGTGATACGGAAGGAGGGGCTCGGACACGCGGCCGCGCTCCTGACCTCGGTCAACGAGACCTTCGGACGCGTCGCGATGCACGGCGTGCGGACCTCGGTGCTGGAGATGCAGGCGCAGGCGGCGGGGTTGCCGCTCGTCAGTGTTCCGCTCCCCTACCCGTGCTCGAACGAGGTCTACGAAGCACGGCTGCGCGCAGCCGTGGACGCCGCCCTCGCCCAGGGCTTCACGCACGTCGCGTTCGGCGATCTGTTTCTCGAAGACATCAGGGCGTACCGTGAGGCTCGGCTGGCCGGGACCGGGCTGACGCCCATGTTTCCGCTCTGGGGCCGCCCCACCGGCATCCTCGCGCGCGACATGATCGAGGGGGGCCTGAAGGCGCGGATCACCTGCGTCGATCCGCGCGCGCTCGATCGGCAGATGGCCGGACGCGCCTTCGATCGCGCGCTCCTCGCGGAGCTCCCCGCGGGGGTCGATCCCTGTGGCGAGCGCGGCGAATTCCACACCTGTGCGCTCGACGGTCCCATGTTCGACCGTGCCATCGCGGTCCGGACCGGCGACGTCGTCGAACGGGACCATTTCGTGTTCGCCGACCTGGTGCCGGAACTCAGCACCTAGCTGGAGGCTGGAAGCTGGCGGCTGTTGCGGTACACTGTCTGGATGCCGGAGACACGCATCATCGTCGCCCATAGTCCCGACTCGGACGACGCGTTCATGTTCTATGGCCTGGCCAGCGGCCACGTGCCGACGGACGGCCTCGTCGTCGAGCAGGTGCTCGCCGACATCGAGAGCCTGAATCGCGCCGCGTTCGAGGGGCGCTACGAAGTGACCGCTGTCTCCTTTCACGCCTACGCGCATCTGGCCGATCGTTATGCCCTGCTGCCGCACGGCGCGAGCATGGGCGATCGGTATGGGCCGATCGTCGTCGCGCGGCAGGACGGGCCGGACGCCGTCCAGGGGCGGCGGATTGCGATCCCGGGCACGTTGACGACCGCATATCTGGCGCTGCGTCTTTACGAACCCTCCTTCGACTACGTCGTCGTGCCGTTCGATCGGATCCAGGAGGCGGTGCTCGCCGGCGAAGCGGAAGCGGGCCTGCTGATCCACGAAGGGCAGCTCACGTACGCCGACGACGGCCTGAAGAAGATCGTGGACCTGGGCGAGTGGTGGGCCGACCGCACCGGCGGGCTGCCGCTGCCGCTCGGGGGGAATGTCATCCGGCGCGACCTCGGGCCGGAGCTGATGGGGCGCGTGTCGGGACTGCTGCACGACAGCATCGCGTACGGACTGGAGCACCGCGCCGACGCCATCGCGTACGCCCGGCAGTTCAGCCGCGGCCTCGACGAGGCTCGTACCGACACGTTCGTCGGGATGTACGTGAACCAGTTGACGCTGTCCTACGGCGAGCGCGGCCGCAAGGCGGTCGAGCGCCTCATGACGGAGGCGTTCGATCGGAAGCTCGTGCCCGCGCGCGTTCCGATCGAATTCGTCGGGAGCCCGGCGGACTCGAGCGTCGTTTCTGGTCGCTCGGTCAGGCCATAAAGGCCTGACCCACACCTTCCGCCCTCCGCCCTCCGCCCTCCGCCCTCCGCCTACCAACCTCCCTCTTCGACCAAGGCTCTCAACAGCGCTTCGACGTCCGCCGGACCGTCGAGGCGGAACTGCGCGCCCGAGGCACGGTCGCTGACGGCAATCGAGACGCCGTCGGCCGCCACGGCGCGAAACGCGTCCTCGTCGGTGACGTCGTCGCCGACGTATACGGGCAGGGAGGCGCCATGCCGGCGCTCGACGCGTTCGCGAATCCAGCGGACGGCGCTGCCTTTGTTCCAGGCGACGTTCGGCATGAGCTCGAGCACGCACGCGCCGGGGAGCACCCGCAGGCGGCCATCGCCGATGGCGTCGCTGGCGGCCCGCAGGAACGCCTCGCGCGCCGTCGCCCGCGCGACGTCCTCCGCTTCGCGATCGTGCAGCGCGATCGAAAATCCCTTGTCCTCGATGAACACGCCCGGAAGCGCGCGGAGCCGCGCTTCGACATCCTGCCGGATCCGGCGCAGCACCGGGACCGCCGCGGCCGCGGCGGGATGCACGTACGTCTCGTCACCCCCCCTCGCCTCGAGCCCGTGAAATCCCGCGTAGAACACGCCGGCCGGAAGCCTCGCGCGGTCCGCGACGTCCTGAAGCCGGCGGCCGCTGACGATGGCGACCGTCGTCGCCGGCGCGTGCGCGAGTCGATCGAGGAGACGACGCGTGACGTCCGGCAGGCGGACGGCGGCGGGATCGGCCTGGAAGCCGCACAGCGTACCGTCGAAATCGAACAGGAGCAGCAGATGCCGGGCGGCCCGGCGGCGCTGAATCTCCGCCGCCACCCGCGAAGGAGCGGCGTCCATGCTTATGGAACGGGCCGCAAGGAGGCGAGCTTGACGGATCGCGGCGGACGCGGCGTCAGAGGCGCGCCGGCCGCGCCGGAACCGATCCGATCCAGATTGTCGAGGATGTCGGAGGCCCAGACGAAGACGTCGTGCCCTGCGACGGCGCGCCGCATCACCCGCATGCGCGCGTGGCGTTCGGGGGCCGGCATCTCGATCGCCCGCCCGATCGCGCGCGCGAAGCCGTCGGCGTCGTACGGATTGATCAGCAGCGCGTCTTTCAGCTCCTGCGCCGCGCCCGTCAGTTCGCTCAGCACGAGGACGCCGTCGTTGTCGTCGCGCGAGGCGACGAACTCCTTGGCGACCAGATTCATCCCGTCGTGCAGCGAACTGACGACGCAGAAGTTCGCGAGGCGATAGAGCGCCACGAGCCGGCGCAGCTTCATCGCCGCCTTGTGCATGCGTATCGGGCCCTCGGAGGGCCCGGTGCCGTGACGGCGATTGATATCGGCAATCCGGCCGTCGATCTCGTGCTCGATCGCGGCATAGCTTTCCAGCTTCGACCGCGACGGCACGCCGATCTGGACGAACAGCACCTTCGATCGCAAATCCGGACGGCGGGTGAGCAGACGATCGATTGCGTCGAGACGCTCCGGAATCCCCTTCGTGTAATCGAGGCGGTCGACGCCGACGCCGACGATTGCGCCGTCGAGGCGCAGCTCGCGGCGCAGCCGCGCCATCTCCCCCTCGAGGCCGGGGTCCTGCGCGAACCTGGTGATGCGATCGAAATCGACCCCGATCGGCGCCGCGACGATGTGGGTCACGCGCCCTTCGAAGCGGACGACGCCGCGCTCCGATTCCGCGTGCAGCTCGTCGCGGACCGCCTGCTGAAAATTGCGGCGATCGCGATCGAGCTGGAAGGCGAGCAGATCGTTCGCCAGCAGCCCCGTCATGATCTCGCGCCGCCATGGGCACATGCGCAGCCGGTCCGGGTGCGGCCACGGGATGTGCCAGAAGAGCGCCGTGCGCACCCCCGGCCGCCGGCGGCGCAGTTCGGCCGCCACGAGGGCGAGATGATAATCGTGAATGAAGACCGGCTGGCTGGTGCCGGAGAGCTCCGTGGCGATCGCGTCGGCAAAGCGTGCGTTCACCGCGCGGTATTCGGCCCAGTCTTCCGACCGGAAGATCGGCCGCACGTGCGCGATGTGGCAGAGCGGCCACAGGCCTTCGTTCGAAAAGCCGCCGTAGTAGCGCCGCTCCTCCTCCGGCGAGAGCCAGACCCGGCGCAGCGTGTAGGATTCCTCACCCGGGGGGACGCGGACGCGATCGTTCGCGTCGACCGTGTCGCGATCGGCGTCGCCGCTGCCGTGGGCGATCCAGGTGCCCCCCCGCTCGCGCATCAGGGAGTCGAGCGCCACCGCCACCCCGCCCGTCGCCACCCGCGTCACGGTGTCCCCCTCCGGGCCGCGTTGATGCACGTACGGCTCGCGGTTCGACACGACGACCAGCGGATGACCGGAAATCTTTGCCTCCTGGGGCATTCAGCATGACGAGAGCAACAGGCCTGCCATACCCAGCCCATCCATAGCACTCATACCAAGCCCTGCCACCGGCATATGCTCCAGTCCCCAGTATAGGTTTTTTCGCCGCTTTGCGCCCGACTCTCCCCTGCGGTACGCTCGGCGCATGCCGCCGGAACCCCGACCTGCGACGGGGCGTCGCGAAACCCGTCTGCTGCTCATCACCATCGTCTTGTCGGTGGGGATGTTGCTGCTGCTGGCGCGCTTTCGGTTTCCGGCTCAGGTCGAGTCGCCGGCGGCCCCGGTGCCGCCGCCGCTCGAACGGCTCGCGGCGCGCGCCACCTACGACGAACTGGCGTCGATCATGACGGACCTCGAGCGCCGGGTGGCCCCCGCGGTCGCGACGATCGAGCTCGAATCGACCAGTGGCGCGACGGCGTTCGCGGCGGCGCCGCGGGTGTCGTCGGATCGCGCCGTCGTCGTGCTGGGGGACGGCCAGCGCGTGGTGCCCGGCGGAACGGAATCGAGTCCCGTGATCCTCTCGCGCGACGACAGCCGCGGCATCGCCATCGTGCAGCTCAGCTCGGCGCTCACCGACGTGGTCACGCCCCGAACGGCGACCGACCGTCCGGGGCCGCGCTACGTCGGCGTGATCCAGGCGACGTCGGAGGGGCCGGTCATACGGCCCCTGTATGTGGGCCGTACGGATCGTGTTGGCGACCCGCGCTGGCCGTCGTCGCTCGTCGCGTTGTCGACGCCGGCTGGCACCGTGCCGCGCGGCGCCGCCGTCTTCGCGCTCGACGGGCTCTTCATCGGCCTCTCGCTCGGCGGCGGGGATACCGCGCGGCTCGTGCCCGCGACGCTGCTGGCGAGCCTGGCACGGGCCGCCCCCGGCCAGGCCGCGGTGCACACCGCCCGGGGAGACGTCGGCGTGCGCGTGCAGGCGCTCTCGCCCGCGCTGTCGCGCGCCACCGGCGCCTCGGCGGGCGTCGTCGTCAGCGCGGTCGTGCCGGGCGGCCCCGCGGTCGGCTCGCTCGAGTCGGGCGACGTCGTCCAGACGATCGACGGGACGAACATCACGACCGAAGCGGGCTTTCGCCAGACGATCGAGAGCCGTGTCCCGGGCCAGGACGTGGCGATCCACGCGATCCGGCGCGGCGCGCCGATCGACGTCAGCGTCAAAGCCGTTGAGGCGGGAACCGCCGCGCAGGGGCCGGCGGCCACGGGCCCGGGGATGACGCTGCGCACCGTCGCCGGGCTCGGCGCGGAAGTGATCGCGGTCGACCCGGGCGGCCCCGCCGCGCGCGCGGGCTTCCAGCAGGGAGACGTGCTCGTCAAGCTGAACGCCACCGATCGTCCATCGGCCGCGACGGTCGAGCGTGCGTTCTCGAGGGGGGCTGCCGGCGACAGTTGGCTCGTCACCGTTCAGCGCGGCGTGCAATTCGTCGTGCTCGCGCTGGAGAAGCGATGACCGGCACCGGCACGCGGCTCGCCGCCACGTTCCGGACCCGTGCGGCCCTGGGGCTGCGGCCGGTCACGGCGCCGATCATGGTGTTCGTCCCGATCGGCATTCTGCTGGGCCCGTCGGCGTCCGGCATCCTGCCGCCAGGCGCGCTGGCGCACCTCGACGTCGTCATTTCGATCGCGCTGGCGACGCTCGGCGTCTTCATCGGGATCGCGGCGGGCACCCGTACCACCGTCCCGCGCCGGCTCTTCGCAGCCGCCACCGTCGAAGCGACGGTGACGATTCTGGTCGTCACGTTCGCGCTGCTGGTGCTGCTTCGCGCGTGGCGGGTGCCGCTGCTGATGCCCGTGGGCCTCGTCGCGGTCGCGCTCGGCATCTGCGCGTCTTCGTCCGCCGCCATCGCGGCGTCGGCAGCCGACGGGGCCGTCCGCCGCATCGCCTCGCAGGTCGCCGACCTCGACGACGTGCTGCCGATCCTCGCCGGCGGGGTGGTGCTCAGCCTCGCGGCGGGCAGCACCGCGGCCGCGACCAGCGCCGCCGCCACCGTGCTGGTGGGGCTCGCCATCGGCGGATGCGGCTGGCTGCTGTTCGAGCGATCCGAAGGCGCCGAGCGCGGCGTGTTCGTCTTCGGGGCGTTGACCCTGCTCGGCGGCGCGGCGGCGTACCTGGCGCAGTCTCCGCTGCTGACGGGCATGGCGGCCGGATGGGTGTGGGCGGTCTCCCCTGGGGGCACCGATCGCGTCGTCACGGGGGAACTGCGCAAGGTGCAGCATCCGCTCGTCGTCCTGCTGCTGGTGACCGCCGGCGCGGGGCTGACGTGGTCCCCCGCCGGCCTGTGGCTCTTCGCGCCGTACGTGCTGTTCCGCTTCGGCGGCAAGATCGTCGGCGGGTGGACGGCGTCGCGCATCGCCCCCGGCGTCGCGCCGTCGGATTTGGGGTCATACCTGATTCCGCCGGGGGTGATCGGGATTGCGTTCGCGCTCAACCTGCAGCAGGTCGCGCCGGAGGCGATGGATCCGATCGTCTTTGCCGTCGCGGCCGGCGCGATCGCCTGCGAGATCCTGGGCCTGCTCGTCGTGCCCCCCGCGGTGGTCCCGTGATGCCGCGCGTGCTCGCGCTCGCCCTGACGGTTGCGATCGTGTGGCTCGTCGTGGCCGTCGGGCCACCCCTGACGGCGGCCATGCGCCCTGGCGCCCTCGCGTTGGGATTCGCCCTCATCGCCGCCGCGCTGGCCGGCGCGCTGATCGAACGGATCCACCTGCCGCGCGTGAGCGGGTATCTGCTGTTCGGGCTCGTGTGCGGGCCGTACCTCGGCAACATCATTACGCGCCCCATGGCGCGCGACCTGCAAATCATCAACGCGCTCGCGGTCGCGCTGATTGCGTTCATCGCCGGCCTCGAGATCAATGTGACGCGCCTGCTGCCGCGCGTTCGCGACATCGCCCGGCTCGGAGGGGCGACCATCGGGATCCTCTACGTCGTCCTGCTGGCGTTCTTCTGGACGGCGTGGCCATGGCTCGGGATCGCGCCCGGCCTGCACGGAACCCAGCGATTCGCCGTCGCCCTGCTCCTGACGACCATCGTCGCGAGCTTCTCGCCGACGGTGACGATCGCGCAGATTGCCGAGTGCCGCGCGAGAGGGCCCCTGACCGAGCTGACGCTCGCGATCGTCGTGTTCGCGGATCTGCTGCTGATTCTCGCCTTTACGCTGGTGATGGAGTTGGTCCGCGGCGCCTTTGGCGGAGCCCCGGACGTCGGGCTCGTCGCGGGCGTGTCGTGGGAAATTCTCGGATCCTTCGCCTTCGGCGCGCTCGCCGGCGCGCTCTTCGCGCTGTACCTGCACTTCATCGGGCGCGAGGTGCCCGTCGTGCTGCTTGCCCTGTGCGCGCTGATCAGCGGGGTCGGTGCGCGATTGCACGTCGAGCCGCTGCTCGCGGCGCTCGCCGCCGGCCTCGTTGTGGAAAACGTGGCCCCTCCGCGCGGCGACGTCCTCAAGGCCGCGGTCGAGCGCGGGGCGCTGCCCGTCCTGGTCGTCTTCTTTGCCGCCGCCGGCGCGTCCCTGCAACTCGACGCGCTGGCCGCCATCGGGACGCTGGCCTTGATCGTCTCAGGGCTGCGCCTCGGGCTGATCCGCGCCGGCGTCTGGCTCGGGACGCGCGCGGCGAGGCTGCGCGACGGGCCGGCCGATCTCGTGTGGATGGGATTCGTGTCTCAGGCCGGCGTCACGCTCGGGCTCACGCTGATCGTCGCGGTCGAATATCCGCAGTGGGGCGCGCCGATCCAGACGCTGATGGTCGCGCTGATCGCGCTGCACCAGCTGATCGGGCCCGTGCTCTTCAAGAGCGCGCTGGCGAGGACCGGGGAGATTGGAGCGATGGATCGAGTGGAGACGACGATCTCGAGTGCGTGACCACCGCCGTCAGGCGTTCGACGGCCGCATCGACCTCGTCGGCTGTCGTCATGCGGCCGAGGCCGAAGCGGATGTATGCGCCGCCCGGCACGGCGCCAAGCGCCTGCAGCACGTGTGACAGGGTTTCGTTCCCGGAGCTGCACGCCGACCCTGTCGACACGGCCAGATCGCCCAGCGACATCAGCAGCGCGCTGCCGTCCACGTCGGCGATCCCGATGTGCAGGTTGTGCGGGAGCCGCCGGTCGAGCGTGCCGTTGACGTGCAGGCCGGGAATGCCGGCGCGAAGTCCCGCGAGGAGCGCGTCGCGCAGTCCCCGCAGCCGCACGGATTCCTCCGGCATCTCCTGACGGCAAATCTCGGCGGCGCGCCCGAACCCGACGATGCCGGGGACGTTGAGCGTGCCGGAGCGAATCCCCGACTCCTGCCCGCCGCCGTCGACCTGCGGCGCGAGCTGGATCTTCGGATTCCGCCGGCGGATGTACAGCGCGCCGGCCCCTTTCGGTCCGTACATCTTGTGCGCCGTCAGCGACAGCAGATCGACGGGTATCGTCGCGACGTCGATCGGGATCTTTCCGGCCGCCTGCGCCGCGTCGCTGTGCACGACGATGCCGCGCTCGTGCGCGATCCCGGCGATCTCGGCGAGCGGCTGCAGCGTACCGATCTCGTTGTTGGCCGCCATCACCGAGAGGAGGATCGTGCCGGGCGTCAGCGCCGCCCTGACGGTGTCGAGGTCGAGCAGGCCGTCGGGCTGGACCGGCATGCGGACCACCTCGAACCCCTGCTGCTCCAGATGACGGCACGTATCGAGCACCGACTTGTGCTCCGTCGCGACGGTGACGATGCGCCGGCCGCGATCGCGGAGCCGCTCGGCCGCGCCCTTGAGCGCGAGATTGTTCGATTCGCTCGCGCCGCTCGTGAAGACGATCTCGTTGGCCGCCGCGCCAATCAGCTCCGCGACCTGGGCGCGCGCCCGCCCCACCGCCTTGTCGGCGTCCCATCCCCAGGCGTGCTGGCGGCTGTGCGGATTGCCGAACCGCTCGGTGAAGAACGGCAGCATGTCGGTCAGGACCCGCGGGTCCACGGGCGTCGTGGCGTGGTAGTCGAGATAGATCCGCCGGCCGCCCATGCGCTACCGCGCCTCCGGGCGGTGCCGGTGGCCACCGCGGGTGAACGACATCGGCGCCGACGCACCATCGGGCGCCGCGTCGGTGGCAATCTCGGCGAGCGAACAGGTGGCCAGCGCGGCGACGATCCGATCCTTGATGCGCCAGAGCGGATCGCGCACGTTGCACTTCGCGAACTGGTCGCAGCGCTCGTCCTCGGTCGAGCACGCCGTCACCGTGAGCGGGCCGTCGATGGCCTGGATGATATCGGCCACCGAGATGGCGTGGGACGGCTTCGACAGGCGGTAGCCGCCGTGCGTGCCCTGATGCGACGTGAGCAACCCGCCGCGCACCAGGCGCTGCAGCACCTTGGCCATCAGCTCGATCGGAATGTCGTACTGCTCCGCGATTTCGCGGGCGCTCGACGACGCGTCCACCCGGACGGCCAGATGCTTCATGGCCATCAGCGCGTAATCGGATTTTTTCGAGAGTCTCAACATTGCTGACTCTTGTCGGGCTTTGGGCTTTGGGCTTTAGGCTTTAGGAAAATGCCCTCACCACATGCCGAGCTGCAGCTTGGCCTCGTCGGACATTCGATCCTTGTCCCACGGCGGATCCCAGACGATGTCCACTTTGGCGTCCGATACGCCGGGAACGCTGCGGACCTTGTCGGCCACTTCGACCGGCAGCGACTGGGCCACGGGACACCCGGGCGCGGTGAGCGTCATCCGGATCGCGGCGACGCCGGCGGCGTCCACGAACACGTCGTAGACGAGGCCGAGATCCCAGATATTCACGGGGATCTCCGGGTCGAACACCGTCGAGAGCGTCGCGATGATATCAGGCCGGAGCGCATCCGTCTTCGCGGCATCCGGCACCAGCCCGTCCGTCTGCCCTTCGGGCTCGGGCACGTCCGCCTCGTCATGCGTGATCGGCAGCGGTTTCATACTTGATCCTTGCCGGCGCGCGAGAGCGCCGCCTCGAGCGTGTGCCACGCCAGGCTGGCGCATTTCACGCGCACGGGAAACTCGCGGACGCCGGCGAGCGCCGACAACTTGCCGAGGTCCTCCACCTCGACGTCGGGCGGCGTCGTCACCATGCCGTGAAAGCGGGTGAACAACGCCCGCGCGTCGGCCACCGAGCGCCCCTTGATCGCGTCGGTCATCAGCGAGGCGGACGCCTTCGAGATGGCGCATCCCGATCCGACGAACCCCACGTCGGTGATGATCCCGTCTTCCACGCGCAGATACAGCGTCAGCCGGTCGCCGCAGAGCGGGTTGTAGCCTTCCGCCTGGTGGCTCGCCCCGGCCAGCGTGTGGAAGTTCCTCGGCCGTCTGTTGTGGTCGAGGATCACCTCCTGATACAGGTCGTCGAGATCCGGCATCAGCCGAGTACCTCGCGGACGCGGTGCAGCGCGCCGACGAGCGCGTCGAGATCCGCGCGTGTGTTGTACATCGCAAGCGACGCGCGAGCCGTCGCCGGAATACCGAAGCGCTCCATGACGGGCTGCGCGCAGTGATGCCCGGTCCGCACGGCGACCCCCTCGCGATCGACGATCGTGCCGATGTCGTGCGGGTGCATGCCGTCGATGACGAACGACAGGATGCTCGCCTTGGAAGGGGCGGTCCCGATGATGCGGAGTCCCGGGACGTCTTGGAGCGCCGCGGTCCCGTAGGCCAGCAGATCGCGCTCGTGCGCGGCGACGGCCTCGAATCCGGCCGCGCCGAGATAATCGAGCGCCGCGTGCAAGCCGACCGCGCCGGCGATGTTCGGCGTCCCCGCTTCGAACTTGTACGGCAGGTCGTTCCACGTGCTGCGCTCGAAGCTGACGGAGCGGATCATGTCGCCGCCGCCGAGAAACGGCGGCATCGCCTCGAGATGTTCCGTCTTGCCGACGAGCACGCCGATGCCCGTCGGGCCGTAGAGCTTGTGGCCGGTGGCCACGTAGAAGTCGCAGTCGAGCGCCTGGACGTCCACGGCCATGTGGTACGCGGCCTGCGATCCGTCGAGCAGCACGGGGACGCCGTGCCGATGCGCGAGCGCGACGATCTCGGCGGCCGGATTCACGGTGCCGAGCGCGTTCGACATGTGCGACACCGCCGCGATCACGGTCCGGGGGCCGAGCAGGCGGGCGAACTCGTCGACGATCAGCGCGCCGCGGTCGTCGATCGGCGCCACCCGGATCGTCGCGCCTGTCGCTTCGCAGGCGAGCTGCCAGGGCACGATGTTCGAGTGGTGCTCCATCGCGGTGATGAGCACTTCGTCGCCCGGCTGGAGCCGAGGACGCGCGAAGCTCCGCGCCACGAGGTTGATGCTCTCGGTCGCGTTGCGCGTGAAGACGACCTCGTGCGCGTGCGCCGCATGGAAAAAGGCCTGCACGCGGGCGCGCGCGGCTTCGTAGGCTTCGGTCGCACGCTCGCTCAATTCGTGCACGCCGCGGTGGACGTTCGCGTTGATCCCGGTGTAGTACGCCGTGAGCGCGTCGATCACCGCCTGCGGCTTCTGCGTCGTCGCGGCGTTGTCGAGATAGACGAGCGGTTTGCCGCGTACCGTGCGGCGGAGGATCGGAAAATCGGCGCGGACGCGCTCGACGTCGAAGGGAAGCGTTGGCGTGCCGGGGACGACGGGGAGGCCGGCGGCGGCCGGCGCGATCTGGCCCCCCGCGACGGTGGTCACGCGACCGCCTCCTCGAGGTCGCGCGCGAGCTGCGCGAACAGCTCGGCCTCGAGCGCCGCGCGCAGCGCGTCGATCTTCACGCGCGCGAGAATGTCGCCGGCGAAGGCGTGGATCAGCATGTCGCGCGCCTCCGCGAAGGTCAGGCCGCGGGCCCGGAGGTAGAAGATCGCGTCGTCGTCGAGCTGCCCGATCGCCGCCCCGTGCGTGCACTTCACGTCGTCGGCGAAGATCTCGAGCTGCGGCTTGGTGTTGATGGTGGCGCCGTCGGAGAGCAGCAGCGCGCGATTGGTCTGCTTCGCGTCCGTCTTCTGCGCGTCGGGCCGGACCACGATCTTGCCATTGAACACGGCGCGCGCCGTCCCGCCCAGGATCCCCTTGTAGACCTCGTGGCTGGCGCAGTGCGCGCGGGCATGGTCGATTTCCGTGTGGGTGTCGACCAGCCGCTCCCCATCCGCCAGGTAGAGGCCGTTCAGCGTGCACTCCCCTCCCTCGCCGTCGAGCACGGCCACGACGTCGTTGCGCACGAACCGGCCGCCCACCGCGAACGAGTGCGACGAGAACGTGGCGCTGCGCGACAGGTTCACGTGCATGCTGCCCACGTGAAACGCCTCGAAGCTGTCGTGCTGCACCTTGTAATGGTCGACGACGGCGTTCTCGCCGGCGAACACCTCGGTGACGCCGTTGGTGAAATACACCTCGCCGGCGGCGCCGACGTACGTCTCCGCCAGCCTCACCTGGCTGCCGGCGCCCGCGACGACGAGCACCCGCGGCTGGTTCATCGACGGCCGATCGCCCGCCGCGGACACGCACAGCAGTTGCAGGGGGGGCTCGACCGCGAGGCCGTCCGGCACATAGACGAATGCGCCGTCGTTGGCCAGGGCGGTGTTCAGCGCGACGAAGCTGCGCGTCTGGAACACCGCGGCGCGCCCGAGGTAGCGTTCGACGATGTCGGCGTGCGTGTCGATCGCCTCGGCCAGCGACGTCGCGACGACGCCGCGGGGCAGCGTGTCGAGGCGCGACAGCGCGCGATCGATCCGCCCGTTCACCAGGACGAGACGGAGCGGAGCCGTCCCGTACGGCAGCCCGTCGACCTCCGCGGTCGACACCGGCACGTCGGCGGCCAACTCGAACCCCGCCGACGCGATCGGTGCGGCGTTGGTGAACCGCCATTCCTCGTCCCGCACGGTCGGCACCCCGAGAGCGGCGAAGCGCGAGGCCGCCTGCGCGCGCAGCGTCTCGAGCCAGCGGGGCCCTCCCTGCGGGCGGCGATCGAGCGCCGACATCAACGACGAACGCTTTTCGGCAATCTGCGTCATGAGTGTTAGGCGGCTTCGATCCAGCCGTAGCCCTTCTGCTCGAGCTCCAGCGCGAGTTCCTTCCCGCCGGACTTGACGATCCGTCCCGCGCTCAGCACGTGCACGAAGTCGGGGACGATATAGTCGAGCAGGCGCTGATAGTGCGTGACGACGATGATCGCGCGCTCGGGGGCCCGCATCGCGTTCACGCCGCCGGCGACGATCTTCAGCGCGTCGATGTCGAGGCCCGAATCCGTCTCGTCGAGAATCGCGAGCTTCGGCTGGAGCAGCGCCATCTGGAAGATCTCGTTGCGCTTCTTCTCCCCGCCCGAGAACCCTTCGTTGACCGCGCGGCTCAGCATCGTCTGGTCGATCTCGAGCAGCTTCGACTTCTCGCGCACGAGCTGCATGAATTCGACGGCGTCGAGCTCCGGCTCGCCGTGGTGCTTTCGCTTGGCGTTGAGCGCGGCCTTGAGGAAGTAGGCGTTGTTGACCCCGGCGATCTCCACGGGGTATTGGAACGCCATGAACACCCCTTCGCGGGCGCGTTCGTCGGGATCCATGGCGAGCAGGTCGCGCCCTTCGTACAGCGCCTCGCCGCCGGTCACCGTGTATTCGGGATGGCCCGACAGCGCGCGCGCCAGCGTGCTCTTCCCGGACCCGTTCGGGCCCATGATGGCGTGGACTTCGCCGGCGTCCACTTTCAAATCGATGCCCTTGAGGATCGGCTTGTCTTCGACCTTGACCTGCAGATTGCGAACGTCGAGCAGCATGGAGACTCCCGAATGTGAACCTATCCGACCGAACCCTCGAGCGACACCGACAACAGTTTCTGGGCTTCGACGGCGAACTCCATCGGCAGCTCGCGGAACACTTCCTTGCAGAAGCCGCTCACGATCATGTTGACGGCGTCTTCGGTCGAGAGGCCGCGCTGGCGGCAGTAGAAGATCTGGTCTTCGCCAATCTTGGACGTCGAGGCCTCGTGCTCGACGCGCGCCGTCGTGTTCCGGATCTCGAGGTACGGGAACGTGTGGGCGCCGCACTTGTCGCCGATGAGCAGCGAGTCGCACTGCGAGTAGTTGCGGGCGCCGGTCGCCTTCTTGCCGACCCGCACCATGCCGCGGTAGGTGTTCTGCCCGTGTCCCGCGGAAATCCCCTTCGAGACGATCGTGCTGCGCGTGTTCTTCCCGAGATGAATCATCTTCGTCCCGGTGTCGGCCTGCTGCCAGTTGTTCGTCGTCGCGACCGAGTAGAACTCGCCAATCGACCCGTCTCCCTGGAGGATGCAGCCGGGGTACTTCCACGTGATCGCCGACCCGGTTTCGACCTGGGTCCACGTGATCTTCGACCGGCGGCCGGCCGCAAGGCCGCGCTTGGTGACGAAGTTGTAGATGCCCCCCTTGCCGTTCTTGTCGCCGGGATACCAGTTCTGGATGGTCGAGTACTTGATCGTCGCATCGTCGTGCGCCACCAGCTCGACGACGGCGGCGTGCAACTGGTTCTCGTCGCGCATCGGCGCCGTGCAGCCTTCCAGATAGCTGACCTGCGCCCCCTCGTCGGCGATGATCAGCGTCCGCTCGAACTGCCCGGTGTCTTTCGCGTTGATGCGGAAGTAGGTCGACAGCTCCATCGGGCAGCGCA
Organism: Vicinamibacterales bacterium; assembly: GCA_036278735.1. Lineage (GTDB taxonomy): Bacteria > Acidobacteriota > Vicinamibacteria > Vicinamibacterales > 2-12-FULL-66-21 > DASUKM01. The sequence goes on from DASUKM010000022.1 coordinate 147,111, forward strand.
CCCCCTTCGGCACGTAGACGAACGAGCCGTCGCTGAAGACCGCCGAGTTCAGCGTCGCGAAGAAGTTGTCGGTATACGGCACGACCGAGCCGAGATACTTCTTGACGAGCTCCGGATGCTCCTTCACGGCCTCCGAGAACGACATGAAGATGATCCCGAGCTTCGCGAGCTTCTCGCGAAACGTCGTCGCCACCGAGACGCTGTCGAAGACGGCGTCCACCGCGACGCCGGCCAGCAGCTTCTGCTCCTCGAGCGGAATCCCGAGCTTGTCGAACGTCCGCTTGACCTCCGGGTCGACCTCGTCGATCGAGTTCAGCGCCTTCTTCTTCTTCGGCGCCGAGTAGTAGACGATGTCCTGGTAGTCAATCGGGTCGTACTTCACGTTCTGCCAGGTCGGCTCCTTCATCGTGAGCCAGAGGCGGTACGCCTTCAGCCGCCATTCGAGCAGCCACTCCGGCTCGTGCTTCTTCTGCGAGATGAGCCGGACGATCTCTTCGCTCAGCCCCTTGGGCACCGTCTCGGCTTCGACGTCGGTGACGAAGCCGTACTTGTACTCGCGTGTGGCGAGTTCTTCGATGGTCTCAGTGGATGTGGACATAACGAAGCAACCAGCTACCAGTCTCCAGCTGCCAGCTGCCAGCTCCTGAGGAAGAATGGCTTCCTTTTGAGCTGGAAGCTGGAAGCTGGCCGCTGGCAGCTTCTAGACGCTGAAACTCGATCCGCACCCGCACGTCGACTTGGCGTTCGGGTTGTGAAAGACGAACCCGCGGCTGACGAGGCTCGTGTCGTAGTCGAGCGTCGTCCCCTTGATGAATTCATAGCTGCGCGGGTCGACGAACACTTTCGAACCGTCGGGCCCGTCGAACACCTGGTCGTTTTCGCGCGGCGCCGCTTCCCAGGCGAAGGTGTAGCTCAATCCGGAGCAGCCGCCCGCCTTGATGCCGATCCGCAGCCCGCCCCCGGGCATGCCGTTCTGGACCGTCATCTTGCTGATGAGATGCCCTGCGTTTTCGCTGATCTGAAGCATGCGGCCGCCTTATGTCGGACCTTAACAGTCCTAGTTTATCGCAAAACGGGGTCAGATCTTGTTTTTTGCACGATCGTCCTCTGGCGGTGACAGGTTCGCGGCGGTCCGCCGCGACACGGTGACCGCCAGCGGACACTTGTGCAAAGAACAAGATCTGACCCCGTTTTTAGTACCGCGGGAGGCTCGGGTCGATCCGATCGATCCACGCGAGGATGCCGCCGGTCAGGTTGCGCACGTTGGCGAACCCGCGCTCCCGCAGCAGCGCGGCAGCCCGGGCGCTGCGCCCCCCCGACTTGCAGTAAACGACCATGGGGACAGAGGGGTCCAGCTCGTCCAGGCGCCTCGGCAGTTCGCCGAGCGGGATCAGGATCGACGCCGGCAGGCGGCAGATGGCGGCCTCGACTGGCTCGCGCACGTCGAGCAGCACCGGGACGGTGCCTCCAGCGACGCTCGCCTCGAGTTCCTCGACCGTCATGGCCGCCTCCCCCTGATCGGCGCCGGCGCCCGGCCCACGCGCCGGCGTGGTCGTGCAATACCCCTCGTACTCCCGCAGTTCGCGGATCCGCGGGTGGGTGCCGCAGATCGGGCAGTCCGGATCCCTGGGCAGCTTCAGCTCACGGAAGCGCATACGAAGTGCGTCGTAGATCAGAAAGCGGCCAATCAGCGGCTCGCCGATGCCGGCGACGAGCTTGATCGCTTCGGTCGCCTGAATCGTACCGATCACGCCGGGCAGCACGCCGAGCACCCCGCCCTCGGCACAACTCGGCACGAGCCCGGGGGGCGGCGGCTCCGGATGCAGGCAGCGATAGCACGGCCCGCCGGGGGCCGCGAACACCGACGCCTGTCCCTCGAACCGAAAGATGCTGCCCCACGCATTCGGCTTTCCGAGGAGCACGCACGCGTCGTTGACGAGATACCGCGCGGCGAAGTTGTCGGTGCCGTCAACGACAACGTCCCAGGGGGCGAGCAGCTCGCGCGCGTTCGCGGCCGTGATCGCCGTCTCGTACGTCTCGACGCGGACGTCGGGATTGAGCGCCTCGATCTTCGCGCGGGCCGACGCCAGCTTGGACCGCCCCACGTCCGGGGTCGAATGGATGATCTGCCGCTGCAGGTTCGAGAAGTCGACGACGTCGAAGTCGACGAGGCCGAGCGTGCCGACGCCGGCCGCGGCGAGGTAGAGCGCGGCGGGCGAACCGAGGCCGCCGGCGCCGATGCAGAGCACGCGCGCTCCCTTCAACCGGCGCTGTCCGGCTTCGCCGATCTCGGGCAGCAGCAAGTGACGGCTGTAGCGCCGCAGCTCGTCCGTGCTCAGGCTGGAAACCATCATGCGGCGATCATAACAACCTTGAGGTTACGGCACCTTTCGCCTAAACTTCGACCACGGTGTTTTCCATCCCCGTCCTGCTGCTGATCGCCGCGGCGTTCGCCTGCGGCTGGTCGATCGCGCGCGCACGCGGGACGGCGCGCGGCGCGGTCGACACGGCGGCGCTGCGCGAGGAGCAGGCGCGGCTGCAGGCGCAGCTCCTGGCCGCGCAGGCGAGCGTGCGGGAACAGGCGGCGCTCGTCGATCACGCCCGCGACACGCTCCGCGACGCGTTCAGCGCGCTCTCGGCCGACGCGCTGCGGCAGAACAACGAGTCGTTCCTCCAGATCGCGCGCACCTCGCTCGACCACACGCAGCAGACCGCCAGGACCGATCTGGATGCGCGCCGGACCGAGATCGCGGCACTCGTCGATCCGCTGAAGGACACGCTCGCCCGGCTGGGCGATCACCTCCAGACGGTGGACCGCGAGCGCGCCGAGTCGGCCCAGGCGCTCACGGTGCAACTGCACGCCGTCGCCGAGACGCAGGAGCGGCTCCGCCGCGAAACCGAAACGCTCGTGCGCGCGCTGAAGAATCCGAACCAGCGTGGACGCTGGGGCGAAGTGCAGCTGCGCAACGTGCTCGAGCGCGCCGGCATGGTGGCGCATTGCGATTTCGTCGAGAAGGATTCGACCGAAGACGACGACGGCCGCCGCCTGACGCCCGACATGCGCGTCAACCTGCCCAACGGCGCCGTGATCATCATCGACGCGAAGGTCCCGATCGACGCCTATCTGCAGGCGAGCGAGGCGCCCGACGAGGCCGCGCGCGAACAGTACCTGCGCGACCACGCGCGGCAGGTGCGCGATCACATCAAGGCGCTCGGCGCCAAGAGCTACTGGTCGCGCTTCCGGCCGGCCCCCGAATTCGTCGTCATGTTCCTGCCGGCCGACCCGCTCTTCAGCGCCGCCTTCCACCAGGACCCGACGCTGTTCGACTTCGCCACCGACCAGCGCGTGATTCCGGCCACGCCGCTCACGCTCATCGCGCTGCTTCGCACGGTCGCGACCGCCTGGCAGCAGCAGCGGCTCACGGCCAACGCCGAGCAGATCCAGGCCATGGGCCGCGAGCTGTACGAACGCCTCGCGACGATGGCGGAGTACGTGGTGGACGTCGGGGATCACCTGCGGAAGGCGGGCACGGCGTTCGATCAGTTCGTGGGCTCGCTCGAAGGCCGGGTGCTGGCCTCCGCCCGCCGCTTCCGCGATCTGGGCGTCAGCGCCTCGAAGGACCTGCCGGAGCTCGACGCCCTCCGCCTCGAAGTCCGCGACCCGCGTGCCCCTGAACTTCGCCAGGCGCGCCAGGAATCGCTGATTGACGTCCCCTAAAGCCTAAAGCCCAAAGCCCAAAGCCTGCCCCTCAGCGAATCGCTGCCGTCAGCGTGACCTGCGCGCGGATCTCGATCTGGCCGGCTTCGACCGGCACGGGGGCGGCGGCGCGGGCGGCGAAGCCGCCGGAGCTCATGGCCATCGGGCGCGGACCGGGCACGCGCGCCGCGCGCTGCTCCTCGATCCGCAGCACGCGATCGACGTGCAGCCCGGCGCCCGCCGCGGCGGCGTCGGCCCGGGCGCGGGCATCGGCGACGGCCAGCCGCAGCGCCTCGCGCTCGGCGGCGTCGCGGTCCTTCAGATCGAAGCGGATGCCGGTCACGTTCGTCGCGCCGGCCTCGACGGCCACGCCGAGCACGTGCCCGAGCTTCGGCAGATCGTCCACCTTCACCTCGATCTCGTTGCGGGCGAGATAGTCGCGCAGGCGCTGCTTGCCATCGGTGAAGTCGTATTCCGGCTGGAGCTGATAGGCGGTCGTCCGGATCGCGTCGTCCGGGACGCCGGCGGACTTGACCTTCTGCGTGACGGCATTCATCGCGTCGGTGTTCGCGCGCTGCGCCTCCTGCGCGGTCGAGGCCCGGGACTCGGCGGCGATCGCGACCCATGCGCGATCCGGCGCGCGCTGGACGAGCCCTTCGCCCGTCGTCACGACGCTCGGAACGCGGCCCTCGGGCGAGGACGGCGTCTGCGCGAACGCGGGGATGGCGGCGAGCACGACGGCGAACGAGACGAGCGGCAGATATCCGGACACGGCGATCCTTTCCCGGCGCGCAGATGACGCCGGCCCCACCTGTACTCTCTCATGGTTACGACGGCGCCGCAGGCTCATCGGCCGGGCAGCCGGGCCGTTATTCGCGCGCACACGCGACGCGCAGCCCGATCCCGTACGAGTAGGTATCGACCGGCACCTTGTGCCGGTGACTGCAGGTGAGCATACGGACGTCGGCCACGAGCCAGCTGCCGCCGCGCACGATCCGCAGCGAGCCTTTGGCCGGCCCCTGTGGATTCCTCGACGGCGCGACGTCGTAGTACGCCGCGCCGTACCAGTCCTGCACCCACTCCCACACGTTGCCCACCACATCGTAGAGGCCGTAGTCGTTTGGCGGGAACGTCCGGCACGGGGTCGTGCCGCGCGTCGGCTTGACGGCCGGGTCGTCGAGATAGTTGGCGGCCGCCGGTTCGAGGCGATCGCCCCACGGGTAGCGGCGGCCGTCGATGCCGCCACGCGCCCCCTTTTCCCATTCCGCTTCGGTCGGCAGCCGGAAGGGCCTGCCCGTCACCCCCGCCAGCCACGCGCAGTACGCCGCCGCGTCGTCGTAGCGAACGAGCGTGACCGGGTGCTCCGCGCGATCGGCCGGCGGCTCCCCTTGCTTCCACGCGTACGCCTGCGCCAGGGTTCGAAACTGCTGCTCCCGCTCGCTTCCTCCCGTGCGCGCGACGAGCGGCAGATCGGACAGCTCGGGAGCACGCCGACCCGTCTCCCGCACGAACCGCGCGTACTCCCGGTTGGTCACCGGCTGGACGCCGATGAAGAAGTCGTCCACGTGGACCCGGTGGGCTGGCCGTTCGTCCGGATCCGCCTCGTCCGAGCCCATGACGAATTCCCCGCCCGCAATCAGCACGAGCTCCGGAATCAGGTCCGTGGGCATGCGCCAAGAGGATAGCGCATCGGCTTTTCGACTACACTGGCCGACGCATGAAATTCGACACATTCGCGATGGAACGATTGCAGTCGACCTGGGAGAACCGGGTGCGCTGGAATCTCTCCGAGAGCGGCGTGCACCCGCTCCGGCTCGACGAGCTGGTCTCGACGCCGGCCTTGCGAGACCGGCTCCTGACGCAGGGGCTCGGGTATCCGCAGACGAACGGGACACCCGAACTGCGGCAGGCGGTCGCGAATCTGTATCCGGACACCACGCCGGACCACGTCCAGATCACGAATGGCGGGTCCGAAGCCAATTGCGTCACGCTGCTGCACCTGATCCAGCCGGGCGACGACGTCGTGATGATGACCCCGAATTACATGCAGGTCTGGGGTCTGGCGCGATCGATTGGCGCGAACGTGACGCCGTGGCCGCTGCGCGTGACAGGCGAAGGGGCGGTGGCGCGCTGGCGGCCGGACGTGGACGAGCTGCGCCGCCTGGTCACGCCGCGCACCCGCGCGATCCTGATCTGCAATCCGAACAATCCGACGGGCGCGCGCCTCGATGCCGGGACGCTCGACGCGATCTGCGCCGTCGCGGCGCGCAGCGGCGCGTGGATCGTCAGCGACGAGATCTATCGCGGCGCCGAACTCGACGGCGAGGAGACGGCGACGGTGCGGGGCCGTTACGAGCGCACGATCGTCACCGCCGGCCTCTCGAAGGCGTATGGGCTTGCAGGGCTTCGGATCGGATGGGTCGTCGCGCCACCCGACGTCGTCGAGGCGCTCTGGGGCATCCACGACTACACGACGATTGCGCCCGGCGCGCTGAACGACTGCCTGGCGCAAATCGCGCTGTCGGCCGAGCGGCGGCCGCGACTGATCGAGCGGACGCGCGCGATCATCAGGACGAACTATCCGATCATCCGCGACTGGGTCGGGCGGCACCATGGGCTCGGTCACGTCCCGCCCGAAGCGGGAGCCATCGTGTTCGTCCACTACGACTATCCGATCGACTCCAGCGACCTCATCGCGCGGCTGCGCGACGAGGCGGGCGTGCTGATCGTGCCGGGGGCTCACTTCCACATGGACGGGTTCCTGCGGATCGGGTTCGGATCCGACGCCGCCGGCCTGACGGGCGCGCTCGACCGCGCCGGGGCGCTGCTCGACTCGCTGCTGGCCGATGCGCGCTGACCTGGCGCTCATCGGCTTCGGACACGTGGGCCGCCGCTTCGCGCAGCTTCTCGAGGACCGCCGCGACTGGCTCGCGCTCGACTACGACCTGCAGTGCCGGATCGCGGGGATCGCGACGCGGCGGCACGGCGCGGCCTTCCGCGAGCGCGGCCTCGACGCGGCGCAGGCCGTCTCGCTCGCCGAAGCCGGCGAGTCCCTGGCCGGCCTCGACGACGGCGCCAGCGGGCCGGGCGCCGACAGCTTCGACGTGATTCGACGGCTCGCCGACAGCGACGCCGACCTGCGCGTCGTCGTCGAGACGACGACGCTGGAGATCACCGCGGGACAGCCGGCGATCGATCACGTGCGCGCCGGGCTGCAGTCGGGCTGCCATGTCGTGACGGCGAACAAGGGGCCGGCGGCGTTTGCCTACGAGGAATTGAGCGCGCTCGCGGCGGACCGCGGGATGTGGTTCCTGTTCGAAGGCGCCGTCATGGACGGCGTGCCCGTGTTCAATCTGGTGCGCGACACGCTGCCGGCGGTCGACATCCTCGGGTTTCGGGGCGTCATCAACAGCACGACGAACGAGATCCTGACGGCGCTCGAGGAGGGGGAGCGCTTCGACGAAGCGCTCGAGCGGATGCAGGCGAGCGGCATTGCGGAAGCGGACCCGTCGCTGGACGTCGATGGCTGGGACGCCGCGGCGAAGACGGCCGCGCTCGCCAACGTGCTGCTGCGCGCGCGCACGACGCCGCAGGCGATCGAGCGCGAAGGGATCGGGCCGGGGCTGGCGCGCGCGGCGCTCGCGGCGCGCACGCGCGGCTGCCGTGTCCGTCTCGTCGCCTCGGCCACGCGCACCGGCGGCGGCGTCGTCGCGTCGGTGCGGCCCGTCGAGCTGCCGGAATCGGATCTGCTCGCCGGGCTGCGCGGAACGGCCAACGCGCTCGTGCTCCAGACGGACCTGCTGGGGGACGTCGCGATCTGTCAATTGACGGGAGGGCTCATGCAGACGGCGTACGCGCTGCTGAGCGATCTCGTCACGATCCGCCGGCGGCTGCGAGTGCCGCCTCCAGCGCCGCGCGATCGTATCCCCTGACCGCCTGGCCGTCGATCACCGTCACGGGCACGGTGCGATAGCCGAGCGCCAGCAGCGCGTGATAGGCGTCGAGGTCCTCCTCGACGTTGCGGATCGTGAACCCGTGCCCGGCGCGTGAAAGAAACTCTTTCACCAGATCGCACGACCGTCAGTGGGAGCCCGAGTAGACCGTAATCGTCATGCCTGCCCTCGATCATATCTTCGTCCTCGACTTCACGCGAGTGCTCTCGGGGCCCTATTGCACGATGCTCCTGGCCGACCTGGGCGCGCGCGTCGTCAAGATCGAGGCGCCTGGCCGCGGCGACGACACGCGCGCGTGGGGGCCGCCGTTCACCGCCGGCGAGAGCGCGTACTTCCTCAGCATCAACCGGAACAAGGAGAGCCTCACGCTCGACCTGAAGCACCCGGACGCCCGGCCGATCCTCGACGCGTTGATCGCGCGCGCGGACGTGATCGTCGAGAACTTCCGGCCCGGGACGATGGCGCGGCTCGGGCTCGATTACGAGACGATCGCGGCCAGGCATCCGCGCGTCGTGTACTGTTCGATTTCCGGATTCGGGCAGACCGGCCCGCGCCGCGGCGAGGCCGGGTACGACGCGATCATGCAGGGCGAAGGCGGCCTGATGAGCATCACGGGCGACCCGGAGGGCCCGGCGTTCAGGCTGGGGGTCGCCATCGCCGACATCACGACGGGCATGTTCGCGGCGCAGGGCATCCTGGCCGCGCTCCTCGCGCGCGAGCGCGACGGACGCGGACAGCGCGTGGATATCGCGATGCTCGACAGCGTGGCCGCGCTGCTCACGTATCAGGCCGGCATCTACTTCGCGTCGGGCGAAACGCCGCGGCGCATGGGCAACCGCCACCCGACCATCGTGCCGTACGAAACGTTCGCGGCGGCCGACGGCGATTTCGTGCTCGCCGTGGGCAACGACGATCAGTTCCGGCGGTTCTGCGCCGCGCTCGGTCTCGACGAGATCGCCGCCGACGCGCGCTTCGCCACGAATCCGGATCGCGTCCGCCACTACGCCGAGCTGAAGCCGAGGCTCGACGCTGTCTTCCAGCCTCGGCGCCGCGTCGACATCATGGACGCGCTCGCGGCGGCGGGGGTGCCGTGCGGCGCGGTCAGGACCGTGGCGGACACGCTCGCCGATCCGCAGCTCGCCGCGCGCGACATGATCGCGACGCTGCCGCATCCAACGGCCGGCGACGTGCGGCTGCTCGGCAGCCCCGTGAAGCTGTCGCGCACGCCGCCGGCCGTGCGCTCGGCGCCGCCGACGCTCGGGCAGCATACCAAGGACATCCTGTCGCGCGACGTCGGGCTGAGCGAGGAGGCGATTGCGACGCTGCGATCGGCGGGTGTGATTTGACGGGCGGGTCGCGTCGTTGCGGGGTCGCGGAGTGGTTCAGGTTCGGGGTTCCGGGTGCCAGGTCGGGTTCCGCGTGCCGAGTTCTCGTCGAGTTCCGGGCCTGATTCGAAGGCTGCACGCTGAGGCGAACGCCGAACCAGCTCGGAACCCCGAACCCGAACCAGCCCGGAACCCGGAACCCCGAACGACCCGATTCAACGCTCGATCAGCGGCAGCGCGTCGGCGAGCACGCCGTCGACGACGTCGTCCTCCGTCAGCTCCGCGATCGGCTTGCCTGGTTGGAGGTCGCGCTCGCTCGTGAGCATGCGGCGGCCGCGGCCGCGACTGGCCCGCACGACGACCGCCGGCTCGTCGCGTTGCGAGTCGAGCACGAGTTCCACGTAGTCGTCGCCGGAGCGCTCCGACAACAGCCGCACGCGGTCTTCGGGCGTCTGGACCGTGAACCGGTGCCCCTCGGCGTTGAGCGCGATCGCGAGCTGATGGACGATCGGGACGGCGACGCGTTCGAGGAATTGCCCGTACTCCCGGGCGGCATCGTCGCCGCGGGTGCGGCGCTCGGCGGCCTGGCGGCGCGCCTGTTCGACGGTGGCGCGCACGCGCCGCCGCACTTCCGAGATTTCCATCAGGCCAGCCTTTCGGCAAACGACGTGTCGACGCTGTCGCGCTCGAGCGCGGCCAGGAGCGCTTCCTTGTCGAACGCCTTCCGGTAGGCCTCCGTTACATGCACCGTGCCATCCCGAACCAGCCGAACGAGCGAATCGTTGAGGGGCGCCATGCCGTGCCGGCCGCTCGCCATCGCGCGGGGCAGATCGAACGTCTTGCCATCCTTGATCAGCGCGGCGACCGCCGGCGTATTCAGCAGCACCTCGCGGGCAGCCGTGCGGCCGCCGCGAACGCGGCGGACGAGCACCTGCGCGACGACCCCGCGAAGCGCCGCCGCGAGCGAGCCCTGGACGTGCGCGCGGCGGTCGGCCGGGAACAGCTCGATCAGCTCGTCGATGCCGGCGATCGTCGACGGCGCCGACAGCGAGCCGAACACGAGCCGGCCCGACTCGGCGGCTTCGAGCGCGGCGGCGGCGATGTCGGCCGAGCGCAGGTCCTCGATCAGCAGCACGTCCGGATCTTCGCGTAGCGCGGCGCGGACGGCATCCGCCACCGCGTCGGCGTTCCCCCGCACTTCGCGCTGGCTGACGAACGATCGACGGCTCTCGTGCAGGAAGCCGATCTGCGATTCGACCGTGATGACGTGATCGCTGCGCGTGCGATTGATCAGATCCACGAAGGCGCTCATCAGCGTCGACTTGCCGCTCGCACGGGGGCCGGTGACCAGCACGAGACCGTCGGACTGGCCGCAGAGCGCCTGCACTTCGGCGGTGAGGCCGAGCTGGTCGGCCGAGATCGCCTGCGGCGGAATGAGCCGCAGGATCAGTCCGGGGCCGCGATGATCGCGGAACGCGAGGCATCGGACGCGGCCGACGTCGGCCACGTCGCGGATCCATTCGCCGCCCTCCACGTCGTCGGGTTCGGCCGGCGCCACTTCACTCATCAGGCGTTCGACGTCGCTCGGCGAGAGACGATCGGTGTCGAGCCCGGCAATTTCCCCGTCGGTGCGCAGCATCGGGGCCGTGCCGGCGACGATGTACACCGTCGCGGCGCCGCGCGCCACCGCCGTGCGCAGGATTTCCTCGACGGACACCGACGGCGACCGGCGTGCCGCCGCGGTCGGCTCCTGCGCGCCGCCCCGCCGCGCCATCGTCACGACGACCGCCGGGCGCTGCTCTTCGCGCTTGATCGTGGGAGCTTCGACCGGCTCTCCCGTCTTCGCTGAAGCTTCGACGGACTCGGTCGTTTGGTGCAGGCGGTCGGACCCGGCGACTACCACTTCAGGCGCCTTCTCGACGACGGGGTCCGGCGCGCTCGCCACCACCGGTGCGGGCGGCGCGATCTCCAGTACCACCTCGACCGACTCCGCCTCGAACTCCGTCGCGACCTCGGTATGCTCCGGCTCGTCGGCCACCGTGGAGACCGTCGGCTCCGGCTCCATCTCCACCGGCTCCGGCACGATCGACACGATCGGCGCCGCAACCTCCGGGATCACCTCAACCGGCTCCGCGGCAGCCTCCGCCGCAATCTCGGTATGGCAGGGCTCTTCGACGACGGCGTCAGACACGGCGGCAACCGGCTCGGGCACCGGCACGATCGGCGGTGCCTCTTCGACCACCGCATCCGGCACCGGCGCGACCGCGACCTCCGGCACGCTCTCTTCGAATGCGGCGACCGGTGGCGCCGGGAACACCGTCTCGGCCGATATCGCCACCACCTGTTCCGGCTCGCTCTCCGCGACGCGCTCCGGTTCTCGGGCGACGGGCTCCGACATGACGACGGGCGGTTCGAGAGACAGGACCTCGTCGACCTCCTCGAACACCGCCGGCTGGAAGTCGTCGTCTATCGCAAACGACAAATCGTTGTCGTCGTTCGTGCCGCCGTCCGCTGCGGCACGCAGCACCGCGGCGCTCGCCGCGAACAGCTCGTCCACCTCTGCGTCGGTCGGCGCCGCCTGCGAATCTTCGTGAACGATCTCGAACGCGTCATCATCGTCCGGCGCAGCGCCCGCGCTCACGGCTTCGACGGGTTGCGACCCAACGTGCTCGACCGGACGGGCCTGGGCCGGCGTTTCGATCGCGGCCGCGAGGGCGGGCTGCTCCTGCGGCGCAGCGGCGGCGACCGGCGCAGGCATCTCTTCGGCGACCGGCGCCGCCTCCGGTTCGACGTTGGCAGCGGCCGCCGGCTCCGCCACCGCGGGATGCCGCCGCACCTCGAGCCAGATGTCGTCGCCGCCGCGCGCCGCGACGACGGTGAACCGCTCCGACAGGCCGGCAGGAGGCGCAATCTCGTATTCGATGGCGCCAAAATTCTCGAGTGCCTGCCGCTGATCGAGCGGCAGGATCTGCCCGAGCATCCCGAGCACGGCATCCGGCGTCAGCACGCGCGACGACAGCTCGACCTGTCCCCAGGCCAGGGGACCGCGGAACTCGTTGGCGGAGGCGGAGGTCGTCACCACGTACGGCTTCTCGCCGACGTGCATGACGAGCGCGTCCCCCTGAAGGCGCACGATGGCGTCGAGCAGTGATTCGAGCAGGCTCACGGACTATCCCACCGCAATTTCGGTCCCGTGCCGCACCGTCATTACGCACCGTCGCAATCGCGCGCCGTTCGTGTGCACCGCCGCGCAGTGCCGTAAACAGTGCGGGCAGGGGCTCAGCTCAGCCGGATCTTCGATCGTAGCAGCTCTTGGAATCCCTGAGCGGCTCATGGCCCGGCCGAGGCGCGGTGCCATCCTCACTTCTCCACGAGGCGGTTGTACTTCCTGAGGATCGCCCGCACTCGTTCGTGCGGCAGGCCCTCCGCCGTGTGGCCGTCGCGCCCTGTCATCGTCGGCGCGGCCACCATCGCGTTGATGATGGCTTCCTCGGTGGCCTGCACGGTCGCTTCGAACAGGGGATCGATCGCGTCGTTCGGGAGCATCGAGACGTTCACGGGCCGGCGGGCGGCGGCGGCGCCGCTGTTCGCCGTGGAGAACGCCATGAAGAGGTCGCCCGACCCGTTCGTGGCGAGCCCTCCGTCGCGCGCGACGCCGAACGAGGCGCGCTTCGCGAGGCGCTTCAATTGATGCGGCAGCAGGGGCGCATCGGTCGCCACCACGATGATGATCGACCCCTCACGTTCCCGCGGACCATCCTCGATCGCACCGCCGTGTGGCGCCGCGGAGGCCAGCTCGCGCCCGACGGGCACGCCGGCAATGATCAAGTTCCGGCGGCGGCCGTAGTTGCACTGCACGAGCACCCCGACCGTGTAGCCCCCCGCTCGCGCGTCCAGGTGCCGCGACGCCGTGCCGAGGCCGCCCTTGAAGCCGTTGCACTCCATGCCCGTCCCGCCGCCGACGGAGCCTTCGGGGACCGGTCCGCTCCTGGCACCGTCGAGCGCGGCGTACGCATCGGCGTCCGTCACGTGGAAGCCGTTGATGTCGTTGAGATCGCCGTCCCACGTCTCGGCGACGACCGGCAGGGACCACCAGTAGCCGCTCGGATCGGCCGCCCCGTGGCTCACGCGCCATTTGATCACGGCGTCGCGCACGACCCCGACGCTGTGCGTGTTCGTGATCATGACCGGGCCCTCGAGAAATCCCGATTCATCGACCCAGGCGGTGCCGGTCATCTCGCCGTTGCCGTTCTGCGCGAACCATCCCGCGAACACGGGGTCGTTCATCGAGGCCTTCCCGCGTGGAAGGATGGCCGTGACGCCGGTCCGAACCGGTCCGATGCCGGCCTTCAGCGGGCCCTCGCCTGAAATGAGCGTCCTCACGCCCACGTCGACGCCGGAGACGTCGGTGATCGCATTGAGCGGACCGGGCGTGCCGTCGAAGGGAATGCCCAGGTCACGCGCGCGCGGCTTCGATTGTTGCGCGTGAAGCCCCGGCGCGACGACGACGGCCGCGAGGGCAGCGAAGGCGAAGGCGAGTCGACGACTCATTGAAGGCTCCTTCCCGCCGTGACGGCGGTTCCCGTCCGGGTGAGCGACGGGAGCCTTATTGTCGCGCATGCGCCGCACGGCAGCGGTGCGCCAGACGCTGACGGACAAGGATGCCGGCCGCCAATCGTCTGCTAGACTGCCCTCATGGCTGTGCGTCCGCTCCCGGCCCTGGCCCCCGATCCCGTGATCGAGGCAATGAAGCGCGACGTCGATCGCAGTCTGCTCCGGGCCAACCTGCAGCTCACGCCGATCGAGCGCCTTCGACGGCTACAGAAGGCGCTGGACGACCTGGCGGCGCTTCGCGCGGCCTTTGCCCGCGCGCGTCAGCCGTGACGGACATCCTGGGGCTCGTTCGCGTATTGGCGGACGCCGAGGTCGAGTGCATCATCGCCGGGGGCGTCGCGGCCAACCTGCTCGGATCGGCGCGCACGACGCTCGATCTCGACGTGGTCTATCGCCGAACGGACCGCAACATGCAACGTCTGGCCGGCGCGCTCGCCCCCCTCCATCCCTATCTTCGGGGCGCACCCGCGGGTCTTCCCTTTGCGTTCGATCTCGCGACGCTCGCACGAGGGCTGAACCTCGAGCTCACGACGGACCTCGGAGCGCTCGACCTGCTCGGCGAAATCACGGGCGGCGGCACATACGAAGACCTGATCCAGGACAGCTTCACCGCGAAGGGCCTCGGCGCGTCCGTACGGTGTCTCTCGCTCGATCGCCTCATTGCCACGAAACGAGCGGCCGGATGTCCCAAGGATCTCGTCGCGCTCAGCGAGCTCGAGGCGCTGCTCGAAGAGCGCAACCACCAGCCACCCCGTTGATCGTGAGCCGAGGGCTGGCACTCCAGCCCCGCCCGCGCGCGTCCGCGGCCCGGCTACAGCGCGGGCGTGCCGTCGGACCACTGGCCGGTCGCGACGATGAAAACGTCGATCGGGACGACGTCGAACGAGCCGGCCAGGCTGATGGGCGAACCGGGCAGGCCGGCCCCCCACTCCTCCGGCGCGACGGCCGGAACATAGAACATCACGTGCGCCAGATTGCCGCCGGCGTCGGTGAGGAAGGAGCGCTTCGACAGCATGTACGACACGGCGTTTGGCTCCAGCTTCGGCAGCCGATGAGCGGCGCGTGCGGCCTGGAGGCCCTGGAGGATGCCCGCCTGAGTGCGGCGCGCCAGCGCCAGTTGCGAGCGCAGCAGCAGGAGAGGCAGGACGGATCGGGCAGCAGGCGGGTTCATGCAGTTCGCGCCGCGAATCCTTGGATTCCAGAACGTGGACGCGTGGAAGGGACTGTCCCACGAACGCTCGACGAGGCACACGAAGCCGTTGGTGCCCTTGGCGGCGCTCACGTAGCCCTGCCGCGTCAGCACCAACACGGTCGCGTGATCCGAAACGGAGGGTGGCGCGGCGCTGCGCGCGAGCGCGATCTCGTCCGCACGTGGCATCAAATAGCGGTCCACCGGCACCATGTGCGGGTAAGTCTCTGGCTTCGCCTGGGCCGGCAGCCGGACGGCAAAGGGCACGAAGAGAAGAAGAGCGGCCACGGCCGCTACGACGGACGTATTCGAGTTCATGAGGAGCCTCACGAACCATGACGTGCGAGGGCGCGGCGTTTCGACGGCAGGTGATCGCGGACGCCGGAATCTTCGCTGAGCCCGATGGCGAGATCGCAGGGGGCCCGGGCTGGCGCGCGACCTACCCGCGCGACCGACGGCCGGGCGACCGCCCGGGCCGCCGTTTCAGGTAGCGCGTCAACAGGACGACCAGCTCGTCCACGAGCCGGCCACTCGCGATGTCTTCCTGCCGTTCGAGTGCGCCGTTGTGCATCACCGCCTGCGTTGTCGTCGCCACCATCCACATCGCGAGCTCGAGGTCCGGCACGCCCGTCGTCGAGCGCTCGAGAAACCGGCGCATCTCGGTGAAGACGGCTGCATCCATCCTCTGGATCTCCCGATAGCGCTGCGCCGGCAATTGCTCGGCGAACACGCGGTGCAGCTCCGGCGACACGGCGTGTGCTGCCACTCCGCGGGCGATCAGTTTTCGCAGGGTCACCTCGAGGCCCTCGCCGGGGCTCGCCGCCAGAGTGTCGCGCGCGGCGGCTCGCTCGGCCGCCCCGTGCCGGCGCCGCAGCTCGGCCACGATCGCGTCTTTGCCCGGAAAGTACTGGTACAGCGAAGCGATGTTGACGCCGGCGCGCTCGGCAATCCGGTTCGTCGTCAAGGCCGCGTAGCCGTCGCGAACCAGAATGTCAGCCGCGGCCTCGAGGATGGCCTCCACGGTGAACCGTGAACGGTCCTGACGAGGCCGTTTCCTCGGCAGGAGCGACGTTTTCCTCCGGCGGCGGTCGGACATCGGAATGCAAGCTGACAAATATAAGTGTTTACTTGCATTATAGCCGCATGGACGGCATCGTGCGGCGGCGAGTGGCCCGCGCCATGAAACCCGGCGGCCCTGAGGTTCTCTCGGTCGAGGTCGAAGAGATGCCACCGCTCCAGGCCCACCAGGTGCTCGTTCGCGTACAGGCAGCCGGGCTCAATCACGTCGAGTCGCTCGTACGGTCCGGAGGCTATCCGCGGCCGTTCCCGTTTCCGTACGCGGCCGGATTCGAAGGCGCCGGCAGGGTCGAGGCCGTCGGATCCAGCATCACGATCCCCATCGGCGCACGAGTGTGCTGGACGGCGGTCTTCGGATCGTGCGCCACGCACGTCGCCGCGCCCGCCGCCTTCCTGGCGGTCGTGCCTGACGAGGTGCCCCTCGAGAAGGCGGCCGCACTCGCCCACGCCGCGGTTACGGCCGAAGGCCTCGTGCGCCATTGCCCGCTCCCGGCCGGCGCATGCGCGGTCGTATGGGGCGCGGCCGGGTCGGTGGGCCGGCAGCTCGTCTGCCGGCTCGTCGATCGGGGTGTCCAGGTGATTGGCCTGGCCAGCGCCGACCGGGTCGAAGCTGTGCGCGCGCTCGGGGCCCGCCCGGTCGATCGCGGCTCGGACGATGTGGGAGCGGTCGTCCGCGAAGAGACGTCCGGGCGAGGCGCCGCGGCCGTTTTCGATCCGATCGGAGCGGCGACCTTCGAGCGCAGCCTCGCGCTGCTGGCGCCCCGCGGCTGCCTCGTCACCTACGGCCAGCTCTCGGGCCCCGTCCCGCCGATCGACCTGATGCAACTGATGCAGAACGGCTCGGTGTTCGTGACCAGGTACGGGCCGCACGCCGGCGTCGTCGCGCCGAACGAGCTCGCGCCGATCACCGCCGAGGCGCTGCGCCAGTCACGGACGCGGCCGCTTTCGGCGGGCGTCGCCCATCGCTTTGCGCTCGACCGGGTGGCGGACGCCTATCGCGCGATGGAGGCCGGCGCGCGCGGCAAGGTACTCGTCCTGCCGTGACGGGCGTCACGAATCGTGATCTGCGAGGGCGCGGCGTCTCGACTGCAGGTGATCGCGGACGGCGGAGTCCCTGGTCAGTCCAATGGCGAGGCCGTAGGCGGCACAGGCCTCCTGGCGACGCCCCAGTCGCCCGAGCAGATGGCCTCGCACGGCCCAGTACGGCTGATAGCGCTCGACCGCTTCCGCGTCGATCGTGTCCAGCCAGGCAAGGCCGGCCGCGGGACCGGCGGCTTCAGCCGCCGCCGCGGCGTGGGCGGTGCGGGCGCCCACGGAGGACGTCAGGCCGACGAGCTGCTCGTAAAACCCGGCGATCGCGGCCCACTCCGTTCGGCCGGTGCGGGCGCGATCGGCATGAACCGACTGAATCGCTGCCTCCAACTGGAACCGTCCCGGCGTGCGGAACGCGGCGGCGCGGGCCAGCAGGCGCTCGGCCTCGCCGATCAGCGGCTGGTCCCAGAGGCGAGTTTCCTGATCGACGAGTGGGACGTACGCGCCCGTCGGCCCGCGGCGCGCCGCGCGGCGGGCATGGGAGTACAGCAGCACGGCCAACAGGCCGAGCACCTCCGGTTCGTCGGGCAGGAAGCGCTGCAGGTCTCGCGCGATCCACAGGGCTTCTTCCGCCAGCGTGGGTGCCGGCCTGGCGGCGCCGTGGGCCCCGGGGACGGCCTCCCAACCCAGGCCGAAGGCGGCGTAGACCGCCTCCAGCACGGCATCCAGACGCTCGGGCAGATCCTGCGCCGCCGGCACGTCGAAGCGCAGGCCCGCGGCACGGACGTGCGCCTTGGCGCGGACGAGACGCTGGCTCATGGCGGCGGCCGAGACCAGAAATGCCGGAGCGATCGCGGCGGCGGTGAGACCGAGCACGGTTTGCAGCATCAACGGAGCGCGCAGCGCGGGATCGATGGCCGGGTGGGTGCAGACGAAAAGCAATGCGAGGCGCTCGTCGGGAAACGGGGAGACGTCGGGCGCGGCCCGGGCGCCGCCCTCCAGGAGGCGCAACGCCGATTCGTTCGCCGCCATCACGCGGCGGTGGCGGACGGCGTCGGTCAGCGCGTTGCGCGCCGCCGTCAGCAGCCAGGCTTCGGGCGTGGCGGGCACGCCATCCTGCGGCCACGTCCGGAGTGCGGCGACCAGGGCGTCGCTCAGCGCATCTTCGGCGGCGGCCAGATCGCCTGCGCGAGCGGCCAGATAGGCAACCAGCCGGCCGTACGAGGTGCGGGCCACGCGCTCGACGGCGCGGTGGGTCTCGTCCTGTCCGTCGTTCATGGCGTCTCGGTGATGCGGCGACCGGCCTCGGGCGCGAGCGGACGGACCTCGACCGCCCCGGCGGCGGCGGCGGGGCAGCGGCCGGCCCAGGCGATGGCCTCTGCCAGCGACGGCACTTCGAGGAAAGCCACGCCGGCCAACTGCTCCTTGGTGTCCGCATACGGGCCGTCCTGGACGTGACGCCTGCCGTCCGCGACGCGCACGGTCGCGCCGGTGTGCGGCAAGTCCAGCGGATCGCCGCCGACATGGACGCCGGCGGCGATCATCGCCCGGTAGTAGACACGCCAGGCGGCGCGGTAGGGCTCGGGGTCGTCGTTGACGCGCGACGCGAATGCCGCCGGCGTTTCATAGATGAGCATGGCGAAGCGCATTGGGTCGTCCCTCGTGGCGATGCGTCCACAAGGATATGACGCGCCACGGCGCCTCGTTTCGACAATCGCCCCCGCGGAAGGACGTGGCGGCGAGCGGATCGACCGCGGCCGCGCGCCGGGCTGGGGATCGCCCCTACTCCGCGCGCCTCGCCACGTGAATCGCCATGAAGCCGCCAAACACGGGCAGCACGCGGATATCGGCAAAACCGCGCGCCGCGAACATCTCCGCGACAACGACCGAGCCCGGATACCGCGCGATCGATTCGGGAATGTAGCGGTACGTGTCCGGGTCCCGGTGCAGCACCCACCCGAGCGCCGACCCGACCACCGTCAGGTAGGCGAGATAGATGGCCCTGAGGATGTGGTTCGGCGGACGGTCGAAATCGAGCGACACGAACGTGCCCCCCGAGCGCAGCACGCGGCGGATCTCGTCGATCGCGCCGGCGAGCGCCGGCACGTTGCGCAGCCCGTAGCCGGTCGTGACGACGTCGAATCGAGCGTCGGCGAAGGGGAGCGCCATCATGTCGCCGACGACGAACCGCGGCGGCGCCTCGCCGGATCGCTTCGCGCGCGCGAGCTGCACCATGCGTTCGGTGATATCGAGGCCGCACGCTGACGCGCCGCGCTGCTGCAATCCGAACGTCAGGTCCCCCGTGCCGCACGCGAGATCGAGCGCGGCGGTGCCGGGGCCTGCGCCCGACAGCTCGAACACGCGCCGCTTCCACGCGCGGTCGCGTCCATACGAGAGAAAAATGGTGATGAAGTCGTAGCGATCCGCGATCGTCGCGAACAGGCGCCGCACGTACCGGCGCTTCGACTCGGGCGTCGAGAGAGACGACGACAGCGGCTCGGCGCCCACGAGGCTTCCGCCGCTACTCGGCGTAGGAGGCGAAGGAGGTCGGCGTTTCCCAGACGCGCACGGCGACGACGTCGACCCCGAGTTCGCGCGCCTGGTCGAAAAGCAGCTTCGCGATCCGTTCCACCGTCGGATTGCTCTCGAGCAGATACATCGGCTCCCCGAGCGCCTTCAGCGGCGCGACGAGCGGATCGTCGCGGCGCAGAATCATCTTGTGATCCAGCTCGCGATCGACCCATCCTTTGACGACCCGCTTGATGTCGCCGAAATCGGCCACCATGTTCCGGTTGTCGAGCCTGTCGGTCCGGACCTCGATCTCGGCGACCGCGTTGTGCCCGTGCGGATGCTTGCAGACGCCGTCGTAGTCGAGCAGCCGGTGGCCGTAGCAGAATTCAATCTTCTTCGTCACGAGATACATGGTTGAATTGTTCAACGATTCGATGACCAGCGCAACGGCCGTTCTGTTCTCCGCCGGACTCGACAGCGCCGTGCTGGCGGCTTCGGCCGCCAGAAACGGCCGCGTGCAGCCGATTTACGTGCGTGCGGGACTCGCCTGGGAGGCCGAGGAGCAGGCGATGGCGGCGCGGCTGCTCGCGTCCGCGCCGTACAGCGCACGCGTCCTGCCACTCGTCACGTTGACGGTGGACATGCGCGACGTGTATCCCGCGGCGCATTGGGCCGTCGCCGGCCATCCTCCCGCATTCGACACGCCCGACGAAGAGGTCTACATCGACGGCCGCAACATCGTCCTGCTGTCGAAAGCGTCCGTCTACATGGCGCGGCACGGGATCGCGCGCGTGCTGATGGGCACGCTGGCGGACAATCCGTTTCCCGACGCGAGCGCGGCGTTCTTCGACGCGATGGGCAGCGCGCTCTCGACGGGCCTCGGCAAGCCGATCGCGATCGAGGCGCCGTTGGCCACGATGCACAAGGTGGACGTGCTGCGGCTGGGGCTCGAGCTGGGCGTCCCGATGGAACTGACGCTCTCGTGCATGCAGCCGTCCGGCGGACGGCACTGCGGTGCGTGCAGCAAGTGCCGCGAACGTCGCGACGCCTTCCTGGAAGCGGGCGTCGACGACCCGACTGTTTATGGAGTGAAGCCGGCGAGGTGAGGGGGCTGCGGCGGGCTCATGCCCCGCCGCGCAGACGGACGCTGCCGTCGCCGGTCCGGATGCGCAGCACGCGGCCGCCGCTGCCGAGGGTGGCGCGCACCGTGTGTTTGCTGATGACGCCGTCGGCGCCGGCCGTCAGCGACAGATCGCTGCGGATCGCCCCGTCGCCGCTGTGCGCGTCGATCTGCGCGCCGAAGCCGGATGGCAGATACACCGACACGCCGCCGTCGCCCGTGGTGATCGACCAGTCGTCGGCCATCGTCGAGCCGGCCTGCGCGTGGAACGTGATCGAGCCGTCCCCCGAGTGCAGCTTGACGCCCTTCAGCGTGCCCGTCACGTCCACGCCGCCGTCGCCCGTTTCGAGATCGAGCTGCCCGTCGGCGCCGTCGAGCGTGATCGAGCCGTCGCCCGTGTAGACCGTGAGGTCCCCCGCCACGCGGCTCGCGTGGACGGCGCCGTCGCCCGTCCGCAGCTCCAGCCGGCCATGGACTCCTTCGACGTGAATCGACCCGTCGCCGCTATGCGCCGACAGATTACCGTCGCGCGGCATCGTCACCGTGAACCGGGCGCTCGCGTGGTTGATGATCCCGAAGAACATTTCGTGGCGGGCGGGATTCTGCACCTTCAGCTCGATGCGGTTGCCGTCCTGCGTCGACGACACTTTGAGCTTGTCGAGCGCTTCCTTGCTGGCGCCGCGCTTTTCAATCTCCACGAGCACCTCGGGGCGATCCCACGTCCGCACCTCGATGGAGCCGTCGAATGTCGTCAGGCGCAAATCGGGCGCGCCGGAGACCGTGAAGCGCTTCTCGTCGCGGACGATCTGCCCTTGCGAATCCACCGCCACCACGCATCCGGCGGCGAACAGGACCGGTATCAGGAGCAGCGGAAGGATTCGGAGGCGCATACGCCATAGGACGGACGGGAACGGCACGGTGTTCCAAATCGAACACTCTGACCGTTTCCGAACGCTTCCGCCTTCCGCACCCCGCACTCCGCCCTCCTCCGCCCCCCGCGTGATCAGCTGAGATCCTCCCCGCGCGCCCACTTCGCAAGGAATTCCGCGAGATCGTCGCCGATGCTTCGCGAGTCGGACATCAGCTTCTCGAGCGAGTCGCCGCCGCCCAACCCCATCGCGCCCACCCGCCGCTGGTCGAACGTCGCCAGCGTGCGGCCGGACGCATCTTTCACGGAGCCCTTGACCTTGACCGACGACTTCCCGGCGCCAAACCCCGCGAAGTAGCGCTTGGCGCGGCTGCCCGGGTCGAGCGTCACGAACGTGCCCTCGACGACCAGGGCCCCGTCGGGGGCGGACTCGCTCGCTTTCAGGACGCGCACGGCCTTGAACGAGCCCTTCTTCTCCAGCGCGGCGGCAAAGCGCTCCGCGAGCACGCGCGGTCCTTCGTCCTGCATCGTCTTCGCTTCCTGCTGGCGTACCTCCTTGCCGCCCTTGCCGCCCGTACCGAGGTCGGCCGCGCTTGCGTCGAACGGCTTCATCACGACCGTCAGATCGCCGGGATGATCGAGCGATGCGACGAACAGTTCGATATGGTCGAGCGCGCCGTCTTCAATCGTTTTGATCGGAGCTTGCCCGGCAACGCCGACCCCGGCAAGAAGGGCCAACCCGAACAGCAGCTTCTGCATAGGTCCTCCTGATTCCCACCTGTGTGTCGCACCCCGCCCTCCGCGCCCCGCACCCCGCCTACGACGTTCTCTGCCACGCCAGCGCCCCGGCGATCCATGTCTGCACCACCCGCAGATCGCGGTCGAGCACCGCGAGATCGGCGATGGCGCCGGGCGCCAGTACGCCGAAACCCTGCAGACCGAGCGCGCGCGCCGGGGTCGTCGCGCACACCGTCGCCGCATCGCTCAAGCTCAGGCCGACTTCGCTGACGAGGCGGGCGAACGCCCGGTCGAGCGTCAAGACGCTGCCGGCGAGCGTCCCGTCATCCAGATACGCGGCTTCGCGGACCGTAATCGGACGGCCGCCAATCCGCGAACGCGTGCCTGGCGGCAGCCCCGACCCGGCCGTGCCGTCCGTGATCGCCATGATCCGCTCCGGCCGCTTCGCGGCGAGCGCGACCCGCATCATCGCGGGGTGCACGTGGACGCCGTCGCAGACGAGTTCCGCGATCACTTCGTCGGATTCGAGCACGGCCCCTGCCAGACCGGGCGCGCGATGCCCGACCGGCGGCATGCGGTTGAACAGGTGCGTGGCCTGGCGCGCCCCCGCGCGGATCCCCGCGACGGCCTCGTCGTAGGTGGCGCCGGAGTGGCCGAGCGAGACGTGATGCCCGTGCGCCGCCAGATCGCGAATCAGATCGAGCGCACCGTCGAGTTCCGGCGCGACGGTGACGATCCCGACGTCCGGCCGCCCATCCGCGATTTCCGCCATCACGTCATCGGCGGTCCAGGGATCAGGCTTTAGGCGTTGGGCTTTGGGCTTTGGGAGGCGGAGACACTCGAGCGGCTGCGCCCCCTTGTATTCCGGGTTGATGAAATTGCTCTCGAGGTGTGCGGGGAGCACGCGTGCGCCGCCGGCGACGCGGGTGGTGCGGGCGCGACGCACAGCGGCCAGCATGTCGCGGAGCGCGGCGGGGGCACACGCAATCGACGTGGGGCAGAACGCCGTGACGCCGAAAGCCGGCAGCCGCCCGGCCATCGCGGCAATCGCCCCCTCGCCGTCGAGCGTATCGATCCCGCCGACGCCGTGCACGTGCACGTCGATGAATCCGGGGACGATGTAGTGCTGCGCGAGGTCGAAGTGAAGGTCCTGCTCCCGGGGCGCGTGCCCGGCGGGCCCGGCCTCCGCAATCCGCTCGCCGTCGATCGCGAGGGTGCCGGCCGAGACGACCCGGTCCGGCAACACGAGGTCGGCCCCCGCCAGCAGAATCATGCGGCCGTCATGGCGAGGCGCGCCGCGCCAATCGCGACGGCGTCGCCTCCGAGCGGCGAGAACTCGATGCGGAGCGCGTCCATCATGTCGGGAGCCAGCCAGCGGCCGGCTTCCTGGCGGACCGCGTCGAGCAGCAGATCCCCGGCTGCCGCCACCGGGCCGCCGACGACGACCATTTCGGGATCGACAGTCGCGGCGAGATTGGCGATGGCCATGCCGATGTACTTCGCGGTGTCGCGCACGACCGAAATCGACACGCCGTCGCCCGAGCGCGCCCCCTCGAACACGTGGGCGGCGGTGATCGCGTCGAGGTCTCCAGCCCGATCGAGGACGGCTGACCGATCGCCCGCCTGAATGCGCCAGGACAGGCGGCGCGCGATCCCCTTGCCGCTCACTTCGGCCGCCAGGCTGCCGAACCGGCGATAGTCCTGACGCTCGACCGGGTTGAGCGCGAGCCACGCGGCGGCTCCGGCGCGGCCGCGCGCGCCGCTCCAGACGCGGCCGTCGAGCAGCAGGCCGGCTGCGACACGGTCCCCGATCAGCAGACACACGGCGTGGCGACAGCCCTTGGCCGCGCCGCACCACGTCTCGGCGACAACGGCCGCACCGCCGGCCTCGACCGGATCGATCCGGCGGGCGCGGCCGCGCAGCGCCGCGATGGCGGCGTCGCCGGACTCGCCGTGGAACAGCGCGAGCCCCGCGACGTCCACGTGCAGATCCCCGGCCGCCGCGCGCGCGGCCCCGGCGACGTCAGCACCCTCGCCCCGCCCGGCCACGTGACCGTCCGCGCCGACCAGCACGGCACGCGGCACCGGTTCCGAGAGATCAACTCCGAGGGCTGGCGTCATCGGGATCGGCGACTCCTTGTCCAACGTGCCATTGACGCTTGCACCCCGCGAGCGGGAGCAGCACGGCGCTGCCCGACCGGAACAGCTCCTGATCCGCGTCGGCGAGCAGCCGCCGCAGGCGCCGTTCGTCCGGCGCGCAGAAGACGATCACGCCGGGCCCTTCCGACGGCGGAAAGCGGCGATCGTCCAGATAGTCGCGGTCGAGCGTGACGAGCGTGCGGCCGAGCTGCCGCGCGAGCCGGTAGTGTTCGATGTCGCGCGCGCGCCGCAAATCGTCGTGCTCGAGCACGAAGAACACGTCCCACCGCAGGACCTCGCGCATGAACGCGACGACGCCCGCCGGAAGGTTCGCGTCGGCGTACACGCGCGGCTGCTCGGCGATCCGCGCCACCTGCGTCACCAGTTCGGATGCCAGGGTGCCCATCTCACCGATGTCGATCCATTTCCGCCGGCTCTCCCTCCGTCGTGCCTTTCCCGGCGGCTCGGGCCTGGCGCAGCAGGTCGGCTACGAGGTCGTCGCGCTGCGGGACCAGGTTGCGCCGGGCGCGCCGGTTGTGGGGAGAGGCGACGGCGTACTCGCAGAACAGCGGAAACGCAATCGTCGAATCGCAGTACGCGACGACGGTGTCGGGCAGCCCGCCCGGGTTCACCTTGCCCCAGCTCACGGCCTCCGCCGGCGTCGCGCCCGACAGCCCGCCCCAGACGACCTGGTCGGTCGTGATCTGGATGAAGAAGTCGTTGCCCCCTTTCGGGATGCCGTAGACCTCCCACAGCGTCGGCTGCCCCTGCAGGTAGAAATTTTTCGGCGAGCCGCCGCCGAGGATCACCGCGCCGTTGTGCGTGCCGGCGAGCACGATCGCGCAGACCTCGTTGACGTCGCGGTTCGGGTCGACCATCAGCGTGCTGCCGTTCATCAGCTCGTGATACGCGACGTTCATCCCGATCGAGCTGTCGCCCGGCGAGGAGGTGTAAATCGGCACCCCCGCGGCCGCGGCGCGCGCGACCACGGAGTACTCCGCGCACTCGGGATTCCGCTCGAGCAGATCCAGCCCGAGCCGGTAGTGCAGCTCCGAGGAGGCGATCGGGCCCGACAGCTTCGAGCGGACGAGGAAGTCGCGGATGTACTTGTCGGTCTCGAGCAGCACCGTCGCGGGAAACAGGATGTCGTAGATCCGGATGATCCCTTCCCGGTACAGCTCGACGTCATCCAGGAACGGCGAGCCGCGATGCATCGTGAAGTTCAGCGCGTAGTGCAGATCGTGGTAAAGATTCGCGCCCGTGCTGATCACGAAGTCGACGAGCCCGCGATCCATCAGCTCGATGATGCACCCGCCGAGCCCGGCCGGCGTGAGCGCGCCGGCGATCGTCAGCCCGATCGTGGTGTCGTGCCCGGGGGCGAGCATCTTGTCGGCGAAGATATGACAGGCCTCCGAGAGGCGCCCGGCGTTGAACGCCTGAAAGCCGCCGTCGATCAGCTCGCGCACCTCGGCGCTGCCGCGCGGGCGGTAATAGCGAATCGGCTGGCCCTGGAGATACTGGCGCGCATGGCCGCCCGGGGTTCCGGGCGCTCGTCCCTCGGCGTCGCTCGGGACGCCCTGAGCCTTCGTCGAAGGGCGGTGGGGCACGATTGATCCTCCGGCGGCGCGTCCGCGCACCGCGGGTGTAGCTTAACACCACGGCGGGCCGGCCGACGCGCCGCGCGGGCGGCGGAGACCGGAAACCGTGGAGCCAGACGCGGTTCCCACCGATACACCGCGGGGGGAGACGAATACTCCTTGACAGGAGGCGGCCGGCGGAGCGAAGGTAAGCGCGCCTCCCCGGCCCCGGAGTTCATGACACAAACGGGACTGTCCGCGCCGTCCTGGGCGACGTGGACGGCGTTCGCGGCGCTCGTGGCAGTGGCGCTCGTGCTCTGGTTCCTGCGTGCGAAAGGGCGGCCCGTCCCCGGGGATCACGTCTTCCGCGCCAGCCGCCTGAGCCGGGGCAACCTGCTGTTTCCGACGCAGGTCGCCGTGACGCCCACGTCCATCATCCACTACACGCCGCGCCTGTTCGGCCGCAGCGAGGAGTCGATTCACATGGCCCACGTCGCCTCCGTGCGGGTCGACAGCGGGCTGCTGTTTGCCGACCTCCTGGTCGAATCGAGCGGCGGCACCGACCCGGTGCGCTGCCACGGCCATCGCAAACGCGACGCCCAGGAAATGAAGCGGCTGATCGAATCGTTCCAGACCGATTACTATCACGGCGCCGCGGCGCCGCCACGGACCTGACCTGATGGCCAACGTCGACCACGTGACCCTCGCCGGACGCCGGGCCGAGGCCGCGGAAATCGAGACCCGGTTCCAGTCGCTCGTCCAGTCGCCGCTCCGCGCCGCGATCCTGCGCTATCTCTCGGCGCGCCCCGACGAAGCGTTCGACGTCGAGAGCCTGATGCAGACCTTCGGCCGGATGCGGCTCGACGTCGACAACTGCGTCCGCGAGCTGGTCGCCTTCGGCATCATCCAGCGCCAGCCCGGCACCCAGAAGTTCGGCTTCTTGCAGCCCGACACCGAGACGCTGCGCATCCTGATCGACGATTTCCTCGAACGGCGCGCGACCGTCAGCCACGAGGACCGCTCCCCGGCCGTCCAGCGCTTCCGCGAGATGATCGGCCGCGACGAGAAGATGCTCGTCATCTTCGAGTGGATCCGGACCGCCGCCAAGTCCGACATCTCGGTGCTCATCCTCGGCCCGACGGGCTCGGGCAAGGAAGTCGTCGCGCGCATGATCCACGAACTGAGCCGGCGCGCCACGCACAAGTTCCAGGCGGTCAACTGCGCGGCACTGCCCGATACGCTGTTCGAATCGGAAATCTTCGGCTACGAAAAGGGGGCCTTCACCGGCGCCCACGACCGCAAGCCGGGGCGCCTCGAGCTGGCGAATCACGGCACGCTGTTCCTCGACGAAATCGGCGACCTCTCGATCATCGCGCAGGCCAAGCTGCTGCGCGTGCTCGAGGAACGCCGGTTCGAGCGGCTCGGCGGCAACACCTCGATCGAAGTCAACTTCCGGCTCATCTCCGCGACGAACCGGCCGCTCGATCAATTCGTCCGCGACAGCCGCTTCCGCGAAGACCTGTACTATCGCGTCAACGCCTTTTCGATCCGGCTGCCGTCGCTGCGCGAGCGCACGAGCGACATTCCGGTGCTCGCCCAGCGCTTCCTCGCACGCTACTGCGCGGCCAACGGCCTCGAACTCGACGGGAAATCGCTCTCGAAGGAAGCCGTCGACCTGCTGATGCAGTACCACTGGCCGGGGAACATCCGCGAACTCGAGAGCACGGTGTCGCGCGCCGCGCTCTCCTCGCCCGGCCGCGTCATCCGGGCGGGAGACGTCGAGTTCCTGCACGCGCCCGAAGCGCCCGCCGAAACCGATTCCGAGCGCCTGCCGTCCCTCGCGCAAGCCGAGCGCGCCCACATCGTCCGGGTGCTCGAAAGCGTGGGGTGGAACAAGAAGCAGGCGGCCGCGGTCCTGGAGATCAGCCGCGGAACGCTCTATCGCAAAATCGTCGAATACGGTCTTGAAGCGGACACGAAGCCGTCTCGAAACAGGACACGCGTTCCGGAGGTTTGAGGCTGCCCTGGGGATTCCCGGGCAAATTCGTTCAATTCGGGATCCCAGGTCTTGCGCATTTCCAGCACACCGACGGATCGCCGCAGCCCCCTCAAAAGACAGGACTTATCGACAAGTGTCTTTTCTGGTGTGCCGATCTGGAACATTCAGCAGCAAACGTGTGCGCGCCCCCGACCGCATCACGAGCGCATGACTCCCCGTAAGTCTCTCGAACGCAAGACGTTGATGGCGAGTGTGCGCCCAACCTCGACCGGGCAGCGCGATTGCAACGCTCTCGCTGCTCGGCCTCTGCCCATGCTGCGACGCCTGCTGTTCACGTTCGCCCTCGTGATCGCGACGATTGCCCCGGTGCGCGGCGACGTGCCGCACCGCGACGATGCGCTCGACGCACCGCTGCGCCAGCGCGCCGAGGCGCCCTCCGGCCAGTCGCGCGTGATCGTGCGCTTCGATACCGCCGACGACGCCGCGGCCGGCCTCGGCGCGATCGACGCGCTCGGCGGCACCCTCGGACGCCCGCTCTCGATGCTCCATGCCCAGGTGGCCCAGGTGCCCGACACCGCGCTCGATACCGTGGCGGCTCTGCCCGGCGTGCGCAGCGTCAGCCTCGATCGGCCCATCTACGGCACCGACGAGCCCACCAACCAGACGATCGAAGCCTCATGGGTGCGCGACACGCTGGGATACGACGGCACGGGCGTCGGCGTCGCGATCATCGACTCCGGCGTCGTGCCGTGGCACGACGACCTCGGCCCGTCGCGCGTCGTGCACTTCGCCGACTTCGTCAACTTCCAGCCGTCGCCCTACGACGACTACGGCCACGGCACGCACGTCGCGGGCATCATCGCGGGAAGCGGGTACGACTCGGACGGCCTGCGCCGGGGGGTCGCGCCCGGCGCGTCGCTCGTCGTCCTGAAGGTGCTCGACGGGACGGGTCAGGGGTATATCAGCACGGTCATCGCCGCGATCGACTACGCGATCGCCAACCGCGACGCGTTCCATATCCGCGTGATCAATCTGTCGGTGGCGGCCGGCATCTACGAATCGTACGCGACCGACCCGCTCACGCTGGCGGCGCGCCGGGCGGTCGAGGCGGGCATCGTCGTCGTCACGGCCGCGGGCAATCTGGGACGCGACAAGGCTGGCGACCCGCAGTACGGCGGCATCGGCGCCCCCGGCAACGCGCCGTGGGTGATCACGGTGGGGGCGTCGAGCTCGATGGGCACCCCCGCGCGTGGCGACGACGCGGTCGCGGCGTTCAGTTCGCGGGGACCGGCGGCGATCGACAACACGGTCAAGCCGGATCTCGTCGCCCCCGGGGTCGGCATCGCGTCGATCACGGATCCGGGCACGCAGTTGTACCGCACGAAGCCGTCGGCGCGGCTGTGGGGGACGATCCCGACGGCGACCGAGCCGTACCTCTCGCTGAGCGGCACGAGCATGGCCTCCCCCGTCGTGACGGGCACGATCGCGCTGATGCTGGAGGCGAATCCCGCGCTGACGCCAAATCTCGTGAAGGCGATCCTGGAGTACACCGCGGAAACGAAGCCGGGCGACGACCCCCTCACGCAGGGGGCCGGATTCCTGAACGCGCGCGGCGCGGTGGAGCTGGCCACCTCGATGGCGTTCGGCGCGTCGATTCCGCAGAGCACGACCGGCGACCCGACGTCGTGGAGCGGCCATCTCACCTGGGGCCACCAGCGCGTCGGCCGTGGACTGCTCCGGCCGGACGCCAACGCGTTTGCCGCCGGCGTGGTCTGGGGCAGCGCGCTGACGCGCGGCGGACAGCCGGTCGCGTGGGGGACGGTCTGCACGACGGCGGATTGCGCCGGCGGCCCCGTCTGGACGCTCGCGAGCCCCTGCGATCCGCGCGACCCGGATTGCGGCGCCGTGACGCGCCGCGACGCGGCGGCGACCACCGCGCCGGCCGCGCGCACCGTCGGCGGCGTCGCGCCGCAGAGCACGTCGTCGGGGGGGACACGATGAGCTGCGCGCCGTCGGCGCGGCGGAGCTGCCGTTGAAGTCGCTGCCGCTGGCCGCCCGCGTCTACGTCTGTGCCGTCATCGGGCTGGGCGCCGCGCTGGTCGTCTGGTTTTTTCCGAGTCCCCTCACGGTCCGGATCGAGCCGTTCCTGCTCCTGCTCGTGCTCTCGTCGCTGACCTCGATCTTCAAGGTCAACCTGCCGCTCGCGCGCCGCTCGTCGACGATGTCGGTGTCGTACGCGGTCGATTTCGCCTCGCTGCTGCTGCTCGGCCCGCACGAGACCATGCTGGTGGCCGGCATCAGCGCGTATTCGCAGTGCACGTTCCGGATTCAGGAGCGCAACCCGATCCATCGCACGCTCTTCAGCATGGCGTGCCTGGTCGTCACCGTGCAGGCGGCCGGCGCCGTGTACCTCTGGCTGGGCGGGGTGCCCGGCACGATGCGGATCGGCGCGCTGCCCAAGCCGCTCGTCGGCGCCGCCACGACGTACTTCCTCGTGAACACCCTGGCGATCGCGACGGCCATCGCGCTGTCCACGCGGCAGCCAATCATCAAGGTCTGGAACGAGAACTTCCTCTGGAGCGCCCCCAGCTACTTCGTCGGGGCAGGGGCCGCGGCACTGGCGACGTGGCTGGTCGGCATGTCGGGCCACTGGTTCGCGCCGCTCGCCGTCGCGCCGCTCTACCTGACCTACCGGACGTACAAGATTTACCTGGGTCGCATCGAGGACGAGCAGCGGCACGTGCACGAGATGGCCGACCTGCATCTGGCCACGATCGAAGCGCTCGCGCTCGCCATCGACGCGAAGGACCAGCTCTCACAGTCGCACATCCGGCGCGTGCAGTTGTACGCCGCCGCCGTGGCGCGCGCGCTCGGGATGCCCGAGAACGACATCCAGGGCGTCAAGACGGCGGCGCTCCTCCACGACATCGGCAAGCTCGCCGTCCCGGAACACATCCTGTCGAAACCGGGCCCGCTCACGCCCGAGGAGTTCCAGAAGATCCGCGCGCATCCCAAGGTCGGGGCCGACATCATCAGCGCCGTCCCGTTTCCCTACCCGGTCGCGCCGCTGATCCTGAGTCATCACGAGCGATGGGACGGAAAGGGCTATCCGTCCGGGCTGAAGGGGGAGGAGATTCCGCTCGGCGCCCGCATCCTGTCGGTCGTGGACTACTTCGACGCGATCATGGCGGAGCGTCCGTACCACAAGGCGATGACGTTCGACGCCGCCATCGGGCTGCTGCAGCAGGAAGCCGGCAAGGGGCTCGACCCCATCGTCGTCTCCTCGTTCATCGATCTGCTGCCGTCGCTCCAGGACGAGGCGACGAAGCTCGAGATCTCGATGCGCAGCAAGCCTGTCGAAAGCGAGCTGCCGCAGACCGGCCGGCCCGCGACGGGGCTCGTGCCGGAGCCGAGCAAGAAGAACGTGTTCGAGGACATCGCGCTGGCGCACCGCGAGATTTACGCGCTGTACGAAATCGCCCAGGCGATGGGCACGAGCCTCGGGATCGGCGACACGATGGCGCTCATCTCGGCCAAGTTGAGCAACCTCGTCCCGTTCTCGTGCGCCGCGCTGTTCCTGTACGACGAGGAGTCCGAAACGCTGCGGTGCCGGTTCGCGACCGGCACCGATGCCGACATCATCCAGCAGGTGATGGTGCAGACCGGCGAAGGGCTCACGGGGTGGGTCGCGCGCAACCGGCGCACGCTCGTCAACGCGCGGCCGAGCGCGGACCTCGAGGCCTGCAAGCTCCAGCACCTCTCGACCACGCTGCAGTCCGCGCTCGTGTGCCCGCTGATGGCGGAGGATCGCTTCATCGGCACGCTGTCGGTCTATCACACCGATGCGGCGTTCTATCGCGACGACCACCGGCGGCTGCTCGACCGCGTGTCGGAGCAGGCGGCGGCGGTCATCAAGAACTCGATGGTCTACGACCAGACGAAGGAAGACTCGCTCACCGACGCGCTCACGGGGCTGCCGAACACGCGGTTCCTGTTCATGCACCTGAATCGCGAACTCGCGCGCGCCGAACGGTTGAAGTCGGAGCTGGCGGTGCTGGTCATGGACCTCGATAATTTCAAGGAGATCAACGACAACCACGGGCATCACGTGGGAGACCGCGCGCTGTGCGACGTCGCCAACGTGCTGCGCAACGCCATCCGGCCGTACGACATCTGCGTGCGCTACGCCGGCGACGAGTTCATCGTCGTGCTGACCGGCTGCGGCGCGCAGGAAGCCGAGAACAAGCGGCAGGAGCTGCAGGCCAGCGTCGACCGCGTCCGGTTCGAGGCGCGCCCCGGCCGCCAGCTGCCGCTCGGCGTCAGCATCGGGACCGCCATCTTCCCCGAGGACGGCGAATCCTACGAGATGCTGATCGCGACGGCCGACAACCGCATGTACCAGGACAAGGCGGCGCGCAAGCGGCTGACCGGCCGCGATCGCCCCCGGCATGCCCCGCCCGGCGCCGAGGCTCCCGATCTGAGCGACCTCGAGATCCAACGCGCCGCCGCCGGGGTGATTTGACGCCGAAGCGGAACACGCTCGCCGGTTCTCGCAGGAGATCAGGAGATCGGGAGGCGACTCGGGTGGGCCTGTGGGTCATCGCGCAGCGCTGTTTTCAGTGACGCGAGCGAGCCACGCGAACGGCCCGGCGCGGCGAGGCGCGCCGCCAGTGAGCGTGTAGGGGGCCGGCCGCCTTCGCGCCGGAGGCGCTTCGGCGAGCCCGCCGGAGCCTTGGCGCAGGCGGGCGGGGGGAAGCCCCCGGTGATTAAGGCAGGCTATCATTTTCTTTCGTGCTGGATCTTCGCGTCGCGTCTATCCGCAAGGCCACGCCGGCCACGCGCGTGCTGCGGCTCGCCCTCGGCGGCGCGCCGTTCCCCTATCGCGCCGGGCAGGCCGCGTGCCTCGGGCTCGACGACGATCGGGAGCTCGTGCCGTACTCCATCGCGTCGGCGCCGGTCGAAACCCGCGCGCACGGCTGGCTCGAATTCCTGGTCAAAGTGGATCCGACGGCGCGCTTCGGTGCGCACGTGACCGACCTGCGCCGCGGCAGCCACGTGTCAGTGGACGGGCCGATTGGCTCGTTCGTCCTTCCTGAGGATCCGGGGGACGAACTGCTGTTCGTGGCCGGCGGAACGGGCATCGCGCCGCTGCGCGCGATGATCCGGCAAGCCGAGGCGAACGGCCGATCGCGGCTGCGGCTGTTGTACGTCGCGCGATCCCGCCGCGAACTGGCGTATCTGCCCGAACTCCGCGCGCTGGCCCGAACGGGCCGGCTGGACCTCACGCTCGGGCTCACCGGCGACACGCCGTCCCGATGGAGGCACGCGCGCGGGCGTCCCGGGTACGACCTGCTCGCGCCGATCGTGGACGGGCGGCAGCCGCGCTGCTTCCTGTGCGGGCCGCCGGGCATGATCACCGATCTGACCGCGGTGCTGCGTACGCTCGGCGTGCCCCCCGACCGGATCGCCGCCGAGGGCCATTGATCGACCCCCGCCGCGTCAGCGTGTTGCGCCCTCGAGTGAGTGTGGGTAATCCGGCACCGCCCCAGGCACCTTCTTGATCGTGAGCGACGACTTGACGTCGCGCACGCCGTGAATCGTCCGCGCCACCGCCACCGCCTCCTGGACCTGCGCGGCCGACTGGACCGCCCCCGTCAGCGTGACGACGCCGTGGAACGTCTGCACCCCGATATTGACACTGTTGATGTCCGGCGCGTTGAGCAGCGCCGTCTTCACCCGCGTCGTGATCGTGGCATCGTCCGACGTGTCTTTGATGGCCTTGGCGCAGCCCGCGGACCACAGCCACAGACCGCACAGACACACGAGCAGCACGGGCAGCCTGACGAGTCGCGTGTTCATTCGTTGCCCTCCAGACCTCGACAGGAGCAAACGATGTGCCCGCCAGTTCCGCGGCCTTCCGTGTATTCCGTGTATTCCGTGGCGGTTCGTGGCGGTCCGTGGCTACATGCCGGTCGCGTGGAAGCCGGCGTCGACCATCAGGACTTCGGCGGTGACGGCCCGGCCGGCGTCGCTCAGGAGAAACACCGCGGCGTCGGCGACCTCGGCGGGATCGACGGTGCGGCGCAGCGGCGCCCGGTCGCGGTAGATTTGCAGGATGCTCGAGAAGCCGGCAATGCCCGCGGCCGCGAGCGTCTTGATCGGGCCGGCGGAGATGGCGTTCACGCGAACGTTCTTCGGCCCCAGGTCGGCGGCCAGGTAGCGCACCGTCGCCTCGAGGGCCGCCTTGGCGACCCCCATCACGTTGTAGTTGGCGAACACGCGCTCGCTCCCGAGGTACGTGAGCGTGAGGATGCTGCCGCCGCCGCGGCGTTCCATGAGCGGCGCGGCGCCGCGCGCGAGCGCGATCAGTGAATAGGCGCTGACGTCGAGCGCCATCCGGAAACCCTCGCGCGAGGTCTGCACGAACGGATTCGCCAGCTCCTCCCGCGGCGCGAACGCCGCGGCATGAACCACGAAGTCGAGTCCGTCGAACTGTCGATCGATCGCCTCGAACACGCGCGCGATCTGAGCGTCGTCGGAGACATCGCAGGGAAGGACCAGCGGATCGGTGAGGGTGGCGGACAGCTCGCGGACGTTTTCTTCGAGCCGATCGCCCTGGTAGGTGATCGCGAGCCGCGCGTCCGCCTGGTGCGCCGCCTGCGCGATCGCCCAGGCGATCGATCGTTTGTTGGCGACGCCGACGATCAGGCCGTGCTTGCCGGAAAGCGAGGCCATCCGTTCAGCGCGAGCGCTTCTTGCCGCCGCCGTGGCGCGGCTGCGGCCCGCGCCCGAACGCGGGTCCGGGGCGCCCCTGCCGTCCGCCCTGCGGACCCCGGCCGAAACGCGCGGCCCCGCCGCCCGGGCGGTTGCCGTTGGCGCCGCCGGCCTGGCTGGCGCCGCGCCCGCGTCCGCGCGAATCGCCGCCGCGGAAATTACCCGCGCGTCCGCCGTTCTGCCGGATCGTGAACTCGGGCGCCGGACGCGCGTCCTTCTGGAAGCCTTCCGGACGAGGCAACGTGGCACGAATGAGCGGCCGGTGAACCGGCCCTTCATCGACCGGTGGTGCAGGCGCTTGATCCGCGTCCGCCTCGGCTGGCGCCGCCTCGGCCACAGCGGGGGCCCGCTCTGCGGAGCCGTCGTGCTCGTGTTCGTCCGTGGATGTGTGGTGCTCGTGCTCGTCTCGAGGTGTCATGCGAGAGGATTCGGGGGCGGTCAAGGCGTCAGGCTTTCGCCGTCGCGGCGCCTTGCCTCCCTTGTAAGGGTGCTCGGCGTCGCAGGTGGTGCACCGCGTCTGCTTGATCTCGTCTTCGATTATGGCCACGATCGCGTGATTCGTGACCCTCCGTTCACGGGGACAGTAGTCGTCCAATGTGTCACCGAGACGCAGCCGGCGCTGCTCCATGCACTTCTCCCGAAATTGTCCTGATTATGGCTGGAAAGGCCGCGTGTGCAGGCGATCCCAGTCTACCAGACGGCCCCGCCAAGCGCAACCGTAGCGCCGGCAACTGCGGCTCGCCCTGTGATTTGCGGGCACGGTCGATCCAGGCCAGGGCGGCCGCCTCCGCGGCGTCGCGCCCCGCCGCGAGGTCGGCGCGCGTGAGCGGCGCCGGTTCGTCCGGAATCACCCCCCGCCCTTCGAGCCGCGTGCCGTCGGCCGTCTCGAAGTCTCCCCACGCGTGAATGAACACGTCGCCGTTCGGCAACTGATCGAACAGCGCCGGAAGCGCCTGCCCCATGCTCGTGCGGCCGAACACGCGCGCGCGGCCGATCGCCTGCATGCCGCCCGCGAAGCACTCCGACGCGCTGCCCGTCAGGCCGTCGACGAGGATCGCGACAGGCCCCTTGAACGGTTCGACGCGCGCGCCGTCGGCGTCGACGAGTCGCGGGTTCGCCGTGAAGCGCAGTTCCCCCTCCCGCGTCTTCATCACGCCGAGCGCGACGCGCTGGTCGAGGAAGTGCCCCGCGATCCCCATGATCATCGCGGCGAGGCCGCCGGGATTGCCGCGCAGATCGATGATGATCCCGTCGCTCGCCCGGAACCGATCGATCGCGCGCGCGAACGGCGCGTCGACAGCGGCCATCCAGACGTTGAAGCGGATGAGGCCGACCGGCGCCCCCGCGGGGGTGGTCAGCGGCGTCGCCTCCACGCGCACGTGAAACGTCGGCAGGTTCCCGACGGTCACGGCCTGCCCCGGCTCGCCGTGCCGTGTGATCGTTCTGGTGAGCGTGGCACCGTCCGCCTCGGAGAAGGTGACGGTGACGCTGGTGCCGGACGGACCGCGCAGGCGCGTCACGGCCGCGCGCCAGGCCGCCAGCCGCGCGATGCGCTCGGGGGTCGCGGCCGTGATCGCGTCGAGCAGCGATGCCGCCGTGGTGCCGTCGATACGCTCGATCTTCCAGCCCGGCCGCACGCCCGCCGCCGCCGCGCCGCCGTCCGGCTCGACGCGGCTGACGACCAGGTCGTGTCCAATCAGCCGCACGTCGAAGCCGGGCTCGCCGCTGAAGTCGGCGTTGTCGCCAGGCGCGTCCGGCGACGAGGGGATGATGGCGAAGTGCGAGAGCCCGAGCCGTCCGAGCATGTCGCGGAGCACGTCGCGCAGTTCGCCCGGCGTTTTCGCGGCGGCCGCCCGCGGCCGCAACTCCGCGCGCACGCGATCCCACGCCTGCTCGTCGAAGCCCGGGTCGAAGTGCGTGTCGCGCACCTTCGTCCAGACGGCGTCGAACGTCTCCAGCGCGCGGGGCGCCTGCGCCTGCATCGCGAGCGGCAGGCCCAGCACGCCCGCGACGAGCAGCGCGGCCGCCCGGCGCCTCACTTGATCAGCGCCTTGATCTCGGCCGGCGCCTCGAAGACCGCCGGCGGCACGCTGTCGTACTCGAACGCCGCGATCGTAATCGTTTCCTCGACGCCCATCGTCCGGGTCGTGATCGTCGTGGGCTGCAGCAGTTTGCCGAACTTCTTGTAATCGGATTCCACGCTCGTGGCGGTCATCGATCCCATTGACGACTCGCGCGTGTTGATGCTGCCGGCGCGCAGGCCGGTCGCGACGTCGTAGAAATCGAAATCGTCGCCGCCGTCGCGGCGCACGAGCCGGACTTTGTAGCACGGCCGTCCTTCGAAGGTGGTCTTCTCGACCGTGGTGAGGCTGGTGTAGTCGGCCGGATCGCGCAGTTCGCCGTAGAAGTCGGCGTCGAGCCCCGCCTGCTCGAGTTCCTTCCCCTGCTGCAGCATGGGGCCCGTGAGCGGCGACATCGTCCAGCCGTGGGTGCCGTCGAAGCCGCTGGCGATCTCGCCAACCCCGGGGATCGTGATGCGCAGCAGGGTACGATTCGGCTTGGCCGCCGCATACATCTCGACCGTGCCGCTCATGCCC
Source organism: Vicinamibacterales bacterium (assembly GCA_036278735.1). GTDB lineage: Bacteria > Acidobacteriota > Vicinamibacteria > Vicinamibacterales > 2-12-FULL-66-21 > DASUKM01. The sequence goes on from DASUKM010000022.1 coordinate 184,321, forward strand.
GAGCCGGCAATCGAGACGGTGCCCGTGGCATGGCTCGACGAATAGCCGAGCACGGCGGCGCGGCCGCCGATCGCCTGCACATGACGGTCGACGATCGTGCGAGCCGCCGGCAGCGCCTCGACCGCGGGTGCGGCCGAAGCCGCCGATTTTGGCGCCTGCGGCGCCGGCGCCTGTCCCGCGAGCGGCGCGACGCCCGCCAGCGTCACGACGGCCGTCGCGAGCACGGCCGCCGCGCGCGCGCCACGAAGTCTGAACATTGGAACTCCTGATTGCGTGGGGAACGCTGCAATTGTAACAGGCTACCTGTGTCGCGCCTTCAGAAAGATGTCGATCTGATCGGGGCGCGGGTTCCAGTAGACGAGCCGCGTCCGGCCGTCGGGATCCTGCGACACGACCGCGGGAATCGACGTCGTCGTCAGGTGCCATCCTGCCGGCAGCACGATCGCGTTGCGCGCGCGGCCGAAGCTGCGGTGCCACATCAACTGCCCGTCGACGAGCGCGTAGCGCGCCGCATCCGTGTAGGTTTCCGAAATGCGCAGGCGGATCGACTGTCCCTTCTTCACCGGCGCGAACGGAATGATCACGACTTCCGTGTCGGGCGACACCTGCTCGTCGATGTGGATGCCCTGCGCGGCGATCTGGGCGCCGGTCATGATTTCGGTCTTCAGCTTCTCGCCGGTATCGAGGACCGTCGCCGACGGATCCGACACGGTGCTGCCCGTCCGCACGACGTTGACGTACTTGTCTTCTCCCGGACGCGATTCGGTGTAGTCGTGATAGAGCGAGAAGGCGTGCGTGGAGGGATCCTTCAGGAAATACACGATGTCGCGATCCTGGAACGCGCGCTCGGTCACGCGAATCTGGTCCATCGGACGGACGCGCGGCGCCGATTCGGCGGGTGCGGGAGGCGGCGCGGCGCTCGCACGATCCGGTGCGGCGGCCGCCGCCGCGGGCGCCCCTTTGAGCGCGCGTGCCTTGACGACGAGCGGCGCCTCGCCGGGATACGTGTTCATGAAGCTGACGTTCACGCGGCCGTCCGGCTCCTCGATCACCTGCACCGGAATGTTGCACGACACCAGCTCGTAGCCGGCGGGCAGGACGACGGCGTTGCGCTTGATGCCGAGCGGACGGTCGAACACGATCAGGTCCCCGTCGCGGTAATAGCTCTTCGCATCCTTGTACGTCTTCAGGATTCGGATACGCCCCTGGCCGCCGCCCTCGGGCACCGGGCGGGCGAGCGTCACCTGGATGTAGTGCGTCTCGAGATCGGCGCGCGTCAGACCGGCGTCGCGCGCCTGCTGCCCGGTGACCTCCTCGAATTTCAGCGGCTGCCCCGTCATCAGATCGATCACGGACTCGTCGCTGGCTTCGCTGCCTTTCCGAATCGGATTGAAGAAGAACTTCGCGCCGGGGCTGACGGCCGTCACGTCGTAGACGATCCTGAAACTCGCCGTCTCGGGCGCGAGCAGCTCGTATCGGGTGTACGCGTCGGTGCTGCGGTTCTGCGCCCACGCGGGCGCGGGGAGGCACACCAGGACGCCGACCAGGGTCGCACACAGACGCTTCATCGTGGCTCCTTTGCCGCGGACGCGGTCGAGATGGAGAGGGGGTGCGGCGGCACGCGCACGAAGCTGGCGGCGGCGCCGAACGCGGCGCCGCCTGGGGGCTGGGATCGCAGCCAGCCGCGCAGCGTCGCGGTCGGCGAGACGATCAACGCGTTCTGCTTCTGATCGAAGACGGCCTTCAGGCCTTCGCCGGGCGGCCGGCCGCTGCGCAGGCGCGCGGCCAGCCAGTCGTACGAGAGCGGCGTGACCTCGAGATGGTCGCCATCGATCGCGACGCGCAACACCGCGTGAACGGGGATCAGGAGCGATCCGGGATCCTCGCCGCTGAGCGGCCTCACGTCGAGATACCTCGCGTCGCCGAGGACGGTGAGGAACCCGGTCAGGTCCCCGCGTTCGATCGCGTAGTCGTAGTGCAGCCGGTACGAGTGCCACTCGGCGGCCTCGATGCGCACCGACGCGTTGTCGTCGGCGTCGCGCCAGACGCCCAGCAGCGCGGGGTCCCAGGCGAGCGAATCGCCGTCGTACGCGGGCTGCAGGCTCAGCACGAGGCATCCCGGCGCGCCGGAGAGAACGACGAGCAGCAGCAGGAAGCGTCGAATCACGTCAACGCGCGGCCTCTGGTTTCCGGAATCCAGACCCACGTCAGCGCGGCCAGCACGAACGCCCCCGAACACAGCAGGAGCGCCTGGCCGAATCCGTGCGTCTGGGCGAGCGATCCGACGGCGAGCGGCGCCGCGGCGCTGACGACCCGGCCGATATTGTATGTGAAGCCCTGTGCCGTGGCGCGGATCGCCGTCGGATAGAGTTCCGCCGTCACCGCCCCGAAGCCGCTGAAGTACCCCGTCGCGAAGAACGCCACGAACGGCCCCAGCACCAGCAGCACGATCGGCACCCGCACCGACACGTACACGAACAGCAGCGCGGCCGCCGTCAGCAGATACACGACGTAGGTGCGCTTGCGGCCGATGACGTCGCTCACGAACCCGAACGTCACGTAGCCGAACCACATGCCGATCTGCATGAAGAAGACGAAGCCGGAGACTGCCCCCGGGCTCAGCGCGATGCCCCCCTGCGTGCCCGGCGCGCGCAGATAGCTGGGCAGCCACAGGTTGAATCCCCACCACGCGAACAGCGTGCAGGTGTTCATCAGGGTCAGCAGGATCGTGACCGGGGCGAGCGGACCGCGGACGATGGACCGCAGCCCGGGCGAGGGAGCGGCGGCGCGTGCCGTCGCCGTCCAGATCTCCGGTTCGCGAACCCGGCGCTGAATCCACAGCGTGAAGAAGGCCGGCAGGATGCCGACGAAGAACACCGCACGCCAGCCGAACGCGGGCTGCACGAACCCGTTCACCAGCGCGGCGCCGGCGTAGCCGACGGCCCAGCCGCTCTGCATGAACCCGAGCGCCTTGCCGCGGTGTTCCGACGGCCACGCCTCCGACACGAGCGCGGCGCCGCTCGTCCACTCTCCGCCCATGCCGAGGCCGAGCAGGATCCGAAACACCACGAACTGCGCGAGGCTGCCCGCCAGACCGCAGGCGGCGGTGAAGACGGAATACAGCGCGACGCTCAGCATCAGGGCGCGCGTGCGCCCGAATCGATCGGCGATCCAGCCGAACGACACCCCTCCGACGGCGGCCGCGATCAGGGTGACCGAGCCGAGCAGCCCGCCGTCCGCTTTCGAGAGGCCCAGATCCGCACTCAACGCCGGGAGCACGAGCGCGAACAGCATCACGTCGAACGCGTCGAGCATCCACCCGAGCGTTCCCGCGATCAGCGCGCGCCGCGCGTGCACGTCGGCGTCGCGCCACCATCCAAACAGACCCGGGCTCGACGGCAATCGTTCGCTGACCCGGGTCATCTCACGCGCCGGCGGCGCGCACCTCCACGCCGCGAGCGGTGAGCGCCGCCCGCAACTGTCGGGTCAGCCCGGCCGCCCCAGGCGTATCGCCGTGCACGCAGATCGTGTCGATCGTCAGCGGCACCTCGGCGCCGCTTCGCGTCAGGACGACGGCCTCCTCGACCATGCGAAGCGCGCGCGCCACGACCACAGCCGGATCGTGAATGACCGCCCCGGCGATCGACCGGGGGGTCAGCGATCCATCCGGCTCGTACGCGCGATCCGCGAAGCCTTCCGCTGCGACCCCGAGCCCGGCGGCCCGGCCGGCGTCGAGCAGCGCCGATCCCGGCAGCCCGTACAGCACCAGCGCGGAGTCGAACGCCGCGACCGCGCGCGCGATCGCGTCGGCCAGCGGCCGCTCGCGTGCGGCCATGGTGTACAGCGCGCCGTGCGCTTTGACGTGATGGAGCCGCACCCCTTCCGCCCGCGCCATCGCCGACAAGGCGCCGACCTGATAGAGCACCGCGTCTTCGATCTCCGCAGGGCTCGCCCGCAGATCGCGCCGTCCGAACCCGGCCAGATCGGCAAAGCCCGGATGGGCGCCGACCGCGACGCCTGCCGCCTTCGCCAGCCGGATCGTCTCGCGCATCACGGCCGGATCGCCGGCGTGGAACCCGCAGGCGACGTTCGCCGAGGTGATGCTCGGCATCACGTCCGCGTCGGCCCCGAGGCGCCAGGCGCCGAACGACTCCCCCATATCGCAATTCACGTCGATCCGGGCCGCCACGGCACAACCCCCTGAAGGGCCGGAGCTTAGTGGCTGGCCGGCGATGGTGTCAAGGAACGCCGCCGCAGGCGCCGGGCCGGATCACCAAAACTGTAATCGGCTGACAATTCTGTCGGGTCGCGGCGGATCGAGGCGCGGAAATATTGAGGAAATTGGCTGGTACGCCGGTTGCTCAAGGGGAGGGCGCAGGCGGCCTGAATATTTACGGCAGGGAGCCGTGAGTTGCTGGGGAGCCGGGTCGCCCGCAATCACCATGGGCATCGCCAGAAATGGCGATGCCCTTTTTCGTTCACACCGCGGCGCCCTCCGGATACTGCAGCGCCAGGCGCAGCTCCTTCGCGAGCGACTCCACCGTCGTGCCCGACCGCTTCCACGCGCCTTCGTTCTCGAATCGCAGATCGCCGATGCGGCGCCCCCACGGCGCAATCACCCGGCCGATTGCGCGAAAGTCGGCGCGCTCCGCGTGCTCCTGGTCCAGACGCCGGATCACATCGGGCGCCACCCGGACGAAGGCGCGCAGCGCCGTCGCGCTCTTGATCGAGTACTTGCGCCCGTTCCACGCGGCGCCGAACACCTGGGCGACCTGCTTGAAGTAGTTCACGAAGAATTTCTTCGCCTCTTCGCGGAACCGGTCCCCTTTCGAGCCCGCCCCGAACGCTTCGTCCGCAAACAGCTTCTTCAGTTCCTGCGCGAGCGGCGCCTGCGCCACGCGGCCGCCGCCGACGCCCAGCAGCTTGATCTCGTCGTACAGCGCCGAGTCCTCCCGGTCGTTGAGCGCCCGCACCACGTCGTGCGCCGCCGCGAGGTTCTCGTCGCGATAGAGCTGCCGGCCCGAGAGCGACACCAGATGCGACGCATTCAGCCGCGTATGCTTCGCATTGATCGTCACGAACATCTGGACGACGTGGTCTTCCGGCAGCCGGTCGAAGATGATGGCCGGCACCGTGAACGGTTCGCCGCCGAAGCGATCGATGTCGGCGTGGAGCGCGAGCAGCCGGTGCTGGCCGTCGATCGCCCGCAGGATCCCTTCGCGTTCCGGCACCTTCAGCGTCCCGAGCGGGGAGCCCGGCTCCATCGGGTCGAACTTCAGCGTCTCGTCGCAGGAGATGATGACCGCCCCGGCAATCGACGGCAGGTCGCGCGCCTGCCGGCACTGTTCGTAGTACTGGACCAGCTCGTCGATTTTCCGGCGGATGATCTGGCGCTGATACGCCTTCTCGCTCGACGCGATGCGCCGCTCGAGCAGGTCCCAGTTCACCTTGGAGGGCGCGGCCGCCCCCTTCCGCTTGCCGCCCCGGACCGGCTGCCCCTGCTCGCCGTAACTGAGCACCTCGAATCGGACGAGTTTGTCGATATCATTCGCGGACAGCGAAGCTTGGTAGAATTGCACGCCAAACTGCTGCATCCGAATCGCGGCGACGCTGATCATAGGCTTGACATCAGCTTTCTCAGGCCGCAGGCCTGGGCTGACACGTTGGAGGCTAATCTTACCTTGCGACGGCGCCGGATGCCCACTGCCGCTCGTGCCAACCGGGCAACTACAACTAAGTCGATGCCACCAAAGGAGTTATCCTAATGCGTCGTGCGCTCCTCATCGCGGCGTTCGCGTGCGCGCTGGCGGTTCCCCTTCCTGCGCAACAGGCCGCCACGCAGCCGCAGGACCCTGATTTCGCCCGCCTCGTCCACCAGTGGACGACCCGGCCCGACTTCATCAGCCCGCTCGTCGACCATCTGCCGAAGGTCGCCGGCGTGCCGTCGCCGAAAGACGTCCTCGGCTACTACATTGGCGCGCCGGACAAGCTGACCTACTACGCCGACATCCTGAAGTACTACCGCGCGCTCGCGGCCGCCAGCCCGCGCGTGAAGGTGCTCCCGATCGGCACCTCAGACGAAGGGCGCGAGCTGGTCGTCGTCTTCGTGGGCTCGGAGGAGTCCATCAGGAATCTCGACACCTACCGGGGCTATCTCGCGAAGCTCGCCGACCCGCGCACCATCACCGACGCGCAGGCGCAGGAGATCGTCGCGAAGGCCAAACCGATCTATCACCTCATGGGCGGGCTCCACAGCGGCGAAGTCGGGCCGTCCGAGATGCTGATGGAGCTGGCCTACCGGATCGCCACCGAGGACTCGCCGATCATCGACGGCATCCGCAACGACGTCATCGTCTCGATCACGCCGGTCGCCGACCCGGACGGCCGCGACCGCAACGTGGACTGGTACAACCTGTACGGTCCCGAGGACAAGACGCACAACCCGCAGATTGGCGTCCCCTACTGGGGCAAGTACGTGTTCCACGACGACAACCGCGACATCAACTACTCGCAGGCCTCGATGCGCGCGCTGCTCGACTGGTACCTGCAGTGGCACCCGCCGATCATGCACGACCTGCATCAGTCGGAAACGCTGCTGTACACGTTCAGCGGACAGGCGCCGCAGAATCCGAACCTCGATCCGATCCTCTACGGCGAGCTGCCGATGATGGCGAACTTCGAGATGTCGCAGTTCGCGAAATACGGCATGCCGGGCGTGTGGACCCACGCCTTCGTCGACATGTGGTCGCCCGGGTATCTCGCGTTCATGTCGTCGAATCACAACGGCATGATCCGCATGTACGAGATCGAAGGCTTCGACGGCGCGACGACGCAGCACGTCAAGCTGGGCGGCGGCGAGGCGGCCGGCGGGCGCGCGGGCCGCGGCGGACGCGGCGGCGCCGCCGCGGCGGGAGGGGGCGGCCGCGGCGGACGCGGCAGCCAGACGCAGCGCGAATGGTACCGCCCCTGGCCGGCGACCGGCGAGTTCGACTGGTCGATCCGCGACAACGTCAATTACGGCGAGACGGGCGTGCTCACCGGCCTGCAATACACGTCGATGATGCCGAAGATCATCCTCGGCGACTTCTATCAGAAGTCGCGCAATTCGATCGACGCCGCGCGGAAAGACAAGGTCGCCGGCTACGTGATCCCGGTCCAGCGCGACATGACGCGCGTCGAGCGCGTCGTCAACCTGCTGCGCCTGCAGGGCATCGAGGTCGGCAAGGCGAGGGCGGAGGTCAAGCTGAAGGACGGCACCTTCCCGGCCGGCTCCTTCGTCGTCAAACGCAATCAGCCGTACGGGCGGCTCGCGAAGATCCTGCTCGAGAAGCAGGACTATCCCGACCCGAGCCTCCGCACCTACGACGACTCCGCCTGGACGATGGGGCTGATGAGCCACGCCGAGGTGAAGGAGATCGACGACACGTCGGTGCTCGACGTGCCCGTCGCCCCTGTCGACGAGCTGAAGATTGCCGGTACGGAAGCTGGCAGCGGCCATATCGTCGCGGTGGCGCACGAGGGATCGAACAACATGATCACGCTGCGCTACCGGTTGAAGGACCTGCCGGTCGACGCGACGGAGAAAGCGTTCAGCGCGGACGGCATCGACTTTCCCGCCGGGTCGTTCGTCGTCGAGGCGACAGGCGGAGCGGCCGCGACGGTGAAGAGCGCGATCGAGGATCTGGGCCTGCGGGCGGCGGCGATCGCGACCAGGCCGAACGTGCCGATGCACCCGCTCGATCTGCCGCGCCTTGCCGTCTACAGCACGTGGGGCAGCACGCAGGACGTCGGCTGGGTGCGCTACGCGTTCGACAAGTACGGCGTGCCGTACGATCTGATCTACAAGGAGCGCGTCGACCAGGGGCACCTTCGCGACGCCTACGACGTCATCGTCATTCCCAACCAGGCGGGCACGGCCAAGCGGCTCGTGTTCGACATCGAATCGCGGGGCAAGCCAATCCCGTACAAGAAGAGCGATCGGTTCAAGACGCTCGGGATGTACGGCGAGTCGGACGACATCACCGGCGGCATGGGGCTGCGCGGGGTCGCCGAGCTGGACGCGTTCGTGCGCGGCGGCGGGGTGCTCGTCACCCTCGGGACCGCGAGCTACTTCCCCGCCGAATTCGGGCTGACGCCGAAGGTGGATGCCGCGCGGCCGTCGCAGCAGTTCTACGCGCCGGGCCCGATCGTGGAGGCCGAGATCCTGCAGCCGCAGAGTCCGATCTTCTACGGCTACGACAAGCACATGGTGCCGGTCCGCTATGGGAACGGTCCGTTGCTCAGCGTCCAGCGCCGCAACCCGTTCGAACAGGCGGACGACACGGCCGCCGCCCCCGCCTCCGACATCCTGATGCGGTATCCCGGCGGCGACGATCACGTGCTGAGCGGATTGATGCGTGGCGCGAACGAGATCCGCAACCGGGCCGCGATCATCGACGAGCCGGAAGGGAGCGGACGCGTGATCCTGTTCGCGGGGAATCCCTGCTATCGCTGGCAGAACTTCGGCGAGTTCAACATGCTGTTCAATACCGTGTTGAACTACGACGATCTCGCCACGCCTGTCACCAAGGCGGAGCCGGCGGACAAGGGGCGATAAGCGTGTGATCGGCGTGAGTTCAGGGTTCCGGGCTGGGTTCGGGGTTCAGGGTTCCAAGCTGGGTTCAGAGTGCGGAGGGTGGGTTCCGTGTTCCGACGCTGGAACCTGCCTGGAACCTCGAACCGGGAACCCGACCCGGAACCCCGAACCCTGAACTCTCTGGACGGCCCCTAAACGATCGCGTCGATCACGACGAAGAGGACAGCGAGCACGGCGAGGATGACGAAGGCCCACGAGGTGAGCAGGCAGACGGCGTCGAGCAGGTCCTCCGCGTACGCGTGGCCGTCGTGCGGCCTGACGAGGTAGTGCAGGAGCTGACGCTCGTCATCCAGCCACGCCGGAAGGGCTGACGCTCGCAATTTCATAAGGGGCCTCCCACCGTATTGATTGGCAAAGACCGATCCAACGCGAATCCGCCGGAAGTCCGCGCGTTTCCGGCCCAAACACAGTCTCGCGCGTCCTCGAGCTTCCGCGAACGCGACACATTCCGAAATCAGCTCAACCGTTCGGCGCCGCCCAACCCTCCGGTCCCGAGCGCGACAGGCTGACGCGGCCGCCGCCACCATTCCATGAAGCGCTCCTTACCTGCCGCGCAGCCGAGCATGAACAACGAGAACACCGCGAAGCCGGCCCACGCCTGCCGCAGCGTCAGCGCCTTATGGAGCGGAAGCGAGATTACACCGTACACCATTTCGACGTGTATCCAGTAGATGAACAGGGACGTCCGGCCGAGCAGCGGCATCGGGTGCCAGCCGGTCGTCTCCGGCCGCAGCTCCCAGAGATAGATGAGCGCGATCGCGGCCGTCATGATGCCGGCGCGCAAAAAGAAGAAGGCCGGCGAGCTGGTCCAGAAATCGGAACGGGCGTAGGGGGTCGGCAGGTAGGAGGCGGCGTACGCTCCAATCGCGACGGCGGCGCCGGTCAGCCCGAGCACGAGGTTGAGGCGGCTCTCGACCGGGCGCGTTCTCGCGCGATCGACGAACAGCCCGATGATGGCGCCGGCCGGCAGGAACGCCGCCCAGGGAAAGAACGAAAAGTTCGTCAGACCTGGCACCGGCCGCAAATAGCCTTCGAGGAAATCGGGCAGCGGCGCGAGCAGCGGCGTGGCGCGCACGAGCGGCGTCGCGAACACGAGGGCGGCGGTCGCGGCGGCGAACAGCGCGACGCGGCCGCGCAGCGTCCGGCCGGCCCGCCAGAGCATCGCGGTGCCGGCGATCGCGGGCCCCATGATGTTGAGAATGTCGACCTTCAGCAGCGCCCGGACGGCCGACCGCGAGATCACCCACGACTGAATCCGGAAGAGGAAGGCGAGCAGGAAGATCTCCAGCCCGCGCCGCTCCACCTTCGCGGCGGCCCGCCGATCGTCCTGCAGCCGGCGCGCTTTCGACCCGGCCGACAAGGCGACCGAAAGGCCCGCGAGAAAGAGAAAGAGCGGCGCGCCGAAGCCGCCGAGGATCAACGACCAGCCGAACGGCCACCCGTGACGATCGGCCGCGCGCGTCCAGCTGTCGATGACGTGCGCCTCGATCATCACCAGCACGGCGAGTCCGCGCATCCAGTCGAGGTACCGGCGCCGGGACTTGGCGGATCCCATGCGCCGCGTCAGACGCTTGCGGTGATGCTCACGCGCGTCGTGAGCGCGATGTCCTGCCGCAGCGAGTGCCACACGGAGCAGTACTTCTCGCGCGACAGGTCGATGGCATGCTGTACGGCGGCCTCCGGTACCGCGCCCGTCACGGCAAACTGCAGCTCCGCCGTCAGCAGCCGGTGCGGATCAGCCTGCGCGCGCGTGGCCGTCAGGGAGACGGTGAGCGCCTGCAGCGGATGCCGTCCCTTCTTCAGCACGTGGACGACGTCCATCGCCATGCAGCCGGCGAGCGCGAAGACGAGCGTCTGCACGGGTGATGGGCCCGCGGCCGAATCCCCGTCGAGCACGATCGACGCCTGGCCGCTCCGGCCCTTGAAGACCAGATCGCGCTCCCAGACGAGCTGCGCGGTGACAGGTGGTTTCATGCAACCATTGTAGCTGCCAGCTTCCAGCCGCCAGCTTCCCGCTGCCAGCTCAAAAGGAAGAATGGCTTCCTCAAAGCTGGAAGCTGGAAGCCGACATTCCTGACATGCGACGAATCATCGCGTTGCTCATCTGCGCGGCGATGGGGGCGACCGGTTGCGCGCCGGCCCTGGCGCGCGGTTCCGCGCCTGCCCGCGACCCGGCGGTGCACGCGGCCGTCATCGCGTACCTCCAGCACCAGACGCCCGGAGCCCGCCTCCGCATCCGGCAGGCGAGTGGACGCACCGTGCGCGGCATCCTGTTGGAACTGGAGCCCGACGGCGTCATCGTACAGGAGCACGGGCGCGATCTCGAGCCCCCATTGCCGATCGCGCTCGACACCATTGTCGCCGTCGAACCGGATCGGGACGGGTCGCACGTGGGAAAGGCGATTGCGATCGGTGCCGGCGTGGCCGGCGGCGTGATCGCCGCCTTTCTCTTCTGGCTCCGCTTCTACCACAACGAGTGAGGCCACGGAATCACGGAATCACGGATCACTACCGACGGAGCCACGGAATCACGGAATCACGGATCACTACCGACGGAGCCACGGAATCACGGATCACTACCGACGGAGCCACGGAATCACGGAGCGACGGGACCGCGGAATCACGGACCGAGGAGCCACGGAATCGCGGAGCCGAGCTGGAAGCTGGCTACTGGTTACTGGCGACCGCGTGACGTTGGCCGCCGAAGAGGCTCGCGAAGGCCAGCCAGGCGAGCGGCAGCACGACGAGCAAGTACGTGAGGTAGTGGCCGTAGATGCCGTCGGGCCCATACGGCTCGGTCAGGTCGTGCAGCCGCACGCTGTCGGGCAGCACGCGCGCTTCGGCCAGCTCGTGGAAGCCGTAGATCACGAGCTGCACGACGAAGACGAGCAGGAACACCGCCGTCACCTGGAAGAAGCGCGACAGGTTCACGCGGTGGCCGAACTTCGACCAGAGCCACGCGATGACGGCGGCGCTGGCCGTGCCGCCCACCGCTCCGGCGAGGATCGCGCGCGGCAGCTCCTGGAAGAGCAGCGCGTTCATCAGCAGCGCGGTTTCCATCCCCTCGCGCGTGATCATCAGGACCGTGAAGCCGAACACGCCGAAGAAGGCGGCGGCGCCGATTTTGGCCGACGAGGAGGCGAGCCGTCCTTCGATGTCCCGCTTCATCCGCTTGCCGGCGCGCCACATGTGCACCGTCAGCGAGGCCACCAGCAGGGCCGCGACAATCCCCAACACCCCTTCCCAGAGCGACTGATTGCGCGCCCGCGCGAGCAGCAGGCCCGCCCCCACGCTCAGGAGCAGCGAGACGCCGATGCCCCAATGCACCGCCGGCAGCAGCGCGCGCCGCCCCGTCTTCTTCAGATACGCGAGGCTGATCGCGACAATCAGGAACGCCTCGAGCCCTTCCCGCAAGGTGATTACGTACGCCTGCAGCATAAATTACCCGGGGGGCTTCGCCCCGCCGGCCCCCCCTACACGCTCGCTCGCGGTCCCGAAAAAGTGTGTCACCGGAAATCGGACCAGTCAAGTCGCCTTTCTGTACCAGGGCCCTCGTCATATGATGCCCCCCATGCTTCGCTACCTGTCCGTCCTTGCTCTGGCGGTGCTCTCGATGACGATCGTGTCCGCGCAGCAACCCCCGGTTCCCGACGCGGCCCTGATGGCCCGGGCGAAGACGCTGCAGAAGCAGACGCCGCTCATCGACGGACACAACGACTTCGCGTGGGCGCTCCGCGAAAACAACCCGCAGCGCGACCTCGACCTGCTCGACATCTCGAAGCCGCAGCCGTCGATCATGACGGACATTCCGCGGCTCCGCGCCGGCGAGCTGGGCGCGCAGTTCTGGTCGGTGTACGTGCCGGTCACCCTGCAGGGGCAGACCGCCGTCACCGCCACGCTCGAGGAAATCGATACGGTGTACCGGATGATGCGCCGCTACCCGGACACCTTCGAGCTGGCGCGCACCCCGGAGGACGTCGATCGGATTTTCAAGCAGGGGAAGATCGCCTCGATGATCGGCGTCGAGGGAGGGCACTCGATCGACAACTCGCTCGGCGCGCTGCGCATGCTGTTCGCGCTCGGCGCCCGCTACATGACGCTGACGCACGAAAAGAACACCGACTGGGCCGACTCGTGCACCGACACGCCGAAGTTCGACGGCCTCGCGCCGTTCGGGGAAGAGGTCGTGCGCGAGATGAACCGGCTCGGCATGCTCGTGGACCTGAGCCATACGGCGCCGGCCACGATGGAAGACGCGATCCGCGTGTCGGTCGCCCCCGTGATCTTCTCGCACTCCGACGCGAAGGCGCTCAATCCGGTCCCGCGCAACGTGCCCGACAACGTGCTGCAGATGCTCCGCCAGAACGGCGGGGTCGTGATGGTGACGTTCGTGCCGGGCTTCCTCTCGCCCGAGGTGACGGCGTGGAACAAGGCGCAGGATGCCGAACGCGCGCGGTTGACGTCGCTGCACCCGAACGACGCGGCGGCCGTGAAGGCGGGCGTCGACGCCTGGACGGCGGGCAATCCGATGCCCCGCGCCACCGTCAGCGACATTGCCGACCACATCGATCACATCCGCCAGGTGGCCGGCATCGATCACATCGGCATCGGCAGCGACTTCGACGGCATCACGCAGGTGCCGCTCGGCATGGAGGACGTCTCGACCTATCCGAAGCTGACCGCCGAGCTGCTGCGGCGCGGCTACACGGATGCGGACGTCCGCAAGATCCTCGGCGAGAACCTCCTGCGCGTCTGGCGCCAGGTCGACGTGGTCGCGAAGAAGCTGCAGGCGGAGCGCGGACCGTCCACGGCGCTCTTCACGCCGGGTTCGTAGGGCGGCTGGTTGTGCTCCGGATCGCCGCTTGCTATAGTCGAATCACGAACCCATGAACCGCCTGGTGCCGCTGCTGACCATCCTGCTGGCGGCTCTCGTCGCCTCCGCGCCGAACGCCCAACAGAAGTACAAGGTGTCGACCGAGTCGGTGCCCGTCTACGTGACGGTCACCGATCAGACGAAACGGCTCGTGCCGGATCTCGTCCAGGACGACTTCGAAATCCTCGACAACGGCAAGCCCGTCACGATCAACGTCTTCGAGAACAAGCCCACGCCCATCTCGGTGGTCGTCATGCTCGATACGAGCGGCAGCATGACCGTCTCGCTCGAGCGCGTGAAGGAAGGGGCTGAACAGTTCCTCATCCGGCTGCTTCCGCAGGATCAGGGGCAGGTCGGGGCGTTCAACGACAAGATCGAGTTCCACCCGGACGCCGCGTTCACGAGCAACCGCGACGAGCTGGTCGGCTACCTGCACGATCTCGATTTCGGGTACCCGACGCGCCTCTACGACGCGATCGACGCGAGCATCGATCACCTCGAGCCGCTCGACGGCCGCAAGGTCGTGCTGGTGTTCACCGACGGCGACGACAACTCGAGCCACATCGGCCTGGGCAAGGTGACCGACCACGCGCGCGACAAGGACGTGATGGTGTACGCGGTCGGCCTCGTCAACGAGTACTTCGACGGCGCACGCCGGGTCCGCAGCCAGCCCGACCGGGGCTTGCGCAAGATCGCGGAGGAAACCGGCGGCGGTTTCTTTCTGCTGAAGAAGACCGACGAGCTGACCGACACGTTCACGCGGGTCGCCGAGGAGCTGCACAGCCAGTACGTGCTCGGCTTCTCCCCCGAAACGCTGGACGGGAAGGTCCACAAGCTCGATGTGCGCGTGAAGAAGCCGGGGATGACCGCGCGAGCCCGCAAGAGCTATCTCGCCGCCGCCGTTCAGCCGGGAAGCTGACGCGGAAGAGCGACCGGCCGGTCGCCTTCCGCCCGTTTGCGCGCGCGCTACACGAATGCCGCGATGATCGTCGCCGCGAGCAGGAACGCCACCACCGCGTCCGCAGTGCTCGAAAAATTCCAATCCCTCATGGCGCGTCCGTCCTTTCCAGACCCCATTCCTTTCATTAGACGGAGGCTCCCTCCCGGAGGTTTGCCGCACGGCCGCCACGGCTATAATGCGCGCGGGGTGACCGCATGCGCACAGCGACGATCGGGGCGGCGATAATCGCCGCGACCGCGATGGTTCAACAACTGCCCGGCGACCGGCCGGCGCCGAACCCGCGGGCGACGCGGTCGGTCGTGATGGCGCGCCACGGCGCGATCGCGACCAGTCAGCCGCTCGCCACCGCCGCCGGCCTGCACGTCCTGGAGACCGGCGGCAACGCCATCGACGCCGCCGTCACCGCCGCCGCGGTCCTCTCCGTCGTCGAACCCACGATGAACGGGATCGGCGGCGACCTGTTCGCGATCGTGTACGACCCGGCGACGAAATCCATCCACGGCCTGAACGCGAGCGGCCGCGCGCCGGCGGCCGCGACGCCGGAAGAGTTCCAGCGGCGTCATCTCGATCGCATTCCGTACCGTGGTCCGCTCTCCGTCACCGTCCCGGGCGTCGTCGACGGGTGGAACGCGCTGCTCGCGAAGTATGGAACGATCTCGCTCGCGCAGGCGCTGGCGCCGGCGATCGCCTATGCGCGCGACGGCTACGCCGTCAGCGAGATCATCGCGTGGCAGTGGCGCGAGGTGGAAGGGGTGCTCGCGCGCGACCCGGACGCCGCCCGCGTGTTCCTGCCCGGCGGCCATGCGCCCGCTCCCGGCGACGTGTTCCGCAACCCCGAGCTGGCCTCGTCGCTCGAGCTGATCGCGAAGGAGGGGCGCGACGCCTTTTACCGGGGGGCGATCGCCCAGGCGATTGCCGAGGACATGAAACGCCGCGGCGGCCTGATCACTGTGGACGATCTCGCCGCGAACCATCCCGACTGGGTGGACCCGGTCTCGACGTCCTATCGCGGCTATCGGGTGTTCGAGATGCCGCCCAACACGCAGGGGCTCGCCGCGCTCGAGATGCTGAACATCCTCGAGGGCTACGACGTCCACGCCCTCGGGCACAACTCGGCGGCCTATCTGCACCTGCTGATCGAAGCCAAACGGATCGCCTACGCCGACCGCGACACGTGGATTGGCGATCCCGCGACGACACCCGAGGCGGCGGTCAGGCGCATGCTGTCGAAGGAATACGCCGCCGAGCGCCGGCACGACATCGACCCCGATCGCGCGGCGAAGTCCGTCAAGCCGTTCACGCTCCCGGACACCGCGACGCCCAATCGCGGCGATCATCCGCAGGCCATGGGGGACACGGTCTACCTCACGGCCGCCGACGGCCAGGGGCACGTGGTGTCGCTGATCGAATCGCTCTACGAAACCTTCGGGGCCGGCATCGTCGCCGGCCACACCGGCATCGCGCTGCAGAATCGGGGCAGCCTCTTCTCGCTCGCCCCCGGCCATCCGAACCGGATCGCACCGGGCAAACGGCCGTTCCACACGCTGATTCCCGCGATGGTGCTGCACGACGACCGCCCGTGGCTGACGTTCGGCGTGATGGGAGGCGACATGCAGGCGCAGGCGCACGTCCAGGTGCTCCTCAACCTGATCGACTTCGGGATGAACGTGCAGGAAGCCGGCGAGGCGGCGCGCTTCCGCCACACCGCGCAGGGGGTCGCGCTCGAATCCGCGATTTCACCCGCGGCGCGCTTCGGCCTCATCCAGCGCGGCCATCGTCTGATCGACGAGGTCGGCGTCTTCGGCGGCTTCCAGGGGATCCTGATCGATCCCAGGACCGGCGTCCTGATGGCGGGATCGGATCCGCGCAAGGACGGGATGGCCGCCGGCTTCTGATAGCGGGGGTGGAGGGCGGAGCGCGGGGGGCGGCTGTGGGTCAGCCCCTTATGGGCTGAGCCTGCACCTCGAACACGTCCACCTCGCGCTGGCGTCCGCGCAGCGCGACGCGCCCCATCGGCTTCACCTCGATGGCCTGCTTCAGCCGCTCGCGCGTATCCGCCGAGATGAGGATCTGCCCGGCGGCCGCGATCGACGACTCCATCCGGGATGCGATGTTGACGACGTCGCCGAGCACGGTGAATTCCCGGCGCCGCGGGGATCCGATGTCGCCGGTGAGGGCGCGGCCGCTGTTGATGGCGATGCGCATCTGCAGCGGGCGCGACGGCTGGGCCCGGTTGATCTCGTCGAGCGCGCGGCGCATCCCGAGCGCCGCCTGCACCGCGCGGTCCGCGTGATCGGGCTGCCCGAACGGCGCGCCGAACACCGCGAGGATGGCGTCGCCGATGAACTTGTCGAGCGTCCCCTCGCGCTCGAAGATCTCGTCGGCCATCCGGCCGAAAAAGTTGTTGAGCGTCTGCGCCACCTGATACGGCTCGAGCCCTTCGCACAGCGTCGTGAACGCCACGAGATCGCAGAACATGACGGTGACGTCGCGCTCCTGCGCCAGGAACGGCGCGTCGACGCCGGTCCCGCCGCGCAGGATCCGGTTGACGACCCCGGGCGAGTGATAGCGCTGGAGCCGCTCGCGCCGCTTGGTCTCCTGCAGGAGCTGCTCGGACGTGCGGGCTTGTTCGATGGCCACGGCCGCGTAGTTGGCCAGCGCGGTGAAAACGTCGAGGTCGTCGGGCCCGAACTTCCTCGAGCGCGGGTTGTCGGCGTAGAGCACGCCGATCACCTCGTTGCGGTTCCACAGCGGCGCGCACATGAACGAGCGGACGCTCATCGCCTGGATGCTGTCGGCCGTGTCGAGCCGCGGATCGTAGAGCGCATCCGACGCGAGCATCGCGACACGCTCGCGCATCACGTGGCCGACGATCGTGCGGCTCAGCGTCGCCTCGGGCGCCGACCCGTCGCGGTGGCGCAGCACGCGCGCCGTCAGCGCCTGATCGGCGGAATCGCGCAGCAGCAGGAACGCGCGTTCAGCCGGCACGACGTCGAACACGAGATCGATCACGCGCGCCAGCACCTGCGGCAGCGGCTGGACCGCGACGAGCGTCTGGCCGATTTCCGTCAGCAGGCGCAGCAGCCGCAACTGGCGCCGTTCGCGCCGGGATCGGCGGTCCGGGCCGCCCGGCGGCCGATGCTCGACGCGGCGGTCCGCCCCCTTCCGCCGCTCGCGCGCCGGCCACGCCTCGCCCGGGGGAACCGCCGCGTCCGCAACGCCCGCCTCCGCGGTCCCGCTGCTCTCGATGCGCCGAATGATCGTGCCGGAGTCCTCGAGCAGTTGGTGGCTCTCCGACAGCAGGTCGTCTGCCTCGACGGTCTGCTCGACGGTGATCGCGACCTCGCCGCACTGGAACACGTCGCCGCTCGCCAGCGGCACGTCCCGCTCCGCCTTCACGCCGTTGACGAGCGTTCCGTAGGTGCTCGTCTCGTCCGAGAGCAGGCAGCGGCCGTCCTCGACGCGCAGCCGCACGTGCACCCGCGACACGCTGGGGGCCGGAATGACGATGTCGCACGAGGGGGCGCGCCCGATGGTGGTCAGCCCGTCCCGGAGCCCCACGCGCCGGGTGACGCCCGCGCCGTCGACGAAACTGAGGCTGTACAGAGTCAGTCCTTGGAGGTCGCCCGGCGGACGCGCAGGCCGGTGCGCTGCTCGAGGAGCGCGACGATCCGCGGCACCGAGTCGGAATCGGGGCGCAGCGGCACGAATTCCCCCTTCGTGCGCACCGTCACCCAGTCGTGGCTCGGCTTGAGGAATCCCAGCGCGCCGCCATCCACTTTCGCGATCGGCACGGCAACGCCGGCGGGCGTCACCCAGCGCGGTTCGCGCGAATGCGACTGGAACAGGCCGATGACGGCGTCGTAGCGGATCGTCTTCAGGGTCTTGTCGCCGTCGAACACCTGCACCGCGTCGCTGGTGAGCCGCACGGCGGCGTCGCGTTCGTGCCCCGACGCCCCGTCGATCAGAAACAACCGCACCGGCCTGAACACGACCGGGGCGATGGCCACCGGCGCGGCGGCCGGCGGCGCATTCGCCGCGGACGCAGCCGGCGGGGGCTTGCCGGGAGCTGGCGGTGCGGCGTTCACCGGCGCGGAAGGTGTCGCCGCCGGCGTGGATGTCGGCGGCGCCGCCGCGGCCGGGACGGGGGCTGACGCGGCACCGGCCGGCGCAGGCGCCCGCGTCACCGCTTCGGCAGGCGCGTGACGCCGGAGGACCACCACGCCCACCACGCCCAGCGCAAGGATCAGGACGATCGCCAGCACGCTGCCCGCCGCGACCTGCGACCGCCGCAGCACGACGGTTTTCGGCGGCGGCGCCGTCTTCCGCGGCGCCGCAACCGGGGGCGCCGCAGGCGCGGCAACCGGGGCGGATGCCGGCGGCGTCCCAGCCGCCGCGACCGCAGGGGCGGCCGCCTGAACGGGTCCCGGTGCGGGCACGGCGTTCGGCGGAATCGTCTGATCCAGTTCCGACGCCGCCGGCGCCACCGCCGC
>DASUKM010000023.1:0-8606 GCA_036278735.1 Vicinamibacterales bacterium
CAGCTGCACAAGGGCGGCCCGCCGCGCGGCGTCTTCCTGCAGGTCACCTGCGCCGACGCCGCGGACATCGCGATCCCCGGCAAGCCGTTCAGCTTCGGGCAGCTCAAGCGCGCCCAGGCGATCGGCGACTTCGAGTCGCTCGAGCGCCACGGGCGCCCGGTGCTGCGCGTGCACCTCGGACCGAACACCGCCGCCGGGCTCGACCGCGTGCGGCGGGCGCTCGAATCGGCGATATCGGCGGCAGGTACGGCGGGAGGATAACGCCATGGACATCGGTATGATCGGGCTGGGCCGGATGGGCGCCAACATGACGCTGCGCCTGCTGCGTGGCGGCCATCGCGTTGTCGTCACCGACCTCAATCCGCAGGCGGTACGGGCGTCGATCACGGACGGCGCCGTGGGCGCGTCGTCTCTCAAGGAGCTGACGGAAAAGCTTCCACCCCGTCGCGCAGTCTGGATGATGGTGCCCGCCGGCGCGCCCGTCGACTCGACGATCGAACAGCTCATGCCGCTCATGTCGAAGGGCGATGTGCTGATTGACGGCGGCAACTCGAACTACCGTGACAGCATGCGCCGGGCCGAGACCGTTGCTCGGCAAGGCATTGACTACGTGGATTCCGGCACCAGCGGGGGCGTCTGGGGCCTGCAGGAGGGCTTTTGCCTCATGGTCGGCGGCCCGGATGATGCCGTGCGCTTCGTCGAGCCGGTCTTCACGACGCTCGCGCCGCCCGACGGCTATGCGCACGTCGGCCCGAGCGGCTCCGGGCACTTCGTGAAGATGGTCCACAACGGCGTCGAGTACGCCATGATGGCCGCGTACGGCGAGGGCTTCGAGCTGCTCGAGCGCTCGCAGTTCGACCTCGACCTGCATCAGATCGCCGGCGTGTGGCGCCACGGCTCCGTTGTTCGCTCGTGGCTGCTCGACCTCGTCGAGAGCGCGTTCGCGAAGGACCCGCACCTCGATCAGATCGCCGGCGTCGTGCAGGATTCCGGCGAGGGACGCTGGACGGTCGAAGAAGCGATCGACCAGGCCGTGCCGCTGCCGATCATCACGCTCTCCCTCATGCGCCGGTTCGCCTCGCGGCAGGAGTCGTCGTTCAGCGCCCGGCTCGAGGCCGCGCTCCGCAACGAATTCGGCGGTCACGCCGTCACTCCCGCCGCGGACCACGCATGACGATCTCCGCCACGCCGGTCAACCCGCTGCGGGCCGGCCTGCGCATCCCGCGTACGCCGGAGCCATGCGCGCTGGTTGTCTTCGGCGCGACCGGCGACCTCACCGCGCGGAAGCTCATGCCCGCGCTGTACAACCTCGCGCGCGAGCGCCTGCTGCCCGCCGGGTTCTCCGTCGTGGGCTTCGCGCGGCGTCCGTGGACCGACGCCGACTTCCGCGCGGCCATGCGCGAGGCGATCGAGAAGTTCTCCCGCGAGCCGCTACAGAGCGACATCTGGGATACCTTTGCGCGCTCGCTGCACTATGTCAGCGGCACCTTCGGCGACATCGACGGGTATGAGCGCCTGGGCGAGCGCCTTCTGGCCGAAGACAGCGCGCACGGCTCGGCCGGCAACCGCGTCTTCTACCTTGCGACGCCGCCCGGCGCCTACGCGGAGATCGCGCATCACCTCGGCGAGGCGAACCTCTCGCGAAGCCCGAGCGGCGGCTGGACGCGCCTTGTCGTCGAGAAGCCGTTCGGGAGCGACCTGGAATCCGCGCGGAAGCTCGATCAGAGCCTCGGCCTCGTGTTCCGCGAGCGGCAGATCTTCCGCATCGACCACTATCTCGGCAAGGAGACCGTGCAGAACATCATGGTCTTCCGCTTCGGCAACGGCATCTTCGAGCCGATCTGGAACCGGCGCTACGTCGACAATGTCCAGGTGTCCGTCGCGGAGACCGTCGGGCTCGAAGGACGCGGCGGCTATTACGACCAGTCAGGCGCGCTGCGGGACATGGTCCAGAACCACCTGCTGCAGGTGCTCGCTCTCGTTGCGATGGAGCCCGTCGCCACGCTCACCGGCGAGGGCGTACGGGACGAGAAAGCGAAGGTACTGCGCGCCGTCAAGCCCATCGAGGATGTCGACCGCCTGACGGTGCGGGCGCAGTACACGGCCGGCGCGATCAACGGCCTCCGCGTGCCGGGCTATCGCGATGAGCCAGATGTCGGTGACCGTTCGCTGACCGAGACCTACGTCGCGCTGAAACTCGGCATCGAGAACTGGCGTTGGGCCGATGTGCCGTTCTACCTGCGCGTCGGCAAGCGGCTCCCGAAACGTGCGACGGAAGTCGCGATCACCTTCCGCAGCGCGCCGCTGCAGCTCTTCCGGGAGATGCGCGCGGATAACCCGACGCCGAACCTCCTCGTCCTCCGTATCCAGCCCGACGAAGGCATCTCCCTGCGCTTCGGCGCGAAGGTGCCCGGCACGCGGATGGACGTGCGGCCGGTGAACATGGACTTCCGCTACGGCACCTCGTTCGGCATCGAGCCGCCGGAGGCGTACGAACGGCTCCTGCTCGACGCAATGATCGGTGACTCGACGCTGTTCACGCGCTGGGACAGCGTCGAAGCGGCGTGGGAGGTGCTGACGCCGGTGCTCGGCGCGTGGGCCGCCGGCGCGTCGCCGCTGCACTACTACGAAGCCGGCACATGGGGACCGGACGAGGCCCGTAGCCTCGTCGAGCGGGACGGACGCGAATGGCATCGGATGTAACCGCCGCGATCGACCGCATCGCCGAGCGGCCGATGCCCGTCGACCCCCCGGCGATCGAAGCGGAATTCCTGGCGATCTGGCGCGATGCGTCGGGCAGCGGATACGACCAGTCTTCGATCCGCCTGCGGGTCCTCAACTTCGTCGCGGTCGGCTATCGCCAAGAAGATGCGCAGCGCTTCGATGGGACCATGCAGGTGCTTCCCGCGCGCCATCCCTGCCGCGGCATCCTCGCGCTCGGCGCAGGCGAGGCCGAACGCCTTGAGGCATCGATCTCGGCGCGGTGCTGGCGCCTCCCGACGGGTGCGCGCCACATGTGCTCGGAGGAAGTGCGCCTGACCGGCAGGCGCGATCGCGCGCAGGAGCTGGCGTCCGCGCTGCTCGGGTTGCTCGTGCCGGAGCTGCCGGTCACCGTGTGGCTCATGGACGAACCAGACGTCGATGGCTGGGTCGCGATGGATCTGCTCGATGTGGCGGACCGCGTGTTCTTCGATTCGGCCGCCGAGCAAGATCTCGCCTCGACGTACCAGCGACTCCTTCGCGCCGCGCGCCAGTTCGAGCTCGAACTGAGCGACCTCGCGTGGGGCAGGCTGTCCCCGTGGCGCGAGCTGATCGCCCAGTGCTTCGACGGCGACCGCATCGGGCAGCTCGACAAGATCACCGCCATTGAGGTCGATTTCGCGCGCGAGCATCTCCCGAGCGAGGCGCTTCTGCTCGCCGGCTGGCTCGTCTCGCGCCTCGGCCTGTCGCTCGCCGACCTCGACGTCTCCTCGGGCGAGCGCATCCGTGCGACGCTGTACGCGCGCACGCGGGGCGTCACGGTCACGCTCACACCGGCCGGTTCAGCGGCGCCATGTGCCATCTCCGAGCTGCGCATCCGCACCGCGGACGTCACGATCAGCGTCGCCATGCACGCGGCGAACAGTCACATGCACGTGCGGGAGCAATGGGACGGCGAGCCGGTGCACCGGACGGTAGCGAGCGCGCCGGAGGACGATGCCTCGGTGATCACCCGCATGCTCGACGAGTTCGCGGACCCCGCGATCTATGCCGATGCGGTCGGCAGCGCGCTCGCCCTGCTGGGCACGTAGTCATCGCGCAGGAACCGCCAGACCACGTCCATGAACACGTCGAGCTGGTCGTGGTGCACCCAGTGCCCCGCGTCCTTGACCAGCACGGTCTCGTACGCGTGGAAGGCCGAAGCCTTGCCGTCTGACGCGGGGTCGGACGCCCAGCTCTCGGACCCTCGCACGAGCATCACGGGGCAGCGGATCTGGTTCCAGATCTCGCGCGCCTCGCCGATGTTGAATTCGTACGGCGAGTGCAGCCGCACGTAGTTGTCGAACTTCCAGCTCAGCGTCCCGTCGTCGTGACGCCGCATGCCGTGCACGGTCAGGTGCCGTGCCATCTCAGGCGTCAGATGCGGGTTCTCCTCCCGCATGCGTTGCTCGGCCGCCTCGATGGAGTCGTACCGGCGTGGCTTCCGATGTTCGAGTGCCTGCGTGTCGCCGATCCACCGCCGCATCCGCACGGACGCCGGCACCGGCTCGCCCACGCGCGGCCCAAGGCCTTCGATCGCCACGACCTTATGCACCGTCTCCGGATACACGCCGGCGTACTCGAGCGCTACGGCTCCCCCGAGCGAGTGCGAGATGATAGTCAGCGGGCGCCGGTCGAGTTCTTTGACGAGCGCCGCGATGTCGAGCACGAACTCGGGAAGACTGTACATGCCGCCGATCGACCATTCGCTGTCGCCGTGCCCCCGGAGGTCGACGGCGTAGACGCAGTACTGGTCGTTGAGCCGTCGGGCGACATCGTCCCAGGTGCGGGCGTGGTCGCGGTTGCCGTGGATGAGGAGGATCGCCGGCCGAGATTCTTCGCCCCAGACGACGTAATGGAGCTTGAGCCGCTGCGAGGTGTAGTAGCGGGACTGCGGCTCTTCCGGCAACGGCGGCTCCTCCCGGCGATTGTTTCACGTGAAACATTGCGCGCGTGACGCGCGACCGCCGCAAGCTACTGCACCCCACGGGCTTGAGCAAGAATGATCAGGAGTTCGCGAATTCCCGCGCAGCAGTAGCGGCGCGCGAACGAAGCATGCCTCTGCTCGATTTCCCTGTGGTCGGCCTAGGACTGGCTGCCGCGGAGCCTCGGGTCGGCGATGTCGCGGATCGCGTCGCCGAGCATGTTGAACCCGAACACCGTCAGCGCGATAGCCGCGCCCGGGAAGAACGCCGCCGGGATGTTGATCGGGAAGCTGTTGCGCGCCTGGCTCACGTCGCGGCCCCAGGAAGCCGCCGGCTCCGGAATACCGAGACCGAGGAATGACAACGACGCCTCGGCGAGGATCGCCGCGCCGAGCAGCGTCGTCATGATGACGATCGCCAGCGCGAGCACGTTTGGCAGGATATGGCGGAACAGAATGCGCGGCGTCGACGCGCCTATCGATCTGGCCGCCTCGACGTACTGATTATTCTTCTCCGATAGCGCGGCGCCCCGGATGACGCGCGTAACGCCGGGGATGATGCCCAGCATGATCGCGAAGACCACGGTCCAGAACGACGGGCCCAGCACCTGCACGATGATGAGCAGCAGGAGCAGCCCCGGGAACGCGATGGCCGTGTCCACCGCGCGCTGGATGGCCGAGTCCAGGAGGCCGCCGACGTAGCCGGAGATGATGCCGAAGGCCGTGCCAATCGCCGAGCCGCCCAGTACCGAGATAAACGCGACGGACAGTGAGATCTGCGCACCGTAGATGTCGCGGCTGAGAATGTCGCGTCCGATGCGGTCTGTCCCGAACGGATGCGCCCACGACATTGCCTCGTTCGGCTGACCGGCCGTGAACTCGTTCAGGCCGTACGGAGCGAACCCGGGACCGAACACCGGCAGGCCGAAGATCTTCGTCGGAGGCCCCGCGAGCGCCACGACCCCAAGCACGATGATCGTCACCAGCCCGAAGAATCCGAGTGGGTTTCGGCGGATCAGTATCCACCATTTGCGCCCGAACTCGCTCCAGCGACCGCGCCCCTGTGGCTCGGCCTCCGCCCCGAGGCTCGGTGTTGCGACAGCGATGTCCTTCGCCACGATCTAGCCCCTTACGAGTAGCGTATGCGTGGGTCGAACCAGGCGTAGCTGACATCGACCAGCAGATTGAGCAGGATGACGACCGCACCCACGTACACCGTAATCGTCTGCACCACCTGGAAGTCCTTGTACAGGAGCTCCTGGAACGCGTACTCGCCCAGGCCGTGCAGCGTGAAGATGACCTCGATGATGATGGCGCCGCCGAGCAGGCCGGCCATCTGCAGGCCGAGTACCGTGACCACCGGGATCAGCGAGTTCTTCAGGCCGTGGCTAAGCACTACCGCCCGCTCGCGCAAGCCCTTGGCGCGCGCAGTCCGCATGTAGTCCTGACGCAGCACCTCGAGCAGCGACGAGCGCGCGAGGCGCATGATCCCCGCTGCCGATGCGAGCGCCAGCACCGCCGCCGGCGGCCCGAACTGCTTGAGGTTCCCGATCGGGTCCGACGTGAACGAAATCGTGCGTCCGATCGGCGGTGAGTAGTTCCACAAGGCGAGCGGCACGATTAGCACGAGCGTCGCGATCCAGAAGTTCGGCACCGACAGGCCGAGGATCGCGGTCGTACGGACGACGTAGTCCACGGGCGAGTTGCGCCAGACGGCGGAGATGATCCCGAACGGCACGCCGACGACGATCGTGAAGATCATCGTCAGCACCATGAGCTCGAACGTGACCGGCAGCCGCTGCTTGAGCGCGGTGCTCACGGGCTGGTGGTAGTACGTCGAAACGCCGAGGTCGCCGGTGAACAGGCTCTTCACCCAGTCGCCGTACTGGCTGTCGCCGAAGTGGATGAACGGCGAGCTGCCGTTGAACGAAACCGGCCACAGCGGTTTATCAAGGCCGAGGTCATGCTCGATGGCCTTGATCTGCTCCGGCTTGCAGCTCAGTCCGCACCGTTGCTGCGCCGGGTTCCCCGGCACAATGTGCAATACGAAGAACACCGCGATCGACAGGAAGACGATGATCACGGCTCCGATAAGCAGACGACGCAGGATGAACGTTTGCATCGAAAGTACAGAGGGGCGCCCGATACGGGCGCCCCTGATCCTCCTACTTGTCGAGCCAGAGCGTGTTCAGGTACAGGGCGGATCCGGCGCCGATGCCGGCCGGGATATTGTGCACGTACGGCTGGTACAGCGTGAACGCATACGGCGTGCAGATCGGAAGGAACATCGGCCCCTTCGCGTAGATCATCCGCTGCACGTCCTTGACCTTGTTCGCCTGCTGCGTCGGGTCGGTGATCGCCTTCGAATCGGTGATCCCCTGCTCGATGTCCGGGAACAACCCGCCGAGGCCGTTCGAGTAGATGTCGCTGCCCGCCGGGCCGTGCACACTCTCGAAGTCCATCTCGAACTCCGCGGTTTCGTACACCTGGTTCAGGGCCAGGCTCGAGTCGTACTTCTTGTTCGTGTAGTTGTCCAGCCACGTCGCGAACGCCTGCGGATCCTTCTGGATGTTGAATCCTGCGTCCGCCATCTGCGACAGCCAGATTGGCAGGTGCAGGTTGTGCTCCTCGATGATCGAGTCGGCCGGCCACATCACCTTGATCGACAGCGTGTCCTGGCCCGTGGCGGCCTTGATGAGCTGCTTGGACTTGGCCGGGTCGAACGGCTGCAGTGTCTTCAGCTCGTCCGGCGAGAGCGCGTAGTCGCCCAGGGACCAGTGCACGATGCCGTTGGGCTTCGCCTCGCCCGAGTAAACGCGCTGCACGTACACGTCGCGGTTGAGGGCGTACATCGCCGCCTGCCGGACGCGGTCGTCCTTCCACGGGTCGTTCTTCGGGTTCATCGTGAACGCGATGAACGTGTTGGTGGTATCGCGGTTGACGATGTAGTTCGGGTTGCTCTGCAGCAGGCTCTTGTTGTCGTTGACGTCCTGCGCCCCGTACTGGTCCGTCTGCTGCGACTGGAACGCCGTCCGCAGCGCCGAGCGGTCGGCGATGATCTTCACCGCGATGGCGTCGACGTACGGCAGCGCGGCGTTGTTGTTCTTGTCGTCCTTGCGGTAGTAGCTCGGGTTCTTGGTGAGCAGCGCGCTCTGCCCTTCGGTGTAGTCACCAGGGTTCAGCACGAACGGGCCGGCGCCGGCAGACGCCGCCTTCATCTGGTCGGCCTTGGAAATCAGCTCCTTCGGGACGATGCAGTTGATGGCGCCGCCGATCCGGAACCAGAAGTAACCGTATGGCTTTGGCGTCTTGATCGTGAAGGTCGAGCCATCCGCCGCCGCATCAACCGATGCGACGTTCGGGCCGACGAATGCGTAGGCGTTCGACTGCGGCAGGTTCTTGATGCGGTCGAACGTGGCCTTCACGTCGGAGCCATCCATGTCGCGCTCCGGAATGCCGAGCTTGTTCGGTCCGATCTTCACGCCCTTGCGCGTCGTGAAGATGTACGTCGTTTCGTCCGGCTGCTCGACCTTCTCCGCCATGTCGTCGAACTCGAAGCTGTTGTCGACCGGCGAGCGGTTGACGACCGTGTTGTACAGCTTCGGGAAGTAGGCGACGCCGCCGGCGATCGAGATGTGCGGGTCGAAGGTGTCGAAGTCGACCGATGTCGCGATGTTGTACGTCCCGCCGGCCTTGGGGGTGCCGGTCGGGTTCTGGAAGTGCAGTCCCTCCTGCGGCGCGGTCTCCGTACCGGTCGCACCCGGCCCGCCGCTGCCCGGCGTCGAGTTGTTGCTGCTGCTTCCGCCGCCGCACCCGACGATCCACACCGCGCCCGCTGCCGCTCCCGCGACCCCGGCGCTCTGCAACACGCGCCGCCGCGAAACCCGTTGCGCCGTGACCTTGTCCCAGTAGCTTCCCGCCATGTCAGGTGTCTCCCTTCAGG
>DASUKM010000024.1:0-20022 GCA_036278735.1 Vicinamibacterales bacterium
CGCTTCGCCGCTCGCTTAGGCTCGCTTCACTACGCTCGCGCTTCGACGCTCGCTCCGTTCCGCTCGCCCGCGCCGCACCCGTCACCAACCCTGTCCGCCCTTGTCTCCGAACTGGCAGGACAGGAGGGAATCGAACCCCCAACCCCCGGTTTTGGAGACCGGTGCTCTGCCAATTGAGCTACTGTCCTATTCAAGCCGAGGGGCTTCGCCCCTCGGACTCCCCTACACCGTCGCTCGCTCGCCGCTGCGCCGGCTCGCTCCGCTCCGGTGGCTCGCTTCGCTTCGCTCGCTCGGCTCACTCGAATCGCTTCGCTTCGCTCGCTCGGCTCACTCGAATCGCTTCGCTTCGCTCGCTCGGCTCACTCGAATCGCTTCGCTTCGCTCGCTCGGCTCACTCGATCGCTTCGCTCGCGGCCTACTTGCTTTCGCGATGCGGCGTGTGCTTCCGGCAATAGCGGCAGAACTTGCTCATCTCGAGCCGCTCGCTCGTCTTCTTCTTGTTCTTGGTCGTGCTGTAGTTGCGGCGTTTGCACTCGTTGCACGCCAGCGAAATGATGTCGCGCATATTGGACTCAGGCTTCAGGCGTCAGGCGTCAGGAAGCGATCGGCTCGGAGACCCACGTCCCAAAGCC
Organism: Vicinamibacterales bacterium; assembly: GCA_036278735.1. Classification (GTDB taxonomy): domain Bacteria; phylum Acidobacteriota; class Vicinamibacteria; order Vicinamibacterales; family 2-12-FULL-66-21; genus DASUKM01. Next base: position 633 of record DASUKM010000024.1, read on the forward strand.
TCACGCCTAAAGCCCAAAGCCTGGGTTCGCCTATTCAACGATTTCCGTAATGGTGCCGGCGCCGACGGTCCGTCCGCCTTCGCGGATCGCGAAGCGCGCGCCCTTCTCGAGCGCCACCGGGGTCATCAATTCCGCGCTGATGCTGGTGTTGTCCCCCGGCATCACCATCTCGACCCCTTCCGGCAGCGTCAGCGAACCGGTGACGTCGGTCGTGCGGATGTAGAACTGCGGGCGATAGCCGTTGAAGAACGGCGTGTGACGGCCGCCCTCTTCCTTCGACAGGATGTAGACCTCGCCCTTGAACTTCGTGTGCGGCGTAATCGAGCCCGGCTTGGCGAGCACCTGGCCGCGCTCGACGTCCGTCTTCTCGACGCCGCGCAGCAGCACGCCGATGTTGTCGCCCGCGACCCCTTCGTCGAGCAGCTTGCGGAACATCTCGACGCCGGTCACGATTTTCTTCTCCGTCGGCTTGAAGCCGACGATCTCCACTTCCTCGCCGACCTTCACCTTGCCGCGGTCGACGCGGCCGGTCACCACGGTGCCGCGGCCGGAGATCGAGAACACGTCCTCGATGGGCATCAGGAACGGCTTGTCGATTTCGCGCTGCGGCAGCGGGATGTAGCTGTCGAGCGCCTCCATCAGCTTCAGCACGGAATCGACGCCGTCCTGCTCGCCGTTGAGCGCCTTGAGCGCCGACACGCGCACCACGGGGACGTCGTCACCCGGGAAGTTGTACGACTTCAGCAGGTCGCGAATCTCGAGTTCGACCAGGTCCACCAGCTCCGCGTCGTCGACGGCGTCCACCTTGTTGAGCGCCACGACGAGATAGGGCACGTTGACCTGACGCGCCAGCAGGACGTGCTCGCGCGTCTGCGGCATCGGCCCGTCGACGGCCGACACGACCAGGATCGCGCCGTCCATCTGGGCGGCACCGGTGATCATGTTCTTGATGTAGTCGGCGTGCCCGGGGCAGTCGACGTGCGCGTAGTGACGGTTGGGCGTGCTGTACTCGACATGGCTCGTCGCAATCGTCAGGATCTTGGTCGCATCGCGGCGCCCCTGCGACTCGGACGCCTTGGCGACCTCGTCGTAGGGCACGAACTTCGCCCACCCCTTGTCCGACGCCACCTTCGTGAGGGCGGCCGTCAGCGTGGTCTTGCCGTGATCGATGTGGCCGATGGTGCCGACGTTGACGTGTGGTTTCGAACGATCGAATTTCTCTTTAGCCATGTCGTTTGTCCTGCCCTCGCGCGTTTACTTCGTCCTGAACCCGTGATGTCCGCCGTCGCGGCGACGCCGCTTCGGCGCGACAGCCTTCGTATGTCTCGCCGGCCTGCCGAGCCGGTGTCTCGCTGGCCTGCCGAGCCGTCGCTCGATGCGCCAGCGTCGAGCGAAGGCTGGAGCCGATGACCAGGATCGAACTGGTGACCTCGTCCTTACCAAGGACGCGCTCTGCCAACTGAGCTACATCGGCCTGGCGTCTTTATTCGAGGGGCGTCGCCCCTCGGACTCCCCGACACGCTCTCGCGCTTGCAGCTCCGGCGGATCAGTCCGCTCCGTTCGCCTCGCCCACCGCAGCTCAGTTCGTGCGCGAAGGTGGGCCGATTCAGCCCCACACAGCCTTGCTGCTCGCGCCGTGAGGGACGTTCGAGACGGCGCACCGTGCCGGATCCCTCTCGCAAGCCCTCGATCCCAACCGCATCAGTTTCCCCTCTCCTGCGCAAGCGAAGCGCCCCGTCTGAGCGGCGCGAGCGAAGCGAAGCGCCCCTCTCCTGCGCGAGCGAAGCGAAGCGCCCCGGCGGAGCGGATGCGAGGCCCCCGGCCGAGCGAGCGACGCCGTGGGGGAGTTCGAGGGGCGCTAGCCCCTCGAAAAATATTGGAGCGGGAGACGGGGATCGAACCCGCGACCAACAGCTTGGAAGGCTGTGACTCTACCACTGAGTTACTCCCGCCTTCGCGCTCGCCTGCTTCGCCCTGCTCGCGCGCCGCTTCGCCGGCGCGCTTCCGCCTCCGCCAAGGCTCCGGCGGACCTCGCCGTAGCGCCTCCGTCGCAGCCTGGCGCGCCAGCCTTCGCACCTCACCGGCCTGCCAGCCGAAGCTCGGCGCGCCAGCGCCGAGCGAAGGGTGGTGGCGAGGGAAGGATTCGAACCTTCGAAGCCGCTAGGGCGACAGATTTACAGTCTGCTGCGTTTGACCGCTTCGCTACCTCGCCCAAACACTGTCGGGCCGGATGAGTTGAAATAGGATTGCGTGCCCCGCCACGCGGATGGAGCTGGCGAAGGGATTTGAACCCCCGACCGGCTGATTACAAATCAGCTGCTCTACCGGACTGAGCTACGCCAGCCCAGACAAAAGAGTATAAATAGCACGTGTCGTGCCAGTCGCGCAAGCGACCCCGGTTCCTCGCGAAACGGCTCGGGCAAGCTCAGCTGGAGCCGACTCGTCTCACCTTCTTCAAGAGCGGAAACTCAGGACCGGACGTTTCGCTGGCGGACAGCCTCATATAATACCACACCCGCCGCGACCGACACGTTCAGGCTCGACACGCCCCCTCGCATCGGGATCCGGACGAGGCGGTCGCACCGCTCGCGCACCAGGCGCCGCAGCCCGGTGCCCTCGGCCCCGAGCACCAGCGCGGTCGGCAGCCGGAAGTCGTGCGCCGTGTACATCTCGGGCGCGTCGTGCGCGAGGCCGACGCTCCACACGCCCGCCTGCCTCAATTCCTCGATCGCGCGCGCGATATTGACGACGGTCGCGACCTTGACGTGGGCGATCGCGCCGGCCGACGCTTTGGCGACCACGCCGTCGAGCGCCGCTGCGTGCCGCGCCTGACGCACGACGCCGTCGGCGCCGACCGCATCCGCCGTCCGGATGATGGCGCCGGCGTTGTGCGGATCCTCGATCCCGTCGAGCACCACGATGAGCGGGGTGTGAGGTGCGGCGTGCGGAGGGCGGAGCAGATCCGCCATCGAATAGTCCCGGACGTCGACGTCGGCGACGACCCCCTGGTGCACGCCGCCGCGCGCCGCGCGATCGAGCACCGCGGCCTCGACGCGCTCGACGCCGAGACGACGGGCGGCCGCCTGCGCGAGCACCTCGTTGAGGCGCGCGTCGGCGCGGGCGCTGACGCGAAGCCGCGTCACGCCTCCCGCGCGCAGCGCCTCGAGTACCGGGTTGATGCCGAAAATCACCACGCGCGGCGTCCCCGGCGCGCTACCCGGCCACGGCGGCAAACGCGCGCGCACGTTCCGCCGCACTCGCAATCGGCGCGACCCCGGCGTCCGGCGCGAGCGCCGCGCCGCGATCGATCGCGGGCACCGCGAGATCGAGTTCGGGGCCGCCGGCCTCCCCCGTCAACGCGACGCGGATCGGATGGAACAGCGCCCGCCCCTTGCGTCCGGTCCGCTCGCGAACCCGGGCCGCCGCCGCGCGGAACGCGTCGCGATCGAGCATCGGGCCCGCAATGGCGCCGGGCAGCGCCGCGACGACCTCGCGCGCGCCGGGCTCGTTCAGCACGTCGGCCACCGCGGGCTTCTCGACCGAGGCGCGCGCGTCGAACTGGAACACGAACGCCACGCGCTCGGGAATCTCCTCGAGGCGATCGACCGACCCGGCCGCCATCGGCAGCAGCGACTCGACGTACGCGAGCGCCGCCTCGCTGCTCCGCCGCACGAAGCCACGCGCCACGAAGAAGCGCGCCGTCTCGGCCGCGAGCCGCGCGGGCGCCGCGCGCCGCATGTACTGGCGGTTCATCCACGCGAGCTTCTCCGGATCGAAGACGCCGGCGCTGTGCCCGACGTGCTCGAGCGCGAATCGCCGCGCCAGCTCGTCGATCGGCAGCAGCTCCACGTCCTCCGGCGTTTCTCCCCCCGCGGCGCGCGGCGACCAGCCGATCAGCGCGAGATAGTTCGTCAGCGCCTCCGGCAGGATCCCGTGCGCGCGGAACTCCGACACCGAGGTGGCGCCGTGCCGCTTGGAGAGCGGCGTGTGGTCCGGCCCCATGACGAGCGACAGGTGCGCGAAGCGCGGCGGCGCGAACCCGAGGGCGCGATAGAGCAGGATCTGCCGGGGCGTGTTCGAAATGTGATCCTCTCCCCGGATCACGTGCGTAATCTCCATCAACGCATCGTCGACGACGACCGCGAAGTTGTACGCCGGCCGGCCGTCGGACCGGACGAGCACGGGATCGCCGATCACCTCCGTGTTGAAGGTGACCTCGCCGCGCACCAGATCCTGGAACGTCACGTCGATGCGCTCGGGCACGCGAAAGCGGATGACGGGCTTCTCCCCCTGCTCGATGCGATCGGCCGCCTCCGCGCGGTCGATGGCGCGGCACGTGCCGGCATATCGCGGAGGACGTCCGGCCGCCAGCATCGCGGCGCGCTCCGCCTCGAGCTTCTGGGGCGAGCAGAAGCAGTAGTACGCCTGGCCGGCACCGAGCAGCTCGTTCGCATACGACGAGTACAGATGCAGCCGCTCCGACTGACGGTAGGGGCCGCACGGCCCGCCGACGTCGGGCCCTTCGTCCCATTCGAGGCCGAGCCAGCGCAGGTCCCGCAGGATGCCGTCCTCCGAGGCGCGCGTGGATCGTGCCGCGTCGGTGTCTTCGATCCGCAGGACGTACGTGCCGTCGTGGCCGCGGGCGAGCAGCCAGTTGAACAGCGCCGTCCGGGCGTTCCCGACATGCAGTTGTCCGGTCGGGCTCGGAGCAAAACGCACGCGCATCATTCAGGGCGGTCCAGGGTCACTTCTTCTGCCGCAGCAGCGCCACCGCATGCGCGGCGATCGCCTCGCCGCGGCCGATGGCGTCGAGGCCTTCGTTGGTCTTGGCCTTCACGTTGACGCGGCCGGCATCGATGCCCAGCGCGCCGGCCACCGCCGCGCGCATCGCGTCGGCGTGGTCGCGAATCTTCGGCGCCTCCAGCACCACGGTGACGTCCGCATTGACGATCTCGAAGCGGCGCTCCACGGCGAGCTGCGCCGCGCGCCGGAGCAGCTCGAGGCTCGAGGCATCCTTCCATTGCGGGTCGCTGTCGGGGAAGTGACGGCCGATGTCGCCGAGCGACGCCGCCCCGAGCACCGCGTCCGTGATCGCATGACACACGACGTCGGCGTCGGAGTGGCCGAGCGCGCCGCGCGGCGAAGGCACGGTCACGCCGCCGATGACGAGCGGCCGTCCTTCGACCAGCCGATGCAGATCGTAGCCGGTCCCGATCCGGCCGGGCGGCGGCGACGCGCCCGCGCGCCCGCGCGCCGCGACCAGATCCTCGTCCGTCGTGATCTTCACGTTCGCCGATGCGCCCGCCACGACGTGCACCGTATAGCCGGCCCGCTCGGCGAGCGCCGCCTCGTCGGTCGCCTCGACGCCGGCCCGCCCGGCCGCCACCGCCGCGGCGAGCACGTCGCGCCTGAACGCCTGGGGCGTCTGCGCGAGAAAAATGCTCTCCCGGGGCAGGGTCTCGACCACGATCGCCCCCTCGGGCCCGCGCGCGATCCGCTTCACGGTATCGCGGGCTTCGAGGCCGCAAATCGCGGCGCCGTGCCGCACCGCCGCCTGAATGGTCCGGCTGATGACCTCGGCGCTGACGAAGGGCCGCGCCGCGTCGTGCACGAGCACGACGTCGGTCGCCGGATCGACGGCGTCGAATCCGCGGGCCACCGAGACCTGACGCTCCGGCCCGCCCCCCACCACGCGCAACGGACGTCGTGTCGCCAACAGGCCCAGCCGGTCCGGGTCGGCCGCCAGCACGGCCGGCAGGACGATGACGAGGTCGGTCACCTCCGGGTGCCCGTCGAACGCGGCGATGCTCCGGTCGAGCAACGTCTGCCCCTCGAGGTCGAGGAACTGCTTGGGGGTCGCGGATCCGAGGCGGCGCCCGGTGCCGGCCGCCGCGATGATCGTGGTGACGCGCATGTAAAGAGCAAATTATATCGGGCGCGGTGCGGGAAGGCGTTGACAATCGCGCGTGGCTCCAATAACGTGAGCAGCAGTCCAGTACTGACGGCGTCGCGTGTCAAGGCGCCACCCGACCTCGAGCAACCTCATGAAGCGCAGTATTTTCGTCGCGAGCCTGGTCGCCTGGTGTCTCGTGATGAGCGAACGCTCGGCGTTCGCTTACATGGATCCCGGCAGCGGCAGCATGCTGCTGCAAATCCTTCTCGGTGGCGCGGCCGGCGTGGCCGTCATCCTCAAACTGTATTGGCAGCGGCTCCTCTCGCTGTTCGGCGTGCGCCCCAAAGACGAGCCCCCCTCCGAACACGGAAACTTCTGAGGACACTCGCTGACCCGAGATGATCGCGACGTTCGAGCCGGGGTCGTTTCGAGATCGGCACGCACGCATTCTCCGCCACGAGGGACGCATCCTGCGGGTGCTGAGCCCCGACGGGCTTCGCGACTGGGAGCGGCTCGCGGCCACCCGCCTGTTCCGACGCCATGTGGACGCGGGCACGCTCGTCCGGACATCGCGTCCAGACGACGAGGCGCAGCTGCTGCGTGAGCTGGAGGGCGGAGCGGCCGCCGTCCTCGAACACGAGCCGATCCCCTTCATCTCCTATCCGTACGAATGGACGTTCGGGATGCTGCGCGACGCGGCGCGGCTCCATCTCGATCTGCTCCGCGACGCGCTCGACGAAGGCCTCATCCTGAAGGACGCCACCGCCTACAACGTGCAGTTCGTCGGGGCGCGTCCGCTCTTCATCGACATCGGGTCGTTCACGCCGCTCGGCCCCGGCGAACCCTGGAACGGCTATCGGCAGTTCTGCCAGTTGTTCCTCTATCCGCTCATGCTGCAGGCCTACAAGGACGTGCCGTTCCAGCCGTGGCTGCGGGGCAGCCTCGAAGGGATCGACGCGCGGGAGATGCGCGGCCTGATGGGCACGCGCGATCGGCTGCGGCCCGGGGTCCTCGCGCACGTCGTCCTGCAGGCGGCGGCCCAGGACCGCTTCGAGACGCGCGCCCGCGACGTGCGCCAGCAGCTCCGTCGCGCCGGCTTCAGTCCCGCGCTGATCAAGGCGAACGTCACCCGCCTGCGCCGGCTCGTCGAGCGGCTCGAGTGGACGCGCCACACGTCGACGTGGGCCGGCTACGCGGGAGAGAACACGTACAGCAGCACCGATGCGGAGCAGAAGGCGGCGTTCGTCCGCCGCGCCGTCAGCGCGGGGCCGCCCGCGCTCGTCTGGGATCTGGGCGCCAATGCGGGCACGTTCTCGGCGATCTGCGCCGAGTACGCGCGCGACGTCGTGGCGATCGACGCCGACGCGCTCGTCGTCGAGCGGATGTACCAGGGTTTGCGCGGCGGCACGGCCCATATCCTGCCGCTCGTCGGCAACGTCGCGGATCCGTCGCCGGGGCTCGGCTGGCGCGGAGAGGAGCGCCTCCCGCTCCGGCGGCGCGGCGCGCCCGATCTGACGCTCTGCCTCGCGCTGATCCACCACGTCGTGATCAGCGCGAACGTCCCGCTGCCGGAGTTCGTCGATTGGCTCGCCGGCCTCGGGGGGGATCTGGTCATCGAATTCGTCGAGAAGGACGATCCGATGGTCCGGCGCCTCCTGCTGAACAAACAGGACCAGTACAGCGATTACGACCGCGCGCTGTTCGAGGACCGCCTGGCCCTCCACTACGACCTGGCGGCGCGCGAGTCGATTCAGGACGGCCATCGCGTGCTGTATCACGCGGTGCGACGGCGGTGAAGCGCCGGCTGCTCCACCTGGGCGCGCTCGCCGGCTTTGCCGTCGCGCAGCCGCTCTACGACGTGCTGCGCCACAGCGGCGAGTTCTTCGTGGCGCACCGGGTCGATCGCATCGACGTGCTCCTGCTGGTCCTCTCGGTGTCGGTCGTGCTGCCGCTGGCGCTCGGACTGCCGGTCTGGATCGTGTCGCGTGCGAGCCAGCGCGCCGCCTCCGCGGTGATGATCGTGCTGGTCGGCCTGCTCGTGGCGCTCGTCGCCCTCGGCGCCGCCTCGCATCGGACGTATGCCGGTCCCGCCGAACTGATCGCGGTCGCCGGGGTCCACGGCATCGTCGCGTCATTGATGTACTGGCAGTTCGCGAGCGCGCGGTTGTTCCTGACCGTGCTCTCCCCCGCCGCGATCGTGTTCCCGCTCGTGTTCGTGCTGGGCCCTGCGATGCGGCCGTTCGTGTCGCCGAACGACCCCACGCGCAACGCCGCCGCCGTCATCGACGGCAGCACGCCGATCGTGTTCGTCATCTTCGACCAGTTGCCGTTGACGTCGCTGCTCGATCCATCGGGCGGCCTCGATGCGCACGCGTTCCCGGGATTCGCGGCGCTCGCCGCGGACGCGATCTGGTATCGCAACGCCTCGAGCACGGCCGACTTCACGGGCTGGGCGGTGCCGTCGCTGCTGAGCGGCGCGTATCCGCGGCCGACGGCGCTGCCGATTGCGGCCGATTATCCCGCCAATCTGTTCACCGCGCTCGGGAGCCGTTACCGGTTCGAGGTCATCGAACCGATCACCCATCTCTGTCCGCAACGGCTCTGTCCCGATCGGTCCGAATCGCGGGCGGCGCGTCAGCTGTCCATGCTCTCGGATCTCTCCGTCGTGTACGCGCGGATCGTGCTGCCGAAGGCGCTGGCCACCGGACTTCCGCGGCTGACGAACGGCTGGCGCGACTTCATCAGCGGGCAGAACTGGCGTCGCCGGTGGGTGACGGCGCGCGACGACGATCGACGCGACGTGATGAAGCGGCTGATCGCGTCGATTCACGCCGGCGACCCGCAGCCGACGCTGTACTTCGCCCACGTGCTGCTCCCGCACGAACCCTACATCTACCTGTCCGACGGCCGGCAGTTCACCGATCCGGACATGATCGGTCTCGGCCTCGACGGCGTGTGGGCGAGCGACCCGTGGTTCGCGCACCAGACCTATCGGCGACACCTGCTGCAGGTCAGCTACGTGGATTCGCTCGTCGGCCGTCTCGTCGACAAGTTGAAGCAGGAGCGCTTGTACGATCGCGCGCTGGTCGTCGTGACCGCCGACCATGGCGTGTCGTTCCGGCACGATCAGCCGTGGAAGGGCTTCCGGTCCGCGACCATGGCGGACACCGTTCCGGTGCCGCTGTTCGTGAAACCTCCGCATCACACCGGCGCCGAGGTATCCGATCGGAACGTGCAGGCGATCGACGTGCTGCCGACGGTGCTCGACCTGGTCCACGCGCGCGCCCCCTTCCGGATGGCGGGGGTGTCGGCCGTCGGGACGGCCCCCGCGGCCACCGAAAAGCGCGTCTACTACGCGGGAGCCTCGCGAACGGCCCACCTGCCGGCATCGCTGCGCGACGCGGTCATCGAGGGGGCCGAACGGAAGGCCGCGATCTTCGGGGGACCCAGCCGGATGTGGGAGCCGGACGCCGCGCCGTTCCCGGCGCTCGTTGGCCGGCCCGTGTCCGAGGTCACGGTCGGCGCTCCGAGTACGCTCTCGCTCGATCTCGCGGACGCCTGGCGCTACGGCAAGGTCGATCTCGACGCCGACTTCATTCCGGCCCGCGTGTCGGGCCGCATCTACGGCCACGCGGCGGAGATTTCCGTCCCGCTGGCGATCGCGGTCAACGGCACGATCGAGGCGACGACGAAGAGTGCCGGACGTCCGCTGCCGTCGGCGGGCACGTGGGCCGCGCTCGTTCCGCCGAGCGCGCTGCACGACGGCTTCAACGCGATCGACGTCTTCGAGATTGCGAGCAAGGACGGTGACGCCGTCCTTCACCGGGCGCTCCACTCGGGGCGGCGCCCCGCGAACCTCAATCTCGTGCTCGGCGACGCCGAGTACAACTGGAACGTCGGACAGCATGGCCTGTATCCGCGCGAGCCCTTCGGCCGTCGCTGGTTCCGGTGGACCAGCGGAGAGGCCGACCTGATGGTGCACGACGGGTCCCCGCACGACCATGCGACGCTTCGCGTGGCGCTCGCCCCGATGACGAGGCCGGGGACGCCGTTGAGGATCACGGTCAACGGCTGCACGGTGTTCGACGGTACGCTGCCCGGCGGCGCCTGGGACCACTCGTTCGCGCTCAGCACCTGCCCACCCGCCGCACGCGGATCGCAGGAGGTCGACATCCGGATCACGAGCGATCACGTACGAGGGCCAAGAGGGGACCCGCGCGATCTCGGCGTCCCCATCCTGGCCATCGAACTCAGCACCTGAATTCTGTCTCCTGAATTCTGCCCTTCTCAGTGATGTGACATCGTCTGGCCGAGCGGCGTCGCCTGCCCTTCGTAAATGTCGGGCCGCGCCATGCCGCCGACGCGCAGCATGCCCACCGCCCCCTTCTCGATCCGGAAGATCGCGTGATCGAGCAGTGTGTAGGCGCCCGGCTCCTGCGGCGTGAAGTCGACGACCGTCGCGCCGCCGGGCGGCACGAGCGTGGTCTGCAGGTCGCGCGCCGGCGGGCTGACCAGATCCCCCTCGCGATAGACGTGTTCGAGCACGGCTCCGACGACGTGGAACGAAGAGACCTTGTTGGGCCCCGCATTGCCGAAGAAGATGCGGACGGTTTCGCCGACGTCGGCCCGCAGCGCGCCATCGCCCATCATGTTCGCGCCGCCGTTGAACACGATGTAGCGCGGCGTCTCGTTGAGTCCGTCTTCGTGCGAGTACTGGACCTCGCGGCTGCCCTGCGTAGGCGGCGTCGTGTAGAACTCGCTCTGCATCACGTAGTACTCGCGGTCGGCGTGCGGCAAGCCTCCCTTTGGTTCGACGAGCAGCAGGCCATACATGCCGTTGGCGAGATGATCCATGACGGGCGCGGCGCCGCAGTGGTACACGAAGAGGCCCGGATAGAGCAGCGTGAAACGGGCGGTGGTCCGGCCGCCGGGCGTGACGGTCGTCACCAGGCCCCCGCCGCCAGGTCCGCTGACGGCATGGAAGTCCAGGTTGTGCGGCATCCCGCCGGGATCGCTGTTGGTGACCGTCACCTCGAGCGTGTCCCCTTCGCGCGCCCGGATGAACGGCCCGGGCACGTGATTGTTGAACGTCCACGCCTTGTAGAGCACGCCGGGGAAGATCCCGATGTCGGTCTGGGTGCTGTCGAGCTCGACGTGAATCAGCGCGGGGCTCCGCCGATCGATCGGCGGCGGGACCTGCGGCGCGTACGACACGTTGTCGGACGACTCCGTCTGCGCGTGCGCGCTGCACCCGGCCGCCATCGCGGCGGCGGCCAGCACGAGCGCCGGCAGCCAGAGGCCGGTGCGAGGGACACGATGAATGCTCATGACCTGACTCCAGTCGAATATGAACTGGAGGCAGTATCCTGCCGGGCCGCCCGGGCGTCGTTGCGCTCCCGCAAACAGGGGAATCAGAGATCTTCGGCGATGGCGACGAGGCCGTGCGGCCGGCGGATGACGAGGCGCTGCCGTCCCCCTTCGACGAGCCCCTTCTCCTCCCACGCGCTGATCAGCCGGCTGACCGTGAAAATCGTCGTGCCGGTCATCTCGGCCAGGTCCTCGCGCGACAGCGGGATGTCGATGAGGACGCCCCCCTCGATCTTGCGGCCCGTATCGCGCGCCAGGCGCAGCAGGGCGCGGGCGACCCGCCGCTCGACGCGCTCCGTGATCACCTGCCGATAGAGGTTTTGCAGATCGTGCAGGCGGTCGGCGACGAAATGGAGGGCGTTGACGGCGAGCGCGGCGTGATCGGCGAGCAGGCGCGCCATCGAGGCGCCGTCCCACGCCAGCGACGCCGAGGCTTCGATCGCCTCGGCACCGGCCGGATAGACCGGATCCCCGAAGGCGGCGACCCCGCCGAACGCATCGCCCGGACCGACGAGACGGAGGACGACCTGATGCCCTTCAGGCGTGATCTGCGTCATCTTCACGCGCCCGGACGTCAGCACGTGGAAGAAACCCGCCACGGCGCCCTGCTCGAAGAAGTGCTCCGCCGCCGGCTTGCGGACTGGATGCGCGGCCGCGAGAATGGCCTGCAACTCGGCGGGCGCGATCCCCTGGAAGAGCCTCACGCGCGACAAGTCCGGCACGAGCGGCGCTGAAGGCGGGCGTGTCATGGGCGTCCTCGGAACATAGCACACGCGCTTTGCGCGGGCGCAAAGACGGCCGGCGCCGCCCGTGTCATCCTGCCGGCATGGAGCTCCTCACGCCGTTCACGACGATTGCCGCCGTGCTCGCGCGCTGGCCTCAGGCCGCCGCGGTGTTCGTCGGCAGACGGATGGCGTGTGTCGGCTGCGAGATGAACGGGTTCGAGACGATCCGCGACGCCGCCGCCATCTACGGGGTCCCGGAGGACGACTTGCTGCGCGATCTCCGCCGCGCGATTCGAGACGGCAGCCACCCGGCGGGCGAGCTGACGGACTCACCGGGGACGCACGAGGCCGGCGCCGGCCGCTTCGCCGGCTGACGTCTCGACCGGGCGTTCACGACGCGACCTCCTCGACCGCGTCCCCGACGACGATCTTCTGTACCCGTTCGGCCAGCGCCTGCACGTCGTCGCGGGTCAGGCGGGCCGTGGGGATGGGCGCATGGATCGTGAGGGTCACGGTCCCCGGGCGCACCGTCAGCTGCCCCTTCGTCATGACGTGCCGGCTGCCCGCGATGCTGATGGGGACGACCGGCAGCCCTGCCTCGACCGCCAGCGCGAACGATCCTCCCTTGAAGCGCGCGACCGTGCCGTCGACGCTGCGCGTGCCCTCAGGGAAGACGATCAGGGAATGCGTCGCCCCGACCATCCGCGCCATCTTCTTCACGACCCCGGCACCGGGATGCGAGCGATCGACGAGCAGGTGCCCCGCGCGCTTGAGGTGCCACCCCAGAAACGGAATGCGTCCGAGCGACGCTTTGGCGACGATCCGAAGCTGGTACGGCAGCGACGCGAACACGATCGGAATGTCGTAGATGCTCTGGTGATTGGCCGCGAACACGTAGCGGCCCGACGGATCGAGCCGGTCCAGGCAGCGCACGCGGACGTCGACGCCGGTGGTCCGGAGGATCAGCCAGGCCCATGCCCGCGCGCAACGGTGGCCCGCGTCCCCCGAGCGATCGAAGACCGTGGACACGAGCGAGATGGACCCGAGGACGATCGTATAGAGGGCGACAGCCGGCACGAGGAACACGACGGTGCGGCACGCATAAAACCGGGAGTCCACGTGAAGATCATAGCAACTGCGGAGGGCGGAGGACGGAGGACGGAGGGCGGAGGGCGGAGGACGGAGGGCGGAGGGCGGAGGACGGAGGACGGAGGGCGGAGGACGGAGGGCGGAGGAGTGATGGAACCTGGAACCTGGAAGCTGGAAGCTGGCGGCTGGAAGCTGGAAGCTGGAAGCTCGTAGCTGGCCGCTGGTAGCTGGCCGCTGGCGGCCGGCCATGCTCCCGGGGTGTAAACTAGATTCATGTCGGATCTCGCAGACCTGAGGCTCGACAAGCCGGGCCCGGGGCCGTCGCCCTCGCGCGATCGCAACGTGCTGCGCGGTGTGCTCATCGCGATCGTGATCGCGGCCGTGATCGTGGCGGCGTATCTGGCGTTCGGGCGGCGTCAACCGCCCGCGGCCGTGCCCGAAGCGAGCACCGCGCCCGAAGCGCCGGTCCATCCGCCCACGGCGGTGCAGGGACAGAACGTCGCGCTGCCGCCGCTCGATCAGACCGATTCGCTCGTGCGCGATCTCGTCGGCGCGCTCTCGTCGAACCCCAAAGTAGCCGCCTGGCTCGCGACCGACGGGCTCATCCGCAACTTCGTCGTCGTCACCGCCAACATCGCCGAGGGGCACACGCCCGTCAAACATCTGGCGGCGCTGCAGCCGGACGCGCCGTTCCAGGCGAGCAGCGAAACGGGCGCAGCCGTCATCACGCCGGCCTCCTACGCGCGATACGACGCGTACGCCGACGCCATCTCGGGCATCGACGCGCATGGCGTCGCGCAGGTCTACGAAACGCTGAAGCCGCGCATCGACGAGGCGTACCGGCAGCTCGGATATCCGCAGGGGGATTTCGACGCGGCGCTGAAGAAGGCGTTCGTGGAATTGTTGAAGACGCCTGTGGTGACCGGCCCGGTGGCCGTGACGCACTCGGCCGTGACCTACACCTACGCCGACCCGCGGCTCGAGTCGCTCTCGGCGGCGCAGAAACAGCTGCTTCGGACGGGGCCGCGCAACGTGCAGCTGATCGAAGCCAAGCTGCGCGAAATCGCGCCGTACGTCGGCATCGCGCCGGAAACCCTGCCGCAGCCGGTCACCCTGCACGCTGGAAGCGGCGTGTAACCAGCCGCCATCCGCCGAACATCGGCGGCCGCCCGGCCGTCTAACTCCAGCATTGGGTCCGCTCTCCCGCCTTCGCAGAGGACACGATGCTCGAGAGTCTCAGGCGCGACGTCAGAATCGGTGTACGCGTGCTGACGAAGGAAAGGTCCTTCTGCGCGTTGGCCGTCGTCGTGCTCGCGCTCGGGATTGCCGGCGTGACGACGATGTTCAGCGTCGTGAACGCGGTCATGCTGCGCGGGTTTTCCTTCCCGACGGCCGACCGGCTGGTGAGCGTCAACTTCATCGATCCTTCCACGGCGAACTTCTTCGGGGTGAACGGACAGGTCTCGCCGCTCGACTTCCAGGAGTTCGAGGCGCACCAGCGGTCGTACGAGGCGCTTGCCGCGTTCCTGAACGGATCGACGGTCAACGTCACGATTGACGGCCGTCCGCAGCGCTACACGGGCGCGTATGTGACCCACGCATTCCTGAGGGCGCTCGGCACGCAACCGGTCCTCGGCCGCGATTTCCTTCCCTCGGACGATACCGCCGGCGCCGCGAAGGTGGCGCTCATCGGCTACGGGGTCTGGCAGCGGGATTTCGGCGGCGCACCGGACATCGTCGGCAGACCCGTGCGGATCAACGGCTCACCCGGCGCGATCATCGGCGTGATGCCGCGCGGGTTCGCGTTTCCCACGAACGAAGAGATCTGGCTGCCGCTCTTCAGCGAATATCCGCCGACGCGCCGCGGCGATCCGACGGTCGCGAACCCGAGCGTCCTCGGCGTGCTGAAAGCGGGCGTCAGCCTGGACCAGGCCAACGCGGAAGCGACCACGGTGGCGCGGCGCTTTGCCGAGGCCTATCCGGCGACCAACAAGCACTTCAACGCGGGCCAGGTGCAGCGGCTGCTCGACACGTTCACCCCGCGGCCGCTGCGGGGCACGCTCTGGACGATGCTGGGCTTCTGTGTGGGCGTCCTGCTGATCGCGTGCGTGAACGTGATGAACATGCAGTTCGCGCGCGCGACGCTGCGGGCCAAGGAGCTGGCGGTGCGCTCGTCGCTTGGCGCGTCGCGCGGCCGTCTGGTCCGGCAGATGTTGACCGAGAGCGTGCTGATCGCGGGCATCGGCGCGCTGATCGGCATCCTCCTCGCGTACGAGTCGATCGGCTGGCTGGCGGCGACGCTCGCCAATCTCGGCCAGAGCGCGCCGCCGTCCTGGATGGTCTTCGTCCTCGACGGCAAGGCACTCGTCTTCACCGTGGCCGCAACGGCCGGGGCGGCGATCTTGTCGGGGTTGCTCCCCGCATGGATGTCGTCGCGCGCGAATGCCGTCGAGGTCCTGCGCGACGGCGGCCGCGGGAACACGAACCGCGCGATCGGCCTGATGTCGCGCGGACTCGTCGTCTTCCAGGTCGTCGTCACCTGCGTGCTGCTCGTCGGTTCGCTGCTGCAGCTCCGCTCCCTCAGGAATCAGGAGACGGTCGACTACGGGTACGACACGTCCGGCGTGATGTCGGCCCGCATGGGGCTCATGGAGGGGGCTTACCCGACGCCGGCCGCGCGCAAGCAGTTCTACGATCGCCTGTTGCAGCAGCTCCAGAACGATCCCGAGTTCGCCGCGGTGGGATTGACCAGCCGCTTCCGGATGGTGTTCGACGGCAGCGCCCCCATCGAGATCGACGGCCACGTGTACCGCGAAGATCGCGATCGGCCGCCGGCGAACTTCGAACAGGTGGCGCCGGGCTATTTCGACGTCACCAGCCAGACGCTGCTCGCCGGGCGCGGCTTCACGACTCAGGACGGCGACGATCGCCAGCCGGTCGCGATCGTCAACGCGGCGTTCGCGGCGAAGTTCTTCGGCAGGTCCAGCGCCCTCGGGCATCGCCTCCGCGTGGTCCCGAACGGCGCGGCGCCGGGCCCGTGGCGCGCCATCATCGGCGTCGTGTCCACCGTCCGGATGCTCGGACCGTTCACGCAGACAGGTCTCGACGACAGCGGCTTCTACGTGCCGTTCTACGCGACGCCGGTCGGTCCCCTGGTGGCGGCGCCGGCGCCGGCGCAGTTCGCGACGCTCGTCGTCCGTCCGCGCCGGGGGGTGCCAGCCGACACGCTCGGCCTGACCCTGCGGCATCTGGTCAACGGCATCGATCCCGACCTGCCGCTCTATTTCGTGGGCACGCCGAAGACGCAGATCGAATCGTTCGTGGCGCAGAACTGGATCATCGCGACGATGTTCACCGTGTTCGGCCTGATCGCCGTCGTGCTCGCGTCGGTCGGGATCTACGGCGTGATGTCGTTCGCGGTCAACCAGCGACGCCAGGAGTTCGGCGTCCGGATGGCGCTCGGGGCACGGCAGGGGCGCATCCTCGCCATGGTGCTGCGCCAGGGAGCGGTGCAGGTGGCGCTGGGATTGTTCCTCGGCATGGGCCTGGCGCTCACGCTCGCCACGCTGGGCCAGAGCGGCATCCAGGGGATTCTGTTCGGCGTCAGCGCGCGCGATCCGTTGACGTATGCGTCGGTCGCCGGGCTGGTCGTCGTCGTCGCGTTGACCGCCACGCTCGTTCCCGCCAGGCGCGCGACCCGCGTCGACCCGATGATCGCGCTCCGCGCGGAATGAGGCCGCCGGGTCCGAAGACGCGCCTTACAGAGCGCGTCCCTGGCGTCACGACTTGACGTTGTGCACCCGGGCGGGCGCGGGCACCGGGGCGGGGCCGGACACCGCGGCGGCCGGCGCGACGGCGGGCTGGGGCATGCTCTCGATGTACCGCCCGAAGATCATCTTGCCCGCCGTCGTCTGCAGCACGCTCGTGACGACGACGTCGATGTTCTTGCTGATCATCCGCCGCGCGTTGTCGACCACCACCATCGTGCCGTCGTCGAGGTAGGCGACCCCCTGGTTGTACTCCTTGCCTTCCTTGAGGATGAACACCTTCATGAACTCGCCCGGCAGCACGACCGGTTTGAGGGAGTTCGCCAGCTCGTTGATGTTGAGCACCTGAACGCCGCGCAGTTGCGCGACCTTGTTCAGGTTGAAGTCGTTGGTGACGATCTTGCCCTGCAGGGTGCGCCCGAGCTCGATCAGCTTCAGGTCGACCTCGCGCACCTCGGGAAAGTCGATGTCGGAGATCATGACGTCGACCCCCGACATCTTCTGAATCTTCTGGAGGATGTCGAGCCCGCGCCGGCCGCGGTTCCGCTTCAGCGAGTCGGCGGAATCGGCGACGAACTGCAATTCCTTCAGCACGAACTGCGGGATCACGAGCGTGCCGTCGAGGAAGCCGGTCTCGCAGATGTCGGCGATGCGGCCGTCGATGATGACGCTGGTGTCGAGGATCCGGTAGCGCTTCTGCGGCCCGGCGTCGCGGAAGAGCGCCGCGAGGCGCGCCGGCTCGAGCCACTCCCCTTTGCGCGCGCCCATCACGATCCCGAGATACGGAAACACCAGCAGAATCAGGCTGTGGATGAAGACGACGCGGTGGTCGGTGATGTCGGCCCAGAACAGCGCGGCGCCGATCGTCTTGGCGAGCCCGAGCCCGATGGCGCCGCCGATCAGGGCGCCGAGCAGGTCCGTCACTTCCGTTTCGCGCAGCCGGCTCTCGACGAGGACGACGAGGACGCCGATCAACCCGCCCGCGGTCGCGTTGACGGCGAGCAACGGGCTGAAGGGCCGCAGCAACGCGGCCGCCCACCCGACGGCCGCCACGAACAGGATGCGGGCGATGATGAACCAGGGCATAGGAATGACTCCGAAGAACACCTCATCATACCGGAGCGACACCCCATGCGCGATGCCGAACGCGGGCCCGCACGGCGGGCGCATCGCGGCCGCGCGGCCGTCCCGTCCGGTCGGGGCTACTCCGGCCAGCCGGTCTGCGGCAGGCCCGGCTCGACCTTCAGCGCGTTCTGGAAATAGAGCTTCTTCAGGACGCCGTCGGGCAGGCTCATGCCGTACAGCTTCCAGAAGGCGTGATAGTGGCGGTAGTAATCGAAGTACTCGTCGCCCGTTTCGAACACGCGCCAGTAGTACGGATACTCCGAGGGCGCGTAGGTATCCTTGCCGAACAGGACGCGATCCTGGTACTTGGTGAAGAACTCGCGGGAGGCGCGCGGCTGGCGGCCAAACTCGTACAGGACCGCGGCCACTTCCGGGTAGACGTTCGGATTCTCGTCGAGCAGCTTCGCGGCCCGCTGGAGATCGTTGGCGTACCACGCGAAGTGCGCGGCGATGTAGCGCGTCTTCGGATGGCGCGCGAACATCGTGTCGCGCTCCTTCATCAGCTCTTCGAAGCTCGGGAACCGATCCTGGGGATAGCGGCGGCCCGGGAACACGTTCAGTTCCAGCCAGCGCTCGTTCTGGTCGTCGACGGGCCGGAAGAATTCCTCCGGATCCGCCGTGTGGATGATGACCGGAATGTTCAGCCGCGCGCACAGATCCCACACCGGGTCGAGGTCGGGATCGTCCACGTGCAGGCGCGATCCGTCCGCTTTCCGATCGGTCAGGCCGAGGCTCTTGAAGATCTTCAGGCCGATCGCGCCGTTCTTCACCGCCTGTTCGAGGTTCGCGAGCGTCTTCTCCTTCCAGCCCGGTCCGCCGGCGCCGTTCCAGTCGACGTTGGCGAACACGCGGAATCGATCCTTGTACGGGCTGTTCCGGATGGCGTCGACTTTCTGCCTGATGCCCTCCGCCTCCGTGCCGCCCGAAAGATTCACGAGCACGCGCAGGTTCAGCGCATCCATGTCCTTGATCATGCCCGGCATGTTCTCCGCCGTCTCGGTGACGTGCGTGTGGACGTCGACGACGGGGTACTTCGCCCGCGGCACCAGGTGCTGCGGCGCAATGACCGTCGATCGCGGCCGGTAGTCCACGATGCTCGGCGCCGGTTCGGCGGGCGCCTGGCAGCGCAGGTGCCGCACCTCAGTCATGCCGGGCGGGCACGGCTGCCCTTCCTGAATCTGAACGCTGTTGCTTTGGCGTCCGCCGCCGCGCTGTGCCACGACGGCGCCGCCCGTTGCCGCCACGGCGGCGATCGCCACCATCCCTGTCCAATTGAAAGCGCGCATCGCTCCTCCTCTTCGGTGCGTGTGTCGCGAGAGGATAGCAGGATGCGGGGCCGGAGGGTGGAAGACGGAGGGTGGAGGGCGGAGGGCGGAGGACGGAGGACGGAGGACGGAGGACGGAGGACGGAGGACGGAGGGCGG
>DASUKM010000025.1:0-65581 GCA_036278735.1 Vicinamibacterales bacterium
TTTGTGCGCGCTGGGGTGGAGATGGGGGGGCCGGCGGGGCGAAGCCCCCCGGTTGATCATGCGTATCCACAGGCTGCCGCCGGACCTGGCGAACCAGATTGCGGCCGGCGAAGTCGTCGAGCGGCCCGCGTCGGTCGTGAAGGAGCTGGTCGAGAACGCGCTCGACGCCGGCGCGCGGCGGCTGTCGATCGCGATTGAACTCGGCGGCAAGAAGCGCATTCGCGTCGAGGACGACGGCGAGGGGATGGCCGGCGAGGACGCGCTGCTGGCGATCGAGCGGCACGCCACGAGCAAGATTGCGCACGCCGGCGACCTCGGCGCGATCAGGACGCTGGGGTTCCGCGGGGAGGCGCTCCCGAGCATCGCCTCCGTTTCGCATTTCACGCTGCGGTCGCGCGCCAGGGGGACCGCCGCCGCCACCGAGGTCCGCGTGAACGGCGGCACGGTCGCCTCGGTGCGCGAAGTGGGCGCTCCCGAAGGCACCTGCATCGAGGTGGCCGACCTCTTCTACAACCTGCCCGCGCGGCGCAAGTTCCTCAAGTCGGACACCGCCGAGAGCGCGCAGATCTCCCGTCTCGTCAATCAGCTCGCGCTCGGCTATCCCGAGGTCGGCTTCACGCTGACGAGCGGCGCGTCCGCCGAGGGCGCGAAAGGACGGACGCTGCTGCAGTGTCCGCCGGCCTCGAGCCTGCGCGAGCGCTTCTTCCAGCTGTACGGCGACCGTCCCGACCTCGTCGAGGTGCGCAAGGACGCCGGGGGCCTCTCGATCGAAGGCTACGTCGCCGCACTCGGCGACCAGGGGCCGGTCCGGGGCGCCCAGAACGTGTTCGTCAATCGCCGGATCGTCAAGGACCGGACGATTGCGCATGCGATCACGGAGGCGTACTCCGTGGCCACGATCAAGGAGCGCAGTCCGGAAGTACACCTGTTCATCCGGATGCCGCCCGATCGGTTGGACGTCAACGTCCACCCGACGAAAGCGGAGGTGCGTTTCCTCGAGCAGTCGCTCGTGCACGAAGTGCTGCGGCGCGCGCTGCGGGACGCCCTGGGCCAGGGGCGGGCCCCGGAGCTGCAGTTCGTGGCCTCCCCGTCCGCACCGCTCGAGCCGCGTCCGATGAGCATCCCCGGGGTGCTGGCCGGCGCCTCGGTGGGGAACCGCTGGGCGGGCGGATCTGTCCCCTCCGGCGGCGAAGCGGCCTGGCGGCCGCCGTCCGACGCCGAGTGGACGCGCGCCGCCGGCGCGCAGCTCCAGACGGCCGGCCAGGGGGGCGCGACGCCGGCGGACGTTCGCCCGATGATTCCGCTCGGCCAGTTTCGCGACACCTTCATCATCGCCGTCGACGACGAGGGGGTCGCGATCGTCGATCAGCACGTGGCGCACGAGCGCGTGCTGTTCGAGCAGGTGATGGAACGCCTGTCGACAGGCCGGCTGGAGAGCCAGCGCCTGCTGACCCCCATTCTGCTCGAGCTGTCGCCGGCCCAGCGCGACGCGCTGGCGCCGCACGTCGCGACGCTCGACCGGCTCGGCCTCGAGGCCGAGGCGTTCGGCGGGGGCAGCCTGCGGCTGTCGGCGGTCCCCGCGATCCTCGAGCCGGCGGACGCCGAGGCGGCCGTCCGGGCGCTCGCGGAAGACCTCGAAGGGTTCGACCGCGGATCGCGGATCGAGGACGCGCTCCGCCGGATCGCCGCGACCATGGCGTGCCACGCCGCGGTGAAGGCGAACTACCCGCTGACGATGGCGAAGATGCAGTTCATTCTCGACGAGTTGCGCCGGACGGCGTACTCGAGCGTGTGCCCGCATGGCCGGCCGGTAGTCCTGCGTCTATCCCGGCGCGAGATCGAGAAAAATTTTCATCGTATTTGATACGAGATTTTCGCGGATCGTGTAAACATCGCCTTGACAGCACGGCGCGGGCGGTTTACCCTTCTTCATCCCAGCACGTTCGTTGTGATCCAAGCGAGAAAGGCGCCCCGGCCCGGCGGGGGCGCAAAGCTGTAAGCCACGCACGCGTGTGCGCGGCGATTTAGCTGCCGAACTTGGAGTGTGGTCCGCCTGACGGGCGACGGCCCCCTTCCATTCTTCGCAGCCAACCAACCCGGAGTTGTCTCGAATGTCCGTACGCGGCTTCCTGCCCACGCTGTTCATCGCGCTCACCGCCGTGATCTTCTTCGGCCTCGGCAATTACCTGGCCGCGCGCCAGGCGGAGACCGGCGAGAGCAAGCAGATCGCGAGGCTGCGCGCAGAGGTCGGCCTGCTCAAGACCCAGCACGAGACCGCGGTGTCGGCGACGACCGGCAAGACCGCGGCGGTGCCGGCCGTCGCGATGGACGAACACAGCCGCGCCGCGCTCATCGACGAGATCAAGCGCGAGCTGCAGAACGAGATGGGGCTGGTCCCGGTCAGCCTCCTGCGCGAGCGCGGCGAGAGCTTCGTCGAGATGTACTCCTACGAAGAGTCGGGCACGAGCAACTACGGCACCGCGGGCTACCTGGGCAACGGCTATTTCATCACCGTCAAGCACGGCGTCGTCTCGCTCGGCGACCACAGCGAGAACAGCAAGATCACGTCGGTCAAGCTGCTCTACAAGGGGCACCTGGTGCCGGCGCGGATCGTCGATACGGGAGACGCGCAGATCGAGGTGGATTCGGGAGACTGGGCGATCCTGAAGGTGAAGGAGCCGATCGATCTGCCCGCGCTGGACGTCGACCTCGCCTATCCCTTCCAGTTCGCCGACCCGATCGTCCGGCTCGGCAACGACTACTCCAAGGGGATCGTCCTCTCGACGGGCTACATCGGCCAGCGGATGGCGAACAAGCTGGTGACCTGCCTGACCGACGGGCACCCGGGCGTGTCGGGCGGCGGCGTCCTCAACACCGACGGTCAGCTCGTCGGGATCCCGATCGGCCGGATGCAGGGGGACTACCGCTTCTCGTTCATCCTGCCGCTCCGCGCGGAGATGTTCCGCAAGGTGCCGCACCTGAACGAATAGCTGCCAGTTTCCAGTTTCCAGTTTCCAGTTTCCAGTTTCCAGTTTCCAGTTTCCAGTTTCCAGTTCATAAGGAAGCCATTCTTCCCTTAAAGCTGGCAGCTGGGGGCTGGCTGCTGACGACCCAGGACTCCGCAGGACACCGCTGAGGCCGCGCGCCAAGCGGCGACTGTGGGTCGAGCAGCCTGACTTCCAGACAACTCGCGTCGACGTCGGACAGGCTCTGGATGCCCACAGGCCTGATGCCCAGCACTCGTTCGCACGCCTCGTACAGGCCCTTCGTGCTGCCCCACCCGCAGGATTGCGCGGTCGCCAGACGCTTCTCGTTTCCGCTTCTCAGCGCGTGGACTGCCGCAAGCACCCGCAGACGGGTTCGGTACTGGGCGACGGTCAACGTGATTTCCTGAGCGAACTGCCGTTCCAGCGTTCGCCGACCCGCGGCGACTCGCGATGCGAGGTCCTCGACGGTCAAGGTGAGGCTGACCTGCCTGGCGATTTTCGGACCGGCTGAAGCTTGAGAGAATGGCGCCCTGAGGGGACTGAGGGGCTCCGGCTTTTTCAGACCATTTCCAGGGTGACTCTGCGGCACAATCAGGCCGAGAAGGCCAGGAGGACGTGCCGTGAAAAAACGGTTCTCAGTCGAGCAGATCACTGCCGTGTTACAGCAAGCGACGCAAGGCGTGCCCATCGGCGATCTCTGTCGCAAGGTCGGGGTCTCGGAGCAGACCTTCTATCGGTGGAAGAAGGTGTACGGCAGCCTGCAGCCGAGTGAAGCCCGCGAGCTGAAGCAGCTGCGCGACGAGGTCACCAAGTTGAAGCGCCTGGTCGCGGACCTGTCGCTCGACAGGTCATGCTGCAGGACGTGATCCAAAAAAAGTTCTGAAGCCCGTCACACAGCGGGAGGTCATGAAATATTTGACGGGCCACTACGCGGTCAGCGCACGCCGGGCGTGTCGGGTGATCGCGACGACGCGATCGTCGGTGTATTACCGAAGCCGGAAGGAGCCGCTGACGGCGCTCCGGCAGCGGATGCGCGAGCTGGCGCAGACGCGGGTGCGGTTCGGCTACCGACGCCTGCGGCTGCTCCTCCAACGCGAAGGCTGGGAGCTCGGGAAAGAGCGCTTTTCTCGGGTGTATACCGAGGAGGGCTTGGCGCTGCGACGCAAACGTCCGTGGCGCCACGCGACGGCCGTCCATCGCGAGCAGCGGCGCCCGCCGACCGCGCGCAACGACATCTGGAGCATGGACTTCGTCGCGGATGAACTGACGGATGGACGACGGTTTCGGACGTTGACGGTGTTGGACCTGTACACGCGACAGTGTCTCGACATCGCGGTGGGCCGCGGGCTCACGGGCCAGGACGTCGTCGCCACGCTCGAGCGGCTGCGCTTCGATCGCGGGTTGCCGCAGCGGATCTACTGCGACAACGGCAGTGAGTTCGTCGGCGCGGCGAGGATCCGTCCCGCTTCTTGTGGAAATTAGAAATGGCGTAACCTCCTGCTGAGTTCCAAACCAGCAGTGCACCGCCGCCAAGCGGTGTGGAGGATTACGCCATGCAGGACAGTAGCACAGCCCCATCAGCCGTTCTTCAGTTCCGTCAGGATCTCCAAGCCATGTTGCGCGACGGGGTGCGCCGCGCCATCGACACCGTCCTTGAGGAGGAGTTGCTCGCGGCGCTGGGCGCTGACGACCATGTCCGGACACCGATACGTCGGGGCTATCGACACGGCACGACGGAGCGCACGCTGACGACCCGCGAGGGCACGCGCCCGATCACGGTGCCACGCGCGCGCCTCCGCGCGCCCGCCGGGACCGTCCAGGAGTTTCAGAGCACCGTGGTGCCGCGCTACGCGCGGCGCACCCGCGAGGTGGATGACGCCCTCCTCGGCTGCTATTTCGGCGGGGTCAATAGCCGACGCATCCGCACGGCCTTGAAGCCGTTGTTTGGGGAGGCGCACTTTTCAAAGAGCGCGGTCTCGCGCGTGGTGGCGCGCGTCAAGGCCCACTTTCTCACCTGGCAGCAGCGCCCGCTGACCGACGAGCGCTACGCGGTCGTGTTCCTCGACGCGGGGCATCTGCGCGTGCGCCTGGCGGGCCGCGTGATCAGCGTGCCCGTGCTGGCGGCCCTCGGCGTCACGGAAGGCGGCCAAAAGCAGCGGGTGGCGTTGCAGCTCGCCGCGGCGGAAGCGACGGCGTCCTGGGGCGGCTTGCTGGCCGATCTCCAGCGCCGCGGGCTCCCGGCGCCGTTGCTGGTGATCACCGATGGCCACGCCGGGCTCAAGAAGGCGCTGGAAGCGTGGCCGACGGTGCAGGTGCAGCGCTGCACGACGCACAAGGGCCGGAATCTCGAGGATGCGTGTCCGGTCCATGCCAGGCCGGAGCTCCGGCAGGTCAACTCAAGGGCGACGCGTAATCGATTTCCGCCTGTCGATGACACCGACTGTAGCGAAAAGGCTGCGGTTGTCTCGTCGCTGAGGCGGACTGTGAATGCCCGATCACTGGCCGGAGACTCGGTTGGGAGACGAACGTAGACCCGTTTGCGTGTGGGTAGGACCGAAGGCGCGTCGTAGGAGAGCACGCGAGATTACATGTCACAGGAAGCCAACCACGATGTCGAACTTGTCCAGGTGCTGACGACGCACGAGATCGGCAGGTATAGTGGGCGCAACCGGCACTCTGCGTAGACGTCCACCATGTGCTCGCGCGTTCATGCGAGCTGCTGATCACGGACTCGGCCTGGCCGGCGACCGTTGATCGACCGCCCGCCCTCGGCAAACTCC
Organism: Vicinamibacterales bacterium; assembly: GCA_036278735.1. GTDB lineage: Bacteria > Acidobacteriota > Vicinamibacteria > Vicinamibacterales > 2-12-FULL-66-21 > DASUKM01. Next base: position 5,768 of record DASUKM010000025.1, read on the forward strand.
GCTGGCCTGGCCTCCTGTGAAAGCTGGAAGCTGGCGGCTGGAAGCTGGCAGCTATTCATTAGCGTCGCTTGGCGCGGCGCCACTGCTCCAGGCGTTCCCGCACCATCTGCTCGTCTCCGCGATCGGTCGGCCGATAGAACTGCCGCCCCTCGTGCGCGGGCGGAAGGCACGTCATGTCGGCGACTCCTTCCGGCTGGTCGTGCGCGTATTGGTACCCCCTCCCGTAATCGAGTCCCTTCATCAGCTTCGTCGGCGCATTCCGTAACTGCAGCGGCACCGGCTCGGCGACGTCGGTCGCGGCGGCCTCGGCCGCCTCCTGGTACGCCCGATAGACCGCATTGCTCTTCGGCGCCGTCGCCAGATAGATCGCCGCCTGCGCGAGCGCCGTGTTCCCCTCCGGCATGCCGAGGAAGTGCACCGCGTCCTTGGCCGCGACCGCGATCGAGAGCGCGCGCGGATCGGCATTGCCGATGTCCTCCGACGCGAAGCGGACGAGCCGGCGCGCGACGTAGAGCGGATCCTCGCCGGCTTCGATCATCCGGGCGAGCCAGTAGACCGACGCGTCCGGATCGCTGTTGCGCATCGACTTGTGCAGCGCGGAGATCAGGTTGTAGTGCTCCTCGCCGGTCTTGTCGTACATCAGCGCGCGGTGCTGCGCGAGATCGGCGACCCGCGCAGCGTCGAGCGGCCGGCCGTCGGCCGCGGCCGCCGACATCTCCAGCAGGTTGAGCGCGATGCGCGCGTCGCCGTTGGCGTGCCGGGCCATCGCGGCCAGCCCGTCCTCCGTCACGACGACGTGCTGCGCTCCGAGCCCGCGTTCGGGATCGGCCAGCGCACGCCGGAGGATCTCGACGATCGCCCCCGGCGCGAGCGGCTGGAGCACGTACACCTTGGATCGCGAGAGCAGCGCGGAATTGACCTCGAAGGACGGGTTTTCGGTCGTCGCGCCGATGAGCACGATATCGCCGGCTTCCACCCTGGGCAGGAAGGCATCCTGCTGCGCGCGATTGAACCGGTGGATCTCGTCGACGAACAGAATCGTGCGGCGCCCCGAGCGCCGGCGCGCCTGTTCGGCCTCCGCCATGACCTCGCGGAGTTCCTTGATCCCCGAGAGGACCGCGCTGAACGCGATGAAGTGCGCCCGTGTCGCGCTGGCGACGACGCGCGCCAGCGTCGTTTTGCCGGTGCCCGGAGGGCCCCAGAGAATGATCGACCTCAGGCGATCGTGGGCGATCGCTTCGCGCAGCGGACGTCCCGGGCCGACGAGCGCCTCCTGCCCCACGAAATCGTCGAGGGTGCGCGGCCGCATGCGTTCGGCGAGCGGGGCCGCGGGGTCGATGGGCGCCGCGGGAAGCGGTTCGTCTTCGAAGAGGTCCATGATGAGTGTTCGGACGTCAGCCGAGGGTGCCGCGTTGACGGGCGGCCTCGTAGAGCAGCAGCGCGGCGGCGACGGCAACGTTGAGCGACTCGACGTCCGCCCCCATCGGCACCGTGACGGTCGCGTCGGCGGCCGCCAGCAGGGTGTCGGTCACCCCCGCGCCTTCGCCGCCGAGCAGCAGCGCCGTCGGCCGGCGGAGATCGGCGGAGGGCAGCGGCGTGCCGCCGCGCGGCACGGCGGCCACCAGCCTGACGTGCCTGTCGCGCGCCGCGGCAATCACGCCGAGAATCGATCCGCGCGCGGCGACGGGCAGCCGGAACGTGCCGCCCATCGCGCCGCGCAGCGCCTTCCACCCGAACGGGTCGGCCGAGCCTTCAATCGCGACGACGCTCGTCGCGCCGAGCGCCGCGGCGGTCCGGACGATCGCGCCGACGTTGCCCGGATCCTGGACGCCCGCGAGCACGAGTACGAGCGGCGCCGCGCCGGCGAACGCTTCGTTGAGGTGCGCCGCCGACGCGCGGCCGATCGCGACCACGCCCGAGGGATGCTGAACGGGGCTCATCGCCGCGAACACCGAGTCGCTCGCGCTGTAGACGCGTCCGCCGCTGCGCGCCACGGCCGAGGCGATCTCCGCGCCGTCGCCGCCGCGAAGCTGCCGATCAGCGAAGGCGGCCACCGGGATGGCCACGCCGGCCTCGAGCGCCTCGCGGACGAGGCGGACGCCGTCGAGCAGCACGTCGGCGTCCCCGACTGCGGCCGCGGTCCGGGCCAGCTCGCGAAAGCGCTTCACGACCGCGTTCTGGCGGCTCGTGATCCGTTCCATGGCCCCTATTATTCCGCATTCCCTGTGCTACCATGGCCGTCGTGAAAGGGCGGATTCTCAAGAAGTTCGAGGACGAAATCGCGCAGCTCGACAAGGAGCTCAAGACCGAGCTGCCGCGGGAAATCAAGCGCGCCCGCGAGCTGGGGGACCTGCGCGAGAACGCCGAGTATCAGGCGGCCAAGGAACGGCAGCGCCTCGTCGAGTCGCGCATCAGCATGCTGCAGAGACGCGTCAGCGAGATCTCGCTGATGAACCTCGAGAAGATTCCGCACGACCGCGTCGGCTTCGGATCGACCGTGCACCTGAAGGACGAGCACGGCCAGACCATCGTCTATCAGCTCGTGATGCCGGAGGACGCGGACGCCGACCACGGCCTGATCTCCACCGCGTCGCCGATCGGGCGCTCGCTGCTCAACAAGGAAGAAGGGGACGAGGTGGTGGTCCGGACGCCCAACGGCGTCGAGCGCCGCTTCGACGTCGTCAAGCTCGTGACCATCCACGACGCATGAGGCCCGCCGCGGCCCGCCTGTGATCACGTCCGAATTTTCGAACCGCTCCTATTCGACCCGGCTGCGCACGGCGCTCGTGCTGACGGGAACCGGCACCGCCGGCGCCTATCACGCCGGCGTGCTGCGGGCGCTGCACGAGGCGGGCGTGCGCGTCGACGTGATCGCGGGCCGGGGCGTCGGCGCGGTCGGCGCCGTGTTCGGCGCGGTCGACGGGGCGCAGCGGCTGTGGGACGAGCACGGCCTCTGGAAAGGGGCCGCCGCCACGCGCGCGTACCGCTGGCGCCGTCCGCTGCAAATCGCCGGCTGGACGGCCGTCGTGGCCGTCGCCCTCCTCTGCGTCCCCCTCGTCCTTTTCGGCCTCGGCATCGTGGCCGCGATGGTCGGGTTCCTGCTCGGCATGGTGGGGTCGACCCGGCTGTCGGGCTCGTTCACCACCGTGTATGGGCGATGGATCGACTGGCTGTTCTCGCCGCCGGTGCTGCCGACGGTGCTGCCGCGCCTCGTGCTCGCGTGCGTGGTGATCCTCGTCGCGACGCTGGCAGCCGGCGTGGTGGTGAGCTGGCTGCGCGCTCCCGCCCGGCGGCGGATCCGCCGCGGGGCCCTGGGGTGGCTGCTCGGCGCGCCGCTCTCGGCTGCCGGGCTGATGGACCTCTGCGCGAACGACCTGTGGAAGCTGATTCGGGGCGCCGCGCCCGTCGCCGCTCCGGCCGCCGCGACACTCGGCCGGCATTATCTCGAGCTGCTGATCGAAAACCTGGGGCAGCCGGGGTTCCGCGAGCTGCTGCTGATTGCGCACGACATGGACGCGCGTCGCGACGTGGTGTTCGCCGCGCTGGCGGGCACGTACCGGCAGCGATTTTTCAGCCGTCCCGATGCCACCGGACGGCTCCAGGCGGAGATCTTCGACCTCGCGGGCGTCGGGCGCGAGCACGCGATCGACGCCCTCACGGCGAGCCTGCGGGTGCCGGTCGCGACCGAGCCGCACCTCGTCACATTCGCGGCCGAAGGCGTGTGGCGCGGCGAGACGCACCGCTTGTGCGACCGGCCGGGTGCGATCCTCCGTCTGCTCGACGAGTTGGCGGCCGCGGGCGTGGAACAGGTGATCGTCCCCTCGGCGGCGCCGCCGCCGGCCGGCCCGCACGAACTCAGCTCGGGCCGGGGCGATCTGCGGGGGCGTGCCGGCGAACTGCTCGCGACGACCGAGACCGCCGCGCTCCGCGACCTGTCCGAGCAATTCGGCGCGCGGTTCGCTGCCGTGCACGTAATCCGCCCCGCGCACAATCCCCTCGGTCCGCTCGACTTCGACGGCGTGTACGACGAGCACTCTGATCGGCGCTACACGCTCGCCGAGCTGGTCGACCGCGGCTACGAGGACGCGTATCGGCAGTTCATCGAGCCGGTGGTGGCAGGCAGCAGCGAATCGGTCGCCAGTCGCCAGTAACCAGTTTCCAGTCGCCAGTTTCCAGTAAGCAGTTTCCAGTTACTGGCGACTGGTTACTGGAAACTGGTTACTGGCGACTGGTTACTGGTTCAGCGCCTGATCCAGATCCTCGATCAGGTCCTGCGGATCTTCGAGGCCGACGGAGAGGCGTGCCATGCCGCGGGTGACGCCGGCCTGGGCGAGCTGGGCGTCGGTGTGGCCCCACTGCGAGGTCAGGACCGGCAGGCTGCACAGGCTTTCCACCCCGCCGAGACTCGCGGCGCGGCGGAACACCCGTAAGCGATCGAAAAAGGCTTCGGCCCGCCGCAGGTCGCCGTCGAGATCGATGCAGATCATCCCGCCGAAGCCGCGCATCTGTCGCGCGGCGAGCGTGTGGTCGGGATGGGAGGCGAGCCCCGGATAGTACACGCGCGAAACGCGGGGGTCCCGCTCGAGCCACTGCGCGATCGAGAGCGCGCTGGCGTTCTGCCGGTCGACGCGCACCCCGAGCGTCTTCATTCCACGGCCAATCGCGTAGGCCGCCGCGGGGTCCAGCACCGTTCCAAGCATTCGCCGTGCGTGATCGACGGCGGCAAGCGAGGCCGCCGGGCCCGCGAGCGCTCCGGCGGTGATGTCGCTGTGGCCGTTGAGATATTTCGTCGCGCTGTGCATCACCACGTCGATGCCGAGCGCGAGCGGCTGCTGGTTCACGGGGCTGGCGAACGTGTTGTCGACGACCGACAGGACGCCGCGCGCACGGCACGCGCCGGCAATCGCCGCGATGTCGACGCAGCGCAGCGTCGGGTTGATCGGCGACTCGAACCAGACCAGCTTCGTCCGGTCGCCGATCAGCCGATCCGGGGCGGCCAGATCCTCGAGCGTCGCGAACCGCGGCTGGATTCCGAACTTCGGCAGGAGATCGGCGACCAGGTGCAGCGTGCCGCCATAAATCGCCGCGCTGCACACGACCTCGTCCCCCGCGCGCAGCAGCGCGAGCAGCGCCGTCGACGTGGCCGCCATGCCGCTCGAGAGCAGCAGTGCCGTCTCGGCTCCCTCGAGCGCCGCGATCGTCCGTTCGACGGCGACGACCGTCGGATTGCCGTACCGCGAGTAGAGAAACCGCGACGATCTCCCTTCGTTGTACGCACGCACCTCGGCCGCGTTGTCGAACAGGAACGTGGTCGTTTCGTAGATGGGCGTCGTGAGCGCCGCCGCCTCGGGACTGCGTTCGCCGTGCTGAATCATCCGCGTAGCCGGACGCATCTTCTGATTTCCGCCTTCCGCCTTCTGCCTTCCGCCTTCCGCCTTCCGCCCTCCGTCTTCCGCCCTCCGTCTTCCGCCTTCCGCCTTCCGCCTTCCGCCTTCCGCCTTCCGCCTTCCGCCTTCCGCCTTCCGCCTTCCGCCTTCCGCCTTCCGTCTTCCGCCCTCCGTCTTCCGTCTTCCGTCTGTGTCACTTCGTCGCCGCCGTGAGCTTTCTCTCCGGGGCCGGCTCGTGCAGGAATTGATCGGCCATCTCGGCAAGGCGGGCAGTCATGGCGGCAGGATCGAGCGCCCCGTACTTCGCGCGGAAGGCGTCGAGGGGCACGACAGCCTTGGCCATCGCGCGATGCCCCCCCGCCGACCCGAGTTCTGCGAACCAGCGCTTCACGAATTCCCCCGCGTTGCGCGAGTAGCCCAGGTTCCGCACGCTGACGACGAGCGACGGCCCCACGATGCCGGCGACGATCGTCCATTTGGCGTCTTCGAGCTGCAGGAAGAAGTCGGCCGTGTAGGGGATGAAGTCCTCGCGCGGTGCCTCGCCGATGAAGGCGCAGAACACCTGTTCGTGCAGGACGCCGTTGCGCGTCGCGCGGTTCACGTACTCGAGCCGCTCGAGCGTGATCTCCGCCCCCTCCATCTTGCGGATGAGCGCGGCGTCCGCCATCGGGTACAGGAACGTGAAGGCCTCGAGGTCCACGCGGTTCGTATGGCGCGCGAAAAACAGCGTGTCCGACTTGATCGCGTAGAGCATCGCGGTGGCGGTGCGCTCGGAAATATTGACGTCGACCGCCCGCAGGTGCTCGGTCAGGATTGTCGACGTGGACCCGTAGTCGGCGCGGATGTCCTTGAAGACGGCCGCATAGCCCGGCTGCTCCGGGTGGTGATCGATCACGAGATCCACGCGGTCCAGCAGCCCGCTGAAGTAATGGGGCTGCACGTCGACGGTCGCGATGCGATCGAATTCGGCGAACGACGCCGGCGTGATCGGCTCGACGTGAATGTCGAGCATGTTGGCCATCCGCAGGTTCTCCGGCCGCGTGACCCCCTGAATCGCGCCGATGATCGCGGTCGTCTTCGTCCGGCGGAGCAGGTTGCGCAGCGCGAGACCGCTCGCCAGGGCATCGGGATCGGGATCGTTGTGGAGGAGGATCAGGACGCGCGTCGCGTCGGCGAAATAGCGTTGATATTGCTGCACGCGCGCGCGGGTCATCGAGCGGCTCAGCTCGGTGACCAGCGCCGGCCGGATCAGCTCGGAGAGGTCGAGATGGGTGACTTCGCTGAGGTCCCCCTTCGTCCCGTCCGCCTTGGGCGCCGTCGGCCGCTTGCCCGTGTGCAGGACGTAGACGAGGGTGCCCCCCGCGTCGCGAACCGCCTCGAGCACCTTCTTGACGCTCCGGCGTCCGTTGTCCTCGACGATGAAACAGGTGTTCGGCGAGATGTCGGCCTTGAGGTAGGTGTCGACCCGCCGCGGGTCCCCCACGGTGACCTCGATCCCCGCTTCGTGCAGCCGCCGGGCAAGAGGGCGGCTCTCGACGAGGAAGTCGACCTCGAAGCTCGGCAGCAGGACGTCGTCGAGCGACCGGATGACCAGCTCGTCCAGACAGACGGCTAAAACGCGCACGTCAGAACGGCCCCACGAAGCCACCCCGCAACCGGAGGGTTAGCATGGCAACCCCGTATTATACGCCGCATTCGCCGCGGCGCCCGGATGGCGGCCGCGGACACTGCGGGGACGCCGGCGAAGAAGAGTAAACTGGACCGGCTGTTGAGTCGTGGAAGGTGAGCGGTCACGGTGTCATCTACGCGGAGTTGCTCATCACTCGTGCTTCCTGTCCTCGCGCTGGCATTCCTCGCGGGAAACGCCTCTGCGCAAACCTATTCGCTGCGCGATGTCGGGCAGGTCTCCTTCGCCAATTCTGGAGCGCCCGACGCGCAACCCGCCTTCCTGCACGGGTTGGCGCTGTTGCACGATTTCGAATACGCCTCGGCCGCCGCCGACTTCCGGGAGGCCGAGAAGATCGACCCGAATTTCGCCATGGCCTACTGGGGCGAGGCGATGACCCACAACCACGCCGTCTGGATGGAGCAGGACAAGCCCGCCGCGCTCGCCGCGCTGGCGAAACTCGGGCCCACGCCCGAGGCGCGGCTGGCCAAAGCGCCGACCGAGCGCGAAAAAGACTACCTGCGCGCCGTGGACGTTCTGTATGGGCCGGGCTCCAAGGAGGATCGTGATTTCAAATATGCCGACGCCACGGCCGCGCTGCACCAGCAATATCCCGACGACGTGGACGCCGCCGCCTTCTATGCGCTGGCGCTGTTGGGAACGTCGCACAACGGCCGGGACGTGCGCATCTACATGCGCGCCGCCGCCGTCCTCGAGCCGCTGTTCTACTCCCACCCGCATCACCCGGGGGTGGCACACTACCTGATTCATGCCTTCGACGACCCGATTCACGCACCCCTGGGGCTGGACGCCGCGCGGGCGTATTCAGGCATTGCCCCGGATGCCGCGCACGCGCAGCACATGACCTCGCACATCTTTCTGGCGCTCGGCATGTGGGACCGCGTGGTGCACGCCAACGAAATCGCCGTCTCGGTGGTCAACCGCCACGCCGAGGCCGCGGGCGGGCGGCACGCCGTCTGCGGGCACTATCCCTTCTGGCTCGAATACGGATACCTCGAACAGGGGCGCGCCGCCGAAGCCCGCCGTTCGCTGGCCGCCTGTCGCGACCAGGCCGCCCCCACAGGGACCGCCGGCGCGGCTGCGACAACGATCGATCCCGACAATTCGATCGTGGGCTCCTACGTCGCGATGTGGACCCGATACGTGCTCGATACGCAGGACTGGCGCGGCGATGCGCTCGAGTGGACCGTCGAGACCTCCGGCGCGCCGATGCCGCACTTCGGCGTTCAATTCACGCGCGGTTTCGCCGCCGTCGAGCGCGGCGATCTGGACACGGCGCGCGACGCGCTGAAGGAGCTGCATGCGCTTGCGGCCCCGATCGGCCGACTGTTCGACACGCGGCACGTGAGCGCCGACGCCTGGGATCGCAAGGTGCCGTTGATTGAGACGCTGCAACTCGAGGGCATGATCCGCATCGCCGACGGGCAAAAAGACGACGGTCTGGCGTTGCTGCGGAAGGCGGCGGCCATGGAAGACGCCATGCCCTTCGCCTTCGGGCCGCCCGCCGTGGACAAACCTTCTTACGAACTGCTGGGCGAGGCCTTACTGGACATGAAACGCCCGGCGGAGGCGCGTGCGGCGTTCGAATCGGCGCTGTTGCGCGCGCCCCGGCGCACGCAGTCGTTGCTGGGTCTGGTGCGGTCCGAACGCGCCGCCGGCGATCCCGCGGCGGCACGGCACACCGCCGCGGAGCTGAAACAGATCTGGCACGCCGCGGAAACGCTTCCCGCGGACCTGCGATAGCGAAGGCGTTCGGCCGCATCGCCGGCTGGTGGGCTAGTCGGACCGCAGGGCGACGACCGGATCGACCTGCGTGGCGCGGATCGCCGGGACGGCAGACGCGGCCGCCCCCACCAGCAGGAGCACGGCGGACACGGCCGCAAACGTCAGCGGGTCGGCCGGGCTGACGCGGTACAGCAACACCGCCATCACTCGCGTGAGCGCCATCGACCCGGCGGTGCCGATCGCGAGCCCCAGCAGCACGAGCGTCAGCCCCTGTCCAATCACGAGCCGCAGGACGCGGCCGCGCTCGGCGCCCAGCGCGAGCCGGACGCCGATCTCGTGCGTGCGGCTGCCGACCGAAAACGCCAGCACGCCGTACAGACCGATCGCGGCGAGTGCGACGCCCATGGCCGCGAAGAGCCCGAACAGCCACAACTCGAAGCGCTGGCGGCCGAGTGAATGGGCGACGAGGCCGCTCATCGTGGTGAGGCCGTAGACGGGCACTTCGGGATCGATCGTCGCGACCTCGCGGCGGACGGCGGCGGCGAGTCCCGCCGCGTCGAGGCCGCCGCGCAGCACGAGGTTCATCGTGTTCCACCAGCCGTAGGGGGAATACATTTCGGCCGGACTGTCCTCGTCGAGCGCGAAGTCCTTCACGTTGCCGACGACGCCGATCACTTCGAGGGGGCGCGCCGGGTGATAGACGCTGACGAGACGCCGGCCGATCGGGTCTGCGCCCGGCCAGAACCGTTCCGCCATCGCCTGATTGATCACCACTACCGGACGCCGGGCCGCGATGTCCGCGTCGCTGAACGTGCGGCCCCTCAGGATGGGCATGCCGAGCGTCCGGAAGTACGCCGCGCTGACGCCGCGCCCTTCCACCGACGGTGCATGCGCCGCATCGAGCACCGGACGCCCCTCGATATTGATGCGCCCCCAATTGCGCTCTCCCGACAGCGGCAGACGATCGGTGGCGCCGGCGGCCAGAACGCCGGGCGTGGCATGCAGCCTGTCGAGCAGCCGCGCGAGGAACGCGGTGCGCTGGTCGAGCCGCGGATATCCCGCGTCGGGCAAAGCGATCCGCACCGTGACGACGCCGGCGGCCTCGAATCCGGGGTCCACCTGGCGGAGCCGCACGAAGCTGCGGAGCATCAGGCCGGCGCCGGCGAGCAGGACGAGCGTGAATGCCACCTCGGCGATCACCAGGGCGTTGCGCAGCGTCGTCGTGCGGGAGCTCACGTTGGCCATCCGGTGTCCCCGCTGGAGTGCGTCGTGCACGCGGGTGCCTGTCGCGTGGAGCGCCGGGACGAGTCCCACGAGCAAGGCGGCGGCGAGGGCTGTCGCGATCGCGTACAGGACGACGGTTGCGTCGAGGCGCACGTGATCGAACCGCGGCAGGCTGCCGGCCCCGAGCACCGCAAGTCCGTGCAGCGCCCATGAGGCGACGACGAGCGCCGCCGCCGTGCCGAGCGCGACCAGCAGCAGCGTCTCGGCGAACGTCTGGCGGATCAGGCGCCCGCGTCCGGCCCCGAGCGCCGCCCGAACGGCAAATTCCTTCTCGCGCGCGACCGCGCGTGCGAGCAGCAGGTTCATCACGTTCGTGCAGGCGATCAGCAGGACGAAGCCGACGGCCGCGAAGAGCACCCAGAGCGCCGTGCGGACGCCGCCGACGAACTCGTCGAGGAGCGGCTGGACGCGCGGCAGCCAGTTCGCATCCGTCGCGGGATACGCCGCCGCAAACCGGCGCTGCAGCGCGTCGAGATCCGCCTGCGCGTCGGCCACCCGCAGGCCCGGACGCAGCCGTCCAATCATCCAGTATTGATGAGAGACGCGGTCCCCCATCGCGGCGGCCGTCGCGCCGAGAGGGACCCAGACGTCGCAGCCGACGGGAAACGAAAACCCGGCGGGCATCACGCCCGTCAGGGTGTAGGGTTCGCCGTCGAGCAGGAACGTGCGTCCGATGGCGTGCGGATCGGCGCCGAGCAGGCGCCGCCAGAGCGCGTCGCTGGCGACGAAGACGTTCGCTCCGCCGGCGCGTTCCTCGCTCGGCAGGAACGTGCGCCCGCTCGCGGGCTCGACCCCCAGCACCCCAAAGAAACTGTTGGTCACCATCGAGAACTGGAGGCGCTCGGCGGAGGTCGCGCCGCCGAACACGAGGCCGTTGCTGCCGCTGACGTTCCAGTACGCGGCGCTCTCGCTGAACACGCGGTTCTGCTCCGCGCGCGCGACGTAGCGTCCGAGCGGGCTGCCGGTCTTCGACACGCCGTCGGGGCTGTACTCGGTGACGAGCACGAGACGGCCGGGATCCGTGAAGGGGAGGGGACGCAGCAGCACCGCGTCGACAGTGCTGAAGATCGCCGCGTTCGCCCCGATGCCGAGCGCGAGCGTCATGACGCAGGCGGCGGCGAGCAGCGGGTTGCGACGGAGCTGGCGCGTCGAGGAGCGCGCATCGCCGAGCGCGCCGGCGAGCCAGGCCGCCACCCAGACGTCGCCGGCCCGCTCCGCGATCGACGTGACGTTGCCGAACTGCCGTCGCGCGGCGGCGGCCGCCTCCTCGCGCGGCACGCCCGATTCGACCAGGGCTTCCGTCAGCTCGTCGAGGTGCTGCTGGATCTCGAGGGCGAGGTCCTCGTCTTTGCCGCCGAACCAGCGCGCGATGCGTCGCATGGCGTTCGTTTCAGCCTTCGGCGGGCCCGAGCACGCGCGCGACGGCCCGCAGCATGCGTTCGAAGCTGGACATTTCCTGTTCGAGGTGCGTGCGGCCGGCCGGCGTGAGCCGATAGACGCGGATACGCCGGCCCGTGGACGAGACGCTCCAGGCGGCGCGCAGCCAGCCGCGCTTCAACATGCGCTGCAGCGCGGGATACAGCGAGCCCTCCTCGATCTGGAGCTGGTCGTCCGACGTGCGCTTGATGTGCTGCGCGAGCGCGTAGCCGTGCAGCGGCCGCCGCTTCAACGTCTGGAGGATCATCATCTCCAGGGCGCCCGGAAAGAGATCGCGCTGGTCCGGTCTGGTCATCCTGTTCTCGGCAATCCCTAGTTGGGAATAGTCTATACCGGACCCTTGCGTGCGGCAAACTGTCGCGCCCTGGCTCGGCCATTCGGCCGCTCCACGGCCGCCGCCGAGTGAGCGTATTATCCGGACTGACGCGGAGGGAGGAGACCCATGGGACGCGCGGCATGGACGGCCATCATCGGGATCGCGGCGGCGGCGGTGAGCGCCGCGCAGCAGCAGCCGACGTTCCGCACCGCGACCGACCTCGTGGCCTTCAGCGTCATCGTGACCGACAAACAGGGGGCCCCCATCACCGGCCTCACGAAGGACGACTTCCGCGTCGTCGAAGACGGGCACGACCAGGCGGTGCAGTTCTTCGTCGCGGGCCAGCCCGACACGGCGCCGCCCCTGCACCTGGGGCTGCTGCTCGACATGAGCGGCAGCATGGCGGACGATCTCGCGGCCGCCCGCTCCGCCGCGGTGAAGTTCGTCAACGCGATGACGCGCGCCGTCGACGTCACGCTCGTCGACTTCGACACGCAGGTGCGTGTTGCCCGGTTCGGCCTCGACGACTACCCGCGGCTCGTCGAGCGGATCCGGACGGGCGAGGCGCAAGGGGACACCGCGCTGTTCGACGCGCTCGGCGTGTACCTCGACGGCGCCGGCCAGCAGACCGGCCAGAAGGTGCTCGTGCTGTACACGGACGGCGGCGACAACGGCAGCGCGCTGACCTATGACGGCGCGCTCGACCTGCTCAAGGCGTCCGACGTGACCGTGTACGCCATCGGGTACCTGGGGCACGCACGGCATCGCGGGTCGCTCGCCGAGCGGATGGAGCTGCAGCGGTTCGCCGCGATCACGGGCGGAGAGACGTATTTTCCCGACGGCCGCACCGATCTCGACGCGGTGTTCGCGCGCATCCAGCGGGAAGTGGCCTCCCGCTATTCGCTTGGGTACGTCTCGTCCGACCACCGCACCGACGGCGCCTGGCGATCGGTCGCGATTACGCTCCGGCGGCCCGACCTCGAGCGGGCCCGGATCCGGACGCGGACGGGATACTTCGCGCCGTACAAACCGGGCACATAAGCCCTGTGGTACGATGTCCTCTTCGCGCGGGCCCGACGGGCCCGTTCCCAGAGGATGCCTTCCACCTACGACCGCTTCACCCTCGTCACCGACTTCGAGCTGCGGGGCGACCAGGCGCGCGCCATCGACGAACTGGTGGCCGGCATCGACCGCGGCGACCGGTCGCAGGTGCTCCTCGGCGTCACCGGGTCGGGCAAGACGTTCACCATGGCGCAGTGCATCGCCCGCGTGAACCGGCCCACGCTCGTGATGGCGCACAACAAGACGCTCGCCGCCCAGCTCTATCAGGAGTTCCGGCGCTTCTTTCCCGGCAACGCCGTCGAATACTTCGTCAGCTACTACGATTACTACCAGCCGGAGGCGTACGTCCCGACCACCGACTCGTACATCGAGAAGGAGGCGACGATCAACGACGAGATCGATCGCATGCGCCTCTCGGCGACGCGCTCGCTGTTCGAGCGCCGCGACGTCGTGATCGTGGCGAGCGTCTCGTGCATCTACGGCCTCGGGTCTCCCGAGGCGTACTACGGCATGATGCTGCCGCTCGAGCGCGGCCAGCACGTCGACCGCGAGCACATCCTGCGCAAGCTGGTCGAGATCCAGTACGAGCGCAACGACCACGAGTTCCAGCGCGGCGTCTTCCGCGTCCGCGGCGACATCGTCGAGGTGTATCCGTCGTACGAGGACATCGCGGTGCGGATCGAGCTGTTCGGCGACGAGGTCGACGAGCTGATCTCGTTCGATCCCCTGACCGGCAAGACCCTGAAGCGCCACGACAAGGTCGCGATCTACCCGAAGACCCACTTCGTCACGCCGCGCGAGAAGAGCAAGCAGGCGGTCGAGAGCATCAAGGCGGAGCTGGGCTGGTACCGGACGAAGCTCGAAGCGGAAGGCAAGGTGCTCGAAGCGCACCGGCTCCATCAGCGCACCATGTTCGATCTCGAGATGATCAAGGAGATCGGCTACTGCCACGGGAGCGAGAACTACGCGCGGCATCTCACGGGGCGCGCCCCGGGGGAGCCGCCGCCGACGCTGCTCGACTATCTGCCGTCCGACGCGTTGACGATCGTCGACGAGAGCCACCAGACGATTCCGCAGATCCGCGGCATGTACCACGGCGACCGGTCGCGCAAGGAGGTGCTGGTGGCGTACGGGTTCCGCCTGCCGTCCGCCCTCGACAACCGGCCGCTGAACTTCGACGAGTGGGAAACGCGCGTCGGGCAGACGCTGTTCGTGTCGGCCACCCCGGGGCCCTACGAACTGCGGCGCGCCGGCGGGGCCGTCGTCGAGCAGATCATCCGGCCGACGGGGCTGGTCGACCCGATCATCGACGTGCGTCCGGTGCGCGGGCAGATCGACGACCTGCTCGGCGAGATCCGGATCCGCGCCGAGCGGCACGAGCGCGTGCTGGTGACGACGCTGACGAAGCGGATGGCGGAAGACCTGACGCAGTACTATCAGGAACTGGGCGTCAAGGTGCGCTACCTGCACTCCGATATCGACACGCTCGAGCGCATCGAGATCCTGCGCGACCTGCGCCGCGGCACCTTCGACGTGCTGGTCGGGATCAACCTGCTGCGGGAAGGGCTCGATCTGCCCGAGGTCTCGCTGGTGGCGATCCTCGACGCCGACAAGGAAGGGTTCCTGCGCTCCGCCGGGTCGCTGATCCAGACCGTCGGCCGGGCGGCGCGCCACGTGAACGGCCGTGCGATCATGTACGCGGATCACATGACCGACTCGATGCGGCAGGCGCTCGGTGAAACCGACCGCCGCCGGGGGATCCAGGAGGCCTACAACGAGGCGCACGGGATTACGCCGGCCTCGATCGTGAAAAGCATCGACGAGGTGATGACGAGCGTGTACGAGCGCGATTACGTGACGGTGCCCGTGTCGCCGGACGAGGCCGTGCCGTTTCGCACGCAAGCCGAGCTGGACGGCTTCATCGTCGGGCTGCAGGACGACATGAAACGCGCGGCCGCGAATCTGGAGTTCGAGAAGGCCGCGTCGCTGCGGGACCGGATCAGGCAGCTGAAGAGCCGCGAGCTGGGCCTGGCCGGGAGCCGCCGCTGACGTGGTGATCGAATGGATCAAGGCGGCGCTGCTCGAAGTGCAGGAGTACGTGCGCATGGTCGGCAAGGCGGCGCGCGCGCTCGTCTCCCGCCCCTTCTACTTCCGCGACGTCATCGAACAGTTCGACGCCATCGGGATCCAGTCGCTCACGGTCGTCCTGCTGACCGGCCTGTTCACCGGCATGGTGCTGGCGCTCAACTCCGGGTTCACGCTCGACCAGTTCGGCGCGCGTTCGATGGTCGGGCGGCTGGTCAGCGCGTCGATGGTCAAGGAACTGGGGCCCGTGCTGACCGGCCTGATGGTGGCCGGCCGTGTCGGATCGGGCATCGCCGCCGAGCTGGGCTCGATGACGGTGACGGACCAGATTGCCGCGCTCCGGGCGCTCGGCACCGACCCGATTCGCAAGCTCGTGCTGCCGCGGATGCTCGCGGGTCTGTTGATGGTGCCGCTGCTCACGGTGGTGGCGACCGCCATCGGCATGGTCGGCGGCTGGATCGTGACCGTGATGCAGTTTCACGTGGCGAGCACGATCTATTGGAACAGCGTCCAGCAGGGGCTGTATCTGCAGGACGTCTGGATGGGTGTGATCAAGCCCTTCTTCCTCGGCTTCACCATCGTCAGCATCGGGTGCCATGTCGGCATGCGGACGGTCGGCGGGACGCAGGGGGTGGGGCGCGCGACGACCAACGCCGTCGTGGTCAGCTCGGTGGCGGTGATTGCCGTCGACTTCCTGATCACGAAGCTCCTCATGGTGCTCATCTACTGATGGCGCAGCCGCACACGCGCGACGCGCTCCTCGAGGAGGCCCTCGGCCGCGGCGGACCGATCATCGTGTTCGATCGCGTGACGCTGTCGTTCGACGAGAACGTGATCCTGCGCGACATCAGCTTTACGCTGCAGACCGGGCACACGAAGGTCTTCCTGGGGGCGAGCGGCGCCGGCAAGTCGACGATCCTCCGGCTGATTCTCGGCTTGTTGAAGCCGGATGCCGGCCGCATCTTCGTCAACGGCGAGCGGGTCGACGACATGACGGAGGATCAGTTG
The DNA here is from genome assembly GCA_036278735.1 of Vicinamibacterales bacterium. Taxonomy (GTDB): domain Bacteria; phylum Acidobacteriota; class Vicinamibacteria; order Vicinamibacterales; family 2-12-FULL-66-21; genus DASUKM01. The sequence goes on from DASUKM010000025.1 coordinate 21,759, forward strand.
ATGCTCGTCCGCGGCGATCTCGGGATGGTGTTCCAGGAAGGGGCGCTGTTCGATTCGCTGACGGTGCGCGAGAACGTCGGCTACAAGCTGTTCGAGGAGCTGAACTGGCCGCTCGACCAGGCGAACGCGCGCGTCGAGGAGGTGCTCGGCTTCATCGGCCTCGCCGACTTCATCGATCGGATGCCGTCGGCGCTCTCGGGCGGGCAGCGCCGGCGGGTGGCGATCGCGCGCGCGATGGCCGCCAAGCCGCGCATCCTGCTCTACGACGAGCCCACGACCGGGCTCGATCCGATCACCAGCATCACCGTCGACGAAGAGATCGTGAAGCTGCGCGACCTCGAGAACGTCAGCTCGATCGTCGTGACGCATCAGCTGCGCGACGCGTTCTACGTCGCCGAGCACACGGCGGTCCGGGACGACGCGCGGCGGATTCGCCTCGAACCTGCGCCGCCGGCGAAGGCCGCCGAGGCGGAATTCATCATGTTGCGCGACGGCGGGATCGCGTTCGAAGGCAATGCCGCGGAGCTGCGCGCGGCCGGCCGGACCGACCCGTACCTGCACGCGTTCCTGTCGTGAGGACTGTATGCCGCGGACCCGTTCACTCGCCTGGTCGGAACTGAAGATTGGCATTCTCGCGGTGGTCGCCATCGCGCTCGCCGCGCTGCTGATCATCGCGATCGGCGGCCAGGCCGGATTCTCCTGGCAGCGCTACCTGCTGAAGACCCGCTTCGACAACGTCAACGGCCTCAAGACCGGCGCGGTCGTGCGGGTCGCGGGGGTCGAAGTAGGCAAGGTGACCGACGTCTCGTTCGTCGGCGCGAACGTGCAGGTGTCGTTGTCGGTCAAGAACGACATGCAGCCGCGGATCACGACCGATTCGCGCGCCTCCATCGGCTCGCTCAGCCTCCTGGGGGAGCCGGTCATCGACATCAGCCCGTCGGCGACCGGCACGCCGCTGAAGGACGGCGACTTCATCCAGTCGCAGCACGCGGCCGGGCAGATTTCCGACGTGGCCGCCAGCGCCTCCGAGGGAATCGCCCAGCTCACCGGGCTGCTGAAGGACCTGCGCGCGGGCAAGGGCACGATGGGCAAGCTGTTCACCGACGAGGATCTGTATCGCGAGCTGGATCGGTTCGTCACCTCCGCCCAGACGGTCGCCTCGTACGTGTCGAGCGGAAAGGGGACGCTCGGGATGCTGGCGAAGGACCCCAAGGCCTACCAGCAGCTCAGCGCGGCGCTGACGAACCTCCGCGAGACGACCGACCGGATCAACGCCGGGGAGGGTACCCTGGGCCGTCTGCTGAAGGACGACACGCTCGCGCGGTCGCTGACCTCGGCGAGCGGCAACGTGGACCAGATCACCGGCCGCCTGAACCGGGGGCAAGGAACGCTTGGCAAGCTGCTGACGGAGCAGGAGCTGTACAACCGGTTGAACAGCGTGACGGCGCACCTGGATCAGTTGACCAGCGCCCTGAACCAGGGGCAGGGCACGGCGGGCCAGCTGCTGCACGACAAGCAGTTGTATGACAATATGAATCAGGCCGCGAGCGAGCTGCGACAGCTCATCGCGAACATCAACCGGGACCCCAAGAAGTACCTGAACATCAAGGTGAGTATCTTCTGATGTCTAAGGTCAACCCGGGGGGCTTCGCCCCGCCGGACCCCCTATCGCCGTCGCTCGCGGGGCCCCATGATCCCCGCTCCGCTCCGGCGGGCGCGCCCTTGGCGCGCCGTCTATGACATCGTGGGTTCGGGATGGCCGGGTGGGAAACTCGAGTGGAGACAACTATGGCACGCGATGAGGGCGGAGCGGGAGCGGTCATTCTGGCCTTCGTACTGGGGGCGGCGACCGGCGCGGCGGTGGCGCTGCTGATGGCGCCGGCAAGCGGCGACGAGATGCGCCGCCTCATTGGCGACAAGGCGCGCGAAGGGCGGGAGAAGGCCGGCGAGGCGGCCCGCCAGGGGCGCGACTTCTGGTCGCGCCAGCGCGACACGATCGCGACCGCGATCGATCGCGGGCGCGAGGCCTACGAGCAGGCGCGCGGGGCGCAGCCGCCGGCCGGCCCGACGGAGGCGGAGGAGCTGTGAGCACCTGGGCGGAGGTCTGCCTGGCGATCATCGCGGCCGCCACGCTGGTGATGGCGCTGATTCAGGTGGGGGCCATCGTCTTCGCCGCACGGCTGGCTCGTCAGGTGCAGCAGTTGATGAACACCGTGCACCAGGACATCCAGCCGCTCGTCGCGCGCGCCAACGCCGTCGCCGAGGACGCCTCGCGCACCGCGGCCATCGCGACCGCCCAGGCGCAGAAGATGGATCGCCTCGTGACGGATCTGTCGCGCCGGGTCGAGGAAACCGCGGCCGTCATTCAAGAGGCGATCGTCACGCCGGCGCGCGAAGGCCTGGCCATCGTGGCGGCCCTCAAGGCCGCGCTCGGCGCGCTCCGCGGCTTCCGCGACATGCGCCCGCGCACGGGCCGCACGGAAGAAGAAGACGCGCTGTTCATCGGGTGACGCCAGGCGCCAGTCACCAGTCACCAGTCACCAGTTACCAGTTACCAGTTACCAGTTACCAGTTACCAGTTACCGGGGTCAGGCCTTTACGGCCTGACCGTCACCGTTGCCAGTCACCAGTGGGTCAGGCCTGACGGTCGCCAACCGCTAATCGCCAATCGCCAATCGCCAATCGCCAATCGCCAATCGCCAATCGCCAATCGCCAATCGGCAATCGGCAATTGTCCGTGTTCGTCCGCGTATTCCGTGGCCGTTTGACGGGCCCGCGCGTGCGGTGATAGAACTGGCCCCACCCTGAGGTGGGACCATGCAGAACGTGTTCATCCGCCGTGGCGCCGCCGTGGCGTGCGGTGCCGCCGCCCTGATCCTCGCGGCCGCGCCGGTGCGGGCGCAGGAATCGACGTCGGCGCCGCTCGTCAAGCAGTTGACCCAGCTGCTCGACTCGGCCAAGCTGACGAGCGTGGCCGCCGCGGATACGGCCAATCTCGGCACCTACGTCGCGGCCCTTTACATTCCCGGCACGCAGCTGCTGGTCGTCTCGGCCAAGTACGCCGCGCCGCCGCTGCTCAACGAGAAGATCGGCAACAAGAACTACCGCGACGTCTACATCGACCTCAGCTCGGCGTCCGAGCCGGGCACGAAGCTGTTCGTCATGGACAGCAACGCCGACGGCGTGCTCCCGAAGCCGCCGGAGAACAAGGCGTTCGACAGCGCCGAGCAGGCCGGCACGTCCTATACGTTCGACGGCGAGTGGAAGAAGGCGAAGATGTCCGAGGCGGACTATATGAAGCACTTCCAGAGCATCGACGCCGCGTACGCCAAGGCCCTGCAGGTGCTCATCGGCCAGATGCAGGCCGGGGGCGGAGCCTAGCCTTGTCGGCCCGGCCCGCCGTGCGTTAGACTCGGGAGTCGCACGCCTTCCAGGATTGGGCGCTTGGCTCAGCGGTAGAGCATCGCCTTCACACGGCGGGGGTCAGTGGTTCGAATCCACTAGCGCCCACCAATCCCACAATCAGCTTCAGCGCCGCTTTTCCGGCATCCGGCGCTCCGACGGGCCGTCGTAGACGTGCTCGGAGGGATCGATCTGCCGCATCGGCCGCTCGCGCTGCAACTCTTCCTGTGCCTGCGCCACGATTCCCGGCACGCGCGAGATGATGAACAGCGCGTTGGCCGTCTCCGGGGGAATCCCGATGTCGCCGCACACCGCCGCGATCGCGCCGTCGATGTTGACCGGCAGATGGCGGCCGGCGGGCAGCTCGGCGAGGACGAATTCCACCGCGCGGATCATGTGGATGTGCTCCGCCTCGATTTCCATTTCGAGCGCCATCTGGAACAGCCGCGCCGCGCGCGGATCGCGCGTGTGGAACCGGTGCCCGAAGCCCGGCAGCGGCTCGCCGGCCTCGTTCCAGCGCGCCACGATCTCGCGCGCCGCCTGCGGGTACGGGGTCCCGCGCCGGACCAGATCGAGGCCGGCATCGAGGAACTGCATCGACGTTTCGATGTCGCCGCCGTGGAAGCGGCCGAAGCCGAGCACGCCCGAGGCGACGCAGGCGCGCAGCGGCGCGCCGGTCGTCGCGGTGTTCCGCGCCGCGAGCGTCGACGGCGGCGTCGCCCCGTGGTCGATGAAGGAGACGAGCATCGCCTCCATCAGCCGTCCGATGCTGGGCGACGGCACTTCTCCCATCAGCAGCAGATAGATCGCTTCGCCGAAGGTGAGCCGCCCCATCATCTCGTCGAGCGGATAGCCGCGCACGAGAATCTTGTTCGGCTCGATGCAGGTCAGCCGCGTGTGCCACGGGCCGCCGTCGAGTCGAGGCGTGCCGGGCCGCTCGGGGGTGCGCGGTCGCGGCTCCTTGCCCTTGCGCGTGGTGGCCATCCCTCACTGTCCCTTCGCCGGCACGTCGGTTTCGACGGTCCCATACAGGCGATCGCCGAAGTCGCCCAGGCCCGGCACGATGAATTTGTGCGTATTCAGCTCGCGGTCGATGACGGGGGTAAAGATCGCCACGCCGGGGTGTTCGCGCTGGACGAGCGCGACCCCTTCCGGCGCCGCCACGATGCAGATCATCCGAACGTCGCGCGCCCCTGCCTCGCGCAGGACGTCGAGCGCGGCGACGGCGCTCCCGCCGGTCGCCAGCATCGGGTCGATCAGCAGCACGACGCTGCGCTCGAGACCGCGCGGCAGCTTGGCGTAGTACCGCGAGGCGATCGCCGTGATTTCGTCGCGCTGCAGCCCCACGTGCCCGACGCGGGCCGCCGGGATCAGTTCGAGCACGGCATCCAGCATCCCGAGCCCGGCGCGCAGCACGGGCACCACGACGACGTCCGCCGCGATCCGCCGCCCTTCGGCGGCTCCGAGCGGCGTCTGCACGACGATCGGGCGGACCGGCAGATCCCGCGTCGCCTCGGCCGCGAGCAGCAGGCTGATCCGGACCGCCATGCGCCGGAACTGCTCGGGCGGCGTGGTCGCGTCCCGCAGCGTCACGAGCGCGTCGTGGACCAGAGGATGCTCGAGGACATGGACGGGCACGGGGAAAACTATACCGAAGGCATTGGTCAGAAGCCAGAAGGCGGAGGGCGGAGGACGGAGGGCGGTGGGCGGAGGACGGAGGGCGGAGGGCGGAGGGCGGAAGGCGGAGGACGGAGGACGGAGGACGGAGGGCGGAGGGCGGAGGACGGAGGACGGAGGGCGGAAGGCGGAGGACGGAGGGCGGAAGGCGGAAGGCGGAGGACAAGAAATGCCGCTGGTAACTGGTAACTGGTAACTGGTAACTGGTAACTGGCGCCTGGCGACTGGCAGCCAGCTGCTGGCTGCTGATACGATTGCGGCACTTTTCATGCGGCGAGTGTGGGTACTGATCATTGCGGCGGCGGCGCTGGCCGTCGGGGGCGTTCAGCCGCGAGGCGTCGCCCTCGTGGTCACCAACGGCATCGTCGTGACGGAGAACCCGGCGCGCCTGGTGATTCAGGACGGCGCGGTCGCGATCGACGGGCGCGACATCGTCGCGGTCGACCGGGCGGCCGCGATCCGGGCGCGGTTCGCGCCGCGCGACACGATCGACGCGCACGGCGGCGTGATCATGCCGGGGCTGATCAATACCCATACGCACGCCCCGATGGTGCTCTTCCGCGGCCTCGCCGACGACCTCTCGCTCATGGACTGGCTGCAGAAGTACATCTTTCCGGCCGAGGCCAAGCTGGTGTCGCCGGCCTTCGTCCGCGCCGGCACGCGGCTGGCAGCGCTCGAGATGATCGAGTCGGGCACGACCACCTACGTCGACATGTATTACTTCGAGGAGGAGATCGCGCGCGCCACGCGCGAGGCGGGCCTCCGCGGCGTGCTCGGCCAGACCATTATCAAGTTTCCCGTACCGGACGCGAAGACGCCGGAGGAAGGGCTGGCCCGGGCGGAGAAGTTCGTCCACGACTTCGCCGGCGACGACCTGATCACGCCCGCGATTGCGCCGCACGCGATCTACACCGTGGACGGTCCCACGCTGAAGGCGGTGCGCGCGATGGCCGATCGCCTGCACGTGCCGGTCGTCATCCATCTCGCGGAGACGCAAGACGAGGTGAAGACGTCCGAACAGCAGCATCACCTGACGCCCACGGCCTATCTCGACTCGCTCGGCTTCTGGCCACGGACGACACAACGGGCCACGGACCACTGGGAACCGCGTACGATTGCCGCACACGCGGTCTGGATGAATGCCGCCGACATCGCGCTGCTCGCGCGCCGGCACGTGGGTGTGTCGAACAATCCCGAGAGCAACATGAAGCTCGCGAGCGGCGCCGCGCCGGTGATTGCGATGCGCAAGGCGGGCATTGCGGTGGGGCTCGGGACGGACGGCGCCGCCAGCAACAACGATCTCGACATGTTCGAGGCGATGCGCCAGGCGGCGTTCCTCAACAAGCTGATCTCGGGCGATCCGCGCGCGATTCCCGCCGGGACCGCGGTCGACATGGCCACGATTGAAGGGGCGCGCGCCATCGGGATGGACCGGCAGATCGGCTCGCTCGAGCCGGGCAAGCGCGCCGACGTGATCGTCGTCTCGATGGATGCGCCGCGGCAGACGCCGATGTACGATCCAATCTCGCACCTCGTTTACGTGACGCGCGGCGACGACGTGCGCAGCACGATTGTGAACGGGCGGATCCTGATGCGGGACGGGCGCGTGCTGACGCTCGACGCCGCGGCGGTCATGGCGGACGCGCGGGCCTGGGCCGGACGCGTGCGGGCGGCGGTCGGCCGCCCGGCGGCCGGAAAGGAGACCGCGGCGCGATGACCCCGAGCGTATTGATTTCGGCGGCCGACATCCACGCGCGCATCGAGGCGATGGCGGCGGAGATCGAGGCGGACTATCCGCCGCAGGACGAGATCCACCTGGTCGGCGTGCTCAAAGGCGGGTTCATGTTCATGGCGGACCTCGTCCGCTGGATGAGCGCCCGCGTCACCATCGATTTCATGGCGGTGTCGAGCTACGGCAAGAGCACGCGGTCGTCCGGGGAAGTGCGCGTCCTGAAGGATCTCGACAGCGGTCTCGAGGGGCGTCACGTCGTCATCATCGAAGACATCGTCGATACGGGGCTCACGCTGAACTACATGCACGACATCCTGAAGGCCCGGTTCCCGAAGAGCCTGCGGACCGCCTGTCTGCTCAACAAACCGTCGCGGCGGGCCGTGGACGTCAGGGTCGACTACGTCGGCTTCACGATCGAGGATCGGTTCGTCGTGGGCTACGGCCTCGACTACGCCGAGAAGTACCGCAACCTGCCCTATATTGGCGTGATGACCGACGCATGACGATCCGGCGATTCGAGATCATCACGGAAGCGGAGGCGCGGCAGATCGAGTACGGCGCAACCGTCGAGCTCGCCGCCGGCGGGCACGTCACGCCGCTGGCGCGCGACACGCTGCAGGCCCGGCGCGTGGTCGTCGTGCCCTTGGGCTCGACCGATGCGACGCTTCCGCCGGATCTGGCGCCCGTCTCGTCCATCCGGCGGATCGCGATCGCGAGCGACCACACCGGAATCGCGATGCGCCGGGCCATCGTCGCGCACCTGCGCGGCCGCGGGCTGGCCGCCGACGATCTGGGCGCCGACGGGACGGCGCCGGTGGACTATCCGGATACGGCGGCGGCCGTCGCGCGGGCGGTCGCCCGGCGCGAGGCGGATGCGGGCATCGCGATCGACGGCGCGGGCATCGGATCGGCGATCGCGGCCAACAAGGTCCGCGGCATCCGGGCGGCCATGTGTCCCGACGAGACGATCGCCCGGTACGCGCGCGAGCACAACGGCGCCAACGTCCTGACCCTCGGGTCGACGCTGCTCACCCCCGAGTCCGCGATCAGGATCGTCGACGTCTGGATGGGGACGCCGATGCGCGAGGCGCGCTACATCCGCCGGCTGCTGAAAGTGCGGCGGCTCGAGGACACGTTCTGAGGCGCGGATCGCCTCCGCCAGCCATGCTCGATCCCACGGACCTCCAGCGTCTCGTCGACATCATCACCGAGGAACTCCTCGCCGCCCAGCGCGGCGGCGTGCCCCTCTCGGGGCTGTGCGCGTGTCATGCCGTGATGGGGGAGTGCTGTCCGGATCGCCTGCGCGGGGTGCTCGCGGCCGGCGCGTCGCGGCTGGGCCTGCACGTGACCGGCAGCGTGCCCGACGGGATCGCCGCGGTGATCGACCACACCCTGCTCAAACCGGACGCCACGACGACGGACATCGAGCGGTTGTGCCGTGAAGCCGCGGAGTTCCATTTCGCCACCGTCTGCGTGAATCCGACATGGGTGGCGCTCTGCGCCGCGCGGCTGCGAGGCACCGGCGTCGGCGTCTGCTCCGTCGTCGGCTTCCCGCTCGGGGCGACCACCGCCGACGTCAAGCAGTACGAGACGCGCCGCGCGATCTTCGACGGCGCATCCGAAATCGACATGGTCGTGAACGTCGGCGCGCTCAAGTCGGGCGAGCTGCGGCTGGTCGAACGCGACATCGACGCGGTCGCGTGCGCCTGCCGCGACGGCGGCGCCGTCAGCAAGGTCATCATCGAGGCGGCGCTGCTCACCGAGGACGAGAAGGTGACCGCCTGCACGCTGGCGAAGGCGGCGGGCGCCGATTTCGTGAAGACGTCGACCGGCTTCGGGCCCGGCGGGGCGACCGCCGCCGACGTCGCCCTGATGCGGCGCGTGGTCGGCGACGGGATGGGCGTGAAGGCGGCCGGAGGGGTGCGCGATCTCGCCGGCCTGCAGGCGATGGTGGCGGCGGGCGCCACGCGCGTCGGAGCGAGCGCCGGCGTCAAGATCGTGCAGGAATCGAGAGGGCAGAAGCCGGCGGCCGCGCCGGCGGCTGGCTACGAGCCCGGATCCTGAGCGGACCCTACGTCGCCTGACGCACCGTGATCGATTCGCGCTTGGGGGACCACATCGGGATCCCGCGCGCCTCGAACGCGAGCTTGATGCGGCGGCGCAGCTCGCGGCCCACGTTCCATTGCTGGAGAGGCGCCGTCTTGATGCGCAGGTGGATCGTCAGCCCGAATTCCTCGAAGCCGTCCACGCCGGAAATTTCCATGGGCGCGAGAATCGACGGCCCGAGCGCCGGGTCGTTCTGCAGCCCGCCGCCGATCTCGTGCAGCAGCGTGGTGACGCCGTCGAGATCCGCGCTGTAGGCCACAGGCACGTTGAGCACCGCGTACGAATAATCCTTGCTGAGATTCGCGAGCGTGGTGATCGTGCCGTTCGGGATGATGTAGACGCTGCCTTCCTCGTTGCGGAGCACGATCGTCCGCAGATTGATCGCCTCGACCAGGCCGCCGATGCCGTTGATCGAGGCGACGTCCCCCACGCGGATCTGGTTCTCGAGAATCAGGAAAAAGCCGCCGATCAGATCCTTGACGAGCGCCTGCGCGCCGAACCCGAGCGCCACGCCGGCGATGCCCGCCCCGGTGAGCGCCGGCGTCACGTCGACGTTGAACTCGTGGAGAATCATCAGGACCGCGATCACCGCCACCGCGATCGTGGTGACGCTGGTGAGCACGCCGCCGAGGGTGCGGGCCCGCTTCGCGCGCTCGAGTGCGTCGAGGCCGGACCCGAAGTTGACGTCGTGCTCGAAGCGGTCGACCAGCAGGTCCACGGTCCGGACGGACGCGTAGGCGACGGCGGCGATGAGGAGGACGCGAAGCCCCGAGTTGAAGGTCCAGGCGCCGAGGGCGCGCAGATGGACGCCGGTCCGCGGCTGGAGCCCGAGCAGTTCGAACGCGGGGACGATCAGGACGCCGAAGACGAGCACGAACGCGGCGGCGCCGATCAGGCGGAGCGGCGTTCGGACGACCGGGCTGCTGAGCGCGACCGTGTCGCGCAGCATGGCGCGCATCAGGCGTACGACGAGCCGCCGCGCCGCCCGCCCGGCGAGCCAGGCGACGACCGCCGTCGGGATGGCGGCGAGCACGACGAGGTGCCAGTTCGGCGGCGTGACGAACAGCCGCGTCCACAGGTCCAGCGGGATCATCTGGGTTCGCATCGGTGAGGACGATTGTGGCACGCGGGCGAGTGTGGCATCACGCCTGCTGCGCGACCGCATCGACGCGGCGGGGCGCGGCGACGTGCAGCGGCAGCCGCAGCGTCGCGCGGCATCCGCGCTGGCCATCGCGGTTCTGGAGCACGAGGCTGCCGCCGTGCCCTTCCGCGATCTGCCGGCTGAGCACGAGCCCGATCCCCGAGCCACCCGGTTTGGTCGTGAAGAACGGGACGAACAGGTTGCCCGTGTTCGAGAGGCCGGGGCCTTCGTCCTCGACCCACAGTTCCATCGCGGCGGGGGAGGCGCCCGGGATCCGCTGCCAGCCGACGCGCACGGCGCCGCGCGTCTCGCGCGCCGCCTCCGCGGCATTGCGGATCAGATTGATGAGCACCTGCTCGATTTGATCGTTGTCGCCGTGCACCATCAGCGGCGGACCGCCCGCCATCTGGATGTCGTGCGCCTTCTCGAGCGTGACGACCCGTTCGACGAGCGCCGGCACGTCGAGCGGCGCCAGCTTCGGGGCGGGCAGCTTGGCCAGCCGGGCGTACGCACTCATGAACCGGCTGAGCGACTCCGACCGCGAGGCGATGACCCCGAGCCCGCGCTCGACGTCTTCGCGCCAGTCGGCCGGCGGGGGGTCGCGATCGACGATGACGGAGAGGCTGCCGGCGATCGACTTGATGGGCGCGAGCGAATTGTTCATCTCGTGGCCGATGACCCGGATCAGCCGTTGCCACGCCTGGCGCTCCTCTTCACGCAGCGGCCGGCTCAAGTCGGAGAGCACCAGCAGTTCGTGGGGGCGGCCCCCCTGGCGGAACGAGCTGCGCCGGATTTCCCACCGCCCGACGCCGCCGGGAAACGCGGTGTTGATCACCCGCGGGGCCTCGCCGTCGAGACAGTCCTCGATGCCGACGTCCCCCGCGCGGCGGCCGAGCAGGCGCTCGGCCGGCTGCCGCAGCAGCCGTGCCCCGGCGCGGTTGACGAATTTGAGTTCCTGCCGCTCGTCGAACGTGAACACCGCGACGTCGATTTCGGCCATCACCTTCCGCAGCAGCGTCGTCGCTTCGAGCGCGTCGAGGCGCTGGTGCCGCAGCGTCTCGACGAGCAGGTTCACCTCGGTCATCACCTCGCCGAGCGGGTCGCCGCCGCGCGCGCCGCGCGCGCGGATCGAAAAGTCCCCCTCGCCGAGCGCGGCGAGCAGGTTCGAGAGCGTCTGCAGCGGCAGCACGACGCGCTCGCGAAGGGCAAACGCGAAGCCGAGACAGATCGTCACCACCAGGACCGACAGCGTCCACTGCACCTTGGGCGTGTAGCCGCCGGTCCACAGGAAAATCAGCGAGATGACGGCCCCGGGCAGCGCCGAGGCGAGCGCCATCAGGAGGATGCGCCGATCGTGGCTCAGCCGCGGCTCGCGGGGAGGGAGGGTCATAAGGGCCGGTGAGTCAATTATCAACGACTCCGGCGCCGGTGTGTAGGGCGGGTCGTCCGCCTGCATTGACGCTTCGGCGGGCCGCCCGGGCCGTGGGCGGCAGGGTCAGAAGCGAGGGCCAGATACGTATGAGCGACATGCTATTATACGTATATGTCGAAGCTGACGCTCAGCGTGGACGAAAAGGTTGTCCGGGGGGCGAAGCGCTACGCGGCGGCTCGCGGCACCTCGGTCTCGCGGCTCGTCGAGCGGTACCTCGACCTGTTGTCGAAGCCGTCCGGGGCCGGTAATCCTACGCCGGTTTTGCGTCTCCTCCGCGGCGCGGCTCGCGGCGCGACTGCTGATGCCCATCGCAGGCATCTCAGCCGGAAATACCGGTGAAGCGTCTTCTGCTCGATCTGAACGTCTTTCTCGACGTCATGCTCGACCGTCCGCCACATGCTGAGGTCGCGGCTGCGCTGTGGGCCGCGATCGAACGGGGACACGGGCATGGCATGATCCCCGCCCACGGCGTCACGACCATCTTCTACATGCTCCAGAAGGCACGCGACGCGGCGTTCGCCCGACAGGGCGTGGAACGTCTCATTGGTGTCTTCGCCGTTGCGCCAATCGACGACGCCGTCGTCCGGCGGGCACTGGCGCTCGCCTGGCCGGACTTCGAGGACGCCGTCTGCGCGGCGGCTGCCGAGATCAGCGGGTGCGATGTTCTCGTCACACGCGATCCGGACGGGTACCCGAACCCGCCGCTGCCAGTGATTGATCCCGCGGCGGCCCTCAGTTGGCTCGCGCAGGACTAGTCCCGCGAGGGGCGCGGAGGGAGAGTTTATAGCCCGTAGCGCTGCAGGCGTCGGTAGAGCGCCGACCGGCTCAGGCCCAGCGCCTTGGCGGCCTGGCTGACGTTGCCGTCGAAGCGCGTCATCGCCTTCTTGATCAGGAAGCACTCGACGTCCTCGAGGCTCATGTCTTCGAGGCGGCCGCCGCCGTCGCGCGCGGCGCGCAGCCCGAGGTCCCCGGGCTTGACGAGCGGGCCCGCGGCCATCAGGACGGCGCGCTCGACCGCATGATCGAGCTCCCGGACGTTGCCGGGCCAGCCGTGCTCGAGCAGCATCTGCATCGCGCCGCTTTCGAAGGCGGTCAGGCGTTTGCGATACCGGCTGGCGTGCTGCCGGAGAAAGTGCTGGGCGAGCAGCGGCACGTCTTCGCGCCGATCCCGGAGCGGTGGCAGCCGCACCTCGATCGTATTCAGCCGGAACAGGAGGTCCTGGCGGAACCGGCCGCTCGCGACCTCTTCGGACAGGTCGGCATTGGTGGCGGAAATGATCCGCACGTCGACGCGGTGCGTGCGCGACGAACCGAGGCGCTCGAACTCGCCGGTCTCGATGACGCGCAGCAGCTTCGTCTGCTGGCTGAGCGGCACGTTGGCGATCTCGTCGAGGAACAGCGTGCCTTGATCGGCCAGCTCGAAGCGGCCGACGCGATCCGCGCGCGCGTCGGTGAACGCGCCGCGGACGTGGCCGAACAGCTCGCTCTCGAACACCCCTTCCGAGACGCCCCCCGAATTGACGACGACCATCGGCCGCGACGCGCGGCTCGAAACGGCATGGAGCGCGCGGGCCACGACGCCTTTGCCGGTGCCGTTCTCGCCGAGCACGAGCACGTTTGCGTCGGAGGGGCCCACGCGGGCGATCACCTGCAGGACGTTCTGCATCGCGGCCGACTCGGCGATCAGCTTCGGGACGCCGTCGCCGCGCAGCAGCGAGTTCTCGGCTTCGAGCCGCTGGCCCTTTCTGAGCGCCTGGCTCAATTCAATCTGGGTCCGCACGATCGCGAGCAGCCGGGCGTTGTCCCACGGCTTCTGGATGAAGTCGCGGGCGCCGCGCCGCATCGCCTCCACCGCCACTTCGACGCTGCCCCACGCGGTCATGACGACGACGGGCAGGGAGGTGTCGCTCGCCTGGATGCGCGACAGCAGGTTCAGCCCTTCTTCGCCCGACGTGGTATCGCGCGCGTAGTTGAGGTCGATCAGCGCGACGTCGAACTCGCGCGCGTCGATCGCGGCGAGGACCCCCGCGGGAGACGAGGCGGTCTCGAGCTGAAAGCCTTCCGCCTTCAGGAGCAGGCGCAGCGCCTCGAGCACGTCCCCCTGATCGTCGGCAATCAGGACGCGCGGCACGCTGGACCGGACCGGATGCCGCACGTGGTCGGGGGGGGGCTCCTCCCGTTGCTCCCGCAGGTGATCGGTAATCAGCATGGCGATGGTATCCCGTGGTTATTCGGCGCGGAGCGCCAGCAGCGGATCGATCCGCGTGGCGCGGCGCGCGGGAATGTACGTGGCGAGCAGCGCGACCGCGCCGAGCGTGAGCGCCGTGACGGCGAAGGTGAGCGGGTCGCGCGGGTCGATGCCGGCGATCAGCGCCCGCAGAAGACCGGCGCCGGCGAGCGACACCGCGAGCCCGAGCGCGAGGCCCATGCCGATCAACGTCAGCCCGTGCAGCAGCACCAGCCGCATCACGTTCGACGAGGTGGCGCCCAGCGCCATGCGCACGCCGATTTCGCGCGTCCGCTGCGACACCGAGTAGCTCGCCACGCCGTAGAGCCCGATCGACGCGAGCAGCAGCGCCAGCAGCCCGAACACCGCGAGCAGCACCACGAGCATGCGCTGCGGCTGCAGCGACTGGCTCACCTGCTCGGCCAGCGTGCGGACGTTGAAGAGCGAGAGCGTCGGATCGATCTGCCGCACCTGCGCCCGGACGGCGCCCGCCAGCGACGCCGCGTCCCCCGCCGTCCGCACGTGCAGGGCGGCGTTCGGGACGTAGATCTGCGACAGCGGTTCGTAGATGAACGGCGTCGGGTCCTCGTTCACGCCGTTGTACTTGCTGTCTTTCGCGATCCCGACGACCGTCGTGAAGTCCTGGTCGCCGAAGAACTTGAAGCGCTTGCCGATGGCGTCCTGCTTCGGCCAGAACCGCGCCGCCATCGTCTGGTTGATGACGACGACCTTCTGCGACGTCGGGGTATCGGCGCGCGTGAAATCGCGCCCGTGCAGGAGGGCAATGCCCATCGTGTCGAAGTACCCGAGGCTGACGGGATTCACCTGCACCAGGATTCGATCGCGCGTCGTGGCATCGGCGCCCTCGGGGAAGACGCTGCGCAGGATGCCGCCGGCCAGCGGCGCATTCTGCGCGACGGCGGCGTCGACGACTCCCGGCAGCCCTTTGACGCGATCGACCACCTCGTCGTAGAAGACCTGACCGCGCTCCGGCGTATAGCCCTCGCGTCCGAGATTGACGTTCATCACGAGCACGCCGTTGGTGATGAAGCCCGGATCGATCTGCTGCGCGTGCTGGAGGCTGCGGAGGAACAGGCCGGCGGCCACCAGCGAGATCAGCGACAGCATCACCTGCGAGACGACGAGCACCTGGCGAAGCGTGAGGTATCCGCGCAGGCCGCGCCGGCCGCCGGCCGACGGCACGATCTCGTTCTTGAGCACCGGAACCACGTCGGCCTTCGAGGCCTGCAGCGCCGGCGCGAGGCCGAAGAGGATGCCCGTGGCGATCGCGAGCACCGCGGTGAAGGCCAGCACGCGCGGATCGACGGTCACCGCCTCGTCGACGGGAAAGGGGAGCGGCAGCTTTGCCCCGATGATCGCGCTGAGCGTCCAGTACGCGACCAGCAGACCCGCCCCGCCGCCGATGACGGCGAGGATGAGACTCTCGGTGAGGAGCTGCCGAATCAGCCGGGTCCGCTTCGCCCCGAGCGCCAGCCGGATCGCCACCTCGCGCCGGCGCTTCGAGGCGCGCGCCAGCATCAGGTTGGCGATGTTGGCGCAGGCAATCAGCAGCACGATCCCGACCACGACCATCAGCAGCGTCGAAATCCAGACGACGAGATTCGGGCCCTGGCCCGCCGGGTTCAGACGCGCGTCGAGCAGCGACACCACCGCCGCGCTGCGTCCCTGGTTGTCGGTGGGATAGGTCTGCGCGAGCTGCGAGAAGATCGTGTGCAGATTGGCCCGCGCCCGATCGATGGTGACGCCCGGCTTCAGGCGTGCGATGCCGAACAGGAACAGGCCGCGGCGCGTGTCGTACCAGTCGAATCCCGGCTGGACGACGAGGTGCATCGACATCGGGACCCAGGCCGACGGTCCGCCGCCCAGGAACGTGCCGTCGAACCCCTTCGGCGCGACACCCACCACGGTGAACGGCACGCGGTTCAGCGTGATCGTCCGTCCGACGGCGTTCGGATCCGAGCCGAGGCTCCGCTCCCAGAAGCCGTGGCTGACGACCGCGACCGGTGTCGCCCGGGTTTCTTCCTCCGGGAGAAAGCCGCGGCCCATCACGGGCTGCGTGCCGAGCACGGAAAAGTAGTTGCTCGAGACCACCTGCACCGGGATCTGCTCGGATTCCCGGCCGGCGCTGTAGTTCACGCCGGCGAACGCGACCGCCGCCATGTCGGTGAAGACGGCGTTCTGCGCGCGCAGATCCTTGTAGTTGAGGTGCGACAGCGGGAGATTGCCCGGATTGCGCGCATCGGTCGTCGACACGGTGACCAGCGTCGACGGATCCGAAACGGGTAGCGGACGGAGCAGGACGAGGTTGACGAGGCTGAAGATCGCGGTGTTCGCCCCGATGCCGAGCGCCAGCGACAGGATCGCGACGGCGGCGAAGCCGGGGCTTTTGACGAGCATCCGCACGCCGTATTTGATGTCCTGGAACATGGAGGGACCTGTGGCCAGTAACCAGTAACCAGTAACCAGTGGCCAGTAACCAGTAATCAGTGGCCAGTAACCAGTAATCGGTGGCCAGTAGACGGTCAGCGCTCGCTGGTCACCCGCGACTGGTCACTGGCCCCTGGCGGCGGCTCGTCTCAGTGCGCGAGATCGAATCCGCTCTCTTCGAGTTCCTGCTCGGCGCGTTTGCTGCCGTCTTCCTCGACGACCCGTCCGTCGAAGAGGTGGATGGAACGGTCCGCGTGGCGCGCGTAGCGGGGGTCGTGCGTGACCATGCAGATCGTCGCCCCCTCCCGATGCAGTTCGTGGAGCAGTTCCATCACCGCCTCGCCGTTCTTCGAGTCGAGGTTGCCCGTCGGCTCGTCGGCGAGGAGGATCGAGGGGGAGCCGGCGACGGCGCGCGCGACGGCGACGCGCTGCTGCTGGCCGCCGGAGAGCTGGCTGGGCAGGTGCTTCGAGCGGTGGGCCATCCCCACCTTCTCGAGCGCGGCGAGCACGCGCTCCTTGCGCTCGGCGGACTTCATCCCCCGGTACGTCAGCGGCAGCTCGACGTTCTCGTACACGTTGAGGTCGCCAATCAGGTTGAAGCTCTGGAAGATGAATCCGATCTCGCGATTGCGCACGCGCGCGCGCTCGGAGAGCGGCAGGTCGGCGACCGACTTGCTGTTGAGGATGTACCGCCCTTCCGTGGGCGAATCGAGCAGGCCCAGAATCGACAGCAGCGTCGACTTGCCGCAGCCCGACGGCCCGGCAATCGCGATGTATTCGCCGCTCTTGATCTCGAGATGGATCCCGGCGAGCGCGTGCGTCTCCACCTCGTCGGTGAAGAAGACCTTGGTCACCCCGTCGAGGTGAATCAGCGTGGGCGCGGACGTATTCATCGTGGCTCCTTTGACTCAACTTCCAACTGGCTCTCGATTTCCGGCCGCACGCCGGAGCGGCTACTTCAACTGCACCCGATCGTACTGGTCGTACTGCGACATGTCGGACAGGATGACGCGATCGCCGGGCTGCAAACCCGACAGCACTTCGATCTGGTTCACCGAGGCGCGTCCGAGCTTGACAGGCACGCGCACCGCCTCGTTGTCCGGCAGCACCTTGAAGATGTTGACGGTGCTGTTCTCCTGCCCGAACGCCGGACGGCCGACGTTGATGACGTTGTCGAGCTTCTCGAGCAGTACGGTGCCGTCGACACTCAGATCGGGGACGGCGCCAGGGGGCAGCGCCTCGCTGAAGATGACGTCGACGCCGCGCGTCCCGTTCTGCGACGACGGGTCGATTCGCGAGACGTGTCCCTTCACGATGCCGTTGCGCGTGTCGACTTCGGCGTACTGACCGACCTTGATGTCCTTGGTCTGCGTTTCCGCGATCCGGAGTTCCGCCTTCAGGTTCGTCGGGTCGGCCACGCGCGCGAGATTCGTCCCCGGGGCGACCTGCGCGCCCACTTCGACCGGCACGAGCTGCAGGATCCCGGACATGCCGGCCTTGACGCGCAGATCGTCGAGCTGCCGCTTCTTGAGTTCCCAGTCGGCGCGCTTGGAGTCCACGTCCGCCTGCTGCGGGGCAATCTGCGAGCTGACCCCTTCCCGCGCGATCGTGAGCCGCTTCTGCGCGAGCGCGAGGCTGTTCTTCAGCTCGTCGGTCTGTCCGCGGTACTGTTTCAGCTGAAGATCCGACACGAGACCGTCCTTGGCGAGCTGTTCGTTCGCTTCGAGCGTCAGCGAGGCCTGCTTGTAGTCGGATTCGATCTTCGCCGTATCGGCTTCCTGCGCGAGCAACTGGGTCTGGAGTTCCGCCTTGCGATTCTCGTAGGCCGCCTCCGCGGAATGGTACGCCAGCTCGGCGTCCTGAACCGACTGCTTCAGCTCGGGGTTGCTGAGTACCAGGATCACCGTGTCGGGCTTCACCTGGGCGCCGGGGTGCAGCACGATCTGCTCGACCCGACCCTGGGTTTGCGCCGGGATCCACCGGATGTCCTCGGGCACGAGCGTGCCCGAGCCCCGCACCTGCCGCAGCATCGGCCCGCGCTTGACCGTTTCGACCCACACGACCGCGCTGTCGACCGTCGGGGCGGCCGGCTTCAACCGCGAGACGCCATACGAGATGACGATGATCGCGAGCAGCGCCACCGTGCCGTAGATCGCGCGGCGGATCTTCTTCTGACGTTTGACGTTCGAGGAACGGGCGATATCAACCATGAAAGCCTCTGTCTGACGGAGGACGCGGATGCGGGTCTGTCAGAACAGATAAGCCAAACCCTGTGCCATGCCCATGTGCGTGACAACCCTTGCTGTCCCAACGAGTTGCCGTCTGTGCGACTGGTAGCGGCTCTGCGATCCTGACCGTTTGCGGAATGCCGCCGTCCCGGATCCGGACACCACGCACGCCGCTGCCAGACGCCACGATGGTCAATTGGACGGAAGTGTGCGCTTCCGGGTTTGCAATAAGTTACAGTATATAATTTTGCTTTGCCAAACCAAAATAACTGCGGGTGACTGGACGATGGAGATGAGGACGGAGGCGCAGGCGGCAACCGAGCGGCTGCTCATCGCCTACACGCACGTCGCGCAGGCCTGTCGGGCCCCGTCGGGCCGCGACCGCGGGGCCCGCGCGCTGAGCCGCCGGCAGGCGGACATCCTGGCGCACCTGGCGGAGATCGAGCCGAGCACGGTCCTGGCGCTCGCGCGCGAACTCGACGTCACGCCGGGCACGATGTCGCTGGCTCTGGATCGCCTGGAGCGCGACGGCTACATCGCCCGGATGCGCGACACCGCGGACCGCCGCCGCGTGCACGTCCGGTTGAGCGCGGCCGGGGTCCGCGCGCGCGATGCGCATGCCGTGCTCGATCGTGATCGTCTCGAACGCGTGCTCGCGAGCATGAGCGCCGCGGATCGCGAGGCAGCGCTGCGCGGACTGCTGCTCCTGGCGGAGGCCGCGACGAAAGAGGCCGCGGCCAGACGGGGCGGCGAGTAACGGACGCGCCGTGTTACACCACGAGCAGCACCTCACCGTCGCGCTGGGTCACGGGGTAGACGCGAATCTGCTTCTTTGCGGGACCGCAGCGTACCTCGCCCGTGACGACGTCGAATTGCGATCCGTGCCACAGGCACTGCACCGTCCGCCCGATACATACGCCGTCGGCCAGCGATCCGCCTCGATGGGTACAGCCGTCGTCGAAGGCTGTAAAGGCGCCGCCGGTGCGGGCGAGGACGACGCGGCGGCCGTTGACGATCAGCAGCTTCATCTGGTCGTCCTGGAGGTCGCCGACGCGCGCCACCACCACCGGCTCGTGGCCGCTGGTCGTCACGGTGGTCTCCTGCCATCGGCCGGCCTCCGCGTAGCGATGGTCGACGCTGATCAAATTGCGCGTGACGAGGGTGCCGCCAATCCAGCCCGCGTACACGAGCGCGATGCCGCCGAGGACCTCGAGGCCTATCGCCGGGTCCGACGCGATCCCGCTCTCGCGCAGGCCGAGCGCGACGGCGAAAAGGATCAGTGCGCTGCCGTTGGCCAGGCCATGGCTGCGCGCGCGACGATGACCGGAGCTGTGCGGCGGCACGCTCCGGGCATAATCGAGAATGCCCGGGACGGCGGTCACGATCCCGGCGATCAGGCCGATGATGTTCAAATGGTAGCCGGTGAGCGACAGCGAGGCGCGGTGGGTGAGGGCGCCCAGGACGTCGAAGAACAACGCCCCCAGCAGGAAGGCGAACGGGAACGGGATCAACGCGGGGTGAATCGGATGACCCTTCACGCTTGCGAAGCTCTTCACGGCATCCTCCGTCGGAGACCCGCGGCGCCAGCCCGGCTGTGGCGGGGGCTGCAGCGGCACGCGGAATGCGAGAAACTGGACACGCTATGAGCGACATCAGCGACCGGCTGCTCAACGATCTGGTCGACGCCGTCAAGGACATCATCCGCAAGGAGCAATCCGATCGCCTGCGCGACGTGTACCTGGTCGGCGACATCGACAAGGACAGCGCCAAAGCGGTCATCGAACGGCTGCGCGAACTGGCCAACGACAGCCGCCGTCCGATATCGCTCTACATCAACAGCGCGGGGGGGAACGTCACCGACGGCCTCGCGCTGCACGACGCCGTGCGGCATCTCGTCTCGGTCGGGATCGAGTTGACGATCGTGGTGCAGGGGATGGCGTACTCGATGGGCTCGATCGTGCTGCAGGCGGCCAGCCCCGGACGCCGGCTGGCGTTTCCACATTCCTGGATCATGATCCACGAGCCCGCCAAGTGGGCGGGCTGGCAATCGACGACCGCCGCGGCGCAGCATCTCGACCGTTTGAAGCAAATGCAGAGCCAGATTTACCGGATCCTCGCCGATCGGTCGGGCAAACCCCTCCGGCAGATTATCCGCGACACGAAACGGAACGACTTCTATCTCGATGCGAGCCGCGCCAAGGAATACGGGCTGATCGACGAAGTGCTCGACAGCGGCGACGCCAGCGCCCGCCCGGTGGAAACGGCCGAGGCCGCTGAAGCCGAGGAATCCGCGGAACTGCCCATTCCATAACGGGCGGTGCGTGGCATGCGCGTTGCGACCGTCCACTCGTCGAGGGACGAGTGTGTGCGATTGAGCCGCAACGATGACAGGGCCGCTTCCATTTTCCGCGCTGCCGACACCCGTACGCTACTTCGTGGCGGTGTCGGCGGCCGTCATTGTCGGGCTCGCCGCCCGATCGTCGGCGTCGGTCATCGATGAAGGCGGCTTCTTCCTGCTGCTCAGCATTACCGTGCTCGGCAGCGCCTGGCTGGCGGGCAGCAGCGCGGCGCTGATCGTCACCGTGGTGGGCGCGATGTTCGGGGAGGCGAACGCCGGGGCGGATCAGTATGCCGCGGCGCAGACGCATTTGGCCCTGTTCATCGTCGAAGGGCTGCTCCTGACGGCGCTCGTGGCCGAGCTGCGGCACGCGAGGCACGTGGCCGAGCGCGAGGCCCGGCTCGCCCATGCCGCCCGGCTCGAGAGCGAGGCGGCCAATCGCATGAAGGACGAATTCCTGGCCACCATCTCCCACGAACTGCGGACACCGCTGAATGCCGTGCTCGGCTGGGTGCACCTGATCCGGACGGGGAAACTGGACGCGGACCGCGAGCGCCGGGGGTTCGAGTCGATCGACCGCAACGTCCGGCATCAGGCGCAGCTGACGACGGATCTGCTCGACATCTCCAATGCGCTGACCGGACAACTGCACCTGGACGCGCAGCCCGTCTCGATCAATGACGCCGTGGCGGACGCCATCGGCTCGGTCCAGACGGCGGTGCTCGCCAAGGACGTCCGCATCGAGGTCTCGATGCCGGACGCGCCGGTCGTCGTCCGCGGCGATGCCACCCGGCTGCGGCAGGTCGTCTGGCACCTGCTCTCGAACGCGCTCAAGTTCACGCCGCGCGAGGGCATCATCGAGGTGATGCTCGATCAGCCGACGCCGGAGCAGGCGCGCGTGCGCGTGCGGGATTCCGGGCCGGGCATCAGCCCCGAATTCCTGCCGCGGATCTTCGGGCGTTTCACCCAGGCTGACGCGTCGCCGACGCGCGCCGCCGGCGGCCTCGGCGTCGGGTTGTCGCTGGTGCGCGCGCTGGTCGAGCAGCACGGCGGCGACATCCAGGCCGGCAACGTCGACGGGGGGCACGGCGCGGTCTTCACCGTGCGGCTGCCGGTGCACGCGACCGATCAGCAGATGCAGCCGTTCGCGCCGATGCCGATCGCGCGGCATGACGGGGCGCCGTCGCTCGACGGCATCCGGATCCTGCTGCTCGACCGCGACGGCGACGCGCGCGAACTGTTGTCGATCATCCTCGAGCAGCGGGGCGCGTACGTGCAGCCGGTGGGCTCGGTGGCCGAAGCGCTCGAGGCGCTGGAATCGTGGCGCCCCGACGTGCTCGTCAGCGACACGGCGTCGCCCGAGCACGATTCGTACGTGCTGGTCGGGAAGGTCCGGTCGCTCGAAGCGGACCGCGGCGGGCGCATTCCGGCGATCGCGCTCACGGCGCTGTCGCGCACCAGCGACCAGACGCGACGGCTGCTCGCGCCGGCGCGCTCCGATCTGCCGAAGCCCATCGAGCCGGCCATCCTGATCGCGCAGATCGCCAGGCTCACGGGACGCGAACGCCGGCGAGCCGCTCGATGACGGATCACCGGATCGCGCCAGCCGCCCGACGCCTGAGCGTCGGGGCCGAACCGCAGCCCGGCGGCGGGGTGCACACGCGCGTGTGGGCGCCGGCCTGCCGGCACGTCGATCTCGTCGTCGAGGCGTCCGGCGGCCGGCGCCTCGTCGCGATGAACCGCGAAGCGGACGGGCATTTCGAGGCGTTCGACGCGGCGGGCGGTCCTGGCGATCGCTACTGGTTCCAGCTCGATGGCGATCGGCTGCGCCCCGACCCCGCGTCGCGCTCTCAACCGGACGGGCCCCACGGCGCATCGGCCGTGGTCGATCCCCGCGCGTTTCGGTGGACGGATGCAGCCTGGCCAGGAGTCGCGCGCGCCGGGCACGCAATTTACGAGCTGCACATCGGCACGTTCACGCCGGCGGGCACGTTCGCGGCGGCGACGGAGCAGTTGCCGGACCTGGCGGCGCTCGGCATTACGCTCGTGGAGGTCATGCCCGTCGCCGAGTTCGCGGGGGAGTTCGGATGGGGCTACGACGGCGTCGACCTCTACGCGCCGACGCGTTTGTACGGGACGCCCGACGACTTCCGTCGCTTCGTCGATCGGGCACACGGCCTCGGTCTGGGCGTGCTGCTCGACGTCGTCTACAACCATCTCGGCCCGGATGGCAACTATTTGACCGAGTTCTCGCCGGACTATTTCACCGATCGGTACCGCAACGACTGGGGGCAGGCGATCAACTTCGAGGGACCGCCGGCGGCGCGCGAGTACTTCGTGCAGAACGGCGGCTACTGGATCGACGAGTTCCACGTCGACGGTCTGCGGCTCGACGCGACGCAGGACATCCACGACGCCTCGCCGGAACACGTGATCGCGTCGATCGTCCGCAGGGCGCGCGACGCGGGGGGGGCACGCGGCGTGCTCGTCGTGGCGGAGAACGAGCCGCAGGAGACACGGATCGTGCGGCCTGTCGACGCCGGCGGCTATGGCGCCGACGCGCTGTGGAACGACGACGCGCACCATGCCGCCGTCGTGGCCTTGACGGGACGCCGCGAGGCGTACTACACCGACTACCGTGGTTCGGCGCAGGAACTGGTGTCGTGCGCGAAGTACGGCTATCTGTTCCAGGGGCAGTACTATTCGTGGCAGTCGCAGCGGCGCGGCACGCCGGGGCTCGATCTGGCGGCGGAGTGCTTCGTCGCGTATCTGCAGAATCACGATCAGGTGGCGAACTCCGCGTCTGGCCGCCGGCTGCACCAGATCGCGTCGGCGCCCGCCCTGCGGGCGTTGACGGCGTGGCTGCTGCTCGGGCCGGCCACGCCGATGATCTTCCAGGGAGACGAGTACGCGGCGTCGTCGCCGTTCCTGTATTTCGCCGATCATCCGACGCTGCGCGAGTCGATCACCTCGGGGCGGCGGGAGTTCCTGGCGCAGTTCGCGAGCGTCGGTGATCCGGACATCCAGCGGGCGCTGCCGCCGCCGACCGAGCGCGCGACGTTCACGCGCTGCAAGCTGGATCCCGGCGAACGCACGCGTCGTCCCGACGTCGTGGCGCTCTACCGCGATCTGCTGCAGATCCGGCGCACCGATCCGGTGCTGCGCGACGCGGGCCGCTGCAGGGTCGACGGCGCGGTGCTCGGCGCCGGCGCGTTCGTGCTGCGGTACTTCGACGCGCGGCATGGCGATCGCCTGTTGATCGTCGACCTCGCGGACGATCTCGACGCGCTGTCGGCGTCCCAGCCGCTCGTCGCACCGCCGTTCGATCGCCGCTGGACGCTCGCGTGGAGCAGCGAATCGCCGAAGTACGGAGGGGAGGGCACGCCGGCGGAGCGCCAGGATGGCCAGCGGCTGATTCCGGGCCGCTGTGCGGAATGGTTCACGGCCACGGCCACCACGGAGAGCGACGGATAAGACCGCCACGGCCACCACGGAGGGCCACGGACAACACGGACGGCCACGGCCACCACGGAACACACGGACAACACGGACAACACGGAGGCCACGGACAACACGGAGGCCACGGACAACACGGAGGCCACGGCCACCACGGAGGCCACGGACAACACGGACGGCCACGGCTACCACGGAGGGCCACGGACGACACGGAGGGCCACGGACGACACGGAGGCCACGGACAGCACGGAGGGCCACGGACAACACGGAGGCCACGGACAGCACGGAGGCCACGGCCACCGCGGACAGCACGGACGGGCACGGACAACACGGACGGCCACGGCCACCACGGACGGCCACGGCTACCACGGCTACCACGGAGGGCCACGGCCAACACGGACAACACGGACAACACGAACAACACGGACGGGCACGGACAACACGGACGGCCACGGCTACCACGGACGGCCACGGAGGCACGGACAACACGGCCGCCATGGAGTTCATCGCCGCCACGGAAGGCGACGCCCACCAGGGGAGGGCCACGGATAACGTCTCCTCGGAACCGAGAACCTGCGAACCCGAGAACCCGACAACCCGAGAACCTGCGAACCCGAGAACCTGAGAACCCGAGAACCCGAGAACCCGAGAACCCGCGAACCCGAGAACCTGAGAACCCGCGAACCCGAGAACCCGCGAACCCGCGAACCCGCGAACCCGAGAACCCGCGAACCCGAGAACCCGAGAACCCGCGAACCCGCGACGCCGAGCGGCGCGCTCCGCGTGAGCTGGATTTCCTGCGGGGCATGCCGCTCGATTATGGATCGTCGCCAGTCGCCAGTCGCCAGTCGCCAGTCGCCAGTAACCAGTAACCAGTAACCAGTAACCAGTAACCAGGCGGCTGGTAACTGGTTACTGGTCGTAACTGGTAACTGGTAACTGGCAACTGGTAACTGGCAACTGGCAACTGGCAACTGGCAACTGGCTGCTGGATACTGCAAGCTGGTGATCATGTTTCGATCGATCCGCGTTTCAGCGGCTCTTGCGATCGCCGTAGCAGTCGTCGCCTGCGGTGGGAGCAGCGGCACGCCGCCGGCGTCGCCGCCGCCCGGGCCGACGTCGGGGGCCAGCGTGTGCGCTGCCGCGCTCGAGGCCGACACCGCGCCTGAGCTGTCGGTCGCGCCGCGCCCGCCGCGCCTGACGGTCGACAAGCGGACGATCGTGGACGGCGATCCGCGCGGGCGCGCGCTCGAGTCGATCTGGATTCACCGTGCCGCGCTCGCCCGCCGCGCCGCGGGCCAGCCGCCGTCCGCCGCCGTCACCACGCCGGCGCCGGTCGCGCAGGACCAGGGAGAGATCGCGATCGTGCAGGATCAGGGAGACATCGTCCTGCCGCCGAACCTCCTCGATCTGAAGGGGGTTGGGCTGCGCTTCGCGCCCAGCGGCCCGGACGGCTACAGCGTGACGACCACCGACGCGACGTTCCGGTCCGCCCTCGGCAGCCGCCTGACCCTCGGCGACGACGACAGCGCCGACGTGACCGTGCCGTTCGCGTTTCCGTTCTACGGCCGATCGCAGACCGCCGCGTTCGTCAACTCCGACGGGAACATCACGTTCGGCGAGGAGGACAAGGCCAGCACGGATCGCAACGTGGCGCGGCTGCTGAGCGGCGCGCCGCGTGTCGCGCCGTTCCTGTCGGATCTGGATCCGTCGAGCGGCGGCAAGGTCTTCGTCGACGCCGCCGCCGGCCAGTACACCGTCACGTGGTGCGGCGTCCCGGCCTTCGGCAGCCAGCAGACCGTCACGACGCAGGTCACGCTGCTGCCCGACGGCTCGGTCGAGATGAAGTACGACCCCAACGTCACCATCGGCGACGCCGTCGTCGGCGTCTCGCCCGGCCGCACCGGCGTGTTCACGCCTGTCGATCTGTCGAAGGCGCCGGTCGCGGGCACCGGCGCGGTCGGCGAGCGCTTCGCGGCCTCGGGGCAGCTCGACGCCGTCGCGCTGATGCAGAAGTTCTATGCGTCGCATCCCGACAACTACGATCAGGTGCTGCTCTGGGCCGACCAGCGCGTGATACCGGCGAGCGACGGCGCGTTCTCGTACGAGCAGACGGTCGCCAACGAGATTCGCGGCATCGGCCAGGACACCTACGATCTGTCGCACGACTACGGCAGCGCCGGCCGTCTGCGTTCGGTGGTCGTGATGGACGCCCTCAGCAAGTTCCCGAACGACCCGACGCAGAAGTTCCTGGGCGAAAACGACACGCTGAGCGTGATGGGGCAGGAAGTCGGGCATCGCTGGCTCGCGTATCTCGAGTTTCGCGACCATACCGGCGCGACCTCCGACGCGCTGCTCGGCCGCGACCTCGCGCACTGGAGCTTCTTCTTCGACTCCGACGCGTCCGTGATGGAAGGCAATCAGATCCAGGATCTCGGCGGCGGCAAGTTCCAGACCGTCGCCGCGGTGCAACGATATGGCGACCTCGATCAGTACGCGATGGGACTGATCCCGCCCTCGCAGGTCGCGCCGTTCTTCTACGTCGAAAGCCCGGTGACCAATCCGACCCGTGTCGCGGCCGATCCGCCGATGGTCGGCGTCACGTTCACGGGCACGCGGCGCGACGTCCTCATCGACGATGTGATTGCGGTGGAGGGGGCGCGCAGCCCGACGTCCGATCGGTCGCCGCACGTGCACCGGCAGGCCTTCGTCTACCTCGTCGGCAGCGGGCGCTCGGCGGATGCGGGGCAGGTCGCCAAGCTCGACACGATCCGGCGCCAGTGGGAAGGCTTTTTCGCAGAGGCGACAGGCGGCCGGATGACGGCGATGACGACGCTGCGGTGAGAGTGATGGTGGAAGTTCAGGGTTCAGGGTTCGGGGTTCCGAGTAGGGTTCGGGGTTCCGGGTTCCCAGCCATGAATGCGGCACGCGTCACGCGCATGTCCCGCGGGTAAGATGGGACGTATGGCGGATCCGATCGATTCTCGCGTCGATATCGGTCACGTGCACCTGAAGGTCGCCGACCTCGAGCGCGCGCTCGCGTTCTACGCGGGGGTGCTCGGCTTCGAGGTGACCGAACGCATGGGTGCTCACGCGGCGTTTCTGAGCGCCGGCGGGTATCACCATCACATCGGGCTGAACACGTGGGAGAGCCGCGGCGGCAGCGCGCCGCCGCAGGGATCGACGGGGCTGTATCACTTTGCGATTCGCTATCCCGATCGCCGCACGCTCGGCGATGCGCTGCGCCGGCTGCAGGCGGGGGGCATTCCGCTGGAGGGGGCGGCGGATCACGGCGTGAGCGAAGCGCTCTACGTCCGCGATCCCGACGGCAACGGGCTCGAGCTGTACCGCGATCGGCCCCCCCACGAGTGGCCGCGCAGCCCCGACGGCTCGCTGGCGATGACGTCGGCGCGTCTCGATTTGAACGCCTTGCTCGCCGATGCGGCAGCCCCCGTACCGCCGGCCGTACCTCGCGCGAGCGCGGCGCCGGGCCCGGCGCTCCCGGCGAATCTGCGCCGCGAGCTCGAGCAGTTGCGCGGCCCGCTGCTGAACCTGCACCAGGCGCTCCTCGACGACGCGCGCAAGGCGTACGAAATGGATCGCGGCACGATCGCCTCGAAGGGGGCGCTGCTGCAGATGGTGATCCACGATCCGTGGTTCGCCTGGCTGCACCGCATCTCGGAGCTGGTGGTGCGGATCGACGAGGCGACCGCCCCCGACAGCGTCACGACCGCCGCGGAGGCCCGGGGACTGGTCGATCAGGTGGATCACCTGATCGTGCCGTCGGAGAACGGCGACGAGTTCGGGCGCCGCTACTTCGACGCGCTGCAGCGCCAGCCGGCCGTCGTGCTGGCGCACGGCGAGGTCAAACGCGTGCTCAAGGCAGGCTTTGGGCCTTAGGCTTTAGGCTTTAGGTGGCTTTAGGCCGCAGGCGTTCTTCCCAAAGCCTAAAGCCCGAAGCCCAAAGCCCGCCGTCAGCACAGCAATTGCATCAGTCGTCGTGATGAGCCGACTCGACGTGACCAGGCTGGCCCGCTGGTTCATTCTGATTTTCGGCGGCGTGCTCGTCACGTTGTGGGTGATCGCGGCGGTCGGGTCGCGCACGAGCGTGCTGCAGCAGGCGCTCATGCGCGCGGTGAACGACCACCTCGAGAGCGACGTCGAGCTGGCGAACTTCCACGTGTCCACCTTTCCCAGTCTGAGCGTGACGGGCGACGGACTGCGGCTGAGGTTCCAGCATCAGCGCG
Organism: Vicinamibacterales bacterium; assembly: GCA_036278735.1. GTDB lineage: Bacteria > Acidobacteriota > Vicinamibacteria > Vicinamibacterales > 2-12-FULL-66-21 > DASUKM01. Next base: position 50,193 of record DASUKM010000025.1, read on the forward strand.
GCAATCCGCCGCTCATCGAAATCGCACACTTCTCGGTCGACGGCGGGATCCTCGGCCTGCTGCACCGGCCGCGGCGGTTCAGGACCGTTCGGCTGCAGGGATTGAAGATCAACGTGCCGGCGCGCGGCATCCAGAAAGACGGCGGCAACGACGCCTCGTCCTCGTCGTCGCCGCGCGAGGGACGGCCGATCATCGATCACCTGGTCTCGAACGACGCCGAGCTGGTGATCCTTCCCAAGACCAGCGGCAAGGAGCCGAAGCGATTCGCGATCCACACGCTCCAGATGGAGTCGATCGGCTTCGATCGCGCGATGCCGTTCGGGGCGACGTTGACGAACCCGACGCCCAGGGGCAGCATCGAAACGAGCGGGATGTTCGGCCCCTGGCGCGCGGCGGACCCCGGGTCGACGCCGCTCATCGGGAGCTATCGGTTTTCGCACGCCGATCTGAACACGATTCACGGTCTCGCCGGCACGTTGTCGTCGAGCGGCGGCTTCACCGGCGAGCTGGCGCGCATCGACGTCAAAGGGAAGACGCACACGCCGGATTTCAGCGTCGACGTCGCCGGCCAGCCCGTGCCGCTCGACACGACGTTTCACGCGATCGTCGACGGGCTCAATGGCGACACCGAACTGGAGCGGGTGGACGGCCGGTTCCTCCACACCTCGCTCGTGGCGCGCGGCGCCGTCGTCGGCGGGCCGCGGCACCACGGGCGCACGGTGAAGCTCGATGTCGCGATGGCGGACGGCCGGATCGAGGACGTGCTGAAGCTGGCCGTCAAGTCGGCGACGCCGGTGATGACCGGCGCGCTGTCGCTGCACACGAAACTGCTGTTGCCCCCCGGCGAGGAGAAGGTGGCGGACCGCCTGCAGCTCGACGGCCGGTTCGACGTCGCGACCGCGCACTTCTCGAGCGCGGAGGTGCGCGGCAAGCTGCGCGAGCTGAGCGCCCGCAGCCGGGGCAAGGACGTGTCCGAGGTCGACGCGCGCGTCGTCTCGAATCTTCGCGGACGGTTCACGCTCGGCCACGGCGTCGTGCGCTTTTCGTCGCTCGAGTTCACGGTGCCGGGCGCGGACGTGCGGCTCGCGGGCACCTACGGGCTGCGCACCGGCGCGCTCGACTTTCACGGCACGCTGCGCATGCGCGCCACGGTGTCGCAAGCGGCCGGCGGCGGCATCAAGAGCTGGCTGCTGAAGGTGATCGATCCGCTGTTCCGAAAAAAAGGAGCTGGCGCCATCCTGCCGATCAAGATCACGGGCACGCGCGAGGCTCCGAAGTTCGGCGTCGACATCGGCAAGGTATTCTGACGCTGGTACTTGGAAGCTGCCAGTCTCCAGTCTCCAGTCTCCAGTTTCCAGTCTCCAGTCTCCAGTCTCCAGTCTCCAGTTTCCAGTTTCCAGCTTCCAGCTTCTGTTTCCCGGTTCTTCCCGCGCTCCACCCCCGCCCTCCGCCCTCCGCCCCCCGCCCTCCACCTTCCACCTTCCACCCTCCACCCTCCACCCTCCACCTTCCACCCTCCACCCTCCGTATCCGCTACCATGGAGAGACGAGGTCACGCGAATGCAGAAAACAGATACGGACTGGAAGAGCGAGCTGTCACCCGAGCAGTATCACGTGCTGCGCGAGCACGGGACGGAGCGGCCCAACTCGAGCCCGCTGAACATGGAAAAACGCGCCGGCGCGTTCTACTGCGCGGCGTGCGGCAACGAGCTGTTCTCGTCGGACGCGAAATACGAGTCCGGCACGGGCTGGCCGAGTTTTTACGAGGCGCGGCCGGGTGCGGTGGAGACGTCGACCGACACGCAGTTCGGTATGGTGCGGACCGAAATGCGGTGCGCGCGCTGCGGCAGCCATCTTGGGCACGTGTTCCCGGACGGTCCTCAGCCGACGGGCGAGCGCTACTGCACGAACGGCCTGGCGCTGCGCTTCGAGCCGAAGAAGTAGGCGGCTCTACCGGAAGAGTTCCTTCAGCAACTGGTCGAACGACAGTTCGTGGCGGCTGCCGCGGGTGTCGAATCGCACGGCGTCTGATTTGTCCTGCAGCGCGCGCAACCGCCGCTCCTCTTCGGCGAACGCCTCGCGCTGCTGCTCGCGCATGCGATCGAGCCCGCCGCCGTTGACGAAGGCGACGATCCGGTGCAGTTCACCGGCGTCGAGGAACGTGCCGTGTCCGCGGCACACGTCGACGACGACCCCCGAGATGTGGGCGAAGTTGACGCGATTCATCAGCTTGCCGCAGCGGACGCACGGCCGGTAATGAACGGCGGCTTCGGGCGCCCCCCCATCGGCCGTGACGCGGTGCAGCACCGCTGCCTGCGTGTCGCGATCGGCGCACAGGCGTTCGAAGGCATCGGCGTCCATCCAGACGCCGTCGCAGTGCCGGCATTCGAGCAGCGTCGTCGTCCCGACCTCGACGCGCTCGAGGGTGTCGCGGCAACCGGGGCACGTGCCGGCCGCCCCGCCCGGCACCTGCCGCTCCCGCCGCGCGCCGCAGTGCGGGCAGAACTCCTGACCGTCGAACATCAGGCCGAAGCAGGCCGGGCAGCTCACGGCCGCGAGGCGCGTCTGGCAATACGGACACCGCGCCGTGTTCGGCGCCGCGGGGGCGCCGCAGTTCGGGCAGTGCAGGCTGGCGGAATCGGGCATGGGCGCGCGCGCACCCGCGTGACGGCCGGACGGCGGGGATGCCGCGCGAACGTCTCGGCGGGCTGTTAGAATACGACAGAATCTCCCACATCCGTTCCTGGAGCGCAGCATGGGCCTGATGGATTTCCTCAAGGGCGAGCTGATCGAGATCATCGAGTGGACCGATGACTCCCGCGACACGCTCTCGTACCGCTTCCCGGACGAAGACAAGGCCATCAAGAACGGCGCGCAGCTGATCGTCCGCGAATCGCAGCAGGCGCAGTTCGTCTACGTCGGCGAGTTCGGCGACACGTTCGGGCCGGGCAAGCACACGCTGACGACCGACAACATCCCGATCCTCACGCGGCTGAAGTCGTGGAAGTACGGGCTCGACTCCCCCTTCAAGGCCGACGTGTACTTCCTGAACACGCGCCTCTTCACCGGCAACAAGTGGGGCACCGCCAATCCGGTGATGATGCACGATCAGGATCTCGGCGTCGTCCGGGCCCGCGCCTTCGGCACGTACGACTTCCACATCGTCGATCCGAAGCTGTTCCTGAAAGAGGTGGCCGGCTCGGACCAGAACTTCCGGCTCGAGGAGTTTGCCGACACGATGCGGTCGCGGATCGTCAGCGTGTTTTCCGAGGCGCTCGCGACGGCGAAGATTCCGGTGTTCGACGTGGCGAGCCGCTACAGCGAGCTGGGGCAGGCGCTGCTGCCGCTCATCAATCCCGTGATCAAGGCCAAATACGGGCTCGAGATGCCGACCTTCGTCATCGAAAACGTGTCGGTGCCGGCGGAAGTGGAGCAGGCGATCGACAAGCGCTCGAGCATGGCGGCGGTCGGCAACCTGAACGATTACGTGAAGTTTCAGATGGCTCAGGGGATGGAGCGCGGCGGCGGGTCCTCGGCGGGCGGCATGGCGGCGGAAATGGCCGTCGGGCTGTCGATCGCGCACGAGATCGTGCAGCAGCAGGGAGGCGTCGCCGCCGTTGCCGGTGTACCCGCGACGGCCCCCGCGCCGCTCGCGGATCTGCTCTCCCCGGCCGACGTCGCGAAGATGCTGGGGGTCACCGAGCCGGACGTGATGACGATCCTCCAGTCCGGCGATCTCGCCGGCAAGAAGATCGGCTCGGCCTGGCGGATCAAACGCTCGGCGGTGGACGAATACATCAACAAATAGATCGTTGTCGTTCAGGGTTCCGGGTTCGGGGCTGGAACCCGGAACCGGACCCGGAACCCGGAACCCGGAACCCGACCCGGAACCCCGAACCCGACTCGGAACCCCGAACCCCGAACTCTGAACGACAGCAGCCGTGCCCATCCTCGCCATCGACAAACATGCGTGTCCTGCGTGCGGCGCGCAGGCGGAATGGAATCCGGCCAGACAGCGGCTGGTGTGCCCGTTCTGCGGGACGGAATCGCCGTACGCGATCGACGAGGCGGGCCAGGTCGCCGAGATCGATCTCGTGACGGCATTGCGCGAGCTGCCCGACAGCGCGCGCGGCTGGCAGGTCGAACGCCGGACGGTGCAGTGCCGCAGCTGCAAGGCGGTCTCGGTCTTCGATCCCAGTCGCGTCGGCCAGCGGTGCGAGTTCTGCGGCTCCCCGGAGCTGGTCGACTATCAGGAGATCAAGGCGCCCATCCGGCCGCAGAGCCTGCTGCCGTTCAAGGTGCCGGAGTCGACGGTGCGCGATCAGATCAGGCGCTGGTATGCGAGCAAGTGGCTGGCGCCGGGCCGGCTGAGATCGCACGCGCTCGTCGACACCGTCAAGGGGGTCTACATCCCGTACTGGACGTTCGATGCGCACGTCGTGTGTCCGTGGGAAGCAGACGCCGGACATTATTACTACACGACCGAGTCGTTCCTCGAGAACGGCCGGTCGCGCACGCGACAGGTACAACAGGTGCGGTGGGAGCCGGCCGCGGGCGAGGTGCAGCACTTCTTCGACGACGAGCCGGTGGCCGGAACGCACGGCATCTCGCGCGCGCTGCTCGCGCACGTCGAGCCGTTCATGACCAACGAGCTGGTGCCGTACGACACCGCGTACCTGTCCGGCTTCGTCGTCGAGCACTATCAGGTCGTGCTGCTCGACGCGGCACACGCCGCGCAGGAAACGATGACGCGCAAGCTGTACGACATCTGCGCCGCGGCGGTGCCGGGCGACACGCTCCGCAACCTGCAGATCCATCCGACGTTCTCCGGCCAGACGTTCAAGCACATCCTGGTCCCCGTCTGGCTCCTGACCTACACCTACGGCCCCGCGGTCTATCAGGTCGTCGTCAACGGCCACACGGGACGGATCGCCGGGCAGTACCCGAAGAGCCCCTGGAAGGTGGCGCTCCTCGTCCTCGCGATCGCCCTCGTTGTGCTCGTCCTGCTGTACAGCGTCGCAAATGGAGGATGATGGAGGCAGGCGTTGGGCTTGAGGCTTTGGGCTTTGGGTTGGCTTTAGGCCTCGGCCCGAGGCCCTGCGAATCACCCCTCCAAAAGCCTAAAGCCCAAAGCCTAAAGCCCAAGAGAGGTGTTGGATGTTCGATAAGAAATTGAAACTGCCGAGCGCCGATGAGGCGTTGAAGGGACGGGCGGAGCGGATGCCGGTGCCGGCACGGCACGCGGTGCTCGATGCGCCGCTCGAGCCGCCGTTTCCGCCGGGCTCGCAGCAGGCGATGTTCGCGCTCGGCTGTTTCTGGGGAGCGGAGCGGAAGTTCTGGCAGGTGCCGGGCGTGGTGTCGACCGCGTCCGGATACGCCGGCGGCCTGACGCCGAACCCGACGTATCGCGAGGTGTGCAGCGGCGCGACCGGGCATGCCGAAACGGTCCTCGTCGTGTTCGATCCCACGCGGGTCTCGTACGAGGATCTGCTGAAGGTCTTCTGGGAAAGCCACGACCCGACGCAGGGCATGCGTCAGGGCAACGACGTCGGGACGCAATACCGATCCGCCATCTACTACACCGACGAGGCGCAGCGCGAGGCGGCCGAGCGGTCGCGCGACGCGTTCCAGCGCGGCTTGTCGAAGGCGGGCTACGGCGCCATCACGACGGAGATCCTGCCGGCCCCCCCGTTCTATTACGCCGAGGACTACCACCAGCAGTATCTGGAAAAGAATCCGAACGGCTATTGCGGCCTCGGCGGCACGGGCGTGAGCTGCCCGGTCGGGATCGCGAGTCTGAGCAGTAACCAGTAACCAGTAACCAGTAACCAGTAACCAGTAGCCAGTAACCAGTAACCAGTAACCAGACTCGTAACTGGAAACTGGAAACTGGTAACTGGTAACTGGTAACTGGTAACTGGAACGGCCGAGCTCGATCGCCGACCGGCCGTGTTACGCTGAACTCTTCGCGTCGAGCGCCGTCACCTCGGCCGTATCAGGCCGGCGGCCGCTCTGAATGCGTCCCATGCCGCTCGACGGACAGTACGCTCCGACGCTTCGGGCTTCGGCTCGCATTGCGGTGACGCTTGCCGCCGTCGCGCTGGCGACGTGGCTCGAGACGTTGCTGGCCGGCTCGCCGATGGCCCAGCTCTCGCTGATGCCCTCCGCGCTCGCGATCGCGCTGAGCGAATGGGTGGGCGGCCTCGGCACCGGTCTGCTCGCGCTCGTCGCCTCCGCCATCGCGATCGACTTCTTCGTCATCGTTCCCGGCAGTCTCTTCAGGTTCACCAGCCCCGCCGAAGCGCTCGTGTACGGCGCGTTCCTCGCCGGATGGCTCGCCTTCTGCCTCGCGGCCGAGCAGCTCCATCATCGGATGCGCCGCGACGCCGTTCGACGCGCCGAAGCGGAGCGCAGCGCGCTCGAAGCGCGGCGGCGCGCGCAGTTGACGACCGCGCTCGCGCAGGCGCGGACGCCGGCGTCGGTCATCGAAGCGGCCATCCAGGAGCCGCTCCATGCGCTGGGCGCCGACGCCGCCCTGCTGCTGCTCGTGGGCAGCGACGGACAGTCGACGGAGCTGGCGCGCGCGGTCGGGTACGAGACCGGAGGCGCGGAAGCGCGCGTGCGCGCGGCGCTCGACGGCAGATCGCCCATTTCCGACGCGGTTGGCCGCGGCGCGCCCGTCATCGTCGAATCGGCGGCCGTCCTCGCGGCGGAGTACGGCGTGGGGGACGCCGGCGCGCCGTTCGAAGCGCTCGTCGCCATTCCGCTCGTGATTGGCAGCCGCGTGGTCGCCGTGGCGCTGTTCGAGTTCCGGGGCGCGCGGACGTTCACGTCCGACGACCGCGAGTACGCCTTCGAGCTGGGGCCGCGCGCGGCGCAGGCGCTCGATCGCACGTGGCAGTACGAGTACGCGCTTCGAGCGCGGGCCGAAGCGGAAACGCTGCGGGCGCGCGGCGATCAGGAACTCGAGGAACGCCAGAACGTCGAACTCGCCCTGCGCAGCAGCGAGGCGCGGTACCGTGCCCTGGCCGCCCGCACCAGCCGCCTGCACGCGCTCACCGCCGCGCTCTCCGAGGCCGTCATGCTCAAGGAGGTCGCGCAGGCGGTGGTGCACCAGGGACGCATCGCCGTCGGGGCGACGACGGGCGAGGTCACGCTCCTCGTCGAAGACGCCGCGGCGTTCGAGACGTTGTACAGCGACGCCGAAGGGCGCGCCGGCGATCAGGCGAGCCGCTTTCCGCTCGACTCGGGGCTCTGCGCAACCCAGGCCGTGCAGACCGGACGCCCCGTGTTCGTCGCGTCGTTCCCGGAATGGCAGGAGCGCTACTGGCGGTCCGCGTCGATTGCGGCCGACGGCGGCTACGTGTCGGGCGCGACGCTGCCGCTGCTCGTCAAGGGAGCGCCGATTGGCGTGCTCGCGTTCCACTTCACCGCGCCGGTGAACTTCGACGACGACTACCAGGCGCTGCTGGTGTCTGTCGCGCAGCACTGCGCGCAGGCGCTCGACCGCGCCCGGCTGTACGAATCGGCGCAGCAGGCGCGCGACGAGGCCGAGACGGCCAACCGGCTGAAGGACGAGTTCGTTTCGATCGTCTCCCACGAGCTGCGCACGCCGCTCAACGCGATGCTCGGCTGGACGTCGATGCTGCAGAAGGGATCGATGGACAGCGCCAAGGCGGCGCGCGCGCTGAACTCGATCCACGACAATGCGACCCGCCAGGCGCGGCTCATCGACGAGCTGCTCGACTTTTCGCGCATCGTGTCCGGGCGCATGGCCCTCGATGCCGAGCACATCGACATCCGCGATCTGCTCCGCGGCGTCGTCGAGTCGATGATCCCGGCGGCCTCGGCCAACGGACAGAACCTCGTGCTCGCGCCGGTGCCGCTCGTCTGGGTCACCGGCGATCTGCGCCGGCTCGAGCAGGTGTTCTTCAACCTGCTGGGGAACGCCGTGAAGTTCACCCCTCGCGGCGGCCGGATCGCCATCGACGTCGAAGTGCGGGACGGCGCCGTGCGCGTGATCGTCAGCGACAACGGGCTCGGGATCGAGCCGCAGTTCCTCGCGCACGTCTTCGATCGCTTCCGTCAGGCCGACAGCACGACGGCGCGCACGTTCGGCGGTCTCGGGCTCGGGTTGTCGATCGCGCGTCAGCTCGTCGACGCGCACAAGGGGACGATTGCGGTCGAGAGCGAAGGCAAGGGGCGCGGATCGACGTTCATCGTGACGCTGCCGCTCTCGGCGCACCAGCCCGAGCAGCCGGCGGCGCCATCGGCGGACGCCCTCGCCGCCGGGCCGCACCTCGACGGCATCCGGGTCCTCGTCGTCGACGACGAGGCGGACACGCGCGACATCATCGTGCGCGCGCTCGAAGGCTGCGGCGCGCTGGTCACGACGGCCGGGACCGCGCACGAGGCGCTTGGCATCCTCGAGCAGGACGAGATGGACGTGCTGCTCGCCGACATCGCGCTGCCCGAAGAAGACGGCTACGCGCTGATCCAGCGCGTGCGCGCGTCGGCCGCCGGCCGGATTGCGTCGATCCCCGCCGCCGCCGTGACCGCGCACGTCCTCGACGAAGAGCGCCGGCGCGCCATCGCCGCCGGCTTCCACCTCCACCTCGCCAAGCCGTTCGAGCCGGTGCAGCTCGCCCGGACGGTCGAGTCGCTCGTCCGCGGCAGTTCAGCGGTGCACTGAGACAGGCTTTGGGCTTTGGGCGTTGGGGGCTTTGGGCAGCAGGCCAAGCCCAAAGCCTACAGCGCGCGCAGGCGATCCGCCGCGCGCGCGAGCGTCTCGTCTTTCTTGGCGAAACAGAAGCGGAGGACCGGCGGTGCGGGACGGCGGTACAGGAACGCGGAGGTCGGGATCGATGCGACGCCGTGTTCCTTCGTCAGCCGGATCGCGAACGCCTTGTCGTCCTCGTTCGTGATCGCGGAGTAGTCGAGCAGTTGGAAGTAGCTGCCGTGGCACGGCAGGGCGCGGAAGCGCGAGCCGTCGAGCAGACGGCGGAACAGATCCCGCTTGGCCTGAAAGAACGCCGCGAGCTGCGGGTATCCGCGGCGCGCCGCCACGAATTCCGCGATCGCGTACTGCATCGGCGTGTTCGACGCGAAGGTGACGAACTGGTGCACCTTCCTGAACTCCGCCGTGAGCGGCGCCGGCGCCGCGACGTAGCCGAGCTTCCACCCGGTCGCGTGATACGTCTTGCCGAACGATCCCACGATGAAGCTGCGGCCGGCGAGCGCCGGGTCGCGCGCCATGCTCTCGTGGCGCACGCCGTCGAAAATGATGTGCTCGTACACCTCGTCGCTCAGGATCAGCAGGCCCGTGCCGTCGACGATCGCGCTCAGCTCGCGGATGTCGTCGGGGCTCAGGATCGCCCCGCTCGGATTGTGCGGCGAGTTGAGGATCAGCATCCGCGTCCGCGGCGTGATCGCGGCGCGCACGTCGTTCCACGGGATCGCGTATTCCGGAAAGGTCAGCGAGACGACGACCGGCACGCCGCCGTTCAGTTCGATCCCCGGCACGTACGAGTCGTAGCACGGCTCGAAGACGATCACCTCGTCGCCCGGGTGGACGATCGCGGCCAGCGCGTCGAAGAGCGCCTCGGTGCCGCCGGAGGTCACGGTGACCTCGGATTCCGGATCGTACGAGGCGCCGTACGTCTCGCGGAACTTCATCGCGATCGCCTCGCGCAGCGCGGGCACCCCCTGCATCGGGGCGTACTGGTTGTGCCCCGCGCGCATGTGCCTCGCGACGGCGTCGATCAGCTCGGGGTCGCAGTCGAAATCGGGAAACCCCTGCGACAGGTTGATCGCGCCGAGCTCGCCGGCCAGCCGCGACATGACGGTGAAGATCGTCGTCCCCACCGAGGGCAGCTTCGAGGCGAGGGGCAGGATGCCGGACTTCGAGGTGGACATTCAGCAGCTCTCGAACACGCCCGTGCTCCGGTTCTTGCGCACGGCGTTCCACGCGAAATGGCGGCCGTTCATCGCCAGGTAGACGCCGGGGGGCAGCACCTGGACGAACGACAGGGCGCTGCCGAGATTGAACAGCCCGTCCGAGCTGCCGAACGCATACGGCACCATCGCGCCGGTCAGCACGACGGTGCGGCCGGCGAGTTGGGCGTCGGCAATCGCGCGCGCCGTGTCGCACATCGTGTCGGTGCCATGCGTCACGACGATGGCGTGTTCGTCGGAGGCGCGGCATCGCTCGACGATCCGCCCGCGGCCGGCAACGTCGATCTCCAGGCTGTCGGTCATCATGACCGTCTCGACGGCGAGATCGAGACGGGCGCGTCCGAGCCGGAGCATCTCCGGCACGTGCGTCTCGCGAAAGAAGAGCCGTCCCGTCAGCTCGTCGTACTCCTTGTCGAACGTGCCGCCGGTCACCAGAATCCGAATCCGCATGCGTGTCGTGCCTCGGACCATTCTTGCAATCGCGGCGACGAAATCGTCGGCCGCGCGGCGCGTCCTGCGCGGATGGTGGCCGCGGCGGCCGCCGGGCCGCACCGGCAAGCGCAGGACTGTCAATCGCTTACAGCTTTGGTGTGTCCCTCGCGTGGCGCGCGGCACCCGGCTTGCCAGAGTCGCCGCCCGGAGGCCTGACAGACCATGTTCTACATTCTGCTCGTCATCGTCGGCGTTCTGGGATTCGCGTTCTTCTGGCGGAAGCGGTCGGTGCGCAAGCAGCAGCACTCCGTGTAGGCACGCCGCCCGCGTCCGAGACCGATCGTCGCGCACGATCGGCCGCAGGTGCGGCACGGGTTATCGGCCCGTGCCCGTCTGTGGCCGGGCCCCCGGCCGCTGGTCCGTCACTCTGAACAGCGTGTCGGCCGACGACAGAATCACCCGCCGCAGCCGATCCGGATACGTGTTCGGCAGCTTCGCCAGAAAGTCGCGCACGGTCGCGGCCGCCGTCTGCGATCGAGACCCGTCCAGCGTCGCATCCATCCATCGCTTCGGAAAGAAGATGTCCCCCGTCCGCTGAATCTCCTGCAGCATCTCGAGACTCGGCTCGATGTACCGCTCGGACGAAGCGGCGCGCAGCGGGTGGTGCAGATAACGCAGGCCGGTGAGGACCCACGGTTCGTGGCGGCGGTTGGCGACCTCCTTCAGAGACGCGAACCACGTCCCGCGCGCCGCCGGATCCGGCGAGAGCGCCGGTTCGACGAACTGCAGCTGCGCCTTGCGGTCCGGGTTCTTCGTGCGCGCGATCTGCCGATCCACGATCGTCATCGCGTCCGGCACGCCGCGCACGGCCAGTTCTTCGGCGAGCGCGATGTCGTCGTTCTCGGAAAAAATCAGCCCGGGAACCTTCGTGTCGCCCCGCCAGATGCTGGTGAGCCACGCCACGGTCGCGGGGGTCTGCGCCACCTGCCGCAGCGTCGAGAAGTACGCCGCTTTCGAGCTCGTCGTCGCGGCCGCGGTCAGGCCGTCGCGCAGCACCTGCTCCACGTGCGGGGCGATCCGGAGCCGGGTGGTCTGGGGCGTGAACTGCCAGTACGTCTCCGACAGATATCCCAGGATGCGCTGCGTGTTCAGCTCGTCGGTCTCGCGCGGCAGCGCGCGCAGCGCGAGATCGACGGTCGCCGCGGGCGCGAGTTCGTGATCGAGCATCGCGTCCCACAGCGTCAGCCACGCGCTCCCTCGCGTGAGGGGATCGTCGATCTCGGGCAGGTGCGCGGCGAGCCAGGTGCGGCTGGCCGGATCCAGGTGGAACTCGCCGTAGCCGAGGCCGGCGCCGTTCGGCAGAACGAACGCGGGGGTGGGCAGACCGCGCGCGGCGGCAACCTCCACCGACGGGCCCGCAAGCGTCACCGGCAGCAGCGTCTGGGCGCGCCCATCTCCCACCGCGACCTGCAGCTGCTGCCTCCAGGTCAGGCCGCGGCCCGCGACGGGATCGCGCTGGCTGAACGTGAGCCGGGCGATCCGGCCGTGGTCGACGATCAGATGGGTGGTGATGATCGGCCGTCCCGCCTCTTCCACCCACGCATGGCTCCAGGCGGCAAGGTCAATCTTCGTGTGCCGCGCGAGCAGCGCGATCAGATCGGACCAGGAGGCGTTCCCGAAGGCGTACTGCTTCAAGTACTCGCGCAGCCCGTCCCGAAACGCGTCGGGGCCGAGCAGCGCTTCGAGGTTGCGCATCACGATCGGCGCCTTCTGATAGATGATCGCGCCATAGAGCGTGCCCGCGTCGCTGAGGTTCGTGAGCGGCTGCCGGATCGCGTTGCTGCCCGGCGTCCGATCGACGGCATACGCCGACGGGTAGTACGCCAGCAGGAACCGCAGCGCGTGGTTGATGTGCGGGAACGACGGGTCGACGATCTTGGCGGCCATGAAGTTCGCCATGACCTCCTTCATCCACACGTCGCTGAACCACTTCATCGTCACCAGATCGCCGAACCACATGTGCGTGGTTTCGTGCGCGATCGTGCTCGCGCGGGCCAGTTCCTGATTCTGCGTCGCGGACTGGTCGAGCATCAGGCCGCTGGCGTTGTAGAAGATGGCGCCGGGGTGTTCCATGCCGCCGAACTGAAAGGCGGGCACCAGCAGGAAATCGAACTTGCCGAACGGGTAGGGGATGCCGGTGTACTGCTCGAGCCATTTCAGGGCCGCGGCATGCAGGTCGAAGATCGCGTCGCGGTTGCGCGCGACTTTGGCGGCGTCGGTCTCGCGGTGGAACATCCTGAACGTCCGGCCGTCGCGCTGCGCCGTCTCGACGAAGAAGTGACCGGCCGCGAAGGCGAAGAGGTAGGTCGAGATGGGCTGCGTCTGCGCGAAGTGCACGCGCGTCCGGCCGCCCGAACTCTCGTGCGACCTCTCCGCGCCGTTGGCGAGCGTCTGCCAGCCGTCCGGCACGTCGAGCGAGAGCGTCCAGCGCGCTTTCAGGTCGGGCTGATCGAAGCAGGGGAACGCCTCGTGCGCGCGCGCCGGGACGAAAATCGTGTAGAGATAATCGCTGTTGCGGTTGAGCGGCGCGTCGCCCGCCTCGAATGCGACGTCGATCGTGTTCTCGCCCGTCTTCAACACGGCCGGCGGCACGACGATGTGGCCGTTCGTCTGCTGGACGTCGACGGCGTGGCCGGCGATCGTGAGGCCGCGCAGAAGGCCGGCGTGATCCGGCTGAAAATCGAGCACGAGCGGCGACGAGGCGTCGGCCAGCGAAAACGCGATCGTCTCGCGCGCCGCAATCGGCGCGTGCAGGGCGGCCGGGATCGTGAACGCGAGCGTGTAGCGGACGTTCGAGATCCGTTCGGCGCGGGCGCGCGCAAGCGATTCGGCGACCCCCGGGGCGAGCGCCGCGCCGGCGCCGGTCTGGAGGGGGACCATGGGGACGAGCGTGATCAGCAGGAGGATCGACGTCAACAGCCATCCACGCATGGGGGCCATCATGCCGCGAGATCGGACCGGTGCGCAAACCGGGGGCCCGACGGCGGCCCGGCCGTCAGGGCCGCGAGGTGGCTCATTGGCGCATGCGCCAGCGGCTTGCCGCGACCGTCCCGGTGGATCAGCCCTGCGCCGCATCGTTCGTGCGCCTGGTTCAGCTGTCGCCGCGCGGCGGCATGGTAAAGTGCCCTCTTGGTGGAGTGGTCGATTCTTCCCCCGTCGTACGAACGCGAGCACGGGCACGCGCGCCGCGTCGAGCTGGCCACGGACCGGCGCCTTCGCGAGCGCAACAAGATCCGCTACCGCGTGTCGCACTGGCCCATCTGGATTTTCGTCTTCTTCATCGCCCCCGGTCCGCTGACGTTCGATTTGTTCGAGCACGGATTCGACCGCCGGATGCTCCTCTGGCTGGCCGTCGTGCTGGCGGGCACCGGCATCGCGGGGCTGCGCGGGCGGCTGCCCGGCGTCGAGCCGCGGCCGTACATCATCCGGTTCACCGAGGATCGTCCGAACCCGCTGTACCGGCGGGTGTGCTACACGCTCGCCTGGAGTGAGGTGCTGAGCTTCGCGGTGCTCAACATCGCCGGGCTGATCGGCGCCATCGTCACGGGCCACTGGCGCCTGCGCCAGATGTACGACGTGGCGTATTTTCCGATGGCGATCGCGATCTGGGTGCTCGGCGCGTTCGGGATGCTGCCGCGGGTGAAGACGTCGACGAAGGGGGAAGGGCACGAGCGCCGGTACTTCTACGGATCCGTGTGGGCGGTCTGCGCCGCACAACCGATCCTGTGGTTCTGGTGGAAGGTGCTCCCCGAAACCCCCGCGAGCGACGCGTTCAAGCTCGCCGTCTTCGTCGGCGTGCTCGGCTGGTTCGGCAATATGGCGCGCCGCGGCCTGCTCCCGCGCACGCGCCCGATCGTCCCCGGCGAGTTGGCGGTTTCCGACTGATCGCGATATCGGATCCAGTACTCGAGATTCAGGGTTCGGAGTTCGGGGTTCAGAGATGGGTTCGGGGTTCAAGGCGAGGTTCAGGGCTCCGCTGGCTCACGGGCCGGGGACGGAAACCTGAACTCTCCCTGGAACCCGGAACCCGGAACCCAGCCCGGAACCCTGAACCCTGAACCCTGAACCCCCGGTCAGACAGGCTCGACCAATGAGTTCGATCTCTATCGACGATCGCGGCGTGGTAATGGCGTGCCGTTCGTGCGGTCAGCGCAACCGGGTGCCATTCAATCGCCTGACTGCCGAAACGCGCTGCGGCAAGTGTCACACGCCCATCACGGCGCCTGACGAGCCGATCGAGGTCCCGTCCGCCTCCGCGTTCGACGCGCTCGTCGCCGGCTCGCCGCTGCCGGTCGTCGTGGACTTCTGGGCGCCCTGGTGCGGTCCTTGTCGGATGGTCGCGCCCGAAATCGCCCGCGTCGCCTCCCGCAACGCCGGCCGCTTCCTGGTCGTCAAGGTGAACACCGACGTGCTGACCGATCTGGGCGAACGCTTCGGCATCCGCTCGATCCCGACGATGGCGGTGTTCGCGGGCGGCCGTGAAGTCGCGCGGACCGCCGGCGCCCGTCCAGCCGCCGACATCGAAGCATTCGTGCAGGGCGCGATACCGGTGACGAGTCGTCAGTAACCAGTAACCAGTAACGACCAGTAACCAGTAACCAGTAACCAGTTACCAGTTACCAGCTTCCAGCTTCCCGGCTCCCAGTGCCAGATTCGAGGTCCCGGTTCTCCGCACCCCGCGCCCCGCCGCCGCCCTCCGCCTTCCGCCCTCCGCCCTCCGCCTTCCGCCCTCCGCCCTCCGCGTCCCGCCCTCCGCCCTCCGCCCTCCGCCCTCCGCGCCCCACCCCCCGCCTTCCGCGCTCCGCCCTCCGCCCTCCGCCCTCCGCCTTCCGCCTTCCGCCTTCCGCCCTCCGCCTTCCGCCCTCCGCCTTCCGCCTCCGCGCCCCGCCCTCCGCCCTCCGCCTTCCGCCCTCCGCCCTCCGCCTTCCGCCCTCCGCCTTCCG
>DASUKM010000026.1:0-4084 GCA_036278735.1 Vicinamibacterales bacterium
TGCCGATGATCTCCAGGCCGCCCGCTTCGACGACGCGGTCGTGCTCCGCCTGCCACTCTTCCGGATCGCGTCCATCCGGCTTGCCGCCGAGCACGATGTCGGTGCCGCGGCCGGCCATGTTCGTCGCGATCGTCACGGTGGCCTCGCGGCCCGCCTGCGACACGATGAGCGCTTCCCGTTCGTGCTGCTTTGCGTTCAGCACCTGGTGCTGCACGCCCTTGCGCGTCAGCAGCTCCGACAGGTACTCCGACTTCTCGATCGAGACCGTGCCGACGAGGACCGGGCGGCCTTCCTTCTGCAACTCGGCGATCTCCTCCGCGACGGCATCGAACTTCGCCCGCTCGGTGCGATACACGAGGTCGTGCTCGTCGTCGCGGACCATCGGCTTGTGGGTCGGGATCACCACGACTTCGAGCTTGTAGATCTCGAAGAACTCCTCGCCCTCGGTCGATGCCGTACCGGTCATGCCGGCCAGCTTGTCGTACAGGCGGAAGTAGTTCTGCAGCGTGATCGTGGCGTACGTGATCGACTCGTTCTGGATCCGCACGCCTTCCTTCGCCTCGACCGCCTGGTGCAGGCCGTCCGACCACCGCCGCCCGAACATCAGGCGCCCGGTGAAGTCGTCGACGATGACGATCTCGCCGTCCTTCACGACGTAGTCGACGTCGCACTTGTAGATGATCTGCGCCTTGAGCGCGGCCTCCATGTAGCGCGTCATCCGGTAGTTCTCGGGCGAGTAGATGTTGTCGATGTGCGCCAGGCGCTCGATCTTCTCGATGCCCTCTTCGGTGAGCATCACCTGCCGCGCCTTCTCGTCGACCGTGTAGTCCGTCTCGACCACCAGCTGCGGCGCGAGACGCGCGAACTGCTGGTAGCGCGCGGTGCTGTCTTCCGCCGGCCCGCTGATGATCAGCGGCGTCCGCGCCTCGTCGATGAGGATGTTGTCCACCTCGTCGACGATCGCGTAGCGGAGCTCGCGCTGCACGCAGCCCTCGGCCGCGACGGCCATGTTGTCGCGCAGGTAGTCGAAGCCGAACTCGTGGTTCGTGCCGTACGTGATGTCGCAGTAGTAGGCATCCCGGCGCCCGATCGGCTCCAGGTGCTCCATGTTTTCGACGTCGCTGACCTTCTCCGCCGTCACGCGGAAGGCCGACTCGTGCTGGAGCACGCCGACGGTAAGCCCGAGCGAGGTGTATACCGGGCCGTACCACTGCGCGTCGCGCTTGGCCAGGTAGTCGTTCACCGTGACCAGGTGGGCGCCGCGCCCCTCGAGCGCGTTCAGGTACAGGGGCAGGGTCGAGGTGAGCGTCTTGCCTTCCCCGGTCTTCAGCTCGCTGATCTTCCCCTGGTGCAGCACGATGCCGCCGACCAGTTGCACGTCGTAGTGCCGCTGGCCCACCCCGCGCTTCGCCGCCTCCCGGACGGCCGCGAAGGCCTCCGGCAGCAGGTCGTCGAGCGTCTCGCCGTCGGCCAGGCGCTGGCGGAACTCGTCCGTCTTCGCGCGCAGCTCCTCGTCGGAGAGCGCCTCGAACTCCGGCTCGAGGCCGTTGATCTCGTCAATGACCGCGTGGTATTTGCGGACCACGCGGTCGTTGTCGCCGAAAATCTTTGAAATCAGGCTCATGCAGGTTCCTGTAGCGGGTTCTCGCGTCCAGTGTACCGAATTGCCACCCGCCCCTCGCCCTAGTACGCAGGCCCGGGGACGGCCGATCATTGGGGCCGTGCCCGCCGCTCCCGGCCCATCCTATGCGCCTCGCGCGCACCGAAGGAATGAGGGAAGCCACCGAAGGAGTGACGGAAGAGGATTGAGTAACGAGAGCCAGCCTGGACCGACCCGACGGAACGCACCGCGTAGCCAAGGCTCCGCCGATCGACCGCGCACGGTAGGGGCGGGCCGATGCGCCCGCTCGTTACCGGCGATCCACTGCGGACTTCCCTCGCCGCACGAGATACGCACGACCGCAGGTGCACGGACGAAGGCGGCGCAGCTGAAGCTACGCCGCTACGCCCAGCCGTAGTTCGTCCTCTGGCGGCGCACCGCCGTCACCGATCAGACCAACGACTAACGACCAGCGACCAACAACCCGCCTACACCGTCACCGCGCCCGTCAGCTCAGATGTGCACTGCCCGCACTTGCTCGCCTTGACCGGGATCGGGCTCAGGCAGTACGGGCAGTCCTTCAGCGTCGGGTCTGCCGGCGCCTCGCTCCGCGACCGCCGCGTCAGCTCGTTCACCGGCAGCACCACGAAGTAGAAGATGACCGCGGCGACGATCACGAAGCTGATGACGTCGTTGATGAAGCTGCCGTACTTGAAGACGCTGCCGTTCACGGTGAACGTCAGCGCGCTGAAGTCATGCTTCCCGCCGATCGCCGCGATGAGCGGCGTCAGCAGGTCGGCCACGAACCCGGTCACCACCGCCGTAAACGCCGCGCCGATGACGATGCCGACCGCCAGGTCGACGACGTTGCCCCGCAGCAGGAACGCGCGGAACTCCTTGAACGACGACATCTGATCCCTCCTTCATCCCCGAACGTGTTTCGATTTGGTGCCGCGATTATAGACGCTCCCCGCCACCCCGATCGGAAGCTTCGGCGACCGCACGTCAAGCCCGCGCCCGCGCTGCAGCCCACATCACGCCCCCCGCCTCCTTCCGATCGCCCTCCGCCAGCCGCTATCATCTCCTCCGAAGGTGCAACGAATGAAAGCCAGCAGCATCACCCCAACGGCCCTCGCGTAAGGGCCGAGGCAACACGGTTCAAGCACCGCCTCCGGCGATCTCCCGCCGGACGCCCGCTCCTGCTTCCCTCGCACGCCCTCACGCGCCGATCCGGCACCGGATAGGACCGCGCGCGCACGTCCGCGCGCGATAGCGAGAGGCTCACCACCGATGCGACCGCGATTCAACGGTCTCTGGCGTCACCAGGATTTCGTCCGTCTCTGGACCGGCGAGACGATCTCCGTCTTCGGTTCACTCATCGGCCAGCTGGCGATGCAGTTCACCGCGATCATCTGGCTCGACGCGAGCGCGCTCCAGATCAGCGCGCTGGCGATGGCGCAACTCGTGCCCGGCTTCTTCGTCGGCATCGCCGCCGGCGTCTGGGCCGACCGACTGCCGCGCCGGCCGATCATGATCGCCGCCGACGTCGGCCGCGCCGCGCTCATCGCCAGCGTGCCGCTGTCCGCCGTGTTCGGCGTGCTGACGATGGGTCAGCTCTATGCCGTCGCTGCCGGGGCGAGCGCGCTCACCGTCTGCTTCAACGTCGCGTACGAGGCCTACCTGCCGACGCTCGTCAGCGCGAGCGAGCTCGTCGAGGGCAACGCGAAGCTTCAGGCCAGCGCGTCCGTCGCCGAAGTCGGCTCCTTCGGTCTCAGCGGCTGGCTCGTGCAGGCGCTCAGCGGCCCCGGCGCGCTGCTTATCGATGCGGTGTCGTTCGTCGCATCCGCCGTGTTCGTCGGCCGCATCCGCAGCCCCGAACCAGCGCGCGTGCGCGAGCAGCAGGCATCGTTCTGGCGCGAAGCACACGACGGCGTGCGGCTCGTCGCCGGCGACCGGCTGCTGCGCTCGTTCGCCGCCGTCAACGCGATGCGCGAGTTCTCGAGCCGCATCTTCGGGACCGTGCTCCTGCTGTATCTCTATCGGGAGGTCGGCTTCGGCGCCGGCGTGCTCGGCGTCATCTTCGCCGTCGGCGGGGGCACGTCGCTCATCGGGGCGTACCTGGCGCCGCGCGCCGCGAACATCGGCGTCGGCCGCGCGCTCGTCGCCGCGCTCATCGTGCAGGCGACGGGGTCGTTGTTCACGCCGCTCGCCGCCAGCGTCTCGGCGATCGCCGTCGGATACCTTGTGCTCACGCAGGTCGTCACGGACCCCGCCTGGATCTTCTACGACATCAACGAGCTGAGCCTGCGGCAGGCGATCACGCCCGACGCACTGCAGGGCCGCATGAACGCCACGATCCGCGTCGGCGGATTCGCGGCGATGCTCGCCGGCACTGCTGCTGCGGGCGTCCTGGGCGAATGGATCGGCCTGCGCGAGACACTGTTCATCGCGGTCGCCGGCAACTACGCCGCCGCGCTGCTCCTC
>DASUKM010000027.1:0-121193 GCA_036278735.1 Vicinamibacterales bacterium
CCGACGCCGCTCGCGCCGGCGATCTGGCGGACGCCGTCCGCCAGCCCGTCGCTCAAATCCATGCACGCGGTGGCCGCCCGGTTGCGGCCGAGCAGGGCGCCGAGACGCGCGCGCGGCTCCGGCCGGCGGTACCGGCTCACGCAGGCGCGCTCGCCAGCATCCGCCGGGTCGCCGCCGCCGTGGCGCTGGAGCCATCGCAGCCCGGCGCTGCCGGCACCGACCGCGCCGCTCACATAGATGGCGTCCCCGGCGCGGGCGCCGCCGCGCGTCAGGACGCGGCGTGGTTTGACGGCGCCCATCAGGCACACGTCGATCATGAGCGGGCCCGGCGAGCGCGTGTTGTTTCCCCCCGCGACGGCCACCCGCTCGGCGGCCGCCAGCTCGAGAAAGCCGTCGATCAGTTCGTCGAGCGAATCGAGGCCGAGCGCCTCGGGGATCGCGAGCGAGAGCAGGGCGAAGCGCGACGCGCCTCCCATCGCCGCGACGTCGCTGATGTTGACGGCCAGGGCCTTCCACCCGACGTCGCGGGGGGCGCTGAACCGCCAGTCGAAGTGCACTCCCTCGACGAGCGCGTCCGTCGTGAGCACGGCGAGCGCGCCGCGGTCGGGCGCGGCGACGGCGGCATCGTCGCCGATGCCGATCAGCAGTGACGGGGGGGCGGCCGGCAGGCGCCGCCGGATCCGTTCGATCAGTCCCCGCTCGCCGAGCGCGGCCAGCGGAGCGCTAGCGCGCGTATTCAACGGCGCGGGTCTCACGGATGACGGTCACCTTGATTTGGCCGGGGTACTCCAGCTCGTTCTCGATCCGGCGCGCGATGTCCTTCGAGAGCCAGACCGTCTCCTCGTCGGAAATGCGGTCGCTCTCGACGACGATCCGGATTTCGCGGCCGGCCTGGAGGGCGAACGCCTTCGAGACGCCGTGGAACGAGTCGGCAATGTGTTCGAGCTTTTCCAGCCGCTTCACGTACGACTCGAGGATGTCGCGACGCGCGCCCGGGCGGGCGGCCGAGATGGCGTCGGCGGCCTGCACGATCATCGCTTCGAGCGACGGCCAGTCGATATCCATGTGGTGCGCGGCGACGGCCTGCAGGACGGGCTCGCTCTCGCCGTGCTTGCGCAGAAAGTCCAGGCCGAGCTCGAGGTGGGTGCCCTGCAGGTCGCGGTCGATCGCCTTGCCGATGTCGTGCAGAAAGGCGGCGCGCGTGGCGACCTGCGCATTCAGGCCGATTTCCCTGGCCATGATGCCGGCCAGGAACGCGACTTCCCGCGAGTGGTTCAGCACGTTCTGGCCGTAGCTCGTCCGAAACTTCAGGCGGCCCATCAGGCGCAGCACGTCCGGATGCAGATCGTAGAGCCCCAGCTCGAAGGCGGCCGTTTCCCCCTCGCGCCGAACGCTCTCTTCCATCTCGCCCCTGACGCGGTCCACCAGTTCCTCGATGCGCGCCGGGTGAATCCGGCCGTCGGCGATCAGGCGCTCGATCGCCTGCCGCGCCACCTCGCGCCGGAATGGGTCGAACGACGACAGGATGATGGCGCCCGGCGTGTCGTCCACGATCAGCTCGACGCCGGTCGCCTGCTCGAGCGCCCGGATGTTGCGCCCCTCGCGGCCGATGATGCGCCCCTTCATGTCGTCGCTGGGCAGATCGACGACCGACACCGTGGTCTCGATGGCGTGCTCGGCGGCGCTGCGCTGGATGGCGTCGGTGATGATCTGACGCGCGCGCGCGGCGGCGGTTTCGCGCGCTTCGGCGTCGAGCCGCTTGATCAGGTTCGCGGCCTCGCGGCGCGCGTCCGTTTCCATCTGTTTGACCAGGATGTCGCGCGCTTCCTCGCCTGTCAGGCCGGCGACGCGCTGCAGTTCCCTGTGGCGCTCCGCGACGAGCTGTTCCCCCCGGGCGAGGGCCGCCGCGACGCTCTGCTCCTGTTGCCCGAGCGCCTGCTCGCGCCGGCGCAGGTCGCGGTCCAGGACGTCGCTCGCCGCGATGTGTTCGGTGAGGCTGCGGGTCTTGTCGGCGAGCGCCTGCTCCAGCCGCTCCATCTCCAGCCGCCGGTCGCGCGCGTCCTTTTCGGCCTTGTTCGCCAGCTCGTGCGCGCCTTCGCGGGCTTCGAGGAGTGCTTCCTTCCGGACGGCGTCGGCATCCCGCTGCGCCTGGGACCGGAGCTGGCGCGCGTGCTCTTCGGCGCGTCCGACCGTCTCGGCGGCCAGCCGGCGGCGGTTCGCCATCCACCACGCCAGAACGCCAACCGCCACGACGCCGGTAATGCCGGCATTGACGAGGTAGACCACCGATGGACCCATCATGTATCCCCGGCGCCCGCCGTCGTGCCGGCCTTCCGGGGACTGCCCCCGGACGCGCGATTGGCCGGGGCAGTGCCCCTGCGCGCGTGGCCTGGCGATCGAGCGGATCAGCGTTGTGCGTTGATGGAGAGAAGAGGCCCCGCTTTGCCGTGTGGGGAGGTCGGATGAACCTGCGAGAGCAGGTGGAACCGCTGTGCGAACCGCGCGTTAGGCTTCCTCTCGCAGAGGCATGCACACGGCGCGGTCTTGCGATTCGCTTGGGATGTAACGTTGGCTCAAACGAGCCTCCGAGCCATCACGCGCAAAGCAGGGAATTCGAACTCCAGCGGCGATCTTAGAATGAACCGGCGGTCCGGGCAAGGCCCGCGGCTTCGAGGTCGGTCCCGAGGGCCAAATCCAGCATCCGCTCGAGTTCCTCGGTCCGGTGGGTGAAGGCCGCCCGCCGGGATGATTCTTCGCCCCTTCCGCGGTAGACCTCGTCGGCGATATTGAGCGCCGCCAGGACCGCGACCTTCAGCGTGTCTCCCGTCGGACACTCGCGCGCGGCCGCGCGCATCTTCTCGTCGACAAAGGCCGCCAGTTCAGCGATATACACCGCATCCAGATGGCTCCGGATCGGGTAGCGCTGCCCGCAGATATCGACCGTGACGACGCGGGTCTGCTCCATGGGCGGGCCCTCAGAGATTCAGGCCGTCTATCTGTTTCAGCATGTCGTCGATCCGCCCGCGGACGACGTCGCGTTCCTCGCGCAGGGCCGTCAGCTCGGTGCTCGTCCCCTCGGCGTCGTTGAGCCGCACGCGCGCCGATTCCAGCTCGCGACCGAGCCGGCCGTTGTCTTCGAGCGCTCTCGCGTGCTCGTTGCGCAGACGGTCGATGACCCCGACCAGCAGCTTCACCTTGTCTTCGAGCCGATCGATTGCTTCCATATCGAGCGAACGCGTCGCCACCGCCGCTTTTGCCATGTCTTCCTCGATCCCTCTGCTGAATGCCGATTGCTGCGCGCCGTCCGCTACCGCCGCTCGGCGCTGTGCCGTGCCGCCAGCGCGGCGACGATCGCGTGCATCGCTTCGTCGGCCTCGGCGTCGGTCAAGGTCCGTTCGGGCGAACGGAACGTGAGACGCAGCGACAGGCTGACCCGGCCTTCCGGAATGCCCTTGCCGCGGTACCGATCGAATTCCACGACGTGCACGAGCGTCGCAGGCGCTGCCGAACGGATAGTGCCACGAACCGCGGCGGCAGGCAAGCTGTCGTCGACGAGAATCGAGAGGTCGCGCGCGATGGACGGGAAGCGCGGCAGCGGTTCGGCTCGCAGCGTGTCCGCCGGCGCGCGCGCGGCCACCGCGTCGAGGTCGATCTCGGCCGCGAACAGCGGCTCGCCGGACGGAAAGCCTCTTGCGTCGGCGACGGCGGGATCGATCTGGCCGATCACGCCGACCCTCGCGCCGTCGGCCGTCACCTCGGCGGTCCGTCCGTCCACGAAGGCCGGGCTCGTCGCCGCTTCGGTCGTCACGGGCACGCCCAGCGCGCCGCACAACACCTCGACGATTCCCTTGACGTCGTAGAAATCCACCGGACGGGCCGGTGTGGACCAGTGCGTGCCGCCCGCAGCGCCGCACCAGACGATCCCGACCGCGCGCCGTTCGCCCGCCGGCGTGAACCGCGCCCCCGCTTCGAACAGCCGCACGTCGCGCTGCTCGCGGCGGCGGTTCCAGGCGCACGCCTCGAGCAACCCGGGCAACAACGATGGGCGCAGCACGGCGAATTTCTCCGACAGCGGGTTGGCGATGGCGGGCGCCTCGGGGCCGCCGGCAAACGGCTGCGCCATCGCGCGTTCGACGAACGCGAACGTCATCGCTTCGGACAGCCCCGACGCGGTGAGCACCTGACGGACGACGCGCTCCTGCAG
This sequence comes from Vicinamibacterales bacterium, assembly GCA_036278735.1. Classification (GTDB taxonomy): domain Bacteria; phylum Acidobacteriota; class Vicinamibacteria; order Vicinamibacterales; family 2-12-FULL-66-21; genus DASUKM01. The sequence goes on from DASUKM010000027.1 coordinate 4,205, forward strand.
AAGGGCGCGATCCGGCGGCGGCTGCGGGGCCGCGAGCGCTGGAAACGTCGCGGGCAGCCGATCGTAGCCGTAGTGCCGCGCCACTTCTTCGATCAGATCCACTTCGCGCTGCACGTCCACGCGGAACGTCGGCACCTCGACGCGCCAGGCCGGCGCGCCGTCTTCGGCCGCGACGCCGAACCCCAGCGGCTCGAGCAGTCCGGGCACGTCGGCCGGCGGCACGTCCATCCCGAGCACGCGCGTCAGTCGCGCCCCGCGCAGCGTCAGCGACACGCGCGGACGCGGCGACGGATAGCGATCGACCAGCGGGCCGACCGCCGTGCCGGCGCCAAGCTGCCGCAGCAGGGCGGCGGCCCGCGCGATGCCGGCCGGCGGCGCGTCGATGTCGGCGCCGCGCTCGAACCGTGTCGACGCCTCCGTCCGGAGCCCGAGGCGCTTGCTCGTCTGCCGGATCGACGCCGGTTTGAAATACGCGCTCTCGAGCGCGATCAGCGTCGTCGCCGGACCAACCTCCGAGGCCGCGCCTCCCATCACCCCGCCGATGGCCTGCGGCCGCGCCGCGTCGGCGATGACCAGCATGTCCGCCGAGAGCGCGCGGTCCACGCCGTCGAGCGTGCGCAGCCGTTCGCCGGGCCGTGCGCGGCGGATCCGCAGCGACCGTCCCGCCAGCGCCGAGACGTCGAAGGCGTGCATCGGCTGGCCGATCTCGATCATCACGTAGTTGGTGACGTCGACGATGGCGCTGATGGACCGGACGCCGGCGGCCTCGAGCCGGTCCCTGAGCCAGTCGGGCGAGGGGCCCGGCGCCACCTCGAACAACTGCGCGCAGTAGCGCGGGCACGCGTCGGCATCCTCGATCTCGACGTCGATCGGCGCCCCTTCGCGCGCCGCCCCTCTCGTCTGGTCCGGCGGCTGGAGCGGCAGCCCGTACGCGGCCGAGGCTTCGCGCGCCAGGCCGAGCACGCTGAGGCAGTCGGGGCGGTTGGCGGTGATCTCGAAGTCAATCACCGGCCGCGGGCCATCTTCGACCGAGGCGACCTCGAACCCGCGCAGGCCCAGCGTGGCGGCAAGCGCGTCGGCGCCGTCCGGCACGTTCACCAGATCGCGCAGCCAGTCGTAGACGAGTCTCACAGCGGGAACTGATCCAGGAAGCGCAGGTCGTTTTCGTAGAACAGACGGATGTCCTCGACGCCCCACTTCAGGAGCGCGAGCCGCTCGACGCCGACGCCGAACGCGAAGCCGGTGTAGCGCTCGGGATCGTAGCCCACGGCCTCGAAGACGGCAGGGTGGACCATGCCGCTGCCGAGCACTTCGACCCAGCCGGTGCCCTTACACATTGGGCAGGCCGGGGATTCCCCCGCGAGGGTCGCCAGTATCGCAGCCTTAACCTGAACGCGGCCGGTCCCGCCGCACGCCGCGCAGCTCACGTCGAGCTCGCCGCTCGGTTCCGTGTACGGGAAGAAACTCGGACGGAAGCGCGTGCCCCGGTCGGGGCCGAACAGCTCGCGCGCGAAGGCGACGAGCGTTCCCTTGAGATCGGCGAGCGTAATCCCCTCGTCGACGACGAGCCCTTCGACCTGCGTGAACATCGGCGTGTGCGTGAGGTCGAGGTTGTCGCGCCGGTAGACCCGGCCCGGCGCGATCAGCCGCACGGGCGGCTGGTGCTGCTCCATGTACCGGACCTGCATGCCCGACGTGTGGGTCCGCAGCAGCGTCGCGTCGACGCCCGCGGCCGACTGCACAGGGGACGCGAGATACAACGTGTCCTGCATGTCGCGCGCGGGGTGCTCGGCCGGCATGTTGAGCGCTTCGAAGTTGTGGTAGTCGTCCTCGAGCTCCGGCCCTTCGACGATGAGGAAGCCGAAGCGCAGGAAGATGGATTCGATGCGCTCGCGGAGCAGCGTCAGTGGATGGCGGTGGCCGAGCACGGGAGCGCGCCCGGGCAGCGTGACGTCGACCGCCGGGCCCGCGGGACGCCGGGCCGCGACGGCCGCGAGGCGGCCGGTCAGCTCGGCCTCGATGTGCTGCTTGATCTCGTTGGCCTGGCGCCCGAGCGCGGGACGCCGATCCGGCGGGGCGGAGGCGACCTCCTTGAGCACGCCGGAGACGAGCCCCCCCTTGCGCGCGAGGTACTTGTCGCGCAAGGCACGCAGCGCCGCCTCGGTCGAGGCGGCGGCCACGTCGGTGTCGAACTGCTGTTTGAGGGAGGTCAGGTCCATGCTCGCTCGAACCGCGCGCGCGCGGCCGCGCCGCCGCTACGCGCCGGCGTGCGTGGCCGCGGCGGTCTCGCGGGCCGCGGCCGCCATCGTCGCGAGACGGGCGAACGAGGCAGGCGACGCGATCGCGAGCTCGGAGAGACTCTTGCGATCGAGCGTGTTCCCGGCCAGCTTGAGGCCGTGCATGAACTCGCCGTACGTCAGGCCGTGCTCGCGCGCCGCGGCGTTGATCCGCTGGACCCAGAGCCGCCGGAAATCGCGCTTCTTGCGGCGCCGCCCGACGAAGGCGTACTTCAGCGCGGTGTCGACCGACTCCTTCGCGGAGCGATACAGCTTGCTCTTCGTCTGATAGAAGCCCTTGGCGCGGCTCAGCAGCTTTTTGCGCTTCTGCCGCCGGACGTTCCCACGTTTTACTCGAGGCATGTTTTCAATCCTACAGCTACCTAAAGCCCAAAGCCTAAAGCCCAACTCAGTCCGGCAGCATCAGGCGGAGTTTGGCCTGATCGGCGGGGGCGACGACGACCGTGCCCTTCAGGCTCCGCTTGCGGCTGCGGGACTTGCTCGTCAGGATGTGCTGTTTGAACGCCTTGCTCCGGACGAACTTGCCGGTGGCGGTTTTCTTGAACCGCTTGGCGGCCCCTCTGTGCGTCTTCAATTTCGGCATGGTCTGACGGTCCCTCGTTTGCCCGCTTACGCGCTGCTGCCGGTTTCGCGCGGCGCCTTGGCCGGCGCGGGGCGCTTGCCCGCCGCCCGCTGCGACAGGATCGTGTGCATCTGGTTGCCCTCCTGGCGCGGGGTGGTCTCGGCCACCGCCACCTCGGCCAGCTCCTCGATCAGCCGCTCGAGAATCCGCCGCCCGATTTCCGGGTGCGCCATCTCGCGGCCGCGGAAGAAGATCGTCGCCTTCACCTTGTCCCCTTCGGACAGAAAGCGCTCGATGTGCTTCTTCTTGAATTGATAATCGTGCTCGTCGACCTTCGGCCGGAACTTGATTTCCTTGACCTCGATCACCTTCTGGTGTTTCCGGGCCGAGCGGGCGCGCTTCTGCTCCTGGTACTGGTAACGGCCGAAATCCATGATCCGGCACACCGGCGGATTCGCCGTCGCGGCAATCTCGACCAGGTCGAGCCCCTTCTGCCGCGCGATCGCGAGCGCCTGCGGCGGCGCCATGATGCCGAGCTGTTCGCCGTTCTCGTCGATGACACGGATCTCGCGCACGCGGATGCGCTCGTTCACCCGTGTACGATCGTCGCGTCGTGGACTTCTGTCGAAAGCGATGGCGACCCCCTTACCAATGCCGATTGCGGACTGCCGATTGCCGATCGAATGGCCGATTGACGATTGTCGATCGACGGATTGCCGATTGTCGATGGCGTTGACGATTCACGAGTGACGATTGATTGACGATTGACGACTGACGATTGACGATTGACGACGACGGCCGTCAGCTCGCGGCCGCCAGTCCGGGCACCGGTTCGCGGCGCGCCGTGATCTCGGCCCGCGCGGCCCGGACGAACTCGTCGACCGGCCGCGATCCCTGGTCCCCCCCGCGGCGGCTGCGCACCGCGACAGTCCCTTCGGCGGCTTCGCGGTCCCCGGCCACCAGCATATAGGGAATCTTCTGGAGCTGCGCCTCGCGGATCTTATATCCAATCTTTTCCTGCCGCTCGTCGAGCTCGACCCGGAGGCCGGCCGCCGCGAGGCGGTCGCGCACACCCCGGGCATACTCCAGATGCCGGTCCGCAATCGGCAGCACGATCGCCTGCACGGGCGCGAGCCACAGCGGGAAGGCGCCGGCATAGTGCTCGATGAGCAGGGCGATAAAACGCTCGAAGCTCCCGAAAATCGCCCGATGAATGACGACCGGACGGTGCTCGGTGTTATCGGCCCCGATGTACTTCAGGTCGAAGCGCTGCGGCATCTGATAGTCGAGCTGAATCGTGGCGCACTGCCAGCTTCGCCCGATGGCGTCGGTGATGTCGAAATCCAGCTTCGGACCGTAGAAGGCGCCGTCTCCCTCGTTGACCGTGTACGCCTGATGCGCGGCGTCGAGTGCCTGGCGGAGCGCCGCCTCGGCGTGGTCCCACGTGGCAATCTCGCCGAGGAACTCGGCCGGACGCGTGGAGAGCTTCACGCTGTACGTCAGGTCGAAATCGGCATACACCCGCTGGACCAGCCGGAGCAGCCGCTCCACCTCGTCGGCAATCTGCGACTCCATCACGAAGCAGTGCGCATCGTCCTGCGAGAACTGGCGCACGCGCGTGAGGCCCGACAGCACGCCCGAGGCCTCGTTGCGATGCAGCGGTGTCTGCTCGTGGAAGCGCAGCGGCAGATCCTTGTAGCTGCGGAGCGCGCTCGCGAACACGAGGAAGTGCCCCGGGCAGTTCATCGCCTTCAGGCCCATCTCCTCGTCGTCGGACGACTTCACCAGAAACATGTTCTGCCGGTAATGCGCCCAGTGCCCGGACGTTTCCCAGAGCGCCTTGTTGAAGATGATCGGCGTCTTGACTTCCTGGTAGCCGGCCGGAAAGAGCACCTCGCGCATGTAATCGGCGAGCGTGTTGTAGAGCGTGGTGCCTTTGCCGAGCCAGAATGCCGAGCCGGGTGCCCACGGGTGAAAGGTGAAGAGCCCGAGCTCCTTCCCCAGCTTGCGATGGTCGCGCTTCTTCGCTTCCTCGATGCGGCGCAGGTGGGCCTGCAGTTCCTTGTCCGACAGGAACGCCGTCCCGGAGATGCGCTGCATCGGCTGGTTCCGCGCGTCTCCCTTCCAGTACGCGTTGGACGTCGTCAGCAGCTTGAACGCCGTGAGGCGTCCGGTCGAGGGCACGTGCGGCCCGACGCAGAAGTCGACGAAGGTCTCGCGATCCTTGATCGTGTAGCACGACACCTCGGACTGACCGGCCGTCTTCTCCTCGATCAACTGCACCTTCAGCGGCTCGCCGCGCGCGGCGAAGAAGCGGAGCGCTTCTTCGCGCGGCCACATCTGCCGCTCGTACGGCAGGTCCTCTGCGGCGAGCGCCTTCATCTTCGCCTCGATCGCCTCGAGGTCCTCGGGCACGAACGGCCGGTCGACGATGAAGTCGTAGAAGAAGCCCTCGTCGGTCGCGGGTCCGATGCCGCACTGCGCGCCGGGGAACAGGGCCAGCACCGCGGCCGCGAGCAGATGGGCCGTGCTGTGCCGGTACAGCGCCAGCGCCTCGGGGCTGTCGGGCGTGACAATTCTCACGGACGCATCGGCGCGCAGCGGCGACGTCAAATCCAGGAGCCGGCCGTCGACGACGGCGGCCAGCGCCACCCGCGCCAGACGCGGAGAGATCCCGGCCGCCACCTCGCCGGGGTTGGTGCCCGCGGGGACGACACGGCTCGAGCCGTCTGGCAGGGTGACAGAGATTTCACTCATGATGGTGATGGCGGGCGCCCGCGGTCCGCCTTCGCGGCTCCGCCGCCATGGCGGACAACCTTCGGGTGTGGCTTGCCAGCCGTCGCTCACGCCCTCGTTGGCTCGCGTGAGCGAAGGTTGGTAGGCGCGGGTGGAGTCGAACCACTGACCTCCTGCGTGTCAAGCAGGCGCTCTAACCACTGAGCTACGCGCCTATGTCCTGAAAACACAGGCTTTGCCGAACAAGTAGTGTAACAAAGGGGTCGAACGGCGGTCAATGCGGATGGGCGGGAGGGGCAGGCCCGGCCTGGCCGGCGGGCCTGCGACCCGAACGGTCTGGCTAATTGAGCGCGGTCTTGAGCGCCTTGCCCGCGTTGAAGCGGACGACACGCCGCTTGGGAATCTTGATCGACGCGCCCGTCTGCGGATTGCGGGCGAGCCGCGCTTTGCGCTGCGCCGTCTTGAAGGTGCCGAAACCGACGAACGTGATCGGCTGCCCCTTCTTCAACGACTTGGTGATCCCTTCGAAGAACGAATCGACCGCCGCCGCGGCATTCGTCTTCGTGATGCCCGTGTCCTGCGCGATCTTCGCGATGAGTTCCTGCTTGTTCATGTCCCCTCCGGAACGAGAGCAATCGCGCGAACCCGTCTCCCGCAAGGCTCCGCGCCGATCTGATGTGTGCAGCGGTTATACGCGAGCGATCCCGGAGTGTCAAGAACTGATCGCGGCCGTTACGCCCCCTGGTTGCCGTGAATGCGCGCCATGGCGGCGTCGAGGACGGGATCGCCGGGGGGCGGCGTCGTCGTGTCGAAGTCGGGCGCCTCCGGTTGATCCACTTCGAGATCGGGCGCGAGCCCCTTGCCCTGAATGGGCTGGCCGGACGGCGTCAGGTACCGGGCATAAGTGAGCCACAGGCCGCAGCCGTCGGGCAGGCGCACCAGCTTCTGGACGCCCGCGCGGCCGAGCGTCCGCTCGCCGACGAGATCGGCCCGCCGGTTGCCGTGGAGCGCCGCCGCGAACAGCTCGGCCGCGCCGGACGTGCCGGCCGTGACCAGCAGCGTGATCGGCGTCGTCATCGCGCCGTCCCCAGGCTTGGCCGCGAACGTCTGCCGCGGCGTCTGCTCGTTGCGCCCGGCTTCGATCGACAGCGTGCCCGACGGCACGAACAGGCGCGCCGCCTCGATGCCCGAGGCGAACGGCCCCTCCGCCGTATGCCGGATGTCGATCACCAGGTGCTTCGCGCCGCTCTTCGTCAGCGCTTCCGCTTCGCGTCTGAGTGTCGGCGCGATGCCGTCGTCGAACGAGCCGATCCGGAGATAGCCGACGTCTCCCTGCACCATGTGACCGGTAACGATGGCCGGGGGGATTTTCTCGCGGACGAGATCGATCGTCTTCGGGTCCGCGGCGTTGCCGCGGATGACGAGCAGGCTGACCTTCGTGCCCGGCGCGCCGCGCAGCAGGCGCACGCCTTCGAACACCGACAGGTCGCGTGTCGGCTTGCCGTCGATCGCGCGCACGTAATCGCCGGTCTGCAACCCGGCATTGGCCGCCGGGGACCCGTCGCGCGCGGCGATGACGCGGAGATAGTACTGACGCGTCAGCTCGATGCCGACGTCGCCGTCCGGCAGCCGGTCGCCGCGCTCGACGGCGGTCGTCTCGGCTGCGTTGAGATACGCGCTGTCGGGATCGAGGCCGTCCGCCAGCCCGCGCAGGGCGCCGTCCATCACCGAGTCGACCTTCACCGGCTCGACATAACTGCTCGTGATCAAGCCGACGACGTCGCGGAACACGCGCAGATCGCGGATGTCCGCGTCGTCGGTCGCGGCGCGGCCACGGAGGCTGCCGAGCAGCACGAAGGCCAGCACCGGCATGGAGATGAACAGGACGGTAAATCGCGTTCTCGTGGTCATCGAGGTGGCTCGATCGGAGCTGGGCGGTGAATGCCCGGAGCTAGGGCCGTTTCAACCATTGTAAGGGATCCACGGCGTGACCGTCGACGCGCAGTTCGAAATAGAGCGACGGGTTGCCGGCCGGATTGCGCCCGGTCAGCCCGATGGTCGTCGATGGATCGACCCGATCGCCGCGATGGACCTCGACCGAGCCGAGGTGGCCGTACAGCGAATACGTGCGATCCCCGTGATCGATGATGACGAGGTTGCCGTAGCCGGTGAACGGATCGGCGTACGCGACGGTCCCTTCGTGCACCGCGTGCACCGGACGCCCTTCGGCAAGCGACAGCTCGATCCCGTTGTGCACGACGGCCGTGCCGAACCGGTTCGGCGGCTGCCGCCCGAACCGCGAGACGACGACGCCGTCGGCGGGCCAGGGGACCGCTCCCTGAAAGGCGCGCAAGGGCAGCGAGACCGCAGTGGCCGGCCCCCCGGCCGCCAGGCGGGTGAGGGAGGCCTGCAGCCGCCGCTGCGCGTCCTGCAGCTCGCCGGTCATCTGGGCGTTGAGGTCGCGCCGCTGATCGATCGCGTCGACGAGCGCCGTGCGCGCCGCGAGGGCGCGATCGACGGCCGCGCGCGCGTCGGCGGCCCGCGCCTGCAGCCTGCGCGTGTCCTTCGCTTTCTTCTCGAGCGCCGTGCGCTCCGCCGCGAGCTGCGCGAGGGTCTGCCGGTGCGCGTCGAGGCGCTCGCGATCGAGCCGCCCCAGCGCGGCCGCGGTACGATACGCGCGGCCGAGATCGCGCACGTCGTCGACGTCGAGCAGCAGGCGCCAGTACCCGGCCCCGCCCATCTTGTACAACCGCACGAGCCGCGCTTCGACGTCGGGGCGCTGCCGATCGACCTCGGCCTGGAGCGCGGTCGCGTGCGCCGCGATGCCGGCGAGCTGCTGCCGCGTCTGCGCGAGGCTCCGCTGGACGCCGGACAGCTCTTCGGCCTTGATCTGACGATCGACCTCGAGCTTGCGCAGTTCGACGAGGAGCGTCTGCTCCTGCGAGGCGAGCGAGTCCGACTCCTTCTGAAGTGCCGCGAGCCGGTCCGATGCCCGTGCGGCCAGCGCCTGCGTGTGTTCGGCATCGGCGCCCGGCTGCTGCGCCTGCGCCGTCACGACGGCACCCGCCAGCACCACGAGTATGGCGGACCGCCAGCCGCGGCCCAAACGCACGGCGAAGCTCTGGATCATGGGACAGGGGATTATAGCGCGTGTGCTACGCTGGCTTCGTGCGGGTGATGGCCGTCGATTACGGCGATCGGCGAATCGGTCTGGCGCTGTCGGACGTGACGGGACTCCTGGCGCGCCCGTGGAAGACGATCGAGCACGCCGGCGATCTGCCTGCCGCGGCGACGCGAGTGGCCGCCGACGTGCACGAGCTCGCGACTGAGGAGGACGGGCTCGGGCGCGTGGTCGTCGGCCTGCCGCGCCGGCTCGGCGGGGAACCCAACACGCAGACCGCACGCGTCGAAACGTTTTGTGATCTGCTGCGCCAACGCGTCGACGTCGACGTGGTGCTGCAGGACGAACGGCTGAGCAGCCATGCCGCCGACGAGCTGCTCGCGCGCCGTGAGCGCGACTGGCGCCGCCGCAAGGCGCAGCTCGACGCCATGGCGGCCGCCGTCATTCTGCAGGATTTCCTCGACGGCCAGCCGGCACGTCGCGCTCCGGACCAGCCCCCCGAGGATCTGTGAAGCGCCTGATCGCGGCCCTCATCGTGCTGCTGCTCATCGCCGCGGCAGTCGCGGCGGCGTGGATATGGACTGGGGTCAACCGGCCGTACAAGGGGTACTCGGGAGTCGAGCAGTTCGTCGAGATTGCGCCCGGCGCTCCCCCCGGGCGAATCGGCCGCGCGCTCGTGCAGAGCGGTGTCGTGCGCGACATCCCGACCGTGCGGGCCGCGATCCTGCTGACGCACCAGGGGCGCCATCTGCAGGCGGGCGAGTATCGCTTCGACCATCCGATGAGCGCGCGGGACGTGATCGAAAAAATCGCGCGCGGCGAGGTGTACCTGCGGCCGCTCACGTTTCCCGAAGGATTGACGCTGCGGCAGATGGCCGCGCTGTTCGAGAGCAAGGGCTTCGGCAAGGCCGGCGACTTCGTCGCCGCGGCGTCAGACACGTCGTCGATCCGCGCGATCGATCCCCAGGCGACCGATCTCGAAGGCTATCTCTTTCCCGACACCTACCGTCTGCCGCGCACCGTCACGGCGGCGCAACTGGTCGGCCGGATGGTCGCGAACTTCAACAAGGCGCTGACCCCCGACGTCCGTCAGGCGGCGGCGGCGCACGGCCTGACCATCCGGGGGCTCGTGACGCTGGCGTCGATCGTCGAGAAGGAGACCGCGCGTCCCGACGAGCGTCCGCTCGTGGCGGCCGTCTACAGCAACCGCCTCCGGATCGGCATGGCGCTCCAATGCGATCCCACCGTGATCTACGCGCTCGCACGCGCGGACCAGTACAACGGCAATCTGACCCGCGCCAATCTGCAGGTCGATTCTCCCTACAACACCTATCGGTACCCGGGACTGCCGCCCGGTCCGATCGCCTCGCCGGGGCGCGCCTCGCTCGTCGCCGCCGCCAATCCCGCCGACGTGCCGTACCTGTATTTCGTCAGCCGCAACGACGGCTCGCACGTCTTCGCGACCACGCTCGCCGAGCACAATCGCAACGTGCAGCAGTATCAGATCAAATATTTCCACGACAAGCATCTCGGCCGCTGAGCAGGCCGCGGCGGCCGCCGCGGCGCGAGAGGCCCCTGTCGTGAGATTGGCGCTACGCCCCGCCCCATTTCAGCTTGTCCCGCAACAGTTCGAAATAGCTGCGGCTGGGGGACCGGACCACGCCGATCGAGCGGCCGGCGCGGCGGATCGACACGACATCGGAGGCGCTGAGCCGGACGGCGAGCTGGCCGTCGAAGGTCACGAACACTTCTCCCTCCGAGTCGTCCATCACCGGCCGCACGCGCACGTCGGCGGCGCCGGGGATGACCACGGGCCGGTTCGTCAGCGTGTGCGGCGCAATCGCGGTCAGGATCACCGCATCGAACGACGGATGGACGATGGGGCCGCCGGCCGAGAGGTTGTACGCCGTCGAGCCCGTCGGACTCGCGACGATCAGGCCGTCGGCGTGCACACGCATCACCGACTGACCGTCGACCTCCACGGCAATCTCGATGATCCGCGACATCGCCCCCTTCGTGATGACGATGTCGTTCAGGACGAGGTGATCGGTGGGGCCGTCCTCGTGCCCGACGATCCGGGCGGCGAGCATCATGCGCCGTTCGATCACCGCCGTGCCCGCGAGCGTCGCCGCGAGCGAGCCGTACAGCTCCGGCAGCGTGATCTCCGTCAGGAACCCGAGGCTGCCGAAATTGACGCCCAGGATGGGGATGTCGACCCCGGCCCGCGCGATCCGGGAGGCGGTCCGGATCAGGGTGCCGTCCCCCCCGAGCACGACGATCAAATCGCACACGCCGGGCAGATCGTCGGCCGTGCTCGTGGCGCGTCCCGGCGGCAGCCCCGCCAGCGCCGCGGTCTCCGTTTCGAAGACGACCTGCAGGTCGCGGGCTTCGAGCCATCCGGCGAGCTCCGCCAGCACGCTCGCGGCCGCCTCCAGGCGCCGCCTGGCCACGAGTCCGACGCGTGTCATCGAGTCAGTCATGCGGGTCGCGCCCGCGCCGGCGCCGCAGGTGCACGAAGAACTCGCGATTCCCTTCCGCACCCGCGATCGGCGATTCGAACGAGCCGGCGCGCTCCAATCCTAGCGCATCGGCGGCCGCCGTCACTTCGTCGACGACCCGCGCCTGGACCGCCGCGTCGCGGACGATGCCCCCTTTGCCGACCTCGCGGCGTCCGGCCTCGAACTGCGGTTTCACCAGCGCGACGACGTCCGCCTCCGGGCGCAAGAGCGCGACGATGGCCGGCAGCACCTGCCGCAGCGAGATGAACGACACGTCGACGGTGACCAGGTCGAACGCGCGGAGGCCGGCCGGGAGCTGACCGGGCGTGAGCGCGCGCGCGTTGACGTGTTCCAGCACGACGACCCGCGCGTCGGTGCGCAGCGTCCAATCGAGCTGCCCATGCCCGACGTCGAGCGCGACGACGCGCGCGGCGCCGCGCCGCAGCAACACGTCGGTGAACCCGCCGGTGGACGCTCCCACGTCGAGCGCGGTGCGCGCCGCCGGATCGATCCGAAACGCCTCCAGTGCCGCGGCCAGCTTCACGCCGCCGCGTCCGACGTACGGATGATCCGGCTGGACGACGACGACGTCGGCCGTCGCGGCGACCGGGGCGCCGGCCTTCGTGACCTTCGCGCCGTCGACGCGTACGTGCCCGGCGAGGACGAGCGCCCGCGCGCGCTCGCGCGAAGCCGCGAGCCCCCGCTCGACGAGGATCGCGTCGAGGCGCTGTCGCGTCTTCACGTCGTCCGCTCGACGACCCAGCGGGCGATGGCCGGCAACTGTCCGCGCAGGCGTGCGGTCTCGAGCGCCGACAAGGCGCGATCGATGCACCCGTGCGCCAGCGTGCGGGAGGCCTCGAGGCCGTAGAGCAGCGGGTACGTCGGCTTGCCGGCCGCGGCGTCCTTGCCGGCCGTCTTCCCCATGGCCTGCGACGAGCTTTCGACGTCGAGGATGTCGTCCACGATTTGGAACGCGAGCCCGAGTTCGGCGGCGTACCGATCGACGGCGGCGTACTGGTCGGTGCTGGCGCCGGCCATGATCGCGCCGGCTCCAGCCGCCGCACGGATGAGCGCGCCGGTCTTGCGCGCGTGCATGTCCCGCAGTGCGTCCCGATCGAGCCGGGCGCCGCGTCCGGCCGCGTCGAGATCGATCGCCTGGCCGCCGACCATCCCGGCGACGCCCGCCGCCGCCGACACCAGGGCGAGCGTGCGCAGTTGCCGGCGCCGGCGTTCCTCGCCGGTCACCCCCTCGGCCGCGGCCGGTTCACGCGCGAGCAGCGCGAAGGCCTCCGTCAGCAGTCCGTCTCCGGCCAGGATGGCCAGGCCTTGGCCGTACACGACGTGGTTGGTCGCGCGTCCGCGCCGCAGCGTGTCGTCGTCCATGGCGGGCAGGTCGTCGTGAACGAGCGAATACGTGTGGATCAGCTCCAGGGCGCAGGCGGCCGGCAGCGCGAGCGCGCGCGCGTCCTGTGGCCGCGCCGCACCTTCGGCCACCGCCTCGGCCGCGGCGAGCGTCAGGATCGGGCGGAGCCGCTTGCCGCCGGCGAACAGGCTGTAGCGCATCGACTCGGAGAGCCGTGGCGGACACGCTGGGGGTGAGGGAAGAAAGCGTTCGAGCGCGATGTCGACGTCGCGCCGCCGGGCGTCGAGCCAGTCGTGCAGCGAAGCCGGCTCGTTCACCGGCCGCGGTCCGGCTCGTCTTCGGGCGCCGCGAGGGACGCGGGCGCCGGCTTCAGTTCGCCGCGATCGTTGAGGATGTCGACGCGGTGCTCGGCTTCCTCCAGTTTCGTGTGGCAGAAGCGCGAGAGCGCGACGCCGCGCTCGAACAGCGCCAGCGATGTTTCGAGCGGCAGATCGCCTTGCTCGAGCGTCTTGACGATGGTCTCGAGCTCCGCGATCGCGGATTCGAAGTCGTTGATGGAGGCCATCTCACCAGGTGCTGACATGCCGACTACCCCTCCGCTCAGGCGCGTCCGGTCACTCGCGCGGCATGACGCGACAATCCAGTTCCCCTTCGTGCAGGGTCAGGTGCACCGTGTCGCCGGGCGCGACCGCGCTCGCGCGGCGTACGATGGCGCGCCGATCGGCCGTCCAGCAGACCGCATAGCCGCGGCCGAGCACCGCCAGCGGGCTCAGGGTTTCGAGCCGTCCCGCAAGACCGCGGAAGCGGCGATCCGCGCGATGCCGCCGGCCGCCGATGGCCGCCGCGAGCCCCCCGTCGGCCGCCACGAGTCTCGCCTGCATCGCCGCCAGGCGCCGCCGCAGATCCTGCGATTCGAGGCGCCGCCGGAGCGCACGATGCTGCCGGGCGCGCGCTCCCACCGCCCCGACCACCGCCGTCCGGAGCTGGTGCGTGAGCTCGGCGGCGTGCCGTCCTCGCAGCAGCAGGCGCGCCGGCCATGCCGCCAGGCCGCGACGGCTGGTCAGGGCGTGGACGGTCTGGCGTCGCCGCTGCAGCTGGGCGTGCGCCGCGGCCCGGAGCCGCGCCGCCAGCCTGTCGATGCGGCCGCAGAATTCGTCCTTCGCCGCGACGACCAGTTCGGCCGCCGCCGACGGCGTCGGCGCGCGCAGATCCGCGACGAAGTCCGCGATCGTCACGTCGACCTCGTGCCCGACCGCCGAGATGACCGGTACGGGACAGGCCGCGATCGCGCGCGCGACGCGCTCTTCGTTGAACGCCCACAGATCTTCGATCGAGCCGCCGCCGCGTCCGACGATGACGACCTCGACGCCCGGCACCTTCGCGATGGCGCGCAGGCCGCGCGCGATCGCCTCCGCGGCTCCTTCGCCCTGCACGCGCGCGGGACGGATCACGATCTGGGCGTTCGGATGACGCCGTCGCAGCACCTTCAGGATGTCGCGGATCGCCGCGCCGTCGAGCGAGGTCACGATGCCAATCCGTCGGGGCAGCGCCGGCAGCGGCCGCTTGCGGGCGCTGTCGAAGAGCCCCTCCGCCTGCAGCTTCTTCTTCAGCTGCTCGAAGGCGAGCTGCAACGCCCCGAAGCCTCGCGGCTCGAGGTGCTCGCAGACGATCTGATATTCCCCCTTCGGTTCGTAGACGCTCAGGCGTCCGCGCGCGACGACGTGCAGGCCGTCGTCCGGCTGGAACCGGAGATACCGCAGCGACGAACGGAACATCACCGCCTTGATCTGCGCGTCGCCGTCCTTGAGCGTGAAGTACATGTGGCCGGTGTTCCACACGCGGCAGTTCGAGATCTCTCCTTCGACGAGCACCTCGTCGAAGCGCGTCTCGATCAGCGCGCGGATCGCCGCGCTCAGTTCGGACACCGTGAAGATGCGCCGCTCGGCGCGGCCGGGCGGGCGCCGCGCCGGCTCGGCGGGCTCGTCTTCGAATGGCTCGGAGAACAGGTCTCTCATGCGCCCGGCGACGCGAGGGGCCGGGCGGCCAGCGCGTCTACTTCGTCGGAAGAGAGGTTGAGCCGCTCGAGCGCGATCGCGCGGCCGGTCTGGGGATCGGCGGTGACGATGGCGCCGTTGAGGCGTCCGGGGCCCACGGCCGACTCGAACTTCGCGGGCAGCCCGGTCACGAAGCGCCGCAGCGCGATGTCGGTCGTGACGCCGATGATCGAGTCGTGCGGCCCGGTCATGCCGGCGTCGGTCAGATAGGCGGTGCCCTTGGGCAGGATGCGGTCGTCGGCGGTCTGCACGTGCGTGTGCGTGCCGAACACCGCCGTCGCGCGTCCGTCGAGGTGCCAGCCCATGGCCACCTTCTCCGAGGTGGCTTCGGCGTGGAAGTCGACCAGGACGACGCGCGTCTTGGCGCGCAGCGCCTCGATCTCTTTCAGCACCACGGCAAACGGATCGTCGAGCGGCGGCATGAAGATGCGCCCCATGACGTTCACGACGCCGATGCTCTGCCCGCTGCGCGTGCGTCCGAGATAACTCCCGCGGCCGGGGACGCCGGCGGGAAAGTTGGCCGGCCGCAGCAGCTTCGGCTGGTGCGGCAGATACTCGAGGACTTCCTTCTTGTCCCACACGTGGTTGCCCGTCGTCATGGCGTCCACGCCGTACCCGAGAATCGTCTCCGCGATATCGCCGGTGATGCCGAATCCGGCCGCGGCATTCTCCACGTTCGCGACGACGTAGTCGATCGCGTCGCGTTCGATAATCGCCGGGATCGCCCGGCGCGCGATGTCCCGCCCCGGACGGCCGAAGATGTCGCCGATGAACAGGATGCGCATGATCGGCGCGTCAGATCCGGATGGGCACGCGGACGCGGCGCCCCCGCCGGTCCTCGATCCGCGGCAGCACGATCCGGAGTTCGCCGGCGGCGAGCCGTGCCTCGGCCCGACCCGCATCGAACGCGCCGTTCAACCGGATGACCCGGCCGAAGCGCCCGAAGCTGCGCTCGGCCAGGTGAAAGGCCGCCTGCTGATGCGGGCAGGTGGATGGCGCCTTGCGTCCGGTGATGATTACGGCGCCCCGGACGAGGACGACCTCGACGGCATCGCTCTGCACGCCCGGCAGATCGACGACGATTTCCACCGCGGCCGGCGTTTCGAGGACGTCGGCCGACGGGCTCCATTCGGTTGGCTCCTGCAGCAGGGCGCGGCTGTCCGGGTCACCCTCGAACAGTTGCCGCACGTCTTCTGGCAGATCCGGCCGGTCGAGAAAAATTCGCGGCACGCCTCGGTATTTTATCATCCGGCATGCACCCCCTCGATCACATCCTCGACCCGGCCGTGATGGCCGCAATCGACAGGCTGGCCGCCGACCGATCCTCGAGCGCGTCGGAGTTGATGGTTCAGGCGTTCGACATCCTGCGCGGCGCCGCCCGAAGCCCCGCCGAGTTGACGGCGGCGGCCCGGGCGCTGTGCGCCGCCCAACCTGCGATGGCGGGGTTCCGCACGGCGGCCGTGCTGGCGCTCCAGGCGGACAACCCGCATGTCGCGCTGTCGCGGCTGGCCCTGCAGGTCCAGCGCGCGCCACGGGCCATCGCCCGACAAGCCGCGGAGCTGCTCCGATTGAGGCGCGGTTCGGACACGCCGTTGCGGCTCGTCACCTGTTCGAACAGCCGCCCCGTCTTCGAGACGTGCGTGCTCGTCGCGGCCAGCGAATCGGTCCGCGTGTCCTGTGCTGAAGGACGGCCCGCTCTCGAGGGCCGCGTGCTGGCCGAACGGCTCGCCGGGCGGGAGATCCCGGTCGATCTGTACACGGACGCCGGACTCTCGAGCGCCCTCAGCGGCGCCTCGGCTCTGGTGGTCGGGGCCGACGCGGTGACCGGCGGCTTCTTCATTAATAAGGTGGGGACCGGCGCGCTCGCCGCTCGGGCGCACCACGCCGGCGTCCCGGTGTATGTGCTGGCCGGTCGCGAGAAGATCCTGCCCGCCGCCACGGCGGCGACCTTGGTTTGGGGGGACGGTCCGGTCGCCGAGGTCTGGACGGACGCCGTAGAGGGCGTCGTCGTTCACAACCCCTATTTCGAGCGGGTTTCGCTGGGTGCCGTGACCGCCGTGGTGACCGATACGGCCGTGCTGGCGCCGGAGGCTGTGGAGCTCGCGACGCTCTGGCCAGATACTATAACTAATATATGATGTGTATACGCGCAGATTACATGCTTTACATGTAGTCATGTTGTGTGTATACTCCTGAGTGTCTTAGAGGACAGGCGGCAAAGCGAGGCCGCCTGCACAGGAGGGTTGTATGACACTTGTTCAATGGAGACCGGTTCGCGATCTCGCGTCGACGGAGATCGACCGGCTGGATCGTTTGTTCAGCGGCCTTTACGGCGAGGCGTTCGGGCAGACCTGGGTGCCTGCGGTGGATATCTTCGAGACCGACGGGCACGAGTACGTCATCAAGGCGGAGCTGCCGGCGTTCAATCGGGAAGACATCCACATCGCGTTCGAACAGAACGTCCTCACGATCCAGGGGGAGCGCGGGGGGGAGTCGGAAGCGAAGCCGGAACGGTTTCAGCGGCTCGAGCGGCGGCACGGCAGCTTTACGCGTGCGTTCACGCTGCCGGCGAGCGTCGATGGCTCGCGGATCAGCGCCAGCTACAAGGACGGCCTGCTGACGATTCGCCTTCCGCAGCGCGACGAGGCGCGTCCGAAGCAGATCGCGATCGAAGGCTGAGCGGGCGGCGGCTCGCCGGGCCGCCGTTCGTCCGATCGTGTAAGCTACAGTGATGCTGCCGAACGGCGAGAGCCAGGATGCTGCGGCGGAGCCGACGACTCCGGCTCCGCCAATCACCAGCCGGTTTCTGTTCGTCGACGTCGCGGCGCAGCGCGCCAAGCAGCTGCGTCGCGGCGCGGTGCCGCGGATCGAGCGAGCCGCGCCCGCCAATCCGCACAAACTCGAGCGCGTCGCGATGGAGGAGGTGCGGAGCGGACTGATCCAGTACGAACTTCCCCCAACGCCCGTCACCCGTCCCCCGGCCTGACCTGCGCCATTCGCGTGCCGCCGCGCGGAACTTCAGCACCTGTCGAGGCGTAAAATCAGAAGAGGGCCGCTCGCGTTCGGCGGCAGGAGGGCAGAAGCCGATGCTGGGTTATGTGGCGATGGGCGTCGTGGCGATGCTGGCGTTGCTGTTCGCCTCCGTATTCGTGCTGGTCGCGTTCGTCAAGGTGCTGTTCTTTTTCGTGCTCTTCCCCATCCGTCTCGTGCTGCGGCTCCTCCTGCTACCCTTGCTTCTCCTCAAAGTGCTGCTGGGCGGCGTGGTGATGATCGTGCTCGCGCCGGTGCTGCTCCTCCTGGGCCTGGCGGCCGCGCTCGCCGTGGGGGCCGCCGTGGCGGTTCCGCTCATTCCCCTCCTGTTCGTCGTCGGGTTGATCTGGCTGATCGTCCGGAGCAATCAGCGCGCGATCGCCGTTCGATAGCGACGCGGCCGCGCCCGCTGCATGGCTAGGGCGCCGCAAACACCGTCAGGCGTCCCACTTCCCTGAATCCGAGCTGCCGCGCGAGCGCCAGCGATCCGGTATTGTCGTCGAGCGTCCCCCAGACGGGCGCGCGGCCCGTCGTCCACAGATGCCGGACGAGCGCGCGCACGGCGCGGCCGGCATGTCCCTGGCGGCGATACGCCTCGATCGTTTCGACCGCGACATCCCACCACGATTCCGTTCGGACCACCGGATAGCAGAACGACACCGGCAGCGCACCCGCCCACGAGGCCGACATCGGAACGGCCTCGAGCGGCGGCGGGGCGTCGCGATCGGGCAGTTCGCCCGGGACGAAGCGCGCCGTGGTGCGTCCGCGCAGTGCGTCCAGCAGCTCGCGGCGCAGGGGACCTGGCACGTGCGTCAGGTGCGGCGTGTCAACCGCCGTGAACACGCGCGACGCCTCGTCGACTTCGGCGGACCACTCCGGCCTGTGGGGGAGCGTGTGCAGGATGGCGACGGCCGGGAGCCATCCCGCGAGCGCGGCGGCCACGTAGGCGGCATCGGCCGGCAGGCACAGCACGTTGACGTGTCCCTCGAGACGCTCGACGGCGTCGCGAATCAGCGCACGCGGGGGGCGTCCGACGATCGACGCGAGCCCGGCGTCGGGAACGCTCACGACGAACCCGTCGGCCGCTGATTCCGGTTCGGAGGGGAAGACCACCTCGGCGCGTCCCGACAGCAGCATGCCGCGCGTGTCCACGCGCTGCGGCACATCGGGGACGCGTTCGAGCGCGACGTCGATCATCACCAGGTGTGCGGCGGCCGCTCGGCGGCCCAGGCCGTCTGGCGTTCGTAGGCATCGGCGGCGCGCAGCACGGTCGCCTCGTCGAAGGCGCGTCCGATCAACTGCAGGCCGATGGGCAGGCGTGCATCCGAGAGTCCCGCGTTGACGCTGATGCCCGGCAGACCCGCAAGATTGGCGGTCACCGTGAACACGTCCGCCAGGTACATCTTCAAGGGATCGGCGGTCCGTTCGCCCAGCGGGAACGCGGCTGTCGGGCTCGTCGGCATCGCGACGAGATCGACCACGTCGAGCGCCCGGTCGTAATCGCGGCGGATCAGCGTGCGAACCTGCTGAGCCTTCACGTAGTACGCCTCGCAGTAGCCGGCGCTGAGCACGTACGTGCCGAGCATGATCCGGCGCTTCACCTCGGCTCCAAAGCCCCGCCCGCGCGTCCGCCCGTACATCTCGCCAACGGTGTCGGCCTCGGCGCGCCAGCCGTAGCGCACGCCGTCGTAGCGCGCGAGGTTCGAACTGGCCTCGGCCGTCGCGATCAGGTGATAGACCGGGATCGCCAGCCGCGCGTGCGGCAACTCGACGTCCACGACGACCGCGCCGAGATCGCGCAGCGTCTCGAGGGCGCGCGTGAACGACGCCAGGACGTCGGCATCGACGCCCGCGTCCAGCAGGTGCCGTGGCACGCCGACCCGCAGGCCGGCGATCCGGCCCGTCAGCGCGGCGGTGTAGTCCGGCAGCGCCGCCGCGGACGTTGTCGCGTCGGCCGGATCGTGGCCGGCGATGACCTGCAGCAGCACGGCGGCGTCGGCCACGCTGCGCGCCAGCGGTCCGATCTGATCGAGCGACGACGCAAACGCGATCAGGCCGTAACGGGACACCAGACCGTACGTCGGCTTCAGGCCCACGACACCGCACAGCGCGGCCGGCTGTCGAATGGAGCCGCCGGTATCCGAGCCGAGCGCCAGCGGCACGAGACCGGCCGCGACGGCGGCGGCAGATCCGCCGCTCGAGCCGCCGGGCGTTCGATCGAGCGCCCAGGGATTTCGGGCGGGGCCGAACGCGCTGTGCTCGGTCGACGATCCCATCGCGAACTCGTCGCAGATCGTTTTTCCGACGATCACCGCCCCCGCGTCGGCCAGGCGGCGCACGACCGTGGCGTCGTAGGGCGGAACGTAGGACGCCAGCAGGCGCGAGCCGGCCGTGGTCGGCGCCCCGGCCGTGCAGATGTTGTCTTTGAGCGCCACGGGAACGCCCAAGAGCGGCGCCGCGCGACCGGCGGGCGGCTGGTCGTCGAGCCACGCCGCGCGGGCGAGCGCGCGATCGGCGTCGACCGAGTGAAACGCGTGGAGCGGCAGGTTCGCGGCGGCGATCCGGTCGAGCGCCGCTCGACAGACGCCGACGGCCGTCGCGCGGCGGGACGCGACGGCGTCGCGGATCTCGCGGGCGGTCGCGGCGGAGGTCATGAACCGAGGACTCGCGGGACGGTGAACAGGCCGGCCGCGCGATCGGCGCCGCTCGCCTGACGGAGGACGTCGTCGCGCGCGAGCGAGGGAGCGGGCGCGTCGTCGCGGAGCGGCCCGGCGGCCGGCGAGAGCTGCGATGTCGGGGGCACCCCTTCGGTGTCCACCGCGGCCACCTGCTCCGCAAACGCGAGAATAGCCGCGAGCTGACGCGCGAACGTGGCCCGTTCGCCCTCCGACAATTCGAGCCGCGCCAGATGTGCCAGGCGCTCGACGTCGCCCCGATCGAACGTCGTCATCGGCCGATAGTATCTCGCGCCGGCCTGCGGGCAAAGGCGCGGCGGCCGGCGGGGCGCCGCTCTGGTTCGATCAGGCCGCGCAGCGCGCCCAGGTTCATCGCGTCGAGCGGGTCGATCCCGATGCCGCGACGCCGGTCCGAGGTGTCCAGCTTTGGCGTTTCGAGCAGCATCGGCAGACCCGAGAATCGCGGATCGTTGAGGATGCGCCGGAACGGCGCGAGCCCGAGACAGCCTTTTCCGATGTGTTCGTGTCGATCCACGCGGCTGCCGCACGGCTTCTTCGAATCGTTCAGATGGAAGGCCTTCAGCCGGGACAAGCCCACGATCCGTTCGAACGCGTCGAACGTGTCGCGGTAACCGTCCGGCGTGCGGATGTCGTAGCCGGCAGCCAGCAGATGACACGTGTCGAGGCATACGCCAATCCGTCTCGACGCGCCGGCGCCGTCGATGATCGCGGCCAGATGTTCGAAGCGGTGCCCGAGATTGGTGCCCTGGCCGGCGGTGTGCTCGAGCAGAATCCGCGTGCCGGCGTATCGTCGCGAGGCGATCAACGCGCCCAGCCCTTCGGCGATGAGGCGCAGCCCGTCGGCCTCCGAGCCGCTCGTATAGGACCCCGGGTGCATCACCAGGCCGTCGAGGCCCAGCGTTTCGGCGCGGTCGAGTTCTTCGGCAAGCGCGTCGAGCGAGCGGCGCCGCAGCTCGGCGTCGGCCGCGGCGATGTTGATCAGATAGCTGTTGTGCGCGAGGACCGGCCGGATGCCCGTCTGCCGCACGCGCCGGCGGAATTGCGCGATTTCGTCCCGGGGAAGCGGACGGGCGCGCCACTGGCCGGCCGATTTCGTGAAGATCTGCAGCGCCGCGCATCCGCTCGCTTCGGCGCGGTCGACGGCGCGGAACAGCCCGCCCGCAATCGAGAGGTGCGCGCCGAGGCGGGGCATCCGTCCATTGTCACACTCTGTGGCAAGATAACGCGCATGCGTCGCCTGGTCCCGCTTGCCGCTCCGTTGGTCGCCGCGCTGCTGCTGCTGCCCGTTCCCGCACGGGCCTGGGGGTTCACGGCCCACAAGTACATCGTCTCGCGTGCGATCGATCTGCTGCCCGCCGCCATCCGCCCATTCTTCGACGAGTACCGGACCACGATCGTCGAGCACGCGATTGATCCCGACACCTATCGCACCGTCGGCTGGCTCGCGGAGTCGCCGCGCCATTACGTCGACATGGATGCGTACGGGCCGTTCCCGTTCACGGCGCTCCCCCACGATTACGACGCGGCCGTCGCGAAGTTCGGCAAGGACACGATCGAGAAGAACGGCACACTGCCGTGGCGGCTCCAGGACATGCAGGATCGTCTGATCGAGGCCTTCGGGCAGACGTCGCCGTACGCCCGCGACGACATCAAGCTGTTCTCGTCGGTCGCGACGCACTATCTGGCCGACGCGTTTCAGCCGCTGCACGCGACGCTGAACCACGACGGGCAGCTCACCGGACAGCGGGGGATTCACGCGCGCTTCGAGACGGAGTTGTTCGAACGGTATCAGGCGCGGCTGCACATCACGCCGGGCCCGCTGGTGCCAGTGCCCAACGCGCGCGAGTTCGCGTTTGCCACGCTGGCCGACAGCCAGCAGCTCGTCGCGCCGATCCTGGCGGCCGATCGGGCCGCCGCCGCCGGACGGGACGAATACGACGACCAGTACTTCGACGCGTTGCTCGCCCGCACGCAGCCGCTGCTCGAGAAGCGCCTCGGTCAAGCCATCACGGGGGTCGCGTCGCTGATCACTGCCGCCTGGGACGCGGCGGGCCGGCCCGCGCTGCCAGTCGATGCACCACCCCGCGTGCCCAGGAAGATCCGCCACGACGGGCGCTGACGCCAGTCGCCAGTCGCCAGTCGCCAGTCGCCAGTCGCCAGTCGCCAGTCGCCAGTCGCCAGTCGCCAGTCACCAGTCACCAGTTACCAGTTACCAGTTACCAGTTACCAGTTACCAGTTACCAGTTACCAGTTACCAGTTACCAGTTACGAGTTTCCAGTTTCCAGTTTCCTCCGCCCTCCGCCCTCCGTCTTCCGTCCTCCGCCCTCCGTCTTCCGCCCTCCGCCCTCCGTTCTCCGTCTTCCGTCCTCCGTCTTCCGTCCTCCGCCCTCCGTCCTCCGTCCTCCGCCCTCCGCCCTCCGTCCTCCGCCCTCCGTCCTCCGTCCTCCGTCTTACATCGTCGCGCGCTGGAAGAAACTGGGGAAGTGCTCGAGACATAGCAAGTGCGCCACCTCCCTGACGCGGGCTTCCCGGGCGGCGGGGGGCTCGGCGAGCATTCCGCGCAGGGCCGACAGCGGTGCGCTCGGGCATGCCGACCAGACGACCACGTTGAGTCCCTGACGTGCGCCCCGCACCGACAGGAAGTGCCCGACGATCCGGAAGGCGAAGTAGTACCCGAAGAGGTTGGGTCCCGGCAGCAGGATGAGCGCCGCCGACGCGATCAGACCGAGGCTGTCGATCGCGAGCCAGAAGCGGTGACGCTCGAAATCACGACTCAGACGATGGCGCAGCGCGGCCCGGGCCTGGGCTTCCGCGAGATCGTCAGGATAGAGCAGTTGGGCGCCAGCCTGGCCGCGCAGTGCCCAGAGCAGCCGCTGTTCGGCGATTGATTTGGCGATCCACTGCAGCAGGCGCCGCTTCGCGCGGGTCGGCCAGCCGGCGCGCTCGTCGGCCGCGCGCGACGGGGCGCGCCGTCCCTCCCGTTCGGCCTCGGCCACGACGGCGGAGAAGCGCCGCAGGAGCCGTCGCCAGACCCCCTTCGGCGGCTCGGGTGGTACGGCCGGTTCACGCACTTCGCAGTAGAGCTCGTACCGATCCACGGCGATCGGCACCAGATAGACATTCATCTGGAATTACCTTAGCACTCGATCGCGCGCACGTTGACGGCCGGCACGGTCTGTGGCGAGCAGGTGGGCAGCGGCCGCTTCGCCCTCTCCGGCGCGCCGACGGCTGTCCGCAGACCACCTCAGGATCGACGGTCTGTCACGGAAAAAGTTCGCGGGGGAACAGCAGATGAGCTGGCCGAAGGGTGAGGCGGACGGCGAGGGCCGTCCGGCATTCGAGCCGGGCAGCCCTTCATGGAACAGCACGGCGGCGACGCTCGCGCGCGCGCCGCGCCGTCGACGAGACGATCCTCAGCGCCCGCGGGGGGCGGGCGTCAGACGCGTCTTCCTGTCACCAGCCGGATGATGAACAGGATGATCGCGACGACCAGCAGAATGTAAATCAGGCCTCCCGCAATCTTCAGCGCGAGCCCGAGAATCCACAGAATCAGCAGAATGACGATGATCGTCCAGAGCACCTTTCCACCCTCCTCGCCGGCACGGTCGTCCGACGCGTCGCGCAACTGCAATGCGAGTGCCACGGCAAAGAGGTCACCACTGCCGTGTCCTCGCCGGCTGATCATTGCGGCGGTGTCGAGGACCGCCCTATACTCGTGCCCTTGAAACTGCGCGAACTGGCGGAGCGTCTCGAGTGTCGTCTCGAGGGAGACGGCGAGATCGACGTCTCCCGCGTGGCGGGTCTCGAGCAAGCGGGTCCCGGCGACCTTTCCTTTTTCGCCAACCCGCGCTATGCGCCGCTGCTGGCGACGACGCGCGCCTCGGCGGTGATCCTGCGCGAAGGGCTCGCCGCGCCGTGTGCGATGCTGCGCACCGCGCATCCGTATCTCGCCTTTGCGCGCGCGATCGAAGCGTTTGCGTCCCCGGCGGCTGCGCCTGCCGGCGTCCACCCACGCGCCCAGGTGGCGGCGAGCGCGATCGTCGCGCCGGACGCGTCGGTCGGCCCCTTTGCGGTGATTGGCGAGGGGGCTCGGATCGGCGCCCGTACCGTCATTCACCCGCAC
The DNA here is from genome assembly GCA_036278735.1 of Vicinamibacterales bacterium. Lineage (GTDB taxonomy): Bacteria > Acidobacteriota > Vicinamibacteria > Vicinamibacterales > 2-12-FULL-66-21 > DASUKM01. The sequence continues at coordinate 28,686 of DASUKM010000027.1, forward strand.
GTCGTGGTCGGCGCCGGCGCGGCGGTCGGCGACGATTGCGTGGTGCACGCCCGGGTGTCCGTGCGGGAACGCGTGGTGATCGGCAACCGGGTCGTGCTGCAGGACGGCGCGGTGATCGGGAGCGATGGTTTCGGGTTCGCGCGCCGGCCCGACGGCACGCATCACAAAATTCCACAGGTGGGAGGGGTCGTCGTCGAAGACGACGTGGAGATCGGGGCGAACACTACCGTCGATCGCCCGGCCATCGGCGAGACGCGCATCCGGGCCGGCTCGAAAATCGACAACCTCGTGCAGATCGCGCACGGCGTCACGATCGGGCGCAACGTCCTGCTCGCCGCGCAGGTCGGGATCGCGGGCAGCACCACCATCGAAGACGACGTGACGCTGGCCGGACAGGTCGGCGTGGCCGGACACCTGACGGTCGGCAAGGGGACGATCGCGACCGCGCAGACCGGTATTCCCAACTCGATCGCGCCGGGGCGGTTCGTCTCCGGCTACCCGGCGATCGACAACCGCGACTGGCTCAAGGCGTCGGTCCTGTTCCGCCGCCTGCCGGAGCTGCGCAAGACGATCGCCGATCTCGAACGCCGGCTCGCGGCTCTCGAGGCGGAGCTGCACACGCAGCGGTAGTTCCGTCAGGCCATAAACCTGAATTATTTATCCCCAGCGCGGGACCCGCACTGGGGTGGCGTCCCCAAACCCTGTCGCTGGCCTGCGCCGCATTTTTCGTGTGCCTGACGGCCCGCTCCTACGGTTTTCTCCGCGAACGAACCTCGTCATCGCCGGGCGTTCCTGAATAATTCAGGATAAAGGCCTGACCCACACCGTCCCCCGCCTTCCGTCCTCCGTCCTCCGCCCTCCCCATCTGTCATAATCGACACTCCATGTCCTCCCGGGTGTTCCTGCGAGCTGCCGGCGCGGCGGCGCTGCTGGCGATCGCAGTCGCCGCCTCCTCGGTCGTGGACGCGGCGGTCCGGCCGCCGAAGCTCGACTACACGATGGCGACGCTGCCGAACGGGCTGAAGGTGGTGTTCCTCGAAGACCATTCGACGCCCATCGTGCACCTGCAGATGTGGTATCACGTCGGGTCGAAGAACGAGCGCCCGGGCCGGACCGGCTTCGCGCACCTGTTCGAGCACATGATGTTCAAGGGCTCGAAGAACGTGGCACCCGAAGGGCATCCGTCGTACATCTCCAGCATCGGGGGGCAGAGCAACGCCTACACGACCGAAGACGTGACGGTGTTCTGGGAGACGGTGCCGTCGCAGTATCTGCCGCTCGTGCTGTGGCTCGAGGCGGACCGCATGGCGTCGCTGCGAATCGAAGAGAAGACGTTCGAGACCGAGCGCGAGGTCGTCAAGGAAGAGCGCCGGATGCGAATCGAGAATCAGCCCTACGGCCGATTGCAGGAGCTGATCGACGACCAGGCGTTCACCGTGCATCCCTACAAGCATCCGGTGATCGGGAGCATGCACGACCTCGAGGCGGCGTCCATCGACGACGTCCGCGACTTCTTCCACACGTACTACGTGCCGAACAACGCGACGGCGGTGCTCGTCGGCGACTTCGATTCGAAGCAGGCGCTGGCGCTCGTCACGCAGTACCTCGGGCCGGTGCCGACATCGGACCAACCGGTGCCGCGCGACATCCCGAAGGAGCCGCCGCAGACGAAGGAGAAGCGCGTCACGCTCGAAGAGCCGTGGCCGCTGCCCGCCGTCGTGGTGGCCTATCACGTCACGTACGACGGGCACCCGGATTCGTATCCCCTGCACATCGCGTCGAAGATTCTGTCCGACGGCGACAGCTCGCGCATCTACCGCAAGCTGGTCTACGAGACCGGCATCGCGCTGGCCGCATTCGGCGGCGGGAACATCATCGAGGATCCGAACTTGTTCTTTGCCGTCGCGATCGTGCAGCCCGGGCACACCCCGGAGGAAGCGATCGACGCGCTGATTGGCGAGATGGATCGGCTGCGACAGGATCCCGTCGGCGCGCAGGAGCTGCAGCAGGCCAAGAACCAGTTCGCGCGCGACTACATCCTGGGACGGGAATCGGACCAGAGCAAGGCGGAACAGCTCGGGCACGCCGTCGTGATCCACGGCGACATCACGACCGCCGACGGCGAGTTCGACATCTTTCAGCGCACGACCGCGGCGGACGTCCAGCGCGTCGCACGGACCTACTTCACGCCCGGCAACCGGCTCGTCCTGACGATTCTGCCGAAGCCGGCGGCGTCGGCCGACCAGGCCGCCGGCGGCGTCCGATGATGCGGGCGCCCCGGCTGGCGGCCGTGCTCTGTGCCGCCGCGGCGCTCGCGCCGGGTGCCCCGGCGCTCGCGCAGCCGCGCGCGTGGCCCTCCATGCGGCCGCCGCCCCCGCTCGACGCGCGGGCGGTCACCTTTCCGCCGTACGCGTTTCGCACACTGCCCAACGGACTTCAGGTGATTGCGGTTCCTCACCACGAGGAGCCGGCGGTCAGCGTCCGGCTGATCGTGCGGGCCGGCAGCGCGAAGGACCCGGAAGGGAAGCCCGGGACCGCCTCGCTGGTCGCCTCGCTGCTGGATCAGGGGACCGCGACGCGGGACGCCGAGCAGATCGCGAACACGATCGATTCCATCGGCGGCCTGCTCGGAACGGGCGCGGGGGCGGACCTCAGCTACGTCAACGGGGTCGTGATGAAGGACAGCCTCGACCTGGGGCTCGATCTCGTGGCGGACCTCGCGCAGCATCCCGCGTTCGCGCCGCAGGAGATCGAACGCCAGCGGCAGCAGGTCGTGTCGGGGCTCGAGGTCAGCTACGACGATCCTTCCTACATCGCCGATACCGTGTTCGATCGCCTCGTCTACGGCTTCCATCCGTACGGCCGGCCGCAGAACGGGACGCCGGCGTCGGTCGCGGCGATCACGCGCGACGATCTCGTCGCCTTCCACCGGACCTGGTTCGGCGCCAACAACGCGATTCTGGCCATTGTCGGCGACGTCGGCACCGACGAGGCGTTCGCCGGCGCGGAGCGGGCGTTCGGCCACTGGGGGCGTGTGACGCTCGAGAAGCCCCCGCCGCTGGATCTCCCGCCGCCCACGCGGCGCCTGGTGGTGATCGATCGGCCGGATGCGGTGCAGACCGAGATCCGCGTCGGCAACCTGGCGCTCGCGCGCAAACAGCCCGACTACCTGGCGCTCGATCTGGCGACGAAGATTCTCGGAGGGGAAGGGGCGAACCGCCTGCATCGCGTGCTGCGTACGGAGCGCGGCCTGACGTACGGGGCCTCGGCTGATTTCAACGCGATGCACCAGACCGGGGAAATCGTCGCGCAGACCAACACGCGCTCGGCGACCACGGGCGAGACGCTCCGCCTCATGGTCGATCAGATCTGGAAGCTGCAGAACGAACGCGTGAGCGAACGCGAGCTGGGGGATGCGCAGGCGTACTTGACGGGCAGCTTTCCCCTGACCGTCGAAACGCCGAGCCAGATCGCGCTGCAGATCCTCAACGCGGTGTTCTACGGCCTCGACCTGACGGAGTTGCAGACCTATCGCGCGCGTGTGAACGCGATCACGGTCGACGACATCCAGCGCGTCGCGCGCGCCTATCTCCATCCCGATCGGCTCACGATCGTGCTCGTCGGCAACGCCTCCGCGTTCGTCCAGCAACTCGCGGGCGCCGGCTTCGACGAGTACGATCGGATTGCCCTCGCGGACCTCGATGTCTCGACCGCCGACCTGCGGCGCGCCGTCGCCACGCCCGCCGCCGGCGGCGAGGCGGCGCCGGGCGGCCCGTCGGGCGGCGCCGCCGCCGGCGCTCGTGCCGTGGAGCGCGAGGCCGCGGCCGCCGACGGGTGCCGCGACACGTCACCCCGCGCGCTGCTCGAGTGTGCCGCGGCGGCCAAGGGGGGGCTCGACCGCCTGAAGCGCATCAGGACCGTCCACGCCCGGTCGACCACCCGCGTCGAGAGTCCGCAGGGGGTCGTGGACGTGCCGACGGAGACGTCGATTGCGTATCCGGATCGGTTTCGGCTGGAGGCGCGCACGCCGGCCGGGCCGCTCGTGCAGGTCTATGCCGCCGGTCATTACTGGGTCCACGATTCGCGCGGCACGACGGAGGCGCCGGTTCCCGTCCGCGACGAGGTTCACGAGCGCATCGCCCGCGACATCGTGCCGCTGCTGATTCGCGCGGCGGCCGGCGGGCTCCCCGTCCAGGCGGCGCCCGCCCCCTCGGATGCGACTCTCGCGGCGGTCCGGGTGCAGGCGGAGAGCGCGCACGCGGTCACGCTGTTCATCGACCGCCGGACCGGCCTGATTGCGCGCGAGCAGTACCTCGATTCGGCGGATCCCTCGCAGGTCGTCGAGGAGGTGTATTCGGACTACCGGCCGATCGACGGGATCCAGGTGGCGTTCCGCGCCGAGATCCACCAGCCGGGCGCGCCGCCCGTCGTGCGCCTGCTTCACGACATCGAGTTCAACGTCCCCTTCGATCCGGCGATCTTCGCGAAGCCGAGCTGATCCGCGTGTCCAGACCGTTCCGTGTGACGATCTCGTGCGGCGAGCCGTCGGGCGACCTGTACGCCGCCGCGCTGGCGCGTGAAATCCGCGAGCTCGAGCCCGACGCGGTGATCACGGGCTTCGGCGGTGAGCGGCTGCGTGCGGCCGGCGCCGCGCTGGTCGGCGACTTCGAAGGATTGTCGGTCACGGGCCTGACCGAAGCGGTCCGGGTGCTGCCGCGGTCGTGGCGCCACTACCGGCGGCTGGTCGAGGCCGCAAAGGCCGAACGGCCCGACGTGTTCGTGCCCGTCGATTTTCCCGACTTCAATTTCGTCGTCGCGCGCGCAATGAGGCGGCTGGGCGTGCCCACCGTCTACTACATCAGCCCGCAGCTCTGGGCCTGGCGGCCGCGCCGCATGCAGACGATGAAGCGGATTGCCGACCGCGTGCTCGTGATCTTTCCCTTCGAGCAGGCCATCTACGAGCGCGCCGGTGTGCCCGTCAGCTTCGTCGGGCATCCGCTGCTCGAGTTGTCGGCCCCCGCGCGGACGCGCGACGGGTTCCTGCGCGAGCACGGACTCGACGCCGGCGCCCCCGTGATTGCCCTGCTGCCGGGCAGCCGGCGCAACGAGCTGCGCGCCATCCTGCCGGACCTGGTCCGGTCCGCCGCCTTGATCCTCGAGCGGCTCCCGCGCGCGCAATTCGTGGTCGCGCGCGCGCCGCACTTGACCGGCGACCTGTTCGGCCCCCTCGATCGGTGGCCCGCCGGCACGCGTCCACCGCTCGTGCTCGAGCAGCGCACCGACGACGTGCTGGCCTCGGCGGACGTGGCGATCGTCGCCTCCGGCACGGTCACCGTGCAGGCCGCTCTCCATCAGTGTCCGATGGTCGTCGTCTATCGTCTCGCGCCGCTCACCTATCGGCTCGGCAAGCCGTTCGTCAAGGTCGATACGTACGCGATGGCCAATCTCGTGGCCGGCCAGCGTGTGGTGCCCGAATTGATTCAGGATGCGTTCACGCCGGCCGCGGCCGCGGCCGAGGCGCTGCGGGTGCTGACGGATCCGGCGGAGAACGCGCGCGTGCGGGCCCAGCTCGCGGAGGTGCGGGCGCGGCTGGGAGAGCCGGGGGCCAGCCGCCGGGCGGCGCTGGAAGTGCTCCGCGCCGCCGGACGGACCGATCGCGCTTTCAGATAGACTGCTGCGATGGTTCGTCCCGTCGCCGCCGTCGCCGGCGCGTGGCTGCTGTGCTTCGGTGCGGCCCTTCACGCCACGGTCATCCGTCCCATCGAATTCCATGAGCTCGTCGCCGGCGCTCGCGTCATCCTGCACGCCCGGGTGCTCGGCGTCCGCGCGCAATGGGCTGACGGCCGGCGCCGCGTCGAAACCCTCGTCACGCTCGAGGCCGAGGAATACCTGAAGGGACAGCTCGGCGAGCAGATCACGATCAGGGTGCCGGGCGGACAGCTCGGACGCTACCGCACGATCATGATCGGCGCGCCGGCGTTCACGGCGGGGCAGGACCTCGTGCTCTTTCTGGACTCGAGCGGGCCGTCGCTTCCGTTCGTGTTCGGCCTGAGCCAGGGGGTCTTCCGCGTCGTCGTCGACCCGGCGCGCGGCGCGTTCGTCACGCCGCCGTTGCTCGAGGGTCGCACGACGGCCCCTCAGCCGCTGGTGCGCGGTGCCATGGGCCGGCAGCCGGTGCCGCTCGCCGCGTTCGAAGCGGCGGTGCGCCAGGCGATCGGCGACACGGTCCGATGAGGCGCCGCTGGGGTGCGGCGGCGATCGTGGCCGCGATCGTCTGCGCCGCCGCGCCGCCGCTGCAGGCCTACCTGAAGCTCGGGATGCAGGTCGGCGATCGACTCGTCTCGCTCCAGTGGGATCGATTTCCGGTCCGGTATTTCGTGACGAACCGCGCCGTGCCGGGCGTCACGCCGCAGCAGGTGCAGCAGGCGGTCTCGGCGGCGTTTGCAACGTGGGACGCGGTCCCCAGCGCCACGCTGTCGTCCCAGTTCGCCGGCTTCACCGCGACCGGACCGCTCGAGAACACCGCCCAGACGGTCCTCGGGTTCGAGGACGAACCGTCGCTTCGCCAGGTGCTCGGCGCCACCAGCTTCACCGTCGACGTCACCACGGGCGAGATCCTCGAGGCGGACGTGTTCTTCAACTCGACGTTCCAGTGGTCCGTGGCCCCGGCCGGGGAAGCGGGACGGTACGATCTGCAGTCGATCGCGCTCCACGAAATCGGACATCTGCACGGGCTGGGGCACTCGGCGCTCGGCGAGACCGATCTGCATGCCGGCGGCCGCAGCGTGATCGCGTCGGGCGCCGTGATGTTTCCGATCGCGTTTTCTCCCGGCAGCATCGACGAGCGCACGCTGCGCGCCGACGATATCGCCGGCATCTCGGATTTGTACGGCACGAGCGCGTTCAAGCAGACGGCTGGCAGCATCGCGGGGACCGTGCGGAAGAACGGCGCCGGCGTCTTCGGCGCCCACATCGTCGCGTTCAACCTGAAGACCGGAAATCTCGTCGGCGGCTTTTCCCTGGCCCCCGACGGGTCGTTCGTCATCGCGTCGCTGGATCCCGGCACGTACGTGCTCCGCGTCGAACCGCTCGACGATGTGGATCTGGATGGCTTCTTCGACGACGCGGCGCGCGTCGACGTGTCGTTTCGGCCCGTCGTCTACGACGAGCTGATCGCGGTGCCGCGCGGCGGGACGGCCACCCACGTCGACGTGACGGTCGTGCCGAAATGAGGCGGATTGCGGCCGTCGCCCTGGCCTGCTGGGGCCTCGCCGCGGTCGCTGCCGCGCAGGCGCCTGCGGCCGGCCGCCTGGAACTCGACGCCGGCGTGGTGTGGACCGCCAGCAACGGACTGGGAGCGGCATCGGCGGACCTGACGCGAAATCCGTCGACCGGACCGGGACCGTTCACCCTGTTCGAGACGAGATCGGAACTGGGGGGAGCCGTCGGGGCGCACGCGACGCTCGGGATTTGGATCACGCCGCGGTGGTCGATTGAAGGGGACGTGCAGTTCAGCCGGCCGACGCTGCGCACGCACGTCAGCGGCGACGCGGAGGGGGCGCCGGACGTCACCGCGACGGTGCCGCTGTCGCAATACCTGATCGGAGGCTCGGCCGTGTTCCAGTGGTCGCCGGGGCGCCGCACCGTTCCCTACCTCGCGGCCGGCGCCAGCTACGTGCGGCAGCTCGAGCACGACGATCAACTGCTGCAGACCGGGCGCGAGCTGCACGTGGGCGGCGGCGTGCGGGTCTGGTTCAGCAGCGCCCATCGGATCGGGCTGCGTGCAGCGGCCCGGGTCTCGTTCCCGCACGGCGGCATTTCCTTCCAAAGCGGTCATCATCCCGTCGCCTCCGGCGGCCTGTCGGTCGCGTACCGCTTCTAGAGGTCCCCCCGGCTCTTTGCCTGCGGGCGGCGCGGGACGCTTGAATGCGGGAGCGGGTTAATAAGAAGATGGGATGTGGCTTCTCAAAATTCCTTCCAGACACGTACGCCTCTGACGGTCGGCACCGAGCGGTTCGACGTCTTCAGCCTGCCGGCGCTCGAGCGGATGGGGTATGCGGGGGTGGCGCGCCTGCCGTTCTCGCTCAAGATCCTGCTCGAGAACCTGCTCCGGCGCGAGGACGGCCGGTTCGTGGATCGCGACGACATCGAAGCGCTCGCCCGCTGGGACGTGACGGCGGCCGCGCAGAAGGAAATCGCGTTCACGCCGGCGCGGGTGCTGCTGCAGGACTTCACCGGCGTGCCGGCGGTCGTCGACCTTGCGGCGATGCGGGACGGCATCGCGCGGCTCGGCGGCGATCCACACAAGGTGAATCCGCTCCAGCCGGTGGAACTGGTGATCGATCATTCCGTGCAGGTCGATCACTTCGCGGAGCGGAACGCGTTCGAGCTGAACGCGCAGCTCGAGTTCTCGCGCAACAAGGAGCGCTACACCTTCCTGCGCTGGGGGCAGACCGCCTTCCGCAATTTCCGGGTCGTCCCCCCCGACACGGGCATCGTCCACCAGGTGAACCTCGAATATCTGGCGCGCGTGGTGTTCAGCGAGAAAACGGATGACGGCTGGCTGGCGTATCCCGACACGCTCGTCGGCACCGACTCCCACACCACGATGGTCAACGGACTCGGCGTGGTGGGCTGGGGCGTGGGCGGCATCGAAGCGGAAGCGGCCATGCTGGGGCAGCCCATCTCGATGCTCATTCCCGAGGTCGTCGGCTTCAGGTTGGTCAACCGGCTGCCGGAGGGTGCGACGGCCACGGACCTGGTGCTGACGATCACGGAGCGGCTGCGCAAACTGGGGGTCGTCGGCAAGTTCGTCGAGTTCTACGGGCCTGGGCTCGAATTCCTCACGATTGCCGACCGCGCCACGCTCGGCAACATGTCGCCCGAATACGGCGCGACGATTGCGATCTGCCCGATCGACGACATGACGCTGGATTATCTGCGGCTCAGCGCGCGCGACCCGGCGCGGGTCCAGCTCGTCGAGGCGTACGCAAAGGCGCAGGGGCTGTTCCGTACGCACGACGCGCCCGAGCCGGTGTACACGGCGAGCATCGAACTCGATCTCTCGTCGGTCGTCCCGAGCATCGCCGGCCCGAAGCGCCCGCAGGACCGCGTGCCGCTGGCGCAGGCGAGCGCACGATTCGAACAGGCGCTCGGCGGCCTGATGGCGGAGCGCAAGCCGGCACCCGCGGTGCACAAGCCGGGGGAGACGAGCGCCCCGTCAGACGCACAAGGACACGGGGCCGCGGCGGCCGTGGCGAGTCCGGCCGTCGCCGTGCCCGGGCTCGAGGCGCTCGATCACGGGGCCGTCGTGGTTGCCGCGATCACGAGCTGCACGAACACGTCCAACCCGAGCGTCATGATCGGCGCCGGTCTGCTGGCGCGCCATGCCGTCGAGCGCGGCCTGAAGGTGAAGCCCTGGGTCAAGACGAGCCTGGCACCCGGTTCGATGGTCGTGACCGAGTACCTGCGGGCGGCGGGGCTGCTCGAGTATCTGGCGCAGCTGGGGTTCAACCTGGTTGGATACGGCTGTACCACGTGCATCGGCAACAGCGGCCCGCTCCCCGAGCCGGTGTCGTCGATCGTCAGGGACCGAAACCTGGTCGTGGCGGCCGTGCTGTCGGGCAACCGCAACTTCGAGGGACGGATTCAGTCGCAGGTGCGCGCGAACTATCTGGCGTCGCCGCCGCTCGTCGTGGCCTACGCCATTGCGGGCCGGATGCAGGTGGACCTGGCGACCGAGCCGCTGGGCACGGATGCGAACGGACAGCCGGTGCACCTGCGCGACATCTGGCCGACCGAACGCGAAATTCAGGAAGCCATGTTGAAGGCGGTCCGCCAGGACATGTTCCGCGACAAGTACGCGAGCGTGTTCGACGGCGACGAGCGCTGGCGGTCGCTGCCCGTGCCCGAAGGCGAGCGGTTCGACTGGCAGGCGGACTCGACCTACATTCGCAACCCGCCGTTTTTCGACGGGCTGACGCTCGAGCCGACGGCGCCCGAGGACATCCACGGGGCGTACGCGCTCGCGCTGCTGGGCGACAGCGTCACGACGGATCACATCTCCCCGGCCGGCGCGATTCCCGCCGACAGCCCGGCGGGCCGGTATCTAATCGCGCATGGTGTCCAGCCGCGCCACTTCAACTCGTATGGCGCGCGCCGTGGCAACCACGAAGTGATGATGCGCGGCACGTTCGCGAACATCCGCTTGCGCAACCAGCTCGCGCCCGGGACCGAGGGGGGCTGGACGACGGTGCTGCCGTCGGACGAGGTGGCGACCATCTACGACGCGTCGGTCCGGTATCGCGAAGCGGGGGTCCCGCTGATCGTGATCGCGGGCAAGGAGTACGGCTCAGGGTCGTCGCGCGACTGGGCCGCCAAGGGCACGCTGCTGCTCGGCGTGCGCGCCGTCCTGGCCGAGAGCTTCGAACGGATCCATCGCAGCAATCTCGTCAACATGGGGGTGCTGCCGCTCCAGTTCCGCGCGGGCGAGAATGCCGCCTCCCTGAAGCTCACCGGCCGCGAACGGTTCGACATCGAAGGGATGGCCAGCGGCCTCAAACCGGGCGGCGCCGTGCGGATCCGCGCCACCGCCGCCGCCGGCACGACGCGCGACCTGACCGCGATCGCGCGGATCGACACGCCCGAAGAGCTGGTCGCGTACCGGCACGGCGGCATTCTGCCGTACGTGCTCCGGCAGTTGGCGAAGGGGTGATGACCTCCGCCGACATCAAGGCGCAGGCGGCCGCCTGCGGCTTCGACCTCTGTGGGATCGCCCCGGCCGGAGCGTTTCCCGAGCTCCGGCAGTTTCGCGCGTGGCTCGCGCGCGGGTACGACGGCGAGATGGGATACCTCGCGCGCAGCGCGGATCGCCGCGACGACGTGCGGCACATCTTGCCGTCGGCGCGATCCGTCATCTCGCTTGGCACCGTCTATAACGTCGACCGGCCGTATTCCACGGAGGGCGCGGATCCGTCGACGGCGCTGATCGCGCGATACGCGTGGGGGGACGACTACCACGAGGTCGTCCGCACGCGGATGGAGCAGTTGGTCGCGTGGATGCGCGAGCACGCGGCCGAGCCATTCGATGCACGGGCGTATGTCGATACGGGTCCCGTTCAGGAACGGCTGTACGGTCAGTACGCCGGGCTGGGGTGGGTGGGAAAAAACACCTGCCTCATCAATATCGAACGCGGGTCCTGGTTTTTTCTTTCCGAGATCATCTGCAGCCTCCCTCTCGAGCCCGACGCACCGGCGGTGGATCAATGCGGCAGCTGCACGTTGTGCCTCGACGCGTGTCCGACGGGAGCGCTCGTGGAACCGCGCGTGCTGGATGCCACGCAGTGTCTGTCGTACCTGACCATCGAGCTGCGGGGCGGCATGCCTGTCGAATCTCGCGCCGAGGTGGGCGCCCACGCGTATGGCTGCGATATCTGCCAGGAGGTCTGCCCGTGGAACCACTATCCGGCGCAGACGGCGGACGCCCCCTGGCTGCCGAGGCCGACCTTCGATCAGCCGACGCTCGCCGGCCTGTGGCGGCGTTCCGACGATGACCTGCGCCGCGCGCTGAAAGGGGGCGCGATGACGCGCGCGGGGGTCGCGCGGCTGCGGCGCAATCTGGCCGTGTGCGCGGGGAGCACGCGCGATCCGGACGCGCTCGCCGCGCTGCGGGAGGTCGACCAGCCGTCGTGCGCCGATCCGATGGTCGCCGAGCACATCGCCTGGGCGCTCGAGCAGGCGCAGGAGCCGGAGCGTGGCTGACGAGCCGAAACGCAAGAGCGCGCCCGGTCAGCCGGTCCCCGAGCTCATTCCGGCGCGCCCCTCGCTCGGGAGCGTGCGCAAAGCGGCGGCGGGCTGCAAGGCCTGCGACCTCTACGCCCGCGGCACGCAGACGGTGTTCGGAGAGGGGCCGTCGCGGGCGGAGATCATGATGGTGGGGGAGCAGCCCGGGGACGCCGAGGACGTGGCAGGCCATCCGTTCGTCGGGCCCGCCGGACGCCTGCTCGATCGCGCGCTCGAACAGGCGGGCATCGATCGCCGCCGCGTCTACGTGACGAACATCGTCAAGCACTTCAAGTGGGAGCCGCGCGGCAAGCGGCGGATCCACGCGAAGCCTAACGCGGCCGAAATCGCCGCGTGCCGTCCGTGGCTCGAGACCGAAATCGCGCTCGTGCGTCCGCGCGTGCTCGTCTGCCTCGGGGCCACGGCCGCGCAGGCGCTGTTCGGCCGCGGCTTCAAGGTCTCGCGCCAGCGCGGCGTCTTCGTGCCGTCGCCGCTCGCGCCGCGCGCCGTCGCGACAGTTCATCCCTCGTCGATCCTGCGCGCGCCGGACGACGAGGGCCGCCGGCGCGAGATGCAGCAGTTCGTCGAAGACCTCGAGAAGATTGCCGCCGAGCTGGCGCGGGCTCCGCGGCCCGGGGAGTAGCCATGGTTGATTCGTTCCGTCCAGCGCTGCTGCTGTCGATGCCGCAGCTGCTCGATCCCAACTTCGCGCGCACCGTCGTGCTCCTCTGCGAGTACGGCACGGCTGGCGCGTTCGGCCTGATCCTCAACCGCCCGACGGAATTTCCCGCGACCGACATGGTCCAACTGGATCCGCCGGTCGAAGAGGGCAACGGCCTGCCGCTGTGGATGGGCGGACCCGTCGAACCGCAGCGCGGGTGGATCCTGGTCGGCGAGGAGCCGGACGCCGAGTTCAAGACGATCCGCGACGGATTGTATCTGTCCACCTCGCCGCTGCTGCTGCGGCACGTCCTCCAATCGCGCCCTGCCCCGCGCGCCCGCGTGCTCGCCGGCTACGCGGCCTGGGGCCCGGGACAGCTCGATGAGGAGTTGGCCGCGTCCGCATGGTTGATGAGCGACATCGACCTGGGACTGATCTTCGAGGTCGCCCCCTCCACGATGTGGGAGACGGCGATTCGACGGCTCGGCGCCGACCCCGCGACCCTGACGACGAGCCACGGCGTCCACTGATCAACTGACGCGCGGTGGCGCGCGCGTTGCAGTCGTCCCGCCGATGGACGTCACCGGGTTGTCCGTGTAGCGGCCGCATGCAGCGGTCAACCCATTCACCTCACCACTCGAGACGCACACCCGGAGGTCGTATGGCCCAGGACAAGAATCCTGTCGAAATGCTGCTCGTCGACGAACTGAAAGATCTGTACAGCGCCGAAAATCAGATTACGAAGGCGCTGCCGAAGATGGCCAAGGCCGCCACGCACGACGATCTGCGCCGCGCGTTCGAGCAGCATCTCGCGCAAACGCGCGGACACATCGAACGGCTCGAGCAGATGGCCGATGAACTCGACATCACCCTGAAGGGCAAGAAGTGCAAGGGCATGGAAGGGTTGCTCCAGGAAGGCAAGGAGATCATGGACGAGCTCGACGACGACCTGCTCGATGCCGGCCTGATCGGCGCTGCCCAGAAGGTGGAACACTACGAGATCGCCGGCTACGGGACGGCGCGCGCGCACGCCCGCATGCTCGGGTACACGAAGGTCGCCAAGCTGCTCCAGCAAACGCTGGACGAGGAAGGGGAAACCGACAAGAAGCTGACGCGCCTCGCCGAGACCGCCGTCAACGTCGACGCGTTGCAGGAGGCGTGAAAGCCGGCGCTGCCGGGTCCAAAGACCCGGCCTACTTCAGGATCTCGGCGAAGAAGGTGAGCGCGCGCGGATCGCGGCTCTGGCCGAGCCAGAACATGGCTTGCCGGCGCACCTCCGGATTGCGGTTCGTGCGCGCCACCTGAATGAGCAGCGGGACGCCTTCGTCCGGAGGCAACTGACTCAGGGCGAAGACGGCCCGCTTTTTCACGGCCGTGTCGGGATCCTGTTCAATCCGCTCCGTAATCGCCGCGGCCACCTTCCGGCCGGCCTTCTGCGCCAGCCAGAAGATCGCCTCTCCACGCACCTTCGGGCTGGCATCGCTGCGCCCCAGATCGAGGAGCGCCGGCGTGGCGCCCGCATCAGGGCTCTGCGACAGCGCAAAGATGGCCCCTTTGCGAACGTCGTCGTTCGCGCTGGTGCGGGCGAGTCGCTCGACGGTCACGAACCCCGCATGACCGCGTGTCGTCGCCAGCCAGAAGGCCGCCTTCCTGGCGAGAAACGCCGGGGAGGCCGGCTGAATCATCTGCTCCAGCGCGCGTTCGGCCGAGTCGTCGCGGTGCAGCGCGATCGCGTCGACCGCCGAACTGGTGAGTCGGCTGCGGTTGGTGGCGTTCCGATCCACGAACGTGTCCAGCCAGGCAACACTCTGCGCGGGCGGCACTCCTTCGAGCCAGTAAATCGTCCGGCCCCCCGCGTCGAGCGTGCAGTCTCCGGAGAGCACCCGGATGCGCTCGACCTCGCGATGCTCGACGCGGAAGAGCACGAGCAGCTGATCTGATCCCTCGAGACGGACCGGAACGGCCTCCCCACCGACGCGGGTGGCGGGCGCCGCCGTCCGGTTCGAATCGCCGTCGCGAAGCCGGACACGGCCGATGCCCGACTCTCCGCAGCCGTCGTCGGAAATCCACACGCCGTCGCCGCTGCCGCAGCACACGCGCCGGTTCCCGTCGACGACCGGTACCTCGTAGCCAATCCACGCGGGATCCGTCTGCGTCGAGACGATCGCGTGGAAGGTCTGTTCGAGGCTCGATCCCGCCGCTCGAGCGGCGACCTGGCCGTTGACCACACGGGGCGCCTGCGCGGCCGCGGCCCCTGGCACCTGCAGCGCGCAGACAATCGAAGACGTCAGTCGGCTCGTCACGATTCGCCTACTTGCTCAACAGCTCGAGCAGATAATCGGTGGCCACCTTCGAGTGCATCAAGGAAAGCTGGCGCACGATGTCCTTCTTCATCTCCGGATCCTGCTCCTTGCGCGCGAGGGCGACGAGCGAGGTGGCGTTGCCCTGGATGAAGAGCGCCTGGACGACGGCGTGCCGGATGTCGGGCGTCGGGTCCGACGCATAGAGCTCCGTCAGCGCATCGCCGGTGCGCGCACCGTCGAGCAGCCCGAGATTGCGCACGGCCAGTCGCTTCAGGTCGGGGTTCTTCTCCGACCTGGCGAGCGCGATCAGGCGGGTCGCGTCGCCGCCGACGAACATCGCCTGAAGGATCTGCTTCTTGACCTCGGTCGACGTCTCCTTCTGATACATCGTCCAGAGTTCGTCGTGCGCCCCCATGACGCCGAGCTGCCGTACCGCCTCGGCACGCAGATCCGGGTTGGTCTCCGTCTGGGCGGCCGACAGCAGCCGATCCTTTTCGCCCGCGACCATGAACGCGCGCAGGATGCGGCGCTTGACGTCGACGTCGGTCGTGCCGGCGTAGACGTCGCTCAGCACCTTGCGGCTCTCGGGGCTGCCGCTCACGCCAAGATACTGGATGGCCTTGTTCTGGAGGTCGGGCGTCGAGCTGCCCCTGGCGATGCCGACCAGGACGGTGCGCGCCTGCGGCGAGTCGCTCTGCGCCAGCACGAACAGCGCGCGCGCCTTCAGCTTCGGCGAGCTGGAGCCCTCGAGGATCTTCTGGAGCATCGGAATGGCTTGCCCGGGATCGCTGTTCTGCAGCGCCTGGATCGCCATCAGCTTCAGGTCCTCGTCGTTCTCGCTGGCAGGGCTCACGGGGCGGCCCGTGTTCTGCCGGACTTCGACTTCGAGCGCCTTGGCCTGCTGCTGATACCGGCTGTCCGGAAACGCCTTGCGCAGTTCAGCGATGGTCGTCAGGGCGTCCGCCCGTTGGCCGAGGCGGTTCTGCGCGTACGCCGTCCAATACATGGCGGCATCGGCCCGTGGTCCCTTCAGCGTCGCCACCGACTGGAACGCTTCGAGCGCGGCGTCCCACTTGCCCTGGTCGAGCAGACTCTGGCCGCGGCTGTACAAGGCGTTCTCGCGATCGCGGCCGGCTGCGTCGCGGTCGCGGTCGCGGCTGCGCGCTTCGTCTGCCCGCGCGCGCGCGACCGCCTGATCGGCGCGGAGGGCGGCGCGGCCCGCCTCCTGCCAGGGCACGTTCGCGAGCGCGGCGTCGGCGGCCGCTTGCGCCTTCTGCATCTCCGCCAGCGCGGGGTCGAGACCGCCCCACGGCATCGGGGCGAGCGTGTCGGGCGCGGCGGGTGACGGCGCCTGCCCGGCGGCGGGTGCCGCGGCCGCAAGGAGGCCTGCAAACGTCAGGACGATCAGTCGATTCATGTCGAGGTTCCTCAGATTCCGGCGCGGTGCTGAATCGCGCCGCGTTCCCGTTGATGAATGGTCGATGAGACGACGCGCACTTTGAACAGGAGACTGTCCGACTGGATCCGCTGCCTGACGGCCTCGAGATCCTCGGGCGAGAGCGTCGACGGTCCGGCCGTGATGTCGACGAGCACCCGCTCGAGATCGTCGAGCAGCGCCGCCGTGGCCGTGTCCCCCGCGCTGGCCGCCGTTCGACGATAGAGGCGATTGGCGGCGAGAAGCTGCTGGGCTCGCGCCCGCTCCGGCGCGATGTCCACAGGCCCCTGGCCGCTCTCGCCGGTGCTCACGAGTTCCACCAGCATCATTTGCGATCGATCGAGGTGATCCCCGAGGTCGACGAGCAGCAGCCGTTCGCGGACCGGGACGGCGCCGGCGGTCGCCGCCGCGGGTGGGCGACGCATCTCGCGGCCGGCCATGAAGGCCATCCCGACCAGCACGGCGATACTGGCGGCCCACGCAAGCCAGCCGGGGGAGACGGCGAGGCGTCGCCAGGGGGCGCGGTCGCCTGGCAGCGCCGATGCGACCCTCGTCCACATCGCGTGTTCGAAGCCCTCGGCCGGCTCCTCGGGGCGCGCCGTATCGACTGCCGCGAGCACGCGTTGCAGGCGCCCGTACCCCGCCTGGCAGGTGCGGCAGCCGGCGAGATGTTCGCTCGCGCGCGCTTCCTCGCCGACGCTCATCTCGCCGTAGTAGTGCAGCACGAGGTCGTCGTCGGTCAGATGCATGGGGCCTCAGTTCTCGACGAAGGGTTCGAGCGCGATCCGCATCTTCCGCACCGCGCGAAAGATGCTGTGCTTGACGGCATTGGCCTTCAGCCCGAGGGCGCCGCCGATCTCGTCGATCGACATCCCCTCGAAGTGCCGCAGGACGAACGCCGCCCGCTCCATCCGGCTCAACACCTGGAGGCCGGCGTTCACGCGATCCTGAACTTCGCTGCTCAACATCAGCCGCTCCGGCGAGCAGTCGAGCCGCTCGTCGACCCCGGCCTCGAGCCGTTCCAAATCGGCCGCCTCGTGTCCGGCGGGGTGATGCTGCCGGCGGCGAATGAGGTCGATCGAACAGTTCACCGCGATGCGATGCAGCCACGTGCCGAAGTTCGCGCGGGATTCGAACCGCCCCAACTGTCGATACGCGCGCAGGAAGGTTTCCTGGACGACGTCTTCGGCATCTTCCGGGCTGCCCGTCATCCGCCGTGCGAGCCCGTAGACAGCGCGTCCGTGACGCTCGACGAGCGCCCGGAACGCCTCGCTATCTCCGTCGCGCGCCAGCGCGACGACCGCGGCGTCCGTCTGCATCCGAATGATTAGACGAGTGTTGCGGCCGGCGGTTAGCCGGCCAGGTGGGTGGTGCCGACCTCGGGTGTATCGCACCCCGACAGCCGGGAAAAAAGTGCGTCCCGGGCGTCGAGCCGCTCAGGCGGTCCGGCGCTCGTCGTCGGGTCGGTCGGCGAGCGGATGCACGCGGCGAAGCAGCGTCCGCACGTGCAGAATCTCGGCGTGCAACGCCCGGATACAGGCTTCTTGCGTTTCGTGCGGAACATCGGTTGGCATTCCGCAAGACGGACAGATGATCGACGAATAGGAATTGGAATCGGGCACGGGTCGGCCGGAAGGTGTGCAAGAAGGACTCCACCGCTAACTCAGCGCCGCGAGCGTCCGCGTCAGGCCTTCCTCGAGCGGCGTGATCGCGTAATCGAGCTGCGCGACGGCGGCGGTGCTGTCGAGCGTCCAGTCGTGACGGAAAATCTCGACGATGCCGCGGGTGATGCGCGGAGGGGTGCCGAACAGCGTGGCGCGCGCTTCGTCGGCGAGAGCGGCGAGGCTCGCGACGGCATACGGAATCCGCCGCGGCAGCGGCGTACCCCGCGTGCGCTCGAGGAAGGCGAACAGGGCGATCTGAGGCGCGTTGACGCCGCCGATCACGTACTCGGCCGCCCCCTGCGGGAGCGTGAGCGCGCGCACGTGCGCCTCCGCCACGTCGTCGATGTAAGCATACGACCAGCGGTGGTCCGCTCCGATCACCCCGGGGAGCCGGCCGGCGAGATGATCGCGCAGGAAGCGGCCGACGAGATTGCCCTCCGTGTCGAGCCCCGGCCCGTAAATCACGCCCGGATAGAGCGTGACGATCGGCAGGCCGTCGGCGGCCGCCCGCCGGGCGACGTCGCGGGCCAGCACCTTCGTGCGCTGATAGGGGTTGGCCGTGAGCGTCTGCGGGCTGTCGGCCGGCGGCAGCGCGAGAAACGACGACGTGTACACGACGCGCGGGACGTGCAGGGCCCGCGCCGCGGCCATCACCGATTGCAAGCCGCCCACGTTGACCGCATCGAACGCCGACGCGTCGCGGCGCCAGACGGACACGAGCGCGGCGGCGTGGCAGATCGCGGCGACACCCTCGGCGGCCCGGACGACCGCCGGCGTGTCGCGCACGTCGCCATCAATCGTGCGCGCGTCCACGCCGCTTCCGGATGCGTGCCGCGCGAACACGACCGGCTCGTGTCCCCGGCGCCACAGCGCCGCCACGATCGCGCGCCCGAGGTATCCCGTACCGCCCGTGACGAGAACCACCACGCCTGCACTATACGGCAGGCGTTGGGCTTTAGGCGTCAGGCTTTGGGCTTTAGGGGAATTGGGCGGGGCATTCTTCCTAAAGCCCAAAGCCCAAAGCCTAAAGCCTAAGATATGCTGTCACTGGTGTTCAAACGGCAGAAGACGGGTTCCGTGGTGTGCTCGTCGTGCGGATCCCTGGTCGGGGTGAACGACGACAAGTGCTACATCTGCGGGCGGCGCAACCCGGGACTCTGGGGATTCGCGCCGCTGGTGCGGCGCTTCGGGCACGACGTGTCGTTCGTCACCGTCGTCATCTACGGCTGCTCCGTCCTGTACGCGGCCACGCTGCTCGTCGCCGTCGCGCTGGGCGAGAACATCTTCTCGGGGTCGATTTTTTCGATGCTCGGGCCGGGCACCCGGACCCTGTTCCTTTTTGGGGCGAGCGGCTCCTATCCGGTGTTCGTGTATGGACGCTGGTGGACGATCCTGAGCGCCGGCTGGCTGCACGCCGGGATTCTGCACATTCTCTTCAACATGCTGTGGGTGCGGCAGCTGGGGCCTGCCGTGGCCGACATCTACGGCGGCGCCCGGATGGTGATCATCTACACGATCGCCTGCGCGGCCGGGTTCCTGCTGAGCTCGTTCATGGGCGCGTACGCGCCGATTCCGTTTCTTTCGGGTGCGGGACTCACGATCGGGGCGTCGGCTCCGATCTTCGGCCTGCTCGGGGCGCTCGTGCACTACGGGAAACGGGGCGGCAGCAGCGCGATCCGGTCGGAAGCGCTGATGTACGCGGTCGTGCTGTTCGTGTTCGGCCTGGTGATGCCGGGGATCGACAACGCGGCGCACGCCGGCGGCTTCGCGGGCGGCTATCTGGCGAGCCTCTGGCTCGACCCGCTCCGGCGCGAGCGGACGGACCATTTCATCGGCGCCGCGATCTGCCTCGTCCTGACGGTGCTGTCCATCGCCGCCTCCATCGTGACGGTGTTCCTGTGACGCATCCCGGCATTCGCAAGCCGGTCGTGCTGATCACCGGCGCGGGCGGCGAAATCGGCCACGGCCTCATCGCGCAGCTCGCCGGCCGTCGCGACCGCGCCATCGTCACGCTCGACGTGAGCCCGCTCGACGCGACGATCGCGCCGAAGGTGGATCGGGAGATCACCGGCTCGATCCTCGACAAGGATCTGCTCCAGCGGCTGATCGCCGAGTACGAAATCGATCTCGTGTTCCACCTCGCCGCCCTCCTCTCGACGCGGGCCGAGTTCACGCCCGTGGCGGCCCATCAGGTCAACGTCGAGGGCACGCTGAACCTGCTCGAATTCGCGCAGCGCGAAGGGGAGTCGCACGGACGGCCGGTGGTGTTCGTGTATCCGTCGTCGATCGCCGTGTACGGTCTGCCGGATCGCGCGACGAAAGACGGGGCGCCGAAGGTGTCGGAGGACCAGTGGCTGCATCCGACGACGATGTACGGGTGCAACAAGCTGTATTGCGAAGAGCTGGGCCGGTACTACGCGCGGTATTACAAGCAGCTCGCGGCGCAGCCGGCGGCCGGACGGGTGGATTTCCGGTGCGTCCGGTTTCCGGGGTTGATTTCGGCCGTGACGGTGCCCTCGGGGGGTACGTCCGACTTCGCGCCCGAGATGATTCACGCCGCCGCGCGCGGCGAGCCGTACGCCTGCTTCGTGCGGCCCGACACGCGCATTCCGTTCATGGCGATGCCCGACGCCGTCGAGGCGCTGCTGCAACTGGCGGCCGCGCCGCGGGCCTCGCTGCGGCACACGGGCTACAACGTGGCCGCGTTCAATCCGTCGGCCGACGAGATTCGGGACGTCGTCGTGCAGGCGTTCCCGGGAGCGCAGATCACCTGGCATCCGGATCCGAAGCGTCAGGGCATCGTCGACACGTGGCCCGCCGACGTGGACGATCGGGCGGCCCGCACCGACTGGGGATTCGTTCCGCAGTACGACTTCGGCCGGGCCTTCACCGAATATCTGATTCCGACGATTCGCCGGCGTTATGCCGGGTGAAGACCGGTTCCGGGTTCCGAGGTGGGTTCGGGGGTTCAGGGTTCGGGGTTGGTTCGAGTCGACGCGCCGAACCCGGAACCAGCTCGGAACCAGGAACCCGGAACCAGACCCCGAACTCGGCCCCCGGAACCCCGAACCCGGGATAGCATCAGGACAGTGATCGCCGTCGACGTGCTGGTGTCGGCGTACGCCAGAGGGTGGTTTCCCATGGCGGTGGCGCCCGGCATCATCGAATGGTTCTCGCCGGATCCGCGCGGCATCGTGCCGCTCGAGACGTTTCACGTCCCGTCGCGGCTGGCGCGCCTCGTGCGAAAGAGGCGTTTCGAGGTCACCATCGACCGGGCGTTCGGCGCCGTCATCCGCGCGTGCGCCGGCCGCGACGACGAAGACGGCAGCTGGATCGACGACGAGATCATCGCCAGCTATGAGGCGCTCCACGGGCGCGGCCTCGCGCACTCGGTGGAAACGTGGCGCGAGGGGCGCCTGGCCGGCGGTCTGTATGGCGTGTCGCTGCGCGGCGCGTTCTTCGGGGAGTCGATGTTCCATCACGAGACCGACGCCTCGAAGGTGGCGCTGGCCTTGCTCGTCGAACGCCTGCGCGCTGGCGGCTATCGCCTCCTCGACACGCAGTGGGTCACGCCCCACCTGGCGCAGTTCGGGGCCGTCGAGATCCCACGCCACGACTATCTGGAGCGCCTGCAGCAGGCGCTCAGGGTCGACGCGCGGTTCGGCCTGACGGTCAGCCCATGAAGGATTGGCCGGTGGGTCTTCTCAGTGGACGGTGTAAGGCTCGCTGAGGGTGAAGGGGGCGATCCGAGCGTCGAAGGGGCTCCCGGCATCGGTCACCATCTGATACGTGCCTTCCATGACGCCGAACGGCGTTTCGAGCGGACAGCCGGACGTATACGTGAACGATTCCCCGGGGGCGAGGATCGGCTGCTTGCCGATGACGCCGGGGCCGCGCACTTCTTCCACGTGTCCGGTGCCGTCGGTGATGATCCAGTGCCGGGTCAGGAGCTGGACCGTTTCGGACCCTTCGTTGGAGATCGTAATCGTGTACAGGAAGAACCACTGGTTCTGCGATGGCTGCGAGCGCTCGGGTGCGTACTCCGACTCGACGTGCACGCGGACGCCGCGCGTCACCGCTTCCGATGTGAACATGACGTCCCCATCATGAACGATCCGCCGCGCGCTCCACAACCGCCGCCCGGCGAACCGCCGCCCGGGCTCTGCGCCACCTGCGCGTTCACGCGCATCGTGGAGAGCGATCGGGGCTCGATGTTTCGGTTCTGCGAGCGATCGCGCACGGACGCGCGCTTTCCGCGGTATCCGGCGCTGCCGGTCCTCGCCTGCGCCGGGTGGACGCGCGCGGCGGCCGACGAGCGCCCGTGCGGCTCACGAACTGGATCGTAAGTCGTACCGTTGATAGCATGGACCGGGACCATGCAGACGATCCAGCCGGCTCGTTTCCATCCGGGCGTCGGCCTCGACGACATTCCGGACCGTTCCGGGGAGCAGGCGCACTCCGGCGGCCCCGCCCTCATTCGCGGCACGGCGCTCATCTTCTGGGATCCGAAGAGCCCCACGCCAAAGAAGCGCGACGCGATCGACACCGATCAGATTACGCCCGCGAGCGACTGCGTCTCGGAGAGCCTCGAGACGCTCGACGAGCGATGGAAGGTGGGCTCGTTCCGGTATCTGATGCCCGATTTCCGGGCGCGCGTGCACCGCGGCGAGACGTTCGTCATCGCCGGCGATCGCTTCGCGATCGGCTCGTCGCGCGAGATGAGCCCGGCCGGGCTGAAGGGGATCGCCGAAGAGGCCGGTCGCGAGCTGGTGGTCGTCTGCGGCCAGAACATGGGGGACATCTTTCGCCGCAACGCCTTCAATCTCGGCCTGCACGTCGTCCAGAGTCCCGAGGCGGTCGCCGACGCGCGCGACGGCGACGCGTTCTCGTTCGACCCGGTCACGCGTCGTCTGACGAACGAGACGCAGGCGAAGACGTACGAGCCCGTGCCGCTCTCGCCGAAGGAAGAAGAAATTCGCCGCAGCGGGGGCATCTTCGCGGTCGGCCGCCGCGAGTTCCGGCGGGCGACCGCGACGTCTCCGCGCCTCGAGTGGGCGGACGAAGCGGCGGCGCGCCGGATGACGACGACCGAGCAGATCATCTGGGCGCATCGCGTCGACCACGACCTGAAGCCGGCGGATCTCGCGCCCGGCGCGACGCTGCGTGTGTACGCGGACCTGCTGCCAGCCTCCGACGGCACCGCCCCGTTTGCCATCCATACCTTCAACCAGATTACCGGCGGCCGCACGATTTATCCGCGTCAGGCGGCGATCGCCAACGACCATTTCGTGTTCACCGGCGTCGACGCCGACGACAAGCAGACGAGCATCGGCCGCGCCTTCGCACGCGCCCAGGGCCTCGAGAAGCCGTATTACGCCACGCCGGGGGACGGCATTTTTCATTTCTACTTCCCCGAGCAGGGGCTCGTCGCGCCCGGACAGTTCATCCCGGGGGCCGACTCGCACAGCCGCGCCTACGGGGCCTACGGGGCGGTCGGCATCGGCGTGGGATCGACCACGCTCGGGTTCGGCTGGTCCACCGGCTACATTTATTTCACGCTGCCGAAGGCGCGGCGGGTGGTCTTTACCGGGCGGCTGCAGCCATGGGTGGGCGGCAAGGACATCGTGCTCGAGCTGCTGCGCCGCTGGGGCGCCAGGCAGTCGCAGGGCATGTCGGTCGAACTGGTCGACGCCAATCGTCAGTTGCCGATCGCCTACCGCAACACGATCGCCAACATGATGGCGGAGGCCGAGGCGCTCAACGGGATCTTCGCGGCCGACGAGGTCACCGCCGAGTGGTATCGGAAGAAGGGCATTCGGGATTTGCCGTATCCGTCCGTGCGCCCGGGAGGCGATGCGGTGTATGCGATCGACGAGGCGCTCGATCTCTCGGAGGTGCGGCCGATGATCGCCAAGCCGTTCAGCCCGGGCAACGCGTTTCCGGCGGAAGAGGTGGCGCGCGAACGCATCACGTTCGACAAGGCGATGATCGGCTCGTGCACCAACGGCAGCTACGACGATCTGCTGCAGGCGGCGCTGGTGCTGCGCGCCGCGCGCGAGCGCGGCATCGCGAAGACCGACACGGATTTCAAGATTTTTCCGGGCTCCGGCGGCGTCGCGATTCAGATCGAACGGCCGGACCCGCGGCTCGGCGGCGAGTCCATCGCCAGCGTCTTCCGATCCTCGGGCGGCGTGATCCGGCAGTCGTGGTGCGGTCCGTGCTTCGGGCAGGGGCAGGACGCCCTCAGCAAGGGACAGCGCGCGATCACTTCGTTCAATCGCAACTGGCAGAACCGCATGGGCCTCGGCGGCGAAGGCTACCTCGCCAGCCCCGCGGTCGTGGCCGCCTCCGCCCTCGTCGGCTACATGGCGCCTCCGAGCGAGCTGGGGCTCGCCTGGAACGCCGAGACGTTCGGCGTCTAGGCGCGTTGGATGCGCGTGCGTCACCTGGCGTTCGCCGCGAGCCTGGCCGCCGCGACCATGACGGCGGGGGCGCGAGCGGATGTCGCAGGCACTCAGCGGCCGCCCCTCGTTCGCGGCCAGGTGATCACCCAAAGCGGCGTGTGGCAGCCTGGCGTCTACCGCTTCGCCTCCGGTTCCCTCGACGCACCCGCGATCACGATTCGCGGTTCTCACCTCACGCTCGATTTCAGCGGCGTCACGCTGGCGGGGGCGTATCCGGACCGTGCAGACCCCGACCGGTTGACGGGGCTGGGCGTTCTGGTCGATGGCGGCGACGACGTGACCATTCGCAACCTGCACGTCCGCGGATTCAAGGTCGGCCTGCTCGCCCGCGGGACGTCGCGGCTCCACGTCACGGGAGGGGACTTCAGCTACGGCTGGAAGGCGAGGCTCTACAGTGTGATCACGCACGAGAGCCTGCTCGACTGGCTGTCGTATCACGACAACGAACACGACGAATGGCTGGCCGGGGGCGCCGGCGTGTACCTCGCCGGCACCGACGCCGCCCAAATCGATCACACGCGCATCGTGCAGGGGCAGAACGGCCTGATGCTCGCCCGCTCCAACGGCGCGAAGATCTGGGACAACACGTTTTCGTTCCTGTCGGGCGTGGGCATCGGCCTGTATCGCTCGAGCCGCAATACGATCATGCACAACCGCGTCGACTGGTGCGTGCGCGGGTACAGCGACGGGTTCTACAACCGCGGACAGGACTCGGCCGGCATTCTCGTGTACGAGCAGAGCAGCCACAACGCGATCGCCTTCAACTCGGTCACGCACGGCGGCGACGGACTCTTCCTGTGGGCGGGCCAGTCGACCCTGGACTCGGGCGAAGGGGGCGCGAACGACAACGTCGTGTACGCGAACGATTTCAGCTACGCGCCCGCCAATGGGATCGAGGCCACGTTCAGCCGCAACACGTTCGACGGCAACCGCGTCGACGAGTGCTGGCACGGCATGTGGGGCGGCTACAGCTTCGATTCCTCGATTGCGAACAACCGCTTCGCCCGCAACGTGGAGGCCATCGCGATCGAGCACGGCCAGGACAACCGCATCACGGGGAATCGCTTCGACCACGACGAGACCGCGATCCACCTGTGGGCGAATGCGCAGGACCCTGGGTGGGCGTACCCGAAGCACCACGATACGCGCAGCCGCGACTACGAGATTTCAGGGAACCAGTTCGTCGGGAACAAGACGGCCGTCGACATACACGGTACGCGCAGCGTCCGCATGGCCGGCAACGAGTATCGCGACGTCGCCACGATGGCGACGCTGACGGGAGACACGCGGGACTTCGGCCTCGGGGCTGACGTCTCCGTTCCGCTGCGTCCCCGGCGGGCCGCCGACGCCACGCTGCCGCAGCCGCTTCCTGGCGCGATCGACCCCATGCTCCCCGACGACAGTCCACTCCGGAACCGCCGGTCGATCATCGTCGACGAGTGGGGACCGTACGACTGGAAGTCGCCGAAGCTGTGGCCGGCCGGCCGTCCGGACGCGCAGCCGCTTCGGCTGCAGGTGCTCGGTCCACCAGGGCGGTGGACGCTGGCGTCGGCGAGGGGCGCCGCCGTTGAGCCCTCGAGCGGCACCGTGCCGGGAGCCATCACCGTCGCGCCAAGCGGCACGACAAAGATCGTCGACTACGACGTCCGGTTGATCTATCGCGGCGCCGCCGTGACGTCCCCGCGCGGCCGCACGGTCGCTGCTGGCGCCCCGTATCCGTTCGGGTACTCGCGCTTCGTCGTGCCGATCGACTGGCGCGTCCGGTTCTTCGGCTTCTCCGCCGCGGCAGCACCCGACAAGGATGCCGCCGCTTTCGCGAAGGTGCTCGACGCGGCGCCGCTTCGCACGGAGTCGCGGGACCGCCTCGACGTCCTCTCCGGCGGCGAGATCGCGCCGGGCTTGCCGAAAGACGACGTCGCGATGGTCGCCTCTGGTGCGGTCACGCTGCCGCCTGGCTCGTATCGGCTTCGCACGATTTCCGACGACGGCGTCCGCGTGTGGGTCGATGGCGCGCTGGCGATCGATCACTGGTCGCCGCACGAATCGGCGCTCGACGTCGTGCCGTTGACCGGCGGCGCGCATCGGCTCCGCGTCGAGTACTTCGAGTTGAGCGGCTTTGCCGAGCTGCGTCTGGAAATCGTGAAGCCATGAGAGGCGGTCAGGCGGACGTCATGATGAGAGCTGCGGCGCTCGCGCTCGTGGTGCTCGGCGGAGTGGCGGCCGTCCGCCAGGGACCCGCACCGCTGGCCCGGATGCCGGTCGTCGTCGAGTTGTTCACCTCGGAAGGGTGCTCGAGCTGCCCGCCGGCGGACGACCTGCTCGGCGAGCTGGCGAAGGGACAGCCAATCGCCGGCGCCGAGGTCGTGCCGCTGGCGCTGCACGTGGACTACTGGGATCGGCAGGGTTGGAAGGATCCGTACTCGTCGGCCGACGCCACCCGGCGCCAGCAGGTCTACGGGCGCGTGCTGAACGTGGCCGACATCTACACGCCGCAGATGATCGTGGACGGCCGCACGGCGTTCGTCGGCAGCGACGCGGACCAGGCGCGGCGCGCGATCGCGGAGGCCGCCCGGCGTCCGCACGCGGCGATCGAGCTGCGCGTGATGCGGCAAGGGGGTGAGGTGACGGCCCTGGCGACATTCTCGGCCGTGCCGCCGGAGGCCAGCCAGGACAAGCCGCAAATCGTGTTCGCCGTGATCCAGGGCGGCCTCGTGTCGACCGTCACCCGCGGCGAGAACGGCGGACGGACGCTGCATCATGAGGCGCTCGTACGTCACCTGTGGATGCAGAATGCCGTCAAGTCCGGGGTCGCCACCCAGTCGATTGCGCTGGACCCGACGTGGGGTCCGGACCATCTATCGATCGCCGCCTTCCTGCAGGGACGACGCACCCGTGCGATCTACGGCGCCGCGATCGCGCCTCTTCCCAAAGCCCAAAGCCCAAAGCCTAAAGCCTAGTCTCGAGCGACGCTTCGCCGAGGCGCGCATAACTGCGGCGCGTCGCGCGCTCGCGATCGATGCCCCAGGCGGGCAGCAGATTCTGGATGGCTTCGGGCGGGTGCTGCGCGACGAACACGAGATCGGTTCCGGCCGCGCGGCGCGTCACGACGATCTGCGCGGGCCCGGAGGCATCCCCGGCGAAGGCGCGCATCCAGCGGCGGATGTGGCGCTCATCCGGCGCGGCGGGGGCATCCGGGCCGCTCAGGCCGACGAGCACGAGGGACGAGGTCGCGTCCTCCGCCAGGTCGGCCAGCAGCGCGGCGAGCGACCAGGCGGTCAGCCGCGTCCAGTCGCGCGCCAGTGCTTTCCAGTACCACGCCAGATCGGTCCCGAGCATCGCGTCCACGACAGGGCGCGAGGCGGCACCGAACAGCGTCAGTTCATAGGCGATCGGACCGTTTTCGCGCAGGTAACAGACGACGGCCGGCGGCGCGCGCCGCCACGGGAGCCAGGCCATTCACAGCAGCGCGGCGCCGGGCGGCAGCGGATCCGCCTGCAGCTCGCCGCGATCGAACAGGCGTGCGGCCGCCGCCGCGATCGCCGGGTCAAAGTGCCGTCCGGACGCCTCGACGATGATCCCGATGGCGTCGGCGGGCAGCATGGCGCCGCGATACGAGCGTGTCGAGGTGAGCGCGTCGAAGACGTCCGCCACGCCGAGCAGCCGTCCCAGGATGGGGATCGCCTCTCCCGCCAGCCCTTCTGGATAGCCGGTGCCGTCCCACCGCTCGTGGTGATACGCCACGCCGGGCAGCACGGCCTTGATCGTCGGGCTCTGGATGTTGGAGAGGATCTGCGCGCCGTGGACGGGATGTTTCTGCATCTCGGCGAATTCCTCGGGCGTCAGCTTTCCGGGCTTGTTGAGAATCGCGTCCGGCACGGCGATCTTGCCGACGTCGTGCAGCAGCGCCGAGAGCTGCGCCGTCTGTATGTCGGCGGGCGCCCATCCCAGCTCGGTCGCCACCTTGCGGGACAGCGAGGCCACGCGTTCTGAATGGCGGTGCGTGTAGCCGTCGCGCGCGTCGATCGTCGCCGTGATGGCGCGGATGGTGTCGAGGAGCAGCGTTTCGAGCTCCCCCATCAGCCGCATGCGGTGCATCGCGATGCCGGCCTGATTCCCGATCGCCGCGAGCAGCTCGAGATCCGCCTCGGTGAAGCGTCCCGCGCCGCTGAGGCTGTCCACGTACAACGCGCCGAGCACTTCGTCGGCTGTGCGCAGCGGTACGCACATCACCGATCGCACGTGCTGGCCGATGATGCTCTGGCCCTCGGCGAAGCGCGCATCGTGGCTCGCGTCGTGCGCGAAGACCGAAACCCCTTTGGCGATCACGTCGGAGACGAGCGTCCGGCTGACGGTGAAGCGCTCCACCGCGGCCGCGCGCGACCGCGCCGCCAGCAATTCCGGCTCGCGCGTCTGCGGGTCGCGGCGGCGCAGCACGAGCGCCGTGCGATCGGCGGGCAGTACTTCGAGCATGGCGCGGAGGATCGCGGCGGCCAGCCCCTCGAGGTTGCGCGCCTCGGCGAGCACTTCGCTGACGCGGTGCAGCGTCTTGAGGTGCCGCTGCGCGCGTTCGAGCAGGGCCAGCTCCGCGGCGCCCGCGCCGGCCGAGGTCAGCCACGCCACTTCGGACGGCTCGATCCGCCGCTGGATGACCGATTCGATCGTGCCCGCATCGTGCAGCCGCACGCCGGCGTCGCCGGCCGGCGCCGCCGCCGGGTCGCGCACGTCGATGACGCTCGCGCCGAGCCGCAGCACGTCTCCGGCCCGCGCCGCTGCGTCGCGGATCGGCTGCTCGTTGATGAACGTGCCGTTCGCCGAATCGAGATCCTGCACGTGCACGACGTCGTCGGTCAGCTCCAGCGTGCAGTGCCGGCGCGAGACGGACGGATCCTCGAGTGCGATCTCGCACTGCGGCGTGCGGCCCACCGTCATGATCTGTCCTGGCGTCAGCGTAAACGATCGATCCGACCCGCGCAGGAAGAGTTCCAACGCTGCTGGCATAGGAGATCGGCCCAGGGGAGTCGGGTCATTGTACACCTGTCACAGTGCCACCCGGTGGCGTCCGCTGTGCAGGTAGTTCATCGTCTGGACGGTGAGCAGGACGAGGAAGTCGAGCTTGGCGCGTTCTTCGGGGGCGGTAGTCCGGAGATTCAGTTCGTTGGCGCGCCGAGCCATCGATTCGATCACCTGGTCGATCGTGTACTGGTATTCGCCCGTCCAGCTCGCCACCATGCGGCGGACGTCCTTCCGGACGCGGGCGATGAAGCGCGCTGCTTTCATGTTGCCGGCGTATTCCGGCCGATCCGAGAACAGCCGCCGCAGATCGCGGTCGTAGAAATCCGGGTGGAGCAGCCCGTAATGCCGGCGCTTGCGGAAGTAGTGCGTGCGCAGCGTCTTGCGGAGCGACGGAAGCGGATCGACCCGGCGGCGCGTCTGGACGAGCATCGGCTTGCCGGCCAGTTCGCCCATCAGCCCGTCGAGATACTCGAGCTTCTTCAACGCGGGCCAGTCCGCATAGCGGGCCCGCCAGTCCGACTGCGGATTGAGCCAGACGGCGAAGGTTTCGGCGAAGTCTTCGTCGGGATGGCTCTGCGCATACCAGCTGTCGAGATGCAGCACGAAGCTCTTGCTGTAGGGCTTCGGGGTGTAATACTCCGGATACTGCAGGTACGACGGTCCGAAGATCTGCTGGCGCCTGTGCCGCTGGCGCAGCTTGTAGGCGTTGTCGATGGCGTGCCCCGCCTCGTGACGCAGGATCTGCAGGCACCAGGCGGGCGTGCCCCCTTCGACTTCGAGCATCTGCGCCTGTTCGAGTTTCTCGAGCCGCGGGTGCGCCAGATAGAACGGAATCGCGACGCCCGGCACGCCGTCCGGCGTGAACCAGTCGTCCGACAGCCAGAAGTGCGGCTTGAACGAGGTCAGCCCGCGCGCGTCGAGTTCCTGCTGCAGGTCCGACAAGCGTGGTTCGAGCGGACTGCCCTCAATCGAGACGCCGAGCTGGCACATCCGCAGATCGAGCAGCGGCTCGTCGGGCCAGCCAGCCCATTCCTCGGCGGGAATGACCGGCGCCTTGGAAGGTGCCATGAACGTTTCAGTCTAGCAGCATGCCGCGGTTCGGCTCCGGGGCGCCGCCAGGCGCCGTCGCGACACCGCTGCTCGCCGCTCGTATTGATGCGCCCGGCCCGCTGTGGTATACCCGCCGGGCCCCGAACACAGCCCCGAACCCCATGGTGTACCCTGACAAGATGTCGCAGGTCAGAGGGGATCGAGGGTCTCGCCTTCGCCAGGGCTCCGGCGGGTCCGCCGAAGCGCCGTTGATGCGAAGGCGGAGCGTCCGAGGGGCGACGGCCCGAGTGACGGGAGCGAGCGAGCGTAGCGAAGGGAGCCACGCGATCGGCGTGAGCCGGGCGACGCCGGCGAGCGAGGGCGCGAGTAGGGGCGTCCGAGGGGCGACGGCGCGAGTGACGGGAGCGAGCGAGCGTAGCGAAGGGAGCCACGCGATCGGCGTGAGCCGGGCGAAGCCGGCGAGCGAGAGAGCGTGTAGGGGAGTCCGAGGGGCGACGGCCCGAGTGACGGCAGCGAGCGAGCGCAGCGAAGGGAGCCACGCGATCGGCGTGAGCCGGGCGACGCCGGCGAGCGAGGGCGCGAGTAGGGGCGTCCGAGGGGCGACGGCCCGAGTGACGGGAGCGAGCGAGCGTAGCGAAGGGAGCCACGCGATCGGGGTGAGCCGGGCGAAGCCGGCGAGCGAGAGAGCGTGTAGGGGAGTCCGAGGGGCGACGGCCCGAGTGACGGCAGCGAGCGAGCGTAGCGAAGGGAGCCACGCGATCGGCGTGAGCCGGGCGAAGCCGGCGAGCGAGAGAGCGTGTAGGGGAGTCCGAGGGGCGAAGCCCCTCGGGATAGATCGATGATGCCAGGACCCGGATTGCGGGGCGGCGTGCCGGGGCCGGGCCGAATCGAAGGCGCGGGGCGCGGCGGGCGTCCGACACCCGAGAAACCCGCGAAGAAGAAAGTCGACACCGCGGCAGCCTGGCAGGAAGCCAAGACGCTGATCTGGGCGCGGCGCGGGCGGCTCGGGGTCGGGCTGTCGCTGATGCTCGTGAACCGCATCGCGGGGCTCGTCCTGCCCGCCACGTCGAAATACCTCATCGACGACGTCATCGGGAAGCGGCAGGCTGAGCTGCTGGTGCCGCTCGCGCTCGTCGCCGGCGCGGCGACGCTGGTGCAGGCGGTCACCTCGTTCTCGCTCTCGCAGGTCCTCGGCGTAGCGGCGCAACGCGCGATCACCGACATGCGGCGGCGGGTCGAGGCGCACGTCGCGCGGCTGCCGGTCGGGTATTTCGATTCCACGCAGTCAGGCGTCCTGATCTCGCGGATCATGACCGACGCGGAGGGCATTCGAAATCTGGTGGGCACGGGGCTCGTGCAGCTCGCCGGCAGCATCGTGACCGCGGGGCTCGCGCTGGTGTACCTCTTCTATCTGAACTGGTTTCTGACGTGCGCGAACATCCTGGCGCTGGGCACCTTCGGGGGCGTGATGGCGATCGCGTTCAACCGCCTCCGCCCGTTGTTCCGCGAGCGCGGCCGGATCAACGCGGAAGTGACCGGCCGCCTCAACGAGACCCTCGGGGGCATCCGGATCGTCAAGACGTACACGGCCGAGAAGCGCGAGGAGCTGGTGTTCACCCGGGGCGCGCACCGGCTGTTCCGCAACGTCGCGCGGTCGATCACCGGCGTGTCGGGCATCACCGCGTTCTCGACGGCGATCATCGGCATCATCGGGGTCGTGATCATCATCGTCGGCGGGCGCGCGATCCTCGCGGGCCACATGACGATTGGCGACTTCATGAACTACATCCTGTTCACCGGCATGCTGGCCGCCCCGGTGGTGCAGATCGCGTCGATCGGCACGCAGATCAGCGAGGCGTTCGCCGGCCTCGATCGCATCCACGAGCTGATGCAGACGACCACGGAAGACGACGAGGATGCCGGCCGCGCGCCGCTCGGCGCCATCCACGGCGAGATCGTGTTCGAGGACGTGAGCTTCGAGTACAACCCGGGCGTCCTCGTGTTGAAGCACGTCAGCTTTACGGCGCCGGCCGGCACGACGACGGCACTGGTGGGCTCGAGCGGCTCCGGCAAGAGCACGCTGATCAGCCTGGTCATGGCGTTCAATCGTCCGCTGAGCGGGCGGATTCTGGTCGACGGGCGCGATCTCTCGACGATCCGGCTGCGCGACTACCGCTCGCAGCTCGGGGTCGTGCTGCAGGACAATTTCCTGTTCGACGGCACGATTGCCAACAACATCCGCTACGGCCGGCCCGCCGCGACCCTGGAGCAGATCAAGCAGGTGAGCCGGATTGCGCACGCCGACGAGTTCATCGAGGGCTTCGAGCAGGGCTACGATACGGTCGTCGGGGAGCGCGGCGTCAAGCTGTCGGGTGGGCAGCGCCAGCGCGTGTCGATCGCGCGCGCGATTCTCGCCGACCCCCGGCTGCTCGTGCTCGACGAGGCGACGTCGAGCCTCGACAGCGAGAGCGAGGCGCTGATCCAGGACGGCCTGCGCTCGCTCCGCCAGGGACGGACGACGTTCGTGATCGCGCACCGGCTGTCGACGATCCGCAGCGCGGATCAGATCCTGGTGCTCGAGCACGGCGAGATCGTGGAGCGCGGCACGCACGCGGAGCTGCTCGCGCTCGGCGGCCGCTACCGGACGCTTTACGAGAAGCAGTACCGGATCGAATCGGATCGCTTCATCAATCCCGGCGAGGACTTCACGCCGGAGCCCGCGGCGGTGAAGGTCGCCGCCGTGAAGCCAAACAGCCGTTTGTGAGCGCGTCAGGGCGTCACGCACTGACCGGCCGGTATCGACGAAGGAGGATGCGTGCGCACCGTGGTGGCGTTGGCGGTTCTGATCGGGCTCGGCCTCTGGTCCCCGCCGGCCCCGACCCTCGTGATCGTCGACGCGCGCGTGTTCACGGGCGACGTGGCACGCCCCTGGGCGCAGGCGATCGCGATCCGCGGGGCCCGGATTACCGCCGTTGGCACCACCGACGAGATCCGCCGCACGCGCGGCCCAGCCACGCGCGTGATCGACGGCGGCGGCCGGTTGCTCGTTCCGGGCATCGACGACGCGCACGTCCACGTCGATGGCGGTCCGCCGGCGACACAGCTCGGAGGGCCGCCGGCGATCGAGCACGACCCGACGCTGGACGAGGTGCTCGGCCGCATTCACGCGGCTGTCGCAAAGGCGCCCGCCGGCGGCTGGATCAGGGGCGAGATTGCTGCGGCCGTGCTCGACGATCCGCGCGCCACGCGCGAGACGTTCGACCGCATCACGGACGGCCATCCGCTGTTGCTGGAGAGCTGGACCGGCCATGGCCTGATCGCGAACACGTCCGCGCTTCGCGTGCTGAAGATGGCCGTCGACGAGCCGGATCCGCCGGGCGGCTGGTTCGATCGCGAGGCCGACGGCCGCACGCTGACGGGTGTGGCGCACGAGTACGCCGACTTCGAAGTGGCACGTCGCCTGGCGATGCTCCCGGGCGAGCCTGAACAGGTGGAGGCCTTCAAGAGGTACGCGAGCGAGGCGGCGTCGTATGGCATCACGTCGGCCCAGAGCATGATGACGTCGTATCCGGCCGCCCCCACCGCGCGCCTGCTTGCGAAGGCGGACCTCCCGATCCGCCTGCGTCTCATCGATTTTCCCATGACGGCGATGAGCGGCTGGCGTCCCGCCGCGGTACGGACGGCGCGCACGGGACCGCTCCTGACGCTTTCCGGGACGAAGTGGATCCTCGACGGCACCCCGGTCGAGCACGGCATGTTCCTCCGTGAGCCGTACGCCGACGCGCCGTCGACGCGCGGCCAGCTCAATTTTCCGGAGACGGAGATCTCCGGCTTCCTGCGCCGCGCGCGGGCGGCGGGGGTGCAGCCGATGTTTCACGCGGTCGGCGACGGCGCCATCGCGGCCGTGCTCGATGCGCTCGAGGCGACCGGTGGTGCCCGCTGGAAGCCGCTTCGCCCTCGCATCGAACATGGCGACATGCTTCGGCCCGAGGACTTCGATCGTGCGAAGCGGATGGGCGTCGTCATCGTGCAGAACCCGTCGCACTTCATGATCGCGCCGATCATACAGGCGCGTCTCGGGCCGGACCGCGCCCGCCGCACGTTCCAGGTCCGGTCGATCCTCGCGGCCGGTCTGCCGTTCGCGCTGGGCTCGGACGGCCCGATGAACCCGTTCCTGAACATCATGTTCGCAACCATCGACGCGACGAACCCGTCGCAGGCGCTCAGCGTGCAGCAGGCGCTCGTCGCTTACACGGCCGGCGCCGCCTTCGCCGAATTCGCGGAGCACGACAAAGGACGACTGGTACCGGGCCTGCTCGCCGACATGGCGCTCCTGTCGCAGGACATCTTCACGATCCCGCCGGCCGGCTTGCCCCGGACGAAAAGCGTGCTGACCATCGTCGACGGCCGGGTGGTGCACGACAGCCTGAAGCGCTGACCGCGTGCGTCCTCGCACACCGTCCGGCACACTCCCGCTCGGCCCGTCCCTTGCAGCTCAACGGTTCAACCGGCGGGCCGGCCGGAAGGGCTGCCCGCTAAACACGCTGTAGTCAGCTACTTACTGGAGGCTCCCGGACGCGCGTCGCGGCGCGCGACATTTTTCGGAGGTGCCGGAAAATGTCAACTGCCGAGAATTGTCCGGGTGACTGGCCGATGGGTGCTCCGACAAGACGGTCGTCCAGACGTGAAGAGGGCTTCACGCTGATCGACTTGCTGTTCTGCTGTTCGTTGATCGGTCTGCTGTCGACGCTGGCCATCCCGGGACTGTTGCGGGCGAAAGGGGTGGCGCAGGCCGCGTCTGCCGTGGGCACGCTGCGGGTCATCAACAGCGCGCAACTGAGTTACGCGGTGACGTGCGGCTCGGGCTTCTATGCCCCGGACCTGCCAACGCTCGGGATGAAGCCGCCGGCCGCGTTCCAGGCGTTCCTGCCTCCGGAACTCTCGTCCGGGGCGACGATCATCAAGAGCGCCTTCACGTTCAGCATGAGCGGCACGGCGCTCGCCGGTGCGCCCGCCAGCTGCAACGGTCTGGCGGTCGGCCTCGGCGCGCCCGGGTATTTCGCGGTGTCGGATCCGATCGATCCCGTCGGCAACCCGCACTTCTACGGAACCAACGCGGACGGCGTGATCTACGAAGCCGCGTCGTCGTTTGCCGACACCATTCCCGAGTCTGGTCCGGTCGGCATGGGGTCCCCCATCCACTGATGGAGGGGGGATGATGGATGGGGGATGGTGGATCAGGGCATGACGCCCTGACCCACACGAGGTGTTACCGGCGCTTCCGGGCGGTTCCCTTGCGGCTGCTCGTCCGGGCCGCCGTCTTGCGGCCGCGCGCCGCGGTCTTCTTCGTCGCCGCCCCCTTCTTTCTCGCCGCGGGCTTCGTCCGGGCGGCCGCTTTGCGCGTGCGTGCCGCCGGTTTGCGCTTCGCGGCGCTCCGGGCACTGCGCGCCGCCGTCTTGACGGCTCGGCGCGCGCGCTTGACGACGCGCCGGGCCGCCCGCCGCACCGCGCGTCTGGCCGGGGCGATCCGCGTCGCGCCGGCCGCCGCCGCGTCTCCCATCGCGGTTGCCGCGCGCTGCGCGCTGTTCACGGTCGTGCCGACCGCATCGCCCACCGTTTCCGCCGACCGCGTGAGCAGATCGTCCTGCATCTGATCCTGTCGTTCGTCAACCATACGGCTCCTCGCTTCTCCGTTGCGTTCAGATCCCGTCGAGGCGGGCGTTCGTGCGGCATACTAGCATGAGCGGTCGCTCGCGGCAGCGTGCAAACGCCTGCGACACCCCGAATGGTGCGCGGAGCCACGGGCGCTGAAGGCGGGCGCCGCGGGAGCCGGACGCGGTCGACGGTCTCAAACGTGGCTTACCAGTATCCGCCGGAAATTCTGAACGCGCTCGCCGGTCACGGGCTGTGCCCGTCGCCCGACACTCCACCGCAGTTCCTGCGCGACACGGTGCGGGACCTTTATAAATATGAAATCAAACGGCTGCGGCGGGCATTCCTGGCGGGGCGCATTCGCAAGCCCGATTACGCAGGACACGTGATCGCCTTGCGGAAGCGCTACTGGATTCTGTCGGTGCCCGTGCCGCTCTGGACCGGGACGCCGGAAGTTCCGTGATCGGTGAACCGGTGACCTATTCGGTGGGAAACCGCTTCATGCCGTCGCCGGGCCCGGGATCCGTTCCCACGCCCCCTTCCGCCACCTGATCGCGGTGCGACGCTTCGCCGGCGGCGTCGCCGGCCCCGGCAGGACGATCCTTGCGCGGAATCCCCCGGCTCCCCTTCACGTCGTCGTCGGTCCCTTCCTGCATGGTCGCGTCGGCGAAGCTGCCGCCTTCGCCCCCCACTTCCGCCGTAATCGGCATCGGAGACTTCTCATCGCGGCCTGGCATGGGCGCCTCCACGCGGTCAGCGCCGTTCGGCGACGGTGACCGGCCGTCCGTTGACGCTCTCGTATTCGTACACCATTTCCAGACGGCCGGTCCCGGCGAACCGGATGCTGGCGGTCGAGGTCACTGACACTGGGACGCGCACGCCGGCGACGCGGCCGTACTCGCGGACGATGTTGACGCGGCTGGTCCAGAAGGACGGATTTTTCGACAGGCGTCCCTCGACGCGCAGCAGATCGTCGGTGTCGGGACTCAGGACCATGCGGCCGTTGACCAGCAGGACGTCCTTGCGCTTCGCGTGCAGCGCGACGTAGCGGGCCCCGTCCTCGTCGAAGCCGCCGGCGCCGAATTCATAATTCTCGCGTGTCAGATCG
Source organism: Vicinamibacterales bacterium (assembly GCA_036278735.1). Taxonomy (GTDB): domain Bacteria; phylum Acidobacteriota; class Vicinamibacteria; order Vicinamibacterales; family 2-12-FULL-66-21; genus DASUKM01. Next base: position 65,817 of record DASUKM010000027.1, read on the forward strand.
CCGCGCGCCGCGCCGCCGCCGTCGATTAGTTCGCGCTCGTGGTCGAGCACCGCCCTGAGCACCTTTTTGCGGATGTATTCGGAGCCGCGCTCATTGACGATGCGGTAGCGGAACACGCCGTGATCGAGTTCGGTCGAGGCCGTGAGCCAGGCTTCCTGGCCGAAGCGGGGACTCGACGCGTGCAGCCGGCGATAGCAGCGATAGGACCGGAGCGGCGGGTCGTGTCGAGCCAGAAAGCGGCTGGCCGCTGGACCGGCATCGGACGAACGGCCGTCCGCCCGCAACCCGGCATCGGCCCCCGCCGCGAGGGCGGCGACGCAGATGATCGCGATCGCGTTGAGTCGCGAACGGGCTGCCGGCAACTGACTCCAGGGCATCCGCGGCATCGGGCCTCCGGCCTTCCTAGTGGCAAGAAGCGTGCTCAACCCAGCTCGGCTGGCTGATGCCTTTGCTGGCGACCCATCAGCTCTTCATCTGAGGCTCTCCTTGCGAGAACCGGCGCGCAATCGCCGCCACATCCAGACGACGGCAGCGAGAACTGCCCCGTATTCGAGGGCGAGAGCCGCCGGCGGCACGGCCCACAGTCGGCGGTAGTCGGGCAGGTGCCAGACCAGATAGGTAGGAATGATGCCGATCGTCCACACGGCAATCGGAAGGGTCTCGAGCGTAAAAAGAAAGGGTGTGCAGTAGAGCAGATACCAGGGATAGATCACCGGTGCGCCAGCGAGCGCGATGGCCATCGGCCATGCCCAGGCTGCGGGATCTTCGGCGGCCCGTCGGCGCCGCATCCAGGCCGCGGCGGCAAGCCCCGCCAGAATGGCGGCGGCCACGGCCGCGCGCGGCCCGGCCAGTGCCGCGAGCGTGCGGAAGACCGGTCCGTTGAAGCGGGCGCGATCGATGAGGCTCGAGACGCCGGCCAGCGGCAGGACGCCGGCGGACGAAAAGGGGAGATACAGCGCGGCGAGCACCGCCCCGCCGGCGAGCGCATCGCGCACGCGCACGCGCCGCCAGAACAGGGGCAGCAGCACGATCGGCAGCAGCTTCGTCGCAATCGCGATCACCAGCGCCGCGGAGGCGAGCAGCGTCCGGCGCGTGCTGAGCATCCAGGCCGCGACGGCAATCCAGAGCACGCCCAGGGCGTCGATGTGTCCGCTGTGCGCGATCTCCAGAATCACGAGCGGGTTCCACGCGTAGGCGACCGCCAGCCACGGCGATCGGCCGCATGCCGCGAGCCAGCGGAGCAGGACGAGGATCGTGAGCAGATCGCACGCGAGCAGCGCCAGCTTCATCGCGAGCCTCGACTCGTGCACGGTCACGACGGCCCGGAAGAACCACTGCGCCGCGGCGGGATACGGCGTCCTATCGTGGACGCTCGTCATCGTCCGGGTGACGGCGGTGTGCGTCCACGCGAGTGACGGGGTCGACGGGACGATGGCGTATGGATTGAGGCCGAGGCGCTGCACGCGCCCGTCATAGAGATACCGGATCATGTCGCTGCGCCCGTCGACGGGGGCCAGCGCCAGCGGCACGCGGAAGGCGACCGCGAAGAGCAGCGCGAGGACCAGGCCGCGCGTGGGCGGCGGGTCAGGGGCGAGGACGCGCCGCAGGACGGCGACGTAGACGGCGGACATCACGCCCGCGGCCGCTAGAAACACCGGCGTCCCGAGCGGGGCCCGGGAGATCGCGAGGGTGAGGGTTGCGGCGAGGACGGCGAAGCCGCCGCCCGCGATCAGCGCGCGCACGCGCTACCAATTTACCAGTTTCCTGCCCGTGTCCGTCCGCAGTGAATCGAGGAGGGAGGGGGCGCGCGCGCCGGCCTCGGCGCGGACGAAGTATTCGCGCCCGAGCAGGTCGGCCGCCTGGCCCTCGGTCAGCCACACGAAGGGGCTCCCCTCGCCGACCTGGGTGCGATGACAGCGAAGCGCATCGAGCTTGTCGCGGACGTACGCCCGCGCGTCGAGCACGAGCGTGGCCTCAGGCGCGTACGCGCCGAAGGCGTCCGGGTCGATGTCCCACAGCGAGAGGTCGGGGGGCGCGCCGGGATTGGCGACAGCGGTATCGATCAGCGTCCGCATCAGTCCCGGCGGCACGACGACGTAGAACAGCGCGGGCGCGGCCGCGCCGAGCGTCTGGACTGCCTCGGTCACGCGCTCGTGGACGACGATGTGATCCGGATGCCAGTACAGGCCATCGGGCCCGAACGTGATCACCACGTCGGGCTGCAGATGCCGCAGCGTGAGCACGATCTCGTGGCGGAACAGGGCGGGTTCGACCCCGGTGAGGCTGCCGTCCGGATGGTCGAGGAGGATCACGTCGTCGATGCCGAGGCGTGCGGCCGCCTGCTGCAGTTCGCCGCGCCGGACGACGCCGAGCGCGATGCTCTCGTCGCCCGAACCGGGGAGGCGCTCGCCGGCTTCGCCGCGCGTCGCGCACAGGAGCGACACGCGCGCCCCTTCCGCCGCGCACCACGCCAGCGTGGCGCCGCAGGCCACCGACTCGTCGTCGGGATGCGCGAACACCGCGAGCACGCGACGGCCGGCGAGTGGTCCCGTCTTCATCGGCGTCCAATCATCGCGACCGAACGGGCGCCGCGGGCCGCCGGGTACTGCCGCCTGGCGTCGATCATCCGTTCGTAGACCACCGCATATTCCTCGACCATCCGCTGGATGCCGAATCGCGCGATGCCCCGGGCGTGCACCTGCCGGCGATCGAGCGCGAAGACGGCGGGCAGCCCCGCCAGCATCGCGGCTTCGTCGGGAAAGACGATGCCGGTCACGCCGTCGTCGACGATCTCGCGAACGGCGCCGCGATCGAGGGCGGCGACGGGCGTGCCGCAGGTCATCGCCTCCGCGAGCACGAGGCCGAACGGCTCGCCGGTCTGGACGGGATACAGAATGGCGCGCGCGCCGCCGAGCAGCGCAACCTTCTCGGCGTGCTCGACCTCGCCGGCGTAGACAACGCGGTCGCCGTCGACGAGTGGCGCCACCCTCTCGTGATAGTACGGATCCTCGGGCGCGGCGAGCACGATGCGCACGCCGGCCCGGCGCGCGATGTCGATCGCCGGCAGCACCCCCTTGCCGTCCGTGAAGCGCCCGAGGAACAGCACGTAGTCGTCGGGCGTGTGCCGGAACGCGAACGATCCGGTGTCGATCCCGTGCAGCACGGTGCCGACCACGTTGAGTCCGGCGAGCAGGCGCGCCTGCTCGTTGGAGATCGCGACGAACGGCGCGTCCGGGTACTGCGCCCAGAGGCGCACTTCCTCGGGGGTGGGCGAGTGATGCAGGGTCTGGAGCAGCGGGACGGGGCAGAGCCGGACGAAGCCGAGCGCCATCGGATAGTACGCGGCCTGCACGTGGACGATGTCGAATTCGCGGGCGCGCTCGACGGCGGCCGCGATGTTCAGCATCTCGTAGAGCTCCCACGGCCACATCGAGTCGTCGTGCCAGTAACCGTGCGGATACCGGGCGGCGAGCCGCGCGCTGGTGGTCGAGTCCCCCGTCGCAAACAGCGTGACGTCGTGGCCGCGGGCGACGAGCCCTTCGGTCAGCAGCGAGGTGATGAGCTCGACGGATCCGGATCCGGCCGGCGGCAGCGCGGTCGCGACGGGTCCGACGTGGGCGATCCGCAGGGGGGTCATGCCGCTTTCTCCAGCAGCGCCGAGAGCACGCGCGTCGCCTCGAAGTGCTCCTCGGCGAGCGCCGCGGCACGGGCCGAGTGGTGTGCGTAGTCGGCGTCGACCCGGGCGATCGCCTCCGCGGCTTCGTCGGCGGTGGAGAAGGCGAGCAGCCCCTCGCCGTGGGGCAGGTGCGACGTCCAGGCGGTGTCCTGCACGACGGCCGGACGGCCCGCCGCGAGGTAGCAGGCCGTGCGATCGCTGAACCATCCCGATCGCGTCGAGACGTAGGTGTGCTTGGCCACGCCGAATTCTCCGCGCGACGACTGGATGAAGGCGCGATACCGATCCGGGGTCCGCGACACGTCCATCGCCGGCAGCGTGCCCCAGCCGTGCCGCTGCAGAAAGGCCTGCGGCCCGTTCACGGCCAGCTCGAACCGCGGGCCGGTACGCGCCGGCAGGTCGAGAAACCGGAGGAACTCGACGTCCTTGTGGCCGCCCACGTCGGCGAAGCTCTCGATCCGCCAGCTCATGACCGACGTGAAGCGATCGCGCTGGGGTGCGCGGTCGGTGCGCCAGAGGGACGTCACGACCGGCTGCCACGTTTTCTCCCAGGTGAACTCGCCGGTCGGCACGTCGCAGGTGGGCGTCCCGATGTTCGAACCGAACGTGAACAGCCGGTCGAACCGGCGGAAGAACTCGACGTACCACGGCTCGCGTTTCGCGATCGCGAGCTGCGTGAAGGCCGGATCCGAATCGACGAAGATCTTCCGGGGAATGCGCGCGTATTCGTCGCGCCAGAACCACGTGCCGCCCGACAGGTTGATGAACAGATCGGCGTCGCGGGCGTACTCGACGACCCGCGCCCGCGGGGCGCCGTGATAGGTGCCGTCGTAGTTGACGAAGCTCCAGCGATCGCCGAGATCGAAGGGCCGGAGCGCCGCGTCGATGTAGCGCGTGCCATACGAGGGATCGACGGCGCGCGTGTTCTGCTCGGGGTCGTAGATGCACTCGCCGGTGTCTTCGACGTAGAAGACCTCGTGCCCGAGCGCGCGCAGGCCCAGCAGGTACATCAGCGAACACCAGGTGACGCCGCCGAGCGGGTATCGACCGATGATCCCGGCAAAGAGGATCTTCACAGGACTTCCTGCGCCAGCTCGTCGACCGTGAGCGGTTCGTCGAGCGACTTGCCGACGACCAGCCGCTGCCACATCCGGCGGTACAGGTCGCACGTGCGGAGGATCTGCGCGTGCCGCCCGCTGGCGACGACGCGGCCGCGGTCGAGCACGAGGATGCGATCGGCGTCGCGAATCGTCGAGAGCCGGTGGGCGATCACGACCGTCGTGCGGCCGGCGCGCAGCCGCCGCAGCGCGCTGAACACGATCTCTTCCGAGATCGCGTCGAGCGACGACGTCGGCTCGTCGAGGATCAGGATCGGGGCATCTTTGAGGACCGCGCGGGCGATCGCGACGCGCTGCCGCTCCCCGCCGGAGAGGCCGCTGCCGGTTTCGCCGACCTCGGTGTCGTAGCCGGCGTCGAGGCGGGCAATGAACGCATCGGCATGCGCCGCGCGCGCCGCGGCGAGCACCTCCTCGTTCGAGGCGTCGAGGCGTCCGTAGCGGATGTTCTCCGCGAGCGTGCCGCGGAAGAGCACCGGGTCCTGCAGCACGAGCGCGATCGCCTCGCGCAGGGCGCGCAGATCGTACTCGCGGACGTCGACGTCGTCGATCAGGACGCGCCCGGACGTCGGGTCGTAGAACCGCGGAATCATGCTGACGGCCGTCGTCTTGCCCGCCCCGGTCAGGCCCACGAGCGCCACCGTCTCGCCCGGCTTCGCTTCGAAGCTGATGCCGTCGAGCACGGGGCGGTCGTCGTCGTACCCGAAGGTCACGTGGTCGAACACGATGTGGCCGCGCAGGCGCCCGGGCGCGCGCCCGCCCGGCGCCCCCTCCACCACTTCGGGCGTGAGCGCCAGCGTCTGGCGCACGCGCCGCGTGCTCGCCAGCGCCTGCTGCAGCGAGCCGGCCGTGTGCGCGATCGCGGAGAGCGGGCCGTAGATCGACCCCAGATACCCGATGACCACGAGCAGCGCGCCGAGCGTCAGCTCGTGATGCAGCACATGGAGGCCGCCGACCCAGAGCACCGTCGTCGTGCCCACGAGCGTCATCGTGGTGATCGCGACCGAGAACAGCGATTCCTGCCGGGTCAGCCGGACGCGGGCGGCGACGGCGTCCAGGGCGCGCCCTTCGAAGCGCTGCCGCTCGAACCGCTCCCGCGCGAAGCTCTTGACGACCCGAATCGCCGCAAACGTTTCGTAGAGCCGCTCGACGAGCGCCGACTCCAGTTCCTTGACCGCTTCCGCGCGGTCCGACAGCGGCTCGGTATAGAGCTTCAGCACGGCATACAGGAACGGCACGACGCCGAGGGCGAGCAGCGCGAGCGTCGGGTCGAGCACGAACATGAAGCCGAGCATCGCGAGGAGCGTGAGCGCCGCGGAGGCGAGCGGAAAGAGCCCCGTCATCACGAGGTTGTCGATGCAGAACGCGTCGGCGTCGAGGCGGTACACGGCGTCGCCGCTGCTGACGCTCGTATGGTGCCGCATGTCGAGCGCCTGCAGGTGCACGAACAGCCGCGTGCGCAGATCCTGAATCATGTGCTGTCCGGTCTCGACCTGGATCTGGGTGTGCTCCATCGAGACGACTTCGCTGAGCCCTTCGAGGATCAACCCGCCGATCAGGACGAGCGCGAGCAGGCCGGCCGGCGAACCCCCACCGAGCGCGGTGGCCAGCGACGCCGCCGCGTGCGGCAGCGGCCGGCCGCTGAGCACGTTGTCGACGACGATCTTCAGCGGCCAGGGCCCGAGCGCGCCAAGACCGATCTCGACGACCGACGCGATCGCCAGCAGCGTGAGCCGCCAGCGGTACGGCCGCATGTACGAGGCGATCCAGGCAAGAAGTGACGTGTCCGTCATGGCCTTAGGTCCGCCGGCGTTCGACCCGCGCCGCCGCATGCCGCAGTGCGGGCCGGGGACCGGCGCTCAGCGGCAGCGCCTTCGGCCGGCGTCCTGGCTTGAGGACGGGCAGCGAACGCGCCGTGACCGTCGGGGCTTCCACCGTGGCGGTGATCGGCCTGACGACGAGCACCGGCGCCGTCTGGTGCGGCGCCGGGAAGTAATCGTCCGCCGCGTCCCACACGGTCGGGGCGGCCGTCATGACGAAGAACGCTCCAATGGCGATCACCATCCCCGCCTGAAGGGTGCCGGCCGCGACGCCCGCGAGCGCCGGCTTCCAGATCGGCCGCTCGCCGAGCGGCAGCAGGCCCGCGCCCGTCGCGATCTCCGTCACGGCCGCCTGCATGCGCGCGCTGGCGAGCACGATCCGCCGGAACGCCCAGAAGAGCGAAAGCGCGCACACGATCACGAGCACGAGCGACGGCATGTTGCGGCCGGCGTTCTCGAGCAGCATGGCGGCGGTAATGGCCGCCGCCATGGCGGCCAGGCCGGCGAGCCCTCCGCCGGTCGGACGCGTCCGCGTCGAGATGCGCACGAGGCACGCTCCGCGCGTGTGCTCTTCGACGAGACCGCGCGCTTCGAGCCGCGCGAGCCCGCCGATCGGCAGCGCGACGTCCCACCGCTGCGACCAGCCCTCGTCGACGTCGACGCGTCCCGCGCCGCGCTGCCGCCGCAATGCCGTCACGAGCCGGTCCAGCAGCACCGGCAGCGTCGTCCAGGTCTCCGTCCAGAAGCGGCGCTCCAGCCGTACCCCGACGGTCAAGGCCAGGCCGCGGCCGATCGACGGCAGCCAGCGCACCGTCGTCGCGGCCGCGCTCTCGACGAGGTCGGCCGGCGCGGCGAAATGCCCGCGAACCCGGCCGCGCAGGCGCGCCAGCGGCTGCACGAAGTGCAGCCACGCGACAAGCAGCCGATCCACGGCGCGCGCTCCCCGATACTCGACCTGCCATGCGAAGGCGAGGCACTGCGCCGTCGTCGCGACCACGCCGGCGCAGCCGATCAGGAGCGCGGCGCGCGCCGCGTCCGGCACGATCCAGAGCGCCAGCAGTCCCGTCAGCGCGAGCGCGAGCGACAGGACGATCCAGCCGGCCGACGTGGGCAGAAACGACAAGCCGGATGCGCCGGTGTTGTAGACCGATGGAAACGGCGACGTCCCCCAGGCGCCGGTGTTCAGCCGGTCGCGGTACAACGCGCGCACGAATGGCAGCGGGCTATAGATGCGTCCGCGCCAGAGCGCGTCGCCGCCCACGAACTTGTCCGGATGCTTCAGCGCGAGCCACGTTTCTCCCTCGCCGTAGCCGACCTGCTGGCGCCAGTACGCCCGCACGGAGGCGCGGTGACGATGCCAGACGAGCGCCGACGGGGAGAAGCCGATGCGCCAGCCCCGCGCCTGCAGCCGCCAGCACACGTCGACGTCGTCGCCGGCCCGCAGATAGATCGGATTGAAGCCGCCGATCGCGTCGAGCGCCTCGCGGCGGAATGCCATGTTGCAGCCCGGAACGTGCTCGGCGATTCGGTCGTCGAGCAGCACGTGCGTGGGCGCTCCGGGGGCGCGCGCCACCGACTGGGCGACCCGGGTATCGTCGCGCGGGACGATGTTGGGGCCGCCGGAGCCGACGACGTCCGAATGCAGGAACGGCTGAACCAGGTAGGCGAGCCACAATGGATCCACGCGGACGTCGGCGTCCGTGTAGGCCACAATCTCGCCGGTCGCCTCCTCGAGCCCGAGGTTGCGCGCGCGGCTGAGGCCGCCGTTGTCGGTATCGATCACGTGACGGGTGAGGCGTCGGGTCGCCGAGGTCTCGTCCGCGCGCTGGCCGGCCCACGCGTGCGCGATCCGGCCCGTGCCGTCGCGGGAGCCGTCGTTGACGACGATCAGCTCGACGTCGGGATAATCGAGCGCGTCGAGCGAGGCGAGGCATTCACCGAGCGTGTCGGCCGCGTTGTACGCGCAGACCACGACGGACACGCGCGGCCACGCGCGGCGGGCGTCGCGCCGAAACGGCGCTTCCGCGAAGGCGGACGACACCGCGGCCAGCGCCGGCTTCGGCTGCCGCTCGCGGTCGACGAGCCCGAACGCCCAGTCGTGAACGTCGACGCCGCCGCGCCACCATTCGTCGGTCCAGGCAAAGGCGACCGCGCCGCAGGCCCCCTCCGCGAATGCGGTACGCACGTGCATCGCCGTGATGGCCGCCTGCCCGTCGAGCCCTTCGCGGATGCTGTCGGCCCCCGCTTCGGCGAGCAGCAGCGGCCTGTGCCCCGCGATGCTCTGGAGCTGCGCCAGATACGGCCGCAGGTCCGCTTCACGGTGCAGATACACATTGAAGGCGCACACGTCCGTGGCGGGCAGATCGAGATAGCTGGTCGGTGGATAGTTGACGTACGCCAGGAGCGCATCAGGCGACGCGCCGCGGGCGTCGTCGCAGAGATCCTCGAGGAACCGTTCGACTCTCCGGCGTCCATGCCACCGGACCACCGACGGCGGGATCTCGTTGCCGAGCGCGAAGAGCAGTGCGGCCGGATGTGCACTCAGCGCGCGCACGTGCGCGACGATCCCACGGCGGATCGAATCGGCCAGGCTGCGATCGTCGAGAAAGGCGACGTGCTGCGTCCAGGGCAGGCCGATCATCACCCGCAGCCCGGCCCGCGCGGCCTCGTCGAGCAGCCAGACCGGCGGAGCGGTGTAGACGCGGACCGTGTTGAAGCCGGCGGCCGCCATCATGCCGAAATCGCGCTGGACGGCGGCCTCGACGGGGTACTGCTGCCCCTGCCCGTCAGGCGTGAAGGTGCCGTAGCTGACACCTTTGACCAGAAAACGCCCGTTCCCGGCCCGAAGAAACTTTCCGTCGACGTGCACTCGCTGCATAGGACGATTCTGGATGAGCTTGCGGTCTCGTTGGCCGGGGTGGACGCATCAAGAATGCGGCCACGAAGAGGGACTCCCAGACCTCCGTAAGTTGTTGTAATCTGAACTCTTCCGCGCGGCGGTGGAGGGCCGGCCGTGGCGGGAACGTCGCGACTGTGGCGAATCTGCGCGCGGCGCGCATCGCCGTCGTGACGCGCACGCGCAGGGCTGCTCCAATGGTCTGATTCACGCGAGGTCGTGTCCCATGCGAAACGTCTTGTCGTCCATCGCGAAACGCCGTGTTCTCGCGGCGGCCCTCGCCATTGCCCTCACCGGAGGATCGGCGGCGGCCCAGACACCGGATTCGAGTCCACCCGCCGACTCCCGCGGGAACGAAATCCAGCAGGAGCAGGCGGCCAAGGCGGCGGCGCAGCACGCGTACGTGCCGAACATCGCGGAACGCACGTTCCTCTCGATCGAGGACCACGGCGGCTTCGGCGCGGTCCGGCCGTTGTCGCCCGCCTTCGTCGGCATCAAGGCGGGCTCGGGCCTGGCGCTCGGCGTCGCGTCCGGCCGCCAGTTCAGCGAAGGAGACGTCCTCCAGGCGACGGCGGCGTACTCGATTCGCAATTACAAGATGGTCGAGGGGGCCTACCGGTCGCGCCCGCTCGCCGGCGATCGGCTGTCGTTCAGCGGACGGGTGCGATGGCAGGATGCGACCGCGGTGGCGTTCTACGGGCTGGGGCCCGCGACGCCTCACACGCGCGCCGATTACCGCGAGCGCAAGACGGAAGCCAGCGTGCAGGCGAGGCTCGACCCGGTGCGGTTCATCGAGTTGACGGGGGGAACCGGCTACGAACATTTCAACATTGGCCCGGGCACCTCGAACCGTTCGTCCGTCGGCGAGCTGTTCACGCCGGTGCAGGCGCCGGGGCTCGAGGCGGACCCGACCTTTCTTCACAGCGTCGTGTCGGCCGCGTTCGACACTCGCGCCTCGCCGGGCTACAGCCGCAGCGGGACGCTGCTGCGCGGGCTGTTTCACGACTATCGGGATCGCAACGGCGGCCCGTACAGCTTTCAGGCGCGTGAGGCGATCGCGCAGCAGCTCGTGCCGATCCTGCACGGCAACTGGGTGCTCGATTTCGAGGCGCACCTCTGGACGACGAAAGGGGTGGGCGGCGACACCGTACCGTATTTCCTGATGCCAACGCTCGGCGGCGGCACGTTCCTGCGCGGCTTCGGCAATTACCGGTTCCGCGATCGCAACGCGCTGCTGCTCACCGGCGAATACCGCTGGTACGTGCAGGAATACGTCGACGGCGTGATCTTCTACGACGCCGGGAAGGTCGCGCCGACCCTTGGCGGCATCGACCTCTCCGGTCTCGAGCACGACTATGGCGCCGGGGTGAACTTTCATTCGACGGTCTCGACGGTCCTGCGGATCCAGGTGGCGCGCAGCCGCGAAGGGACGCGCCTGATTCTCGGCTTCAGTCCACCAGCGTTCTGAGGGAGCGACGATGAAGACACGCCTTCTGCTCGCGGGACTCGGCCTCGTGGTGCTCTCGGCCGTCGTGCCGGCCGCCAGCCCGCGGTTCTACGACGACGATCCGATCACGCGTGTGGCCGACACGCAGGATGCCTCGCACGTGAAGCCCTGGGAAATTTCCCTCGCCTACGATTCGCTCCTGAACCTGTTCGGACATCCGGGCGATCCGGCGACGGTCCGGGCCGCCGACATCAACACGATCGACCAGCTGCCCGATTCGAGCTGGTTCACGAACCGTCTCGGGCTGGGCGGCTTGACCGCCGACGACATGCGGCGCGGGGTGGACGACGATACGGGGCCCGCGCCCGGGCCCTGGACGGTGCGGACCGGCAAGGGCAACGGCGTCTCCCCCGGCTTCACGATCACCGATGTCCGGGGCAGGCGCTATTTCGTGAAGTTCGACCCGCCCGGCTGGGACGAGCTGGCGACCGGCGCGGAAGTCGCGGTCACGCGCTACTACCACGCGCTCGGGTACTTCGTGCCGCAAACCAACATCGCGTACGTGCGCCGGACGGATCTGGTGCTCGCCCGGGGGGCGACCACGACCGGCGCCGACGGCAAGGGGCGGCCGATGCGGGTCTCGGACATCGATGCGAATCTCTCGCGCGCAGCGCGCGAAAAAGACGGCCGGTATCGCGCGATCGTCAGCGAGGCGCTCCCGGGTACGCCACTCGGCGGCTTCCGGTACGCGGGCACCAGGCCCGACGATCCGAACGACGTGATCCCGCACGAGAACCGGCGCGCGCTGCGGGCGCTGCGCGTGTTCGGCGCGTGGGTCGATCACGTGGACGCGAAGGCCATCAACTCGCTCGACACGCTCGTCGAACGGGACGGCAAGTCGATCGTGCGGCACCAGCTGCTCGACTTCGGGTCCACGCTCGGGAGCGCCGGCGTCGGGCCGCGCGATCGCCGCGACGGGTACGAATATCTGGTGGACGTCTCGGCGTCGCTGAAGGCGCTCCCGGCGTTCGGCTTCGCGCCGCGGCCGTGGATGCTGTACCGGTATCCGGACTACCGGCTGATCGGGCGGTTCAACGCGACCAGCTTCGACCCCGAGACGTGGCAGCCGCGCGTGCCGAATCCCGCGTTCCTGCGCGCGCGTCCCGACGATCTGTTCTGGGGGGCGCGGCTGCTGATGCGGATGTCGGACGACCTGATTCGCGCCGGGGTCGACGCCGCGCACTACACGAACGAGCGCGCCGCCGCGGATCTGATCAAAATCCTGATCGAACGGCGCGACAAGATCGGCCGCGCCTGGCTGCCGGCCGTCAACCCCGTCGTCGACGTGGCACTGTCGGGCGACGGCGTTCTGACGTTCCAGAACGCCGCCGTGCAGGCCGGGTTCGCGCAGGCGCCCCCCGCCTACACGGTCGTCTGGTCGGCGTTCGACAATGCCACGGGGGAGACACGCCGCATCGGCGAGACGACCGGCGGGCTGCGCATGCAGGCTCCGTCCGGTGTGCCGGCGGCCGCCGGCGCCTACGTGCAGCTCGAGATCAGCGCGCCGCAGGCCCCGCAGAAGACCTGGAGCGTTCCCGTCCACGCGTGGTTCCACCGGACCGGAGACGGATGGAAGCTGGTGGGGTTCGAGCGCCTGCCCTAGGCCACCAGAAGGCCACGCGGCGATCGAGTCCGTGGCCTTCCGCGTGTTCCGTGGCGCGTGATGCGCGCGCGATAGAGCGTCTCGTCGACCGCTCCCCAGCGGTACTTGTAGGCCTCCTGCCCGGCGAGGAAGTCGAAGGTTCGCACCCCCTCGTCGATGAGCCTCCGGATCGTTTCACCGATCACGAGCGTACCGGCGCCGATCGCGCCGAACTCGGGGGCGAAGCCGCCGAGATACGCGTAGCCGGTGCGCCCGTCGGTGAATCCGTAGAACACCGCCGCGTCGGTGCCGTCGAGTCGCATCAGCGTGAGACGGACGCGACGTTCCAGTGCGAGGGCTTCGACGGCTTCGCGGTGAAATGCCTGGACGCGCGGGTCGTGCAGCACGCCCGGCGCGCCGCGCTCCTCCCATCGGGCTTCGTGCAGCCGGATCAGCGCGTTCAGCAGATCGACAGGAGGGCGATCGGCCTCCGTGTACCAGCGCACGCCGAGACGCGCGGCACGGTGCCGCCCGTTGTTGAGCACGTGGCGCAGGCTCGGCTTCAGTGCTGCTTCGAATGCCGCGACGCTCGACGGCAGCGCCACGATCGGGCAGACGGCGCACGGCGTCACCTCCCGCCGCCATCCGTCCGGCAGCGCCGCCGAGAGCAGCGGCGAGCCGGCGGGCAGCATCGACAGCTCGATCGCGTCCCAATCGTCGCGGTCGGCCAGACAGCGGAAGACGAGCTGTGCCGCCTCCGCCGCGATCTGCGGTGCGGCGATGACGTCGAGACGATCGGTGTTGCCCGTGCCGATCAGGCGGACTTCGCGCGAGCCGCCGGCCGTCCGGAAGACGTACAACGGCGCGAGCGCGACGAGGCGCCGGCCATCCCGGACCGCGACGGCGCAGAGGTCGCCCGAGCCGAACACGCGCCACCACGGGAGCAGCCAGCCGGCTGATTGAAACGGTGTCGCGCGGGTCTGCTCGACGAGTGCGCGCCACTGCGGGGCGAGGCGGTGCAGCTCGCCGCCGGCGTGCACCCCCTCGGCTACGAGATCGCGACCTTCGACAGCCAGCGACATGCGATGAGCGTCCTGTACACGTCGAGGTACCGCGCCGTCATGCGGCGCGCATCGAACTGACGACACGCCGCCTCCCGGCACGCCGCGGAGTCCAGACGCGAGGCCGCCTGCATCGCGCGCGCCATCTCCTCGACCGATTCCACGAACACGCCCGTGCGTCCGTCGTCGATCAGCTCCGACAACGCCCCCGACGGAAAGGCGACGACCGGCGTGCCGCAGGCGAGCGCCTCCATCGTGACGAGGCTGCTGGTTTCTTCCGCGAGGCTCGAGACAATCAGGCACCGGGCCGCCGACAAGAGGCGCCGCTTGCGCGTGAATCCGATTTGCCCGATGTACCGGCGCTGCCGGTCGAGCCGCGGCGCGATCTGATCGTCGAAGTACCGGCGGTGCGTATCGTAGGGGAACACCGGGCCGGCGACGACGAGAGGCACGTTCGCGAGCTGCGCGGCGGCGAGCGCCAGGTGGAATCCCTTTTCCGGACAGACGCGCCCCAGCGCGGCGGCGAACGCGCGCGTGCGCAGGCGCGACCCCGCCAGCCGTTCGACATCCACGCCGTTGTTCACCTGCTCGAGCACCGCGACGCCCGCGGGGACGCGGCGGCGCTGACTCGCCGAGACGCACACCAGATGCGTGTCGGGGCGGATCGGATGCAGCGCGGCCTCGGAATACCACGACGGCGGCAGGTGCAGCGTCGCGATCACCGGCGGACCGGCCGGCGGCAGGTACCGGTCGAAGTCGAGCCCGTGCATGTGGACCACGTCCACCGGCCACTGCCGCAGCACCGCGCGAATCGCGGCCCGGTACTGCTCGTGGACCTGCGCGCGGTCGCCCGGATCGATTCGATCCGGCACGGGCGGCGTCGCCACCAGCGTGCCCGCGACGCACGACCCCTGACACGCGACGACGATCGAGTGCGCCCCCTCCCGCGTGAGCGCACGGTCGATCGCGCTGAGCACCTGCTCGGCGCCGCCGGGCGCATCCGGGCCGACGGGCGCCAGCGGATAGGCGACGCTGAGCACCGTCAGCGGCACGCCACGACTCCGAGAACCTCGACGGCGTCGCGGACGTGGCCGCGCCATCGACTCGACGTCATGCCCCAGCCGAAATATTCGTAGAAGAGCCGCCCCTCGTGCGGCGGACGGCCAAAATCATAGGCCGGCTGGTCGCGGAACCGTTCCGGCACGACGGGAAACCATCGCATCGTCTCTCGCTGCGTCACGAAGCAGCCGAGCATCGCGCTCTTGGCCTCGCGTTCGCGGTCCGTCAGTTTCAGGGTGACGGGCCGGGATGGCCAGCGCTCGACCGGCAGAAAGCGTCCGGCACAGAGACCGGAGGGTCCGGCGTGATACGACGTCAGCTCGAGGACGGCGGGAGGATCGGGCATCAGCCGGGTCGCCGCCCAGACAGCAAACGCCAGCGCATCGTGATCCGGATGTCCTCCCTCGTACGGATGAGTCATCACGGCGTCCGGCCCGACCCGCACGAATACATCGGCGAGTTGCCGCGCGATCGCCGGCAGCCTGGTCGCCGCCTCCTGATCCACGACGTCGAGCGTATGAAACCGCAACGGGACGACGCCGCCGGCCTGGAGCGCCCGGCCCAATTCGCCGCGGCGCGCATCCGCGTAGGCCGCGCGACCGCTGAATCCATTTGCGCGCGCGTCGCGCAGATCGCGCGGGGATCCATCGGTCGCGTGCAGCAGTTCAATGGCCGCGCCACGCCTTGCGAGACGTCGCAGCAGCCCGCCGGCGCCGATGACCTCGTCGTCGGGGTGGGCCACCACGAGGAGCAGATGGGGCGGAAGAGAGCGATCGTCCAGGAGCGCACGAAGAATCGACGAAGCGGCAGAAGACATCGCGGGCGCCATGCGCGGGGGCTGCCCTCGTTCATCGCAATCGTCGTACCTGCACGCTGAGGGACGCCGGCCGCGCCCCGATGCGCGGTCAGCTCTTCATCGAATGCGTCCCAATCGTCAGCGGGACATTCGCAGGGGCTGCGCTCGCGACCGCCAGCTCGGCGTTCAGCAGCGCGGCGCCCGCGGCGCCCCGGACGACGTTGTGGCCGAGGGCCACGAACTTCCACGTCAGGACCGGACAGCGGCGCAGCCGGCCGACCGTGACCGCCATGCCGCCCGCTTCCCAGACGTCGAGCCTCGGCTGAGGCCGATCGTGATCGTCCAGGTAGACGAGCGGGCGCGCCGGCGCCGACGGCAACGCGAGCTGCTGAGGCGCGCCGTGCCACGAACTGAACGCGTCCCGCACGTCCTGAGTGGACGCTGCCTGCTCGAGCTCGACCGCGACCGCAACCGTGTGGCCGTCCGCGACAGGCACCCTTGTCGCCTGAGCGCTGATCGCGAGAGGGGCGTCCGCGATCCGTCCGCCGGCCAGCGTGCCGAGCAACTTGCGCGTTTCGGTTTCGATCTTTTCTTCCTCGCCGCTGATGTAGGGGATCACGTTGCCGACCGCGTCCAGCGCGGGCACGCCGGGATGACCGGCGCCCGAGAGCGCCTGCAGCGTCGTGACGACGACCCGGCGCAGGCCGAAGCGCCGAAGCGCCGCGAGCGCCATGGTGAGGATCACGGTCGAACAGTTCGGATTCGTGATGAGGCCCCCGCTCCATCCGTACGTCTGCCGCTGGGCGTCGAGCAGCGCGAGATGGTCCGCGTTCACCTCGGGGATCAACAGCGGCACGAGCGGATCCAGCCTGTGGTTGCGGGCGTTGCTGACAACCAGGCGTCCGGCCCGGGCGAATGCCGTTTCCGCCTCCCCCGCGACGGCCGCATCGAGCGCCGAAAACACGAGCGGCGGCGCATCCGACGGATCAATCCGCCTGACGATCAGGTCGCGGGCCTGGATCGGCCGCGGCGCCGCCAGGCGCCACGGCAGTTCGCCGTAGCGACGGCCGGCGGACCGATGGCTCGCCGCCACCCACGCGAGCCGGAACCACGGATGATCCGCGAGCCGCGACACGAGGTGCTGCCCGACGATGCCTGTCGCGCCGAGAACGCCGACGTCGATCCGATCGCGCACCGCTCACGCTCCCACGACGGCCGGAGCGACCGGCGCCGACTCGGTCCTCCTGGCCCGTGACGCCGCGACGGCGTCGAGGCCGGCGACGAGATCCGCCACGAGGTCGCGCGGATGTTCGCAGCCCGGCGAGAGGCGCACCAGCGTCTCCGACAGCCCGAGCTTGGCGCGCTCGTCGGCGGGAATCGACGCGTGCGTCATACGGGCCGGGTGGCACAGCAGCGCCTTCACCCCACCGAGACTTTCGCCGAGGGCGAAGAGCCGGCGTGACGAAACGAACGACACGACTTCGTCGACAGTTCCCTCGAGCTCGAACGAAACCATGCCGCCGAAGCCGGTCATCTGCCGCCGCGCCACCTCGTGCCCGGGGTGCGACGCCAGGCCGGGATAGTACACGCGCCGCACCATGGCGTGCGCCTCGAGGGCGCGCGCGATCGCCTCGGCATTCTCGGCGTGCCGCTGCATGCGCAGTTCGAGGGTCTTCAGGCCGCGCAGCGTCAACCAGCAGTCGAACGGCGAGGGGATCGCGCCGGTGGCGTTCTGAAGGAACTTGACGGGCTCGAACACGCCCGGCTCCCGCGCCAGCACGGCCCCCTGGACGAGGTCCGAATGTCCGCCGAGATACTTCGTCACGCTGTGCACGACGATGTCGGCGCCGAGCTGAAAGGGCTGCTGGAACAGCGGCGTCGCAAAGGTGTTGTCGACGACGAGCAGCGCGCCGGCCGCGTGCGTCGCGCGCGCGACGGCGCCGATGTCGTACACCAGGAGGCGGGGATTGGTCGGCGATTCGATCCACACGAGCCGCGTCTTGGGCGAGAGGGCCGCGTCGAGCGCTCCGGGCTGCGCGATGTCGATCTGCCGCACGACGCAGCCGAACGGCTGGAACACCCGGTTCAGAATCCGGTAGGTGCCGCCGTAGACGTCGAGCGGGATGACGATCTCGTCGCCCGGACGAAGGTAGGCCTGCAGGACCGCGTTCTCCGCGGCCAGGCCGGAGGCGAACACCGCGGCGTGGTCCACCCCTTCGAGATTCGCCAGCACGGCCTCCAGCCGCGCCCGCGTGGGGTTGTTCGTGCGCGAATAGTCGAAGCCGCGGTGGACGCCCGGCGCGGCCTGCTCGTACGTGGACGTCGCGAAAATCGGCGCAATCAGCGCGCCCGTT
Organism: Vicinamibacterales bacterium; assembly: GCA_036278735.1. Classification (GTDB taxonomy): domain Bacteria; phylum Acidobacteriota; class Vicinamibacteria; order Vicinamibacterales; family 2-12-FULL-66-21; genus DASUKM01. Next base: position 83,683 of record DASUKM010000027.1, read on the forward strand.
TCCGGCTCTGACGGCTGGCCGGCGTGAATGGTTCTGGTGGCGAACTCCATACAATCTCTCCTTCTCTCGCGTGTGCTCGTTATCCTTGTGCTCTCCGCGTCTTCCCTCGTCTCGTTATCTCCCTGTCTTCCTTCGTGTCGCTATCTCGTTGTCTTCCTCGGTCTCGTTGTCTCCCTCGGCTTCCGCTATCTCGCTCCTGTTGGTGGGTTGCACGATGGTGGCGCCGGCGGCCGGATCGAGCGACCGCACGACGAGCACGAGCCGCGCGCGCAGAGCGGCCTCGAGCGCATGGCGCTGGACGAGATCGCAGCCGCTGTCGGCCATCGCGAGCGCCCCCTCAATGCCCAGTTCGCGGATCGGGCGCGCGTCGGCGTTCCGGTGCGGGTCGTCGGTGAAGTATCCCGCGACGTCTTTCACCAGCTCGCATCGCCCGGCCGACAGCGCGACCGCCAAAAGCACCGCCGTCAAATCCGATCCGCCGCGGCCCAGTGATGCGATCGCGCCGCCGCCGCCGACGGCGAGGAAGCCGGGCACGATCACGACGCGGGTCTGCCCGAGCGCCGCGAGCAGGCGCAGCGGCCGGACGGCCGCCGATCCCGGCCCGCCGCTGCCCGCCGAGACGAGCCCGGTCTGGTGCACGTTGAACGGCACCGCGGCGACCCCCGACGTCTGAAGATGCAGCGCCAGCAGAGCAACGGACCGGACTTCGCCGGTGGACCACAGAAGATCGAGCGCGGCAGGATCGGGGATCGCGATGACGCGCCGCGCGTCTTCGAGCAGGGCGTCCGTCAGGCCGTAGGGCGCCGACACGATGACGACGAGCCGTTCATCGGGCGATGCCGTCAGCCGCGCCGCGAGTGTGTGCGCGACCCGCGCAAAGGACGCCGCGTCGCGCAGGACGGAGCCGCCGATCTTGATCACCGTCAGCATGCCGCCTCCAGCGCCGGGAACGCGGCCACCTGCGCGCCGGCGGCGGAGCGGATGGCATCGAGCGCGGCGTCGAGGCGCACGCGTTCGGCGGGGAACGTCTGCAGGTACACCCGATCGGCCGCGGTGACCACGTGCGAACAGACGATGCCGTAGCCGGCGATCAAGTCCGCGAGGGGCGCCGCGTGCGTCGTGGCCCCGTCCACCCGGACGAGCGCGCCGGCGATTGGCGCCTCCCAGACCGCGCCCACGGTTTCGCTGGCGCCGAGATCCACGGGGCCTCGCGCGATCGCCTCCACGACGTCGTCGAGCAGCGTCGCCGCCGTAATCGCGGGGCCGGCGCCCGGACCGCTGTAAAACTGCGTGCCCGACGTCCCGGTGAGCAGCAGGCCGTTCGTGCTGCCGGCGATCGCGGCCAGAGGATGCGAGTCTGGCACGAATGCGGGCGCCACGAAGGCGCCGAGGCGCGGTGTCCGCCACTGCGCGAAGGCGACGGGGCGGATCACGCCGCCACACGCGCGCGCGCCGTCGAGATCCGCCGGGTCGATGTGCACCAGGCCGGTTGCCGGGATCGCCGCGGGGGAGACGCGCAGACCAGCGAACTGGCGGATCAGGATCGTCAGCTTCTCGGCGGCGTCCGCGCCCGTCACGTCCATGGCGGGATCCGGTTCGGCATAGCCAAGCCGCTGCGCCGTCGCGAGCGCATCGTCGAAGTTCGCGCCCCCGGCGATTTGCGTCAGGATGAAATTGGAGGTCCCGTTGAGGATGCCGGCCACCGCGTCGATTCGCGAGGCCAGCGGGCGGGCTTCGAACGTACCCAGGAACGGCACGCCCGCGATCACGCTGGCTTCGTAACGAAAAGCGACGCCGCGTCGCGCGGCGAGCGCCGCGAGTTCGGGACCGTGGGCCGCGACGAGCGACTTGTTCGCGGTGACCACCGGGATGCCCGCGTCGAGCGCGCGGCGCACGAGCGCGCAGGCCGGTTCGACGCCGCCCAGCGCTTCGACGACGACGTCGAAGGGGTGCGAGAAGAAGCGGTCGACATCGTCGGTGACGTCCGGCAGCGGCGGTGTCTCGCGGCGCACATCGGGACGGCGGACGAGCGCGGCGTCAACCATCGGAACGAGACCGCGACGCGCGAGGAGTCCCGCCGTGTCGCGGCACACCGTCGCGACCGCGGACCCGATGCGGCCGAGCCCGAGCAACCCAATCCGAACAGTCTTCGCCGGGCGCGACCCGTCGCGCGGACGGCGCTCTTCGCGGAGCACGCTGGCCATGACGGCACGATCCTCAGGGACGGCGCGCACCACGACGCACGTCGCGGCACATGCCGACCTTTCGGTCTGGGAGCGAGATCTTCGGGCCGACCGGAGTGTCGGCCGAGGCTCTTATCTCTCCCGGTTCATCGGGCAGGAAGTAGCACCTGGGCGCGTCTGTAGGACGCCTGGTTGCTGTGGCTTCGACGGGCCTGTTCCCTCAGCCACTCTGGATAAGTGTCCGCAGCGAGCGCGAACGCTCTGAGGGTAGTGCAGAAGCCTGAGCGAGGTCAAGCCCCGGGTATCCGGCTTGCAGAGGACCCCTTGGCCGCGATCGCGGCTGACGAGTCTTGATGATGTGAACAGCGGAGGTTCAAACATGAAGCAGACATTCTTTACGGTCGTCGCCGCGTGCGGGCTGCTGCTCGCGCCGGCGCTGGCCGGTGCCCAGACCACGCCGCCGGCCGACCCGCCCGCGCAGCAGGCGATGAAAGCGCAGCACGCACAGACCGCGGGCGTGAGCGCCGCCGACAAGGCGTTCATGAAGGAAGCGGCCATTGGCGGGATGGCCGAGGTGGATCTCGGCAACCTGGCGCAGCAGAAGGCCAGTAGTCAGGACGTCAAAGATTTCGGCAAGCGGATGGTCGACGATCACAGCAAAGCGAACGACGAGCTGAAGTCGCTCGCGGAGCAGAAGAGCGTGACGCTGCCGACCGATCTCGACGCGAAGTCCAAGGCCACCCGCGCCCGTCTCGAGAAGCTCGACGGGGCCGCCTTCGACAAGGCCTACATGAGCGACATGGTGAGCGATCACGTGAAAGACGTCGCGCTGTTCCGCAAGGAATCCAAGAGCGCCCACGACAGCGATCTGAAGGCCTGGGCCGCCAAGACGCTGCCGACGCTCGAAGAGCACCTGACGCTCGCGAAGCAGACGAAGGCGAAGGTCGGCGGTATGTCGAAGACGCCGAAGACCGGCGGCCGCTGAGGCCATCGGGACGGCCCGCGGGTGCTTGTCATGGACGATCCGCGGGTCGCGTTCGTTCTGCCAGACAGAAACCGCTCGGCTGACGTGGTGCGGCAGGAGCGGGATCGGCCGCCGCGCCCCGGTGGCCGGCAGGGAGGCGTATGCGACAGGGATGGATCTGCCTGGCGATGATACTCGTCGCCGTTCCAGCGGCGGCGCAAACGACGGCCGCCCCGCCAGCGGTGCCGCCGGGCTGGTCCGGCAGTGCCGGCTTCGGCCTGGCGCTGAATCGCGGCAACACCGATACGACCAACCTCAATATTTCCGGCGATACGACGTACGATCCGAAGACGGACCATGTCTGGAAATTCCGCGGCCTCTACCTGCGGGGCGAGACGGATGGCGCCGTCTCCGTGGATCGGCTGGAGGTGCAGGGCCGCTATCAGCACGATCTGGCGGCTCGCGCCTACGCGTTCGGGCAACTCGAGTTCCTGGAGGACGAGTTCAAACTGATCGACTCGCTCTGGGCGCCGAGCGCGGGCATCGGGTACAGGATCGTGGATACGGCTGCGACGAAGCTGTCGGCCGACGCGGGCCTTGGCGTCAAGCGTGAGCAGGACACGGGGATCCCCTCGCGGACGTCGGCCCTGGTGACCGCCGGCGACGCGCTGGAGCACAAGCTGTCGGCGGCCGCCTCGATTACGCAGCACGCGACCGCGCTCTGGACGGCCAGCGACTTCGGCGACGCCATCTACAGCATCGACGCCGGCGTGGCCGCCGGCCTCACGGCGCGAACACAGTTGAAATTCCAGGTGCAGGACACGCTCGCGACTCGTCCACCGTCGAACGCGGTCAAGGACAACGATGTCGCGCTGTTGACGACGATCGTTTACAAATTTCCCTGATGCGCGAGCCGCGGTATCCCGTTTCCGATCACTGTGACGGGAGGCGATTTTTCAATCCGCACGCGCACACCGCGCGCACGCCGCGTGAATTGATCCGGTGGTGGCGCACCCGGCAGCGGGTGCCGTGGCCGGAGCGCGTGCCGCGTCGGGCCTGCGCGCCTCCGCCGGACGCGGTGCCGCCCGATCGCGTCGCGGCGACGTTCGTCGGTCACGCGACCTGGCTGCTGCGCACGGCGTCCGTCTCGATCCTCACCGACCCCGTCTTCACGTCGCACGCGGGACCGTTTGGCCTCATCGGCCCGCGCCGGGTGCGCCCGCCGGCTCTCGACGTCGCGAGCCTGCCGCCGATCGACCTCGTGCTTCTCAGCCACAATCACTACGACCATCTCCAGCCCTCGTCGCTCCGGGCGCTGGGCCGCCGATTCGACCCGGTGTTCGTCACGACCCTGGGGCTGGCGTCGATGCTGCGGCGGCTCGGCCTGCGGCGTGTCGTGGAACTGGACTGGTGGCAGACCGCGGACCTCGCGCGGCCGGAACGGGTGACGTGCGTGCCGGCGCAGCATTTCTCCGCACGCACGCCGTTCGATCGGGACCGCACGCTCTGGGGCGGCTTCGTCGTCTCGAATGCGGGGAAGACGCTGTATTTCGCGGGCGACACGGGCTACTCGCCGCAGTTCCGCGAAATCGCGCAGCGTGTTCCGTCGATCGACCTCGCGCTCGTGCCGATCGGCGCGTACGAGCCACGCTGGTTCATGCGCCCCGCGCACGTGAACCCGGACGAGGCGGTCCGGATCCACCAGGACGTCGCCGCGCGCACGAGCTTCGCGATGCACTTCGGGACCTTTCATCTGACCGACGAAGGGATCGACGATCCGGTGCAGGCGCTGGCTCGGGCGCGGGAGGCGGCAGGTCTCGCACCAGAGACCTTTCGTGTGATCGAATGCGGAGAAACGGCCCTGCTGTAGGGAGACTGAGGCGAGACGCGCTCGCCTCCCGGTAGCTGGTATAGTGCCACCTGCCCCGAAGCCGGCCGGATTGGCCGCCGACTGCCAGACAGTGTGAGATAGCGCTCCAGCACAGGAATGACTCCAGCCTCGGTTCGCCAGCTCGCGCGCCAGCTGCTTGCCCGCGAGGAACAGGTGGCTGAACCGGACCCGGTCGCAGCATTCCAACGCACGTGCGCCGTGCTGAAGGCGGATCTCGCGCCCCTCATTACCCACGCGGCCTTTGAGGCATTGCTGTGGCGTGCCGTCCAGCTGGCGCAGCGCGAATTCTTCTGGCTCGACGGTGTGACGTCCGACGCGGTGACCGACTGCACGATCCCGGTTACCGTGGTGCGCGAAGCGGTCCGCCGCCACAGTCCTCAGCTCACGGAAGGGCTCGCCGCGATCCTTGGTCACCTGCTGTGGCTGCTGACGACGTTAATCGGTTCGCAGCTGACGTTCCGTGCCGTCCGGGCTGCACTGCCCGATCTGGAGCTGCCGCAGGAGCGGCCGTTCAGGGAAGGATCCCACGATGAATAAACAGGGAAAGGCGACGATTCGGAAACTTCCCACCGGAGTTCCCGGCCTGGACAGCGTGCTGGGCGGCGGGCTACCGGAGTATTCCTTCAACCTGATCGCCGGAGATCCAGGCGCCGGAAAGACCACGCTCTGCCATCAGATCATGTTCGCGAACGCGACAGCGGAACGCCCGGCGCTGTTCTTCACGATCGTCGGTGAGCCGCCGCTGAAGATGCTCCGGTATCAGCAGCAATTCAGCTTTTTCGACATCGCGATGATCGACCGCGCCGTGCACTTCGTCAACCTGACCGAACAAGCCACGAACGATCTGGGCGGCACGCTCGAGACAATCGAGCGGGAAGTGCAGCGGCTCAGCCCTGCCTTTGTCATCGTCGATTCCTTTCGCAGTCTCATGCGGAGGATCTCTCAACCAGGCTCGATGGACCTGGACACGTTCCTGCACCGGCTCTCCGTTCGGCTGGCGAGTTGGGAGGCGACGACGTTCCTGGTGGGCGAGTACACGAGCGACGAGGCGCAGGAGCACCCCACCTTCACGGTCGCCGATGGGATCGTGTGGCTGTCGCAGAACGTCAATCGGAACTCGATGGTCCGCAAGCTTCAGGTGATGAAACAACGCGGCCAGGAGGTTCTGCCGGGACTTCACACGTTTCGGATTACCGATCACGGCCTTCGGGTGTTCCCGCGAACGATCAAGCCGTTCGAGCGGGCCGGGACGCATCCGCCGCAGCTGATTTCCAGCGGGATCGATGGGATCGACGAGTTGCTCGGTGGAGGCATTCTTCAGGGGAGCGCCGTGCTGGTCGCGGGCCCGAGCGGATCGGGCAAGTCGACGGTCGGACTCCAGTTTCTCGCCGACGGCGTGAAACACCAGGAGCACGGCGTGCTCGCCATGTTCGAGGAGAGCACCGAAAAGTACATCGAGCAGGCGAAATCGATCGGGATCGATCTGGGCGAGATGGCGAAAGCGGGCGCCATCAAGCTCATCTATCTGAGGCCCCTGGATCTCTCGATCGACGAGACGCTGCACGAAATCCAGGACGGGGTGGCCCAGGTCGGGGCCCAGCGCGTCGTCATCGACTCGCTCACGGGTCTCGAGATCGCCCTGGCCCCGACCTTCGAGCAGGATTTCCGGGAGTCTCTGTACCGCCTGGTGGGGGCGCTGACGGGCAGCGGCGTCACGGTGATGATGACCGTGGAGGTCGCCGACAGCTACACGGAGCTGCGCTTCAGTCCGCACGCGGTGTCGTTCATGACCAACGACATCATTCTGCAGCGCTATATCGAGCTCGAGGGGTGCCTCCGGACCGTCGTCACAATCGTCAAGACGAGGAGCCGCAAGCACAGCAATCAGATCCGTGAGTACCAGATCACGAATCGGGGCATTGTCGTCGGTCGCGACCTGTCGGAGTACATCGGAATCATCACGGGAACTCCACGGTTGCGCGACAGGCGCGCGGAGCAACGGGAGTAGACTAGGATCGCGACTGTGGACGCGGATCGCGAAGATCTCATCGCCCGTCTGCGAGAGGCCAATGAGAAGCTGGTCATGGCCAGCATTCGGTCGCAGCAGCTTGCCGAACAGGCAGACGCCTTTCGCGCGCGGGCAGAGCTCTTGAGCGACGCCACGGAGTTGCTGGCCGCTTCCTTCGATGGCGACGTCCCTCTCGCCGCCATTGCCAGACTGACGGTCCCGAAGTTCGCGGACTGGTGCCTGATCGACCTGCTGGAAGATGCCGGTCGAAGCGCCCGAGTCGAGGTCGCGCACGTGGGCGACGGCGGCCATTCATTGGCGGTGCAGCTACGGCCCTCCACGGAGCGCGAAGTCCTGTCGGCCAGTAGCGTCGCGTTCGTACCCATGTGCGACGACACGACGGTCGCGTGCGCGAAGACACCCGAGCGCCAGGAGATTCTGCGCGATCTCGGTCCGCGTTCGTTCGTGGCCGCTCCCCTCGTCGCGCGCGGCGCCACGCTCGGCGTGCTCACATTCCTCTTCACCGACGAATCAGCCCGTCACTATCGCGAGGAGGACGTGCAGCTCGCGGTGGAACTGGCGCGTCGCTGCGCCCTGGCCGTCGAGAACGCGAGGCTGTACGGGCGCTCTCAGGAAAGCAGCCGGTTGAAGGACGAGTTCCTCGCGGTCCTGTCGCACGAACTGCGGACGCCGTTGAACGCGATCCTCGGTTGGGTACAGATTCTCCGCACCAATTCCCTGGCGGCGGCGAGCCGGGAGCACGCGCTCGAAATCATCGAGCGCAATGCGGCCGCGCAGGCGCAGCTCGTCGAGGACCTGCTCGACGTGTCGCGGATCGTGACCGGGAAGCTGCGGCTCACGATGCAGCCCATGGATCTGACCGCGGTGATTGGCGCGAGCATCGACTCGGTTCGGCCGATCGCGGCCGCCAAGGGAATCCATCTCGACCTGCTCGTCCACGAGGCCGCGCCGATGAATGGCGATCCGAACCGCCTGCAGCAGGTGTTCTGGAACCTGCTGTCGAATGCCCTGAAGTTCACCTCCAGAGAGGGAAACGTGTCCGTCCGGCTTCAGCACGCCGACTCGACGGTCCGCGTGATCGTTTCCGACGACGGCAGAGGGATTGCCCCGGCGTTCCTGTCTCACGTGTTCGATCCATTCCGGCAGGCAGAGGCTGGCGCCACGCGGACGCATGCGGGTCTCGGCCTCGGACTCGCGATCGTCCGGCAGCTGGTGGAACTGCACGGCGGCGACATCACGGCCGAGAGCGGCGGTGCCGGCCAGGGTTCGACCTTCACCGTCACGCTCCCGGCCCAGCCGCAATCAACCGCCGCGCGCGTTTCGGTGAGGACGTAGCCTACCAGGCGCGCGCGTCGAGCGCCGCGCCGATCTGCTCGAGTCCCGCGCGCAGCACGTCGGCACGCCCCGCGATCCCCAGGCGGAAATGTGCGGGCGCGTCGAAGAATCGTCCCGGCACGAGGCCGGTGTCGCGCTCGTCGAGCAGGCGCTCGACGAACCGGCCCGCATCCGGCACGCCGCGCAGTCGCGGGAACACCACCGTGCTGCGCGACTCGACCCACTCCAGCTCGGGGCGCGAGGCCAGGAACTCGCGCACGAGCGGGCGGTTGGCGTCGAGGATCCGCCGGGCGCGTTCAGCCAGGCGATCGAGGTGCTCGAACGCCAGCCCGGAAAGACGTTCGGCGACGATGGAACCAGTGCCGTCCACGACGTCGCGCGCGCGCCGAATCCGGAACGTCAGCGCCTCGGAGGCGATCGTCCAGCCGCAGCGCAGGCTGGACAGGCCGTACGACTTGGTGAGGCTGCTCGTGGAAACGAACTGATCGCCGCGCGTGGCGGCGGGGGGCGCACCTGGATCGGCAGCGTCGAGGTACACCTCGTCGACGACCACGTGGGCGCCTGCCTTTTCCGCCAGGCGGCCAACCTCGTCGAGCGCGGCGCCGTCGGCGAGCACGCCGCCGGGGTTGTGCGGCGACGTGATGACGATCGCCCGCGTTCGCGGCGTGATCGCCGCACGCACCCGATCGGGATCGAGACGAAAGCCGCCGTCGAACGGCCGGTCGAACGAGACCACGTTCGCGCCGAGCAGCCGCGCCGCGCCCGCCAGTGGATCGTACCCCGGCCGCTCCACCATCACGTCGTCTCCCGGTTCCAGGAGCGCCGCCAGGGCCAGCAGGTTCGCTCCGGCAGTGCCGCTGGCCGTCATCACCTGTGGTTCGCTCACGCCGTAGCGGGTCGCGATCGCCTCGACGAGCGGCCGATAGCCGGTGTCGTTGCTGCCGGTGAAACTCAGTGCGTCGCGGGCGCCGGGCAGGTCGTCAATCGAACACGCCAGCATGTTGCTGCCGGTCAAATCGAAGGCCGCGCGGCGATGGGTCTTGGCCCATTCCATATACGGAGCGTAGTAGCGCATACGTCAGGCGTTGGGCTTTGGGCTTTAGGCTTTGGGATGGCGGCGGTACCAGTAGAACACCGGAATGCCGGCGGCGATCAGCAGCCCTCCGCGCACGGCGCTCGACGGGTCGGCGTGGATCACGCTGAGGACGACGCCGGCCGCGATGAGCGAGAAGAGAATCTGCACGACTGGATAGCCGGGCGCGCGGAACGCGCCGGCGGGGCGCCGCTCGAGCGGGAACGTGCGGCGGAAGACGAGCACCGTCGAGACCGTCAGGCCGAAGAAGATCCAGTCGGCGAACACGACATAGTTCAGGAGCTGTTCGTATCGGCCGGTGATGGCGAGGATGCACGACCAGGTCGACTGGACGATGATCGCGAGGCTCGGCGTGCGGAACCGCGGATGCAGCTTGGCGAGCGCCGGCACGAACAGCCCGTCCGCCGCCATCGCGTAGTACACGCGCGTCGGCGCGAGGATCGAGAGATCGAGGAAGCCGAACGTCGACACCGCAATCGCGGCGCTGACGAACGTGTCGCCGATCGGCCCGAACATCTGCCTGGCCGCGTCGGCGGCCGGGGACGTCGTGCCGGCGAGCCCGGCGAGCCCGAGCGCTCTGAGATAGACGATGTTCACCGTCACGTAGATCACGACCACGGCCACGGTGCCGGCGACGAGGCTGATCGGCAGGTTGCGCCGGGGGTTCTCGATCTCCTCGGCGACGTAGTTCGCGCTCTGCCAGCCGCCGTACGAGAACAGGATCGGGACGAGCGCGGCCCCGAAGGCCACGGCGGTCGCTGGAGCGCCGCCGCCCGCCGCGCGCGCGGCGTGGAACCATCCCGGGTGGCCGGCGGCGACGAAGCCGGCGGCGACGAGCACGGCCAGGGCCGCGACCTTCAGGACGACGAGCACGTTCAGGACGCGGCTGCCGGGCTTGACGCCGAGATAATTGACGACTGACAGCAGGACGACGGCCGCAATGGCCAGCGGTACGCGGGCGCCGTCGGGGGCACCGGCGAGGTGCAGCGCGTAGGTGGCGAACGTGATCGCCACCGCCGCGATGGCGCCGCTCTCGATGACGAGCAGAAGCGCCCAGCCGTACAGAAATCCCGCCAGCGGATGATAGCCGTCGCGCAGATAGACGTACTGACCGCCGGCCTTCGGAAAGACCGCTCCCAGTTCCGCGTACGAAAAGGCGCCCGCCAGCGCGATCGCACCCCCCGCCGCCCAGGCCCCGAGCACGAGCAGCGGCGTGTCGAGCCGCTGCGCCACGATGTAGGGGGTCATGAAGATGCCGGCCCCGATGATGCCGCCGATCACGACCATCGTGGCGTCGAACGGGCCGAGGGCGCGCCGGAACATGGAGGAACTCTACCCTAAAGCCCAAAGCCCAAAGCCTGCTAAAGCCTGCGCAGCGGCGCGCTGGGGCGTGTGAGGAAGAAATCGGGGCGGCGGTGGGGGAAGGCCGCGGCGTAGCGGCGGCGCCAGTCGTCGAGGAATGATGCGTCGTGCGCGCGCGGGACCATCGCCCAGACGCTGCCGCCGAAGCCGGCGCCGAATGCGGAGGCGGCGAGCGCGCCCGCCTCGCGCGCCGCGCGGGCGAGAAAGATGGTTTCCGGCACCTGATTGCCCAGCCACTGCTCGACGCCGCGCTGCGATCGATCGACCTCGTCGCCGAATCGCGCGAAATCGTGGCGGGCGAGCGCGTCGAAGGCGGCGGGGACGATGCGCTCGCTTTCCTGAAAGAACTGCTCGAACCGGTCGAGCAATTGCCTGGCCGTGAAGGTAGGCGGCAGCCGCGCGCGGCGCAGGACCTCGCGGATGCGCTCGGCGGCGTCCGGAGCCGAGGTCGCCGCGATCGCCAGCGACGGATCGGAGCGTCCTGTCGCGTCGCACCAGAGGCGCAGCACGGTTGCGGCGGCTGTGGCCGCCCGATTGTAGTGGTCGCGGGCGTCGGCGGTTTTCACGGCCACGACGCCGCTGACGCCGACCGCGAACGCGCACTCGTCGGGAAATCCCACGCGTCCTTCCGCGCGGACCGGACAAAACGCGTAACGGCTCAGCCAGTCCGGCTGGCAACAGAGAATCGCGGTGTGATCCTCGCTGCCGCTCATCGTGCCGACCCCCGCATTGCCGGCGAGCGACCCAAACGCCGCGCCTGCCTCGATGGCGCTCACGTACCCTGCCAGATCTTCGACGCTGCGGATGTTCTGGCGGTAAGCCTCGCGCGCGTCGAGCGCGTTGCGGTCGGCGAGCGCCGTGAACAGGCCGGTGACCAGCGCGCTCGAGCTGCTGAGGCCGGCGGCGCGCGGCAGATCGCTCTCGACCACGAGGTCGGCCCCGCGCAGGTCCGGCCCGAAGTTGCGGGCCAGACGCGACGTCACCGCATCCAGGTACACCGCCCATCCGCCCCTCACGGCTGGCGCCACTTCGTCGAGCGATGCCCGGACGGGGTCCGCCGCCGACGCGTCACGCACGGCGACCATGGCGTCCTCGCGCGCGGCCACCGCGACGACGAGGCCGCGATCGACCGTGCAGAGCAGGCTGCGGCCCCCCGCGTAGTCGGTGTGCTTGCCGAGTACTTCGATGCGGCCCGGCACGTGCCAGACGCGCACGTCGCCGGCGCCGCCACGATCGGCGCGAAGGCGCGCGACGGCACGATCCCGCAAGCGGTCGCGCGGGGCCGTCACGGACGAGGCTCGATGTCGCGCAGCCGCATGGCGACGCGCGTCACGTCCGCGCGATGGGAGAGGTCGAGCACGGGGCGCTCGACGACCGAGGCGCGGAGGCGCAGACCAAGGCGCCGGATCCCGTAGTCGACCGCGCGCGGCAGTTCGAGTTCCCCGCGCGGCGAAGGAGGCACCGCGCGGCACGCCTCGAAGATCGGCGCGCCGAACCGCCAGCAGTTCATGCTGATCGCCTGGCGGCCCGGCGCCAGCACGTCCGGTTTCTCTTCGACCGAGGCCAGATACCCGTCCGCGTCGATCGTCACGATCGCGTACGCGGCCACGCGCTCCGGCGGAATGTTCCCCTCCCTGACGAGCGCCTCGCGATCGAACAGCACGACGCACGGCGCGGCCGACGTCCGCAGCGTCTCGAGCACATCGACGGGGTAGTAGTTGTCGCCATTGACCACGACGAACGCGTCGCGCTCGACGAGGGGCTCGATGGCCAGCACCGCGTCGGCCGTCCCGCGCGGCTCCGCCTGCACGGCGTACTCGATCGCCAGGCGGGTCGGCGGATGGTGGGCGTAGTGGCTGCCGATCGCGTCGTGCTCGGGCGCGACGACGAGCAGCGCGCGCGCAAAGCCGCCATCGGCAAGGCCGCTCAGGACGTAGTCGAGAAAGGGGCGGCCGGCGAGCGGGATCATCGCCTTCAACCCGGCTGACGCCACCCGCGCCTGCACCGGGTCGAGCGGCACGACCTCGTCGTCGTCGCGCCGCATGCGGGTGCCGAGGCCACGGGCGAGGACGACCGCCGTGCGGGCGATCATGGGCGGGCCTCGTTGTCGGTCGTCACCGCGAGCACGCTACCGGCCGCCCGCGTATCGTGTCAAGCCGCCCGCCCGCGACAGGGGTCTAGTAGCCGGGGAACTCCTCGGTGCGGATGTCGTCGGGGTCGATGCGCGCGTCGCCGAGCGCCTGGCGCATCGCCTTGACGAACGCGTCCGGGCCGGCGGCATAGGCGATCACACTGGCGGGATCCGGCACGTGCTGCCGAATCATCTCGGCGGTGATGAACCCGCTTTGATCCGTGAAGACCGGCACGAGCGAAAAGTTCGGATTGCTGGCGGCCCATCGCTGGAGGTCGTCGAGGAACGCGCCGCTCTCGCGCACGCGGTTCGAGTAGAGCAGGACGAGGTGATGGCCGGAGCCGCGCTCGGTCGCGTCCTTGATCATCGATCGGAACGGCGTGATCCCGATGCCGCCGGCGAGCAGCAGCGCGGGGCGCGACACCTTCTTGTGGAGGGTGAACGAGCCGTAGGGGCCGTCGACGTCGAGCACGGTGCCGAGCGGCGCGTCGAGCAGGCTGCGCTTGAACGCGCTGCCGGTCAGCCGCGTGGCCACGGTGATCGACGGCAGGTCGGCGGGCGAGGAGGCGATGGAAAACGTCCGCGCGTTCCCCTCGCTGTCCGAGTACATCGGGTCGGGCAGCGTGAAGTCGCAGGTCTGGCCCGCTTCGAACACCATCTCGCCGTCCAGGGTGAACGTGAACGCGCCGGTTCCCTGCGCGACGGTCTGCCGGTCCGTCAGCCGTCCCTTGATCATCTCCAAACCTCCATCCAGATAGAGTGCGTCGTCCTCGAAAGGTTACACTCGTTCGGGAGGTTCCGTGCCGTTGATGTACGATTTCGTCGCGATCCCGGACAATGCGGTGCCGCGCGCGGCGTGTGCGCTCGCGCAGCCGATGCTCGAGACCTACGTGAGCGAGACCAACAAGGTCGCGTCGGTCTGGCGCGAGTTCGCCGACGCGGACCTCGCGTACCGGCCGCACCCGTCGGCCACCCCGGTCGGCGGCATCCTGAAACACCAGCTCCTCTCCGAGCGGCGATTCTTTGCCGAGTTCCTCGGCCTTTCGGAGCCGCCCGCCGACCGCGTGCTGCCGCCGCAGACGACGGCCGCGGCGTTTGTCGAGCGTCTCGTCGAGCTGGCGCGGCCGCGTCCGGCGTGGCTGGCGCCGCAGCCGGAGGCCTGGTGGCTCGAGGCGCGGCCGTTTTTTGACGTCACCCGTTCCCGCGCGTGGATTTTCTGGCGGCGCGTCCTCCACACCGCCCACCATCGCACACAGCTCACGGTTTATCTGCGCACGATGGGGCGGCGCGTGCCGTCGACCTACGGTCCGACGGCGGACGTCACCTGGACGTCCGCGGATCCGACGACCTCCGTCGACGCGGCGGGACGCACGTAGCCGGGCGACTGAACCCTGAACCAGCCCCGAACCCTGAACCCCGAACCCCGAACGACCACCCGTCCGCCGATCATCGCCGGACGGTCGCATCGATCAGTTCTCGAATGCGGTACAGGTGGTACTCGCCGTCGACCGTCACGGCAAAGGCCTGCGGCCGGCGGGGAAAGAAGAGATCGAACCGGTCCACGCGGCGGGCCCGCACCGCGACGACGCTGTCCGGCGGAACCGTGCCGAGCCGCTGCGGTACCTGGAAGAGATCGATCGTTTCGATGCGGTCGTGTCGCACCTCGGCCCGCAGCCGCGGGTCCAGATAGAACACGAGCGAGCCCAGGCGGTCGTCGGCGAGAAACACGTGGGGCGGGAGCTGACCGCGCGCGTTGAAGAAGCGCGCCAGCGCGCGCCCGGAGAGCTGCGGCGCGACCGCGCCGAGCACCACGCTGATCGCCACCGTGAACAGCGCCGCGGACGTCCACGCGGTCAGCGCCACCCGGCGCCGCGCCGACGCGCTCCACCCCGTCAGCGCGAGCGGCAGGCAGACGGCGACGCCGGCGAGCGTCCAGGCGGTCGGCGAAAACGTCACGTCGAAGCGGCTTCCCGCGAACCAAAGTCCGCCGAGCGTCAGCGTGGCCATGACGGCCAGATGCACGTACACCAACACGCCTGTCGTCCGTCCCTTCGCCTCGAGGCGCCAGGTCCACGCCGCGCCGACGGCGAGCGCCAGTGCCGGGAACAGCGGCAGCGCGTACGTCGCGAGCTTCGATTCGCCGGCCGTCAGGAACAGAAATCCGATGACGAACCAGATCCACGCCGCGATCGCCGCGGCGCTGCGCCGCGCGTCCAGGATGGCCGTGCCGATATGGACGGTCCAGGGCAGCGCCCCCGCGAAGACGATCGGCACGTAGTACCACCACGCGCCTTCGGCGTGCGGCTGCGTCGAGGTGAGATAGCCGCGCAGATGTCGGTCGACGAAGTAATAGTGCAGGTACCCGGGATGCGCGCGCTCCATCGCGACGTACCATGGGGCGGCGACCAGCGCCGCAATCGCCAGCGCCACGGCGAACACGACCCCCAGCCGCACGGCGCGCCGGGGACGCACCGCCGCAAACGCGACGAGCGCGAATCCCGCGAACGCCACGCCGACGAGTCCTTTCGTGAGGACGGACAAGCCGAGCGCCACGCCCGCGCCGATCGCATTCGACGCGATCCGCCGCCCCTCGACGATGTGCCACAGGCAGAGTACCGCCAGGTTGAGGAAGGGGACCAGCGCGATGTCGTGGACCGCCGTCTGGCTGAGCGCGAGCGGCAGCAGCATCGTGCCGTAGACGAGCGCCGTCCCGGCCGGCGCCGCCGTTCCGAACGTGGTCCCGAGCATCGACCGCGCCAGCAGCCACATCGACAGGATGCCGAGCAGACCAAAGAGGAGCGGCGGGAGGCGCACGGCCGCTTCGGTCGAGCCGAAGACGCGCAAGGAGGCCGCTTCCGCCCAGAAGAACAGAATGGGTTTGTCGAGGAACGGTTCGCCCAGGAACGTGGGCGTCACGTAGTCGCCGCGCGCGACCATCTCTTGCGCGATCGCGGCGTGCAGCCCCTCGTCGGGATCGAGCAGCGGCCGCGCCAGCACGAGCGGCAACACCGTGAAGAGCGCCGCAAGCGCCACGAGCGCCGCCGCCAGCGTCGCCCGCAGACGCCGCTCCGATTCACCCCGATCCATGGGCCGCGATCGTAACCCAAAGCCCAAAGCCCGATCTCCGTGCTACCGTGAAGACATGCTGATCAAATTGGGACATACGGCCGACCACGGCTTCGACGAGCCGCTCGGGCTGTTGAGCGATTGTCACCGGCGGATCGAGGGGTTTCTGGGCGCGATGATTGCCGTCGCAGGGCGGGGCCCCGAACTCACGCCGGCCGATCGCGATCTGCTCGAGCGGGCCGTTCGGTACTTCGCGACGTCGGCGCCGCGCCACACGGCGGACGAGGAAGACAGCCTCTTTCCGCGGCTGCGCGAGAGCGGCGACGCCGGCGCGCGGGACGCGTTGGCGACAGTGCAGCGGCTGGAGTCGGATCACCGCGCGGCCGAAACGCGGCACGCCGCCGTCGATCGTCTCGCGACGCAGTGGCTGACGAACGGCACGTTGCCCGCCGCACAACTGGCGGAGCTGGCCGAGCAGCTCGAGGCGTTGAAGAAGCTGTACGCGGTCCACATCCACGTCGAGGATCAGGAGCTGTTTCCAGCCGCCGCGCGCGTGCTGGACGCCGAGCAGCTCCACGAGATCGGGCGCGAGATGGCGGATCGCCGCGGCGTTCCGTTCCGGCCGCCCAATCTCTAGGCGGATGGCGCGACGCGGCCGCGCCGATTACTTGACGATGGGTTCACGGAAGCCGAACACGGCATAGACGTACGACGGCACTCGTCCTTCGTCGTCGCGGCGTGCGGGATCGAACGACCACGAGTCGAGCGCCTGCCGGGCCGCGTCGTCGAACGCGCCGCCGGACTGGACGACCCTGATGCCCCGTGTCGACCCGTCCGCCCCCACCTCGGCTTCGAGGATCACGACCGCGCTGCCGCGTGCGTTTGGCGAGTAGGGCGGCGCGAGCAGTTCGTGCGGCGATGGCACCTGAGCCGACGCCGCGCCGGTCGTCTGCGGCACTTCTCCGATATTCGAGCCGAGGTACAGCGCGGGCGGCCTGAAGACGCCGGCGACGAGCACGTGCGTTTCCACCGACGCGCGGCGGCCGCCCACCTCGTGCGTCGCGGGCGCGAATCGCCATCCGGACACCGCGTCGGCCAGCAGATCGCCGAACGGCGGCGTCACCCGCAGCCGATCGACACGCGTCACCACGCCGTCGGTGCCGACGGTCGCTTCGAGCAGGACCTGGCCGCCGCCGACGGTTTGCGTCGGCTGCTCGAAGGCCGGCGCGGCGGTAAGCCGCGCTGGAACGAATGACGGCTCGACGGCGGCCCCGATCACGAGGGCGCCGGCCAGAGCGATCCACGTCGCCCGCATCGCTACCAGTGTGCCATGCGGCGCGCGCGGACGCGAATCTGACCCCTGGCCGGCCGTACCGGGTGCGAGGAGTGCACCACGCCATCACGTCTGGCGAGCCTCCCGCGCGTGCCCGTTCTGTCCTCTAACGAGGACGAAAACGCAAAAAACAAGATCTGACCCCCGGCTACCGGCCGGTGGTCGCGACGGTCTGGTGCGCCAGCGTGGTCATGAAACTGCGCGCGGCCGCCGGAACCGTGACGGGGCCGCCCGAGAGAATCTGGCGCGCCGTGGCATTGGGGCCGTACGTCGCGTGGTTGGCGTCCTCGTCCGGATGGAGCACGCCGCCCGTGATGTCCACTCCCGCGAAGAGCCCACGGGAGTCCGAATACGACAGAATCTCGGCCGACATCTGCGCATCGGTTTCCGCACGCGTCGTGCGGCCGACCGGTCCGGCCGAGGCGGACGCGTCGCCGCCGAGCACCACCTTGTCCTGCAGCAGCTTCTCCATGCCGCGGTGGTTCATCACGAGCAGCACGAGGTCGATCTCCTCGGCGCCCACCTGAAAGCCCCAGCTCCCCTTCTCGAGTTCGATGAAGGCGGGGGCCGTCCACTGGCCGTTGTGCCGGCAGCTCACCACGCCCCTGCCGTACTCGCCGCCCACCACGAACGCGGCCTTCTTCACCGACGGAATCACGGCGACGCACGCCGCCTGATTCCACAGATTCGCCGGAATGCTCTTGTCGGGGTTCGCTCGCATGGTCGTCAATACGGTCGAGGCTTCTTTGAGCCGGTGAACGGTATCCGAGGTCGGCGGCATCTGGGCGGACGCGGCCACGGATGTCGCCAGCACGGCCGCCACGCCGAAGATCAACAGTCGCATGACATACCTCCGCCGCCGACCGGTGCAAGAAAGTTACCGGATGGGCCTTCTTGCGGTATCGTGAGCACCCGATGGGCTTCTCGGCCATTGACTACGTCGTCCTCGCGGTCTACCTCGTCGGCATCACGATCTTCGGCGCCCGCTTCCGCCGGACGCAGCGGTCGGTGTCCGACTATTTCATCGGGACGCGCACGATCTCCTGGTGGGTGATCAGCCTCTCGATCGTCGCGACCGAGACGAGCACGCTGACGCTGATCGGTGTGCCGGCGATCGCGTTCGCCCACTACGCCCGCCCCGAGCAGGGGGGCAACCTGACCTACCTGCAGGTGGTGATCGGCTACATCATCGCGCGCGTGATCATTGCGTGGCTGTTCATCCCCGCCTACTTCCAGGGGGAAATGCTGACGGCGTATGAACTGCTGAACCGGCGCTTCGGGCCGGGCGCCAAGCACTACACGGCCTCGCTGTTCCTGATCATGCGGCCGCTCGCCGAAGGGGTGCGGGTGTTCGCCGCGTCGCTCGTGCTGAGCGCGGTGATCTCGGCCACACTTTCCAACGTGCCGCACCTCTGGGTCTGGTCGGTCATCATCGTCGGGCTGCTGACGCTGGTGTACACGTTCGAGGGGGGCATCGCCGCGGTCATCTGGACCGATCTGATCCAGCTCGTCATCTACATCGCGGGATCGCTGCTGGCGGGCTGGCAGCTGATGCACCTGGTGCCCGGCGGCTGGCCGACGATTGTCCGCGAGGCCGCCGCCGCCGGCAAGTTCCAGGCGATTTCGTTCTCCTGGGATTTCACCGTTCCGTTCACCTTCTGGGCGGGCGTGATTGGCGGCACGTTCCTGACGATGGCGTCGCACGGCACGGACCAACTGCTCGTGCAGCGGCTCCTCGCGTGCCGCAACGCGCGCGACAGCCAGAAGGCGATCGTGCTGAGCGGGTTCGTCGTCTTCGCGCAGTTCGCCTTGTTCCTGGTCATCGGCTTGATGCTGTACGCGTACTACCAGTTCCACCCGATGCCGCCGATTGCCACGACCGACGAGATCTTTCCGGCCTTCATCGTGCGAAGCCTGCCGCACGGCATCTCGGGTCTGGTGATCGCGGCGATCTTCGCGGCCGCGATGTCGAACCTGAGCGGCTCGCTCAATTCACTCGCGTCGACGACGGTGATCGACTTTTATGCGCCGCTCAGGGGCACGCGCGTGACCGAGGCGCAACTGCTGCGCCTGTCGCGCTGGCTCACGGCCGCCTGGGGCGTGCTGCTGATCGGGATCGCGCTGCTCGCGCGCGGCTGGGGGTCGGTGTTCACCACGGGCCTGACGATTGCGTCGATCGTTCAAGGTCCGATGCTCGGGACGTTCCTGCTCGCGCTGCTGACCCGGCGCGCCAACCAGACGGGGGTGATCGTCGGGACGACGTGCTCGCTCGGGTGCATGCTCGGGATCCGCCTCGCGACGCCGCTCGCGTGGACGTGGTATGTGCTCGTGGGCACCGTCGTCGCGTTTGCGACGGGCTACGCGGCGAGTCTGATGACGGCGCGGCGCGCGGCGCTGGCCGCACCCGGCCGGGGCTGACCTCGACATCGTCCCGGCCGCGTGAGACAATGGAACTCTTCCACGGGTATTCATCGCTGTTTCCACGCTGAATCCCGACGCAGCGGAGGGTGCCATGGTGAACCGATCTCGGCCCACTCAATCGAAGCGCGCGCGCGAGCGTGCGCAGACGGAGAAACGCAACCAGAAGCTGGCCAAGCGGGAGGAATCGAAGCAGCGCCGTGCGAACACGCATCGGGTCGACACGGGCGAAGATCCGGATATTGCGGGGATTATCCCCGGTCCGCAGCCGTCCCCCTACGGCGACGAGTTCCTCGACGACGTCCCCGCCGACGATGCGGTCGAGGAGTGACACGCCACCTGCTGCCTCAGACGTCGAATCCGACGCACCGGAGCTCCGGAACCAGGTTCTGCTCGATCGAGACATCGAGCTGGTCGATCAACACGGGTTCCAGGTCGCGCAACACAGGTTCCAGGTCGATCAACACGGGTGTCAGGTCGCGGCGGAGTCGAGTCTGACGCGCGGCCTTCAGGGTCCAGACGCGCTGCCGCAGCCGGCCGACCGCCGGTTCGATGGGGGCGCGGCCGGTGAACGCGTCGACGAGGTCCTGCGCGAGCCGCCGCAACTGGTCCCGCGAGTCTCCGTCGGGCAGGGCGGTGGCCTTGTTCGTGACGTCGCTCAGCGCGGCGGTGATCCGGCCGAACTGATCGCCGGCGGCGCCGTTCGTCATCGCCATGGCGCGCCACCGTGCCGGCGGTCCGCGTTCCAGACTTCGCCGCACGCGCGGCAGCGCCAGTACGTCGTCTTGTCGACCGCTTTGCTGGTCGTGACGATGTCGTTCGACCGGCAGACCGGGCACCGCGCGGGCGGTGCGCTCGGTTCCTGGGTATCGGGTGCGAGGTGGCGCATGGGGCTCTACCGCCGGGCCGACGGATTCTCGACGTCGTACAGCACGTGGGCGATCGAACGGGTCGGCTGCGCGCGACCGATGACCACCACCGAGAACCCGCCCAGAAAGAGGACCGTCGCCGCCGTCCAGGCGAAGGCGACGGTCGAAAGGACGTGCGGGACCAGACCCAGCCAGATGCCGGCGGCGACGAACAGGGAGAACGCGACGATCGCGCCCGTATTGAAATACGTCAGCATGTCAGCTCCAAGCGTCCAAGACGCCACAGATCGCGGTTGCCGGACGCGCGCCCGGAACGAAAGAGCAGAGGCGCCCGCGCGAGGCGCATCGACCGAAATGGCCAGGAAGTTGGGCCGTCGGCGCGCGCCGGATGGCCGGGCGCGGGATGACGTTGGAAAGCTCAGCTCGGTGGCGGTTGCCAAGCAGTACTATACACCTATACGACGCTCGCGCCGGCGCGTTCGGCCTGGCCCGCGGGGCGACGCACGCTCACTTCTGGGGGACACTCGCGCATGAGTATTCATTTGATCAATCCGAGCCACATCTCCTTCGGTATCGGTGTGATCACGCCGCGCTGGCTGTACGTCCTGGCCGCGGCGACACCGGACGAGTTCGGCCAGCCGGTGTTGACCGACGAAACGCTCGAACAGCTGGACCCGTCGATCGTCCGCGCTGGCGACATCGCGGGGATCGGCATCCATACCGGCAACGCGCTGCGTGGATACGAGCTGGGACGGCGGCTGCGGGCCGCCGGCGTGACGGTGGTGTACGGCGGCATTCACGCGACGCTCTATCCCGACGAAGCCTTCGAGCTGGGGGGGGCCGATGCCGTCGTGAGCGGCGACGGCGACGCCGTCTGGCCGCAGGTGCTGGCCGACTGCACCGCCGGCCGGCTGCAGAAGCGCTACGATGGCGGGCGGATCGAAGGCGGCGACTTCCTGCAGGGGCGCTGGGATCTGCTCCCGCACGGGAAGTACATGTGGGCGTCGGTCCAGACGGTACGCGGGTGCCCGAAGCATTGCTCGTTCTGCTCCGTGTGGCGGACCGACGGACAGAAGCCGCGGCAGCGCGGCGTCGACGCCGTGGTCGAGGAAATCGTGGATCTGCGGCGCCGCGGGTTCCGGTTCATCGCCCTGGCCGACGACAATTTCTATCCCGTGACCCTCGAAGATCTCCGGATGGCGTCGCGGCGCAGCGATCCCTCGCAGCTCGCGCGGCTGCAGGCGGCGCGCGACGAGCGCATGTCGCTGATGGCCAAACTCGCGCAGCTTCCCAACGACATGGTGTTCTTCACGCAGATCACGATGGAGGCAGCCGAGGATCCCGACTTCCTCGACGCGATGCGGCACGCGCACATCAAGGGGGCGCTGGTCGGCGTCGAGGCGGTCACGCCGGAAGGTCTGAAGGACGTCTACAAGGATTTCAACAAGAGCGGCGACGCCCTCGTCGAGCGCCTGCGCGCGTTCCGCCGCCACGGCGTGCACGTGCTCGGCTCGTTCATCTTTGGCTTGCCGAGCGACAGGCCCGAGACCTTCGACGCGACGCTCGCCGTCGCCGAGCGCGCCGACCTGACGTTCGCGCAGTTCGTCATGCTGACGCCGTTTCCGGGCACGCTCGATTTCGCGAGCTGGGAAAAGGCCCAGGGTGCGGCACCGGCCAACGTCGGCGGCGTCCCCGTGACGCGCCACTGGCTGATCCCGCAGGCACAGCGGCCGAAGATGTACATGCAGCATCCGGTCATGAGCGCCGACGAGATCCGGCGGCGCACGCAGCGCGTGTGGGACGAGTTCTACAGCTTCCGCCAGATCTGGGCGCGTGCCGGCGCTGTCGAATCGCTGAAGTCGCGGCTGGCGTTCGTGCTGATTTCCAAGATCTACCGGCAGATGTACGCGAACACCGGCATCGCGACCGACAGCGCGCGCGTGACGCGCTCGACCCGCTGGGTGCGCCTGCTCGCCAGGCCCTGCCAGCGTCTGTTCGCCGGCCGTCCCGATCCCTCGTTCTCGCTGCCGGCGTCGGGCCCCGCGGAACTGGCGATCGCGGGGTCGGCGGAGTAGGACGTCCGCGGCGCCCCCCGGCCGCAGAAGCGAGACCCGGAAGCCGCAGCTCGAGCCTCGGGGCGGACGCTCGAGGTGCCCCGGGTTGCTCAGGATCGGGAAGGGGCGGCGGAGCCGATACGCGCGCGGCGTTTGACGCGCGTCTCGGCCGCGAAGTACGACCCCAGCACCAGCGCGATCGCCAGCGCCTGCGCCACGAGCCCCTCGACGGTCGGGAAGATCGAGAACCACAGCTCCATCCAGCCCGGGATGTGTTCCTCGAGCCAGGGCACCGCCGTCGTCGGAAGCCAGTGCGCCTGCTGCATCTCCTGCGCCTGTTCCCCCACCATCACGAACAGCACCATCGCCAGCAGCACGCCGGTCGCGATCAGCATCTTCTTGTACGGCAGGTGACGCTGCAGGGCGAACGTCAACACGCCGACGACGATCGTCAAGGCGAGCCCGACATAGAGACCCGGCATGGTGGCGCCGGCGCCGAGGCGCAGGCGATAGCTCTGGAGAAACAGCACGACCTCGACGCCCTCACGATAGAGCGAGGTGAAGCCGAGCAGTCCGAGTCCGATGACCAGCCGCGCGCTCCACCCGCGGCCGTCGGGCCGGGCGAGCAGCCGGCGTTTCTTGTCGGTGTGGAGCGAGATCCAGCCCGTCCAGTACAGCTTGTGGAAGAACCAGTTCATCACGACGAGCAGCACGCAGACCGCCAGCAGACCGGTCGCGGCCTGCACCTGCAGGGCCGGCAGGACTTCGGTCAGGTCGTCGATGATCTGAATCGCGACGTTCCACGTCAGCACCGTTGCGGCGAAGGCGATGAGCGCGCCGAGCAGGATGGGACGCCGGTAGCGGGCATTGGCGCCGGTCAGACCCGCGCAGATGGCGGCCAGGACCAGGATGCACTCGAGCCCTTCGCGGAACACGAGGATCGCGATGCTCACGCTGGGAACCGTCGCGGTCATGCGCCGCCTCGAGTCGTGCGTCGCGAGGTCCTCACGGGCACGGCCGCCGTCGCTCCGCCCCCGCCGGATCGCGGCGGGGCGTGGTCCATGTCAGTGCAGGCGCCAAGCCTGACCCGGGGTGCATCGTCTAAGCATACGTCGGGAGGGGCGCGCGTGGCCCGCGAGGGCCCATGACGCCGGCGTGCGCTCAGCGCGTCCGTGCGAAGTCGATGAAGCCGCGCTCGGGGTTCGTACTGATCAGCCGCACGCGCAGACGATCGCCGACGTCGAGGCCGGTGGCCCCGCGTTCCAGGCGCCCTTCGACGGGCGGACGGGTGATCCGGACCCACGTGCCCTTGTCGCCCGCGCCCGTGACGACGGCGTCGAACTCCTGCCCGATGCGGTCCGACAGGTACAGGGCGGCGGCCGCCTTGCGCACGAGCCGTTCGACCTTGTTCGCGGCGTCTTCCTGCTGGGTGCAGTGCTGCGCGAGCACCGTCAGGCGGTCGAGATCGTACGGCGCCGCCGCTCCGGCGAACGCCGCCTTGAGCAGCCGCTGCACCAGCAGGTCAGGGAACCGGCGGTTTGGCGCCGTGGAATGCGTGTAGCTCGAGACGGCCAGCGCGAAGTGCGCCGTCTCGGTGCCGGGAGCGGCGGCCACGTATTCGCCGCGCCCGAGCAGCTTGATGACGCTCAGCGAGAGGTCGGAGAAATCCTGCGGGGCCGCCGCTCGCTGCGCCTCGAGGAAACCGGCCAGCGCGCGGGCGTCCGGCTGCGGGGGAAGCGCCGCGCCGTGCTGCGCGGCCAGATCCACGATCCGCGCCCACCGCTCCGGCGATCGCACGACGCGGCGGATCGACGGCACGCCGTGCGCGGAGAGGAAGCGCGCCGTGACGCCGTTGGCGGCGATCATGAAGTCCTCGATGATGTCGCGCGCGTGGTCCGGCTCGGCGGCCTGCAGATCCTGCACGCGGTCGCGATCCATCACCGGGCGCAGTTCCACCCGATCGAAATCGAGGGCCCCTTCCTGATCGCGGCACGCGCGCAGCCGCTTGGCGATCTCCGCCTGCTGCCGAAGCTGCGCCTCGAGGCCGGGGACCGCCGCGAGCGGTGCCGGGGCTGGCCCATCGCCGTCGAGCCAGGCTGCCACGGCGGGATACGCGAGCTGCGCGTGATTGCGGACGTTGGCCGTATAGACGGTTCCCTGCGTCGGCCCGCAGGTCCCGTCGATCGTGATGTCGATGACGATCGCCGGTCGGTCTTCCCCCTGGTTCAGCGACGTCTTGCCCGTCGAGAGCGCGGCGGGCAGCATCGGGAAAATTTCGGCCGGCGTGTAGACGGACGTGGTGTTCGTCCGGGCGTGATCGTCGATCGCCGAGCCCTTGCGCACCAGCGCGTCGACGTCGGCGATGGCGACGAGCAGCCGCAGCGGCCGTCCCGCTTCTTCGACGCACACCTCGATCTGATCGAGATCGCGCGAATCGTCATTGTCGATCGACGACCACGGCAGCGCGCGCAGATCGCGCCGCCCTTCGAGCGGCGCCGTGCCGAGGCGCGCGAGTTCCGCCGTGGCCGCGTCCGACCAGTCGGGTTCGAGCCCGTGCGCGACCATGGCGCGGCGCGCCACCCCTTCGAGAAACGTGCGCTGATTCATGTGTGATGTCCGCGTCCCGTCGACTCACCCGCGGCCCGAGGCGGCGATCGTCGAGTCGATCGGCCTCGATCCGCCTCGTTCCGAAGCATGTGGGGGACTGGATTGTAGCCGATAATGGACCATGTTTCGAGGAGCGCCCATGACCGCCGTTCCGCGCCCCGCATGCGCCGCCTGCTGGAGCTGATCGCGTCGATCGTCGTGCCGCGCGCCGAGGGCGCGAATGCGCGGGCGATCCTCCTGTTTGCCGGCGTGCTGGCGCTCGACGGCGCGGACGCGAGCGCCGTGGGGGCGATGGCGGCTCCTCTGCAGCAGGCGTTTCACATCGGCAAGACGGAGCTGGGACTCCTCCTGACGTGCTCGCTGGGCGTCGGGGCGGCGGCGACACTGCCGTTCGGCTGGATCGTCGATCGCGCGCCGCGCGTGCGCCTGCTGACGTGGATGATCGTGACGTGGGGGGTCGCGATCGCGCTGTGCGGGTGTGCGACGTCGTACACCTTCCTGCTCGTCGCGCGCATCTTTCTCGGCGGCGTGACGGCGTGTGCCGGCCCGGCGATCGCCTCGCTCATTGGCGACGAGTTCGAGCCCGGCGCGCGCGGGCGTGTTTACGGCCATGTGCTCAGCGGCGAGCTGGTCGGGTCGGGCCTGGGGTTTCTCGTCTCGGGAGAACTGGCGAACTGGAGCTGGCGGGCGGGCTTTCTCGCGCTCGCGGTCCCGGTCGGGCTGCTGGCCTGGGCGATCCGTCGTCTGCCGGAGCCGGATCGGCGCGCGGCGGGCGACGGAGGGGCGCGCGGCCAGCGCCCGAAGAGCGCCGAACGCATTCAGCAGTTGATCGAGCAGCGGCACGTGCCCCCGCGCAAGAACCTCGTGCTCGACGGCCCCCCGCGCGGCCGTTCGCTCTGGTGGGCCCTCGCCTATGTCGTGCGCATCCCGACGAATCTCGTCCTGATCATCGCCTCGGCGCTCGCGTACTTCTACTTCACCGGCCTGCGCGCGTTCGGCGTCGAGTATTTCCACGCGTGGTTCGGCATCAGCCACGCCGTTTCGGTGGTCGTCATCATCGTGGTCGGGGCGGGCGCGCTGGGCGGCGTGCTCGTCACGGGCGCGCTGGCGGACCGGCTGCTCGACCGCGGGCACCTCCGCGCGCGGGTCGTCGTTGCCGTCGTCGCGTACGGCGCGTGCGCGGTCCTGTTCCTGCTCGCGCTCCTCACACGATCGTTGTGGGTTGGCTTGCCGCTGCTCGCGGGCGCCGCCGCGGCGCTCGGCGGGATCAGCCCTCCGCTCGACGCGGCGCGGCTCGACATCATGCACCCCGGCCTGTGGGGGCGCGCCGAAGCCGTGCGGACGTTCCTGCGAAAATCGGGAGAGGCGCTCGCGCCGTTGACCTTCGGCTATCTCGCCGAGCACGCCTTTGGGGGGCGCGGGGCCTCGTCGCTGCACGACACCTTTCTGGCGATGTCGGTCGCGCTGTTCGCCGGCGCGGGCATCGCGTGGATCGCGCTTCGCACGTATCCGCGAGACGTGGCCACGGCCGACACGAGCATCCGGCGCACCGGCTCCAGGGCGTGAGGCCGCGGGGCGTCTTCAGTCGGCGGCGCGCGCCAGCCGACCGCCCGCGCCCTGCACGCGGTCGGTGGCGCGCGGACCGTAGTAATCGGCCGGCGACGTCTGATCCGCCGCACGCGGCAGCCCGAGCACGTCCATCACGAGCGTGGCGGCGGCCGCCGTCGCGAGATTCAGGACGACGGAGTAGAGCGCGGCGTAGCCGGGGACCGTCAGGCTGCCGATGTGCAGCGGATAGCTCGACGTCTGGAAGTGCAGCGAGGCGGCCATGGCGGTGCCGGCGAACATGCCCACGGCCCATCCGAGCGTGAGCGCGCGGCCGCGCAACCACGGCGTGAAGAGCCCGATCATGATCGCCGGCAGCGTCTGGATGATCCAGATCCCGCCGAGCAGCTGCAGCTCGATCGCGTACTGCGAGGGCAGGAAGATGATGAAGGCGAGCGCTCCCACCTTGACCACGAGCGACACGTTCTTGGCGACGGCCGCCTCCGCGCGCCCCGTGAGCGAGCGGCGGAACAGGTCGCGGTAGATGTTGCGCGTGAAGAGATTGGCGGCGGCAATCGACATGATCGCGGCCGGCACGAGCGCCCCAATCGCAATCGCCGCGAAGGCGACCCCGGCGAACCAGGCGGGAAACTGATCGAGGAAGAGCGCGGGGACCGCGAAGTTCGGACCGTAGCGGGCGAAGTACGGCGCAAACGCCGGCTTGTGGGCGACGTCGGCCGCGATCGCCATGTAGCCGAGCGCGGCGACGAGCGCCAGCGCGATCGAGTAGGCCGGCAGCAGCGCCATGTTGCGCCGGACGACGTTCCGGCTGCGCGCGCTCAGCAGCCCGGTGACGGCGTGCGGGTACAGGAACAGCGCCAGCGCCGAGCCGAGCGCCAGCGTCGCGTACGTCGAGTAGGCCCCCAGATTGCCCCCCTGCGGCGCCGCGAGCAGCAGCCTGGTCGAGGGCACGTGACTGAAGAGTCCGGCGTACCCGCCGAAGTGCAGCGGGATGACGATCACGGCCGCCAGCACCGTCACGTAGATCAGCACGTCCTTGACGAGGGCGATCAGCGCCGGCGCGCGGAGGCCGCTGTTGTACGTGTAGGCGGCGAGGATCGCGAAGGCGATGATGAGCGGGAGATCGCCGGCAATGCCCGTGGCCGTGAAACCCATGGCCGCCACGACGACTTCGATCCCCACCAACTGCAGCGCGATGTACGGCATCGTTGCCAGGATGCCCGTAATCGCGACCGCCAGCGCGAGCGATCGACTGCCGAACCGGCCCGCGACGAAATCGGACGCCGTGATGTAGCCGTGCCGGTGCGCGACCGACCAGAGGCGCGGGAACACGAGAAACGCAATCGGGAAGGCGAGCAGCGTGTAGGGAACGGCGAAAAAGCCGATCGCGCCGGCGCCGAAGACCAGCGCGGGGACGGCGACGAAGGTGTACGCCGTGTACAGGTCGCCCCCCAGCAGGAACCACGTGACGATCGTGCCGAAGCGCCGGCCGGCCAGCCCCCATTCGTCGAGCCGATCGAGGTCCCCCTGACGCCACCGCGCGGCGAGGAAGCCGAGCACGGTGACGAGCAGGAACAGCGTCGTGAAGACGACGATGGTGGCGGCGTGCATCGACCGGCGCGCCTACACGCGGAGACGGTAGGCGAGTGCCGTCGCGCCCGCCCCCGCGAGGATCCAGACCATCTGAAACCAGTAGAAGAACGGCACCCCGAACAGCGCGGGTTCCGCACGGTTATAGAGCGGCACCCAGAGCGCGACGACGGCCACGACGAGAAACAGCAGGCCGACGACAATGCAGCCGAGCGGTGTGGGGCGATCCGGATCGAAACTCATGCGCCGGACAGCATACTGCAGGCGCGGCGCCCGGTGCGATGCAGGGCCACGCCTCGGCGCGTGTGAACCCGGACCCCGAACCAGACTCCGAACTCCGCACCCTGAACCCTGGAGCCGGGGCGATCTCGATTCAGGGATGCGGCATGACCGCGATGGGCGGCGACGTGAGCTCGACCTCGAGGAGCGCGTTGCAGGCGTGATTCGGACAGCGGACGGCATACGTGTGTGCGTCGCCGCCGCCCGTCGCCTGATGGAGCACGTCGAAGGTCGTGCCGCACAGATCGCACGTCATCATGATGATGCCGGTGGACTTGCCGGAGAATCCGCCCGGATCGTGTCGATGCTCCATCGTGAAGGGGCCTCCTCGAGGATTGTAGCCCGTTCGACGGATGGTGGATGACGGATGTGGATGACGGATGGTGGATGACGGATGGTGGATGACGGATGGTGGATGTCGGATGGTGGATGACGGATGGTGGATGTCGGATGATGGA
Organism: Vicinamibacterales bacterium; assembly: GCA_036278735.1. Taxonomy (GTDB): domain Bacteria; phylum Acidobacteriota; class Vicinamibacteria; order Vicinamibacterales; family 2-12-FULL-66-21; genus DASUKM01. Next base: position 112,911 of record DASUKM010000027.1, read on the forward strand.
TGTGGAATGATGCTGAGAGCTGGCAGCGCCTGCACGTCGGTGGCGCCCGTCGTCGGTGCCCGCGGCGCAGGTGTGTCGCGAGAGGAGGTGTGATGAGGCGATTGGGCCTCGTGGTCAGACGTCTGATTTGTGCGGCGATCGCGGTGGGGGTCGCTGGCGCGTCGCTCGAGGCGCAGGGGATCGCCGGTCAGGGGGGCGTCGCCCCCGACGCGACGGCGGCATCGGCCAGGCCGGCCATCCTGCAAGGCATCACGATCGAACAGAAACTCAATACGCGGATACCGCTCGGGCTCCACTTTCGCGACGAATCCGGCAAGGACGTCGTCTTGCGGCAGTACTTCACCGATCGTCCCGTCATCCTGAACCTGGTGTACTACAACTGCGCCATGTTGTGTCCGCAGGTCGTCGAAGGGCTGACCCGTTCGTTGAAGAAGCTCACCTTCGAGGTGGGCAAGCAGTACGACGTGCTGACCGTCAGCTTCGATCCGCGCGACACGCCGGCGGCGTCTGCCGTCAAACGGAAAATGGCGCTGGCGAAATTGGGCCAGGTCCACGCCGCGGCCGGATGGCATTTCCTCACGGGCGACCAGCAATCGATTCGCCGGCTGACCGATGCCGTGGGATTCGTCTACCGCTGGGATCCACGCACGCAGCAGTTCTATCACGCGGCGGGCATCATGATCCTGACGCCCGACGGACGACTGTCGCGGTACTTCTACGGGATCGACTTCGCGCCGACCGATCTCCGGTTCGGCCTGGTGCAGGCGTCCGGCGATCGCATCGGCACGGTGGTGGATGCCGTCCTGCTGTTCTGCTGCCGCTATGATGCGACCGCCGGCAAGTACAACTGGCTGGTCGGGCGGCTGCTCGGCATCGCCGGCGCGCTGACCGTCCTGATTCTCGGCTCGCTGCTGTTCTTAATGGCCCGCGGCGGACCGCGCGAACATCACGCCGCGTAGGCGCCGCGCATCCCGGGAGCATGACGTCCCGTCCGCAGATTCCTGAGGACATCGAAGAGTTTCGCGATGCCCGCTGGTGCCGCGACGCCACGCGTCAGGTCGCGACCGCCTTCGACGCCGAGCGCTTCATCGAGCGGGTCGGCTTTGCCGCGTGTCTCACCGATGCGCGGCGGCCGGGTCCGTCGCTCTACGTCGCCGTCTGCGGACGCCGCGACGCGGTGATGCCGCGCCACGTGCAGAAGGATCCGGAGGCGTCGTTGACGTGGAGCCTCAAGGACGAAATCCTGGCACGCGGCAAGGTGTATTACGGCAAGCTCGCGCGCGGCAAGGCGATGTTCCTCGCGCCGCGCGCGATCCCCTGGTTCCATGCGATCTGGGGCGTGCGGCGATCCGAGGAAACGCACCGATTGAGCCGGCACGCGCGGGCCATCCTGCGCGTGCTGCGCAAGGAATGGGAGATGGCGTCGGCGGACCTGCGCGCCGAATCGGGTGTCAAGGACCGCCGCGCGTTCACCACCGCGCTCGACGAATTGCAGGCCGTCATGCTCGTCGTCCCCAGCGAGGTCGTCTATCGTCCGAGCTTCACGTACATCTGGACGCTCGCGGTCGGACGGTTTCCGGAAGCGCTGGTACGGCGCGGCAGTCGAGAGGTCGCCGTGCGCGAGATCGCGCGCTGCTTCCTCGCCGGCGCGGGCCTGACGGTCCCTGGCGAGCTGGCGCGCGTCACGGGCCTGTCGCGGCCGGAGGCGGGACGCGGCAACCGCGCGCTCGTCGCCGCGGGGTACGCAACGATGCCGGCGCGCGGGTTCTATCGACTGGCGGCCACGGATGACGCGGATGGACACGGACCGTCACGGAGGACACGGGTCGGGCGCTCAGAGCCCACGTGAACGAGTTGCCGTAGCGCGTTCAGGACACGCTGGTGGGTTTGACGTCGATCGTCACCGCGTCGTCTTCGTCGTCGTGGCGTACGGCGGGCGGCCCTGTCTTCTTCCGCATGGCGATGACGAGCGCGACGCACCCGGTCCACGTGGGCAGCACGTCGGTAATCGGAAGGATTTCGATCAGGAAGGTCGGCAGCAGCAGCGGGTGGAACCCGAGCAGGCGCACTTCCAGGAACATCGCGAAGATATCGAGCAGTTCGTCCGCCCCCGCCCAGCCGAACGGCCCGAGGACGAATTGGAGGACGTCGGTCGCGATCGCGATGCCGTACGCGGATCGAACCCGCGACGGCGTCAGGACCAGTGCGCCGGACGCCCCGCCACGGATCAGCCGGTCGCGCCAGGATTCCCACGCCACGGATCCAGTTTACGCCCGTGGAGGCGTGGCTTGGTGTGAGGATCCGGACCTTCCGACCGACGCCGCCGGCCGGCGCGCTTACTCCGATTTCAGCAGCGGCAGCGGATCGACGTGCGCGGCCGAGGAGGCCGGACGATAGCTCGCCACCGCCCCCACGATCAGCATCAGGGCGCCGGTGACGGACGCGTCGACGATCGAGGCGCCTGGCAACTCGGGTAGGACTGCGGCGAACGCGCGGATCAGCAGGACGCCGGCGGCGATGCCTGCGACGGCGCCCGCGAGGGCGAGCAGGAGCCCGTCCCGCAGCACACGACGCAGCAGCGCCATGGGATCGGCACCGAGCGCGATGCGGATCGCGAGTTCCCGGCGTCGGAGCGCGATGACGAACGCGAGGACCGTGTAGAGCGCGACGGCCGTCAGCGCCGTCGCCGCCGTGCCGAAGCCGGTCATGACCTCGCTGCTGAATCGCGGAATCGCGAGAGCAGCGCTCACGACATCGCCGTAGCTGCGCACGTTGAAGGCGCTGACGTCGGTCCCGACGGAGGTGCGCAGATACTGCGAGAGCTGCCGCGCGACCGGATCGGGCGCTTGCGCGCGAACGAGGAGCGTGAACCTGTCGAACGGCGCCTGAGCGTACGGCAGATACAACAGCGGGACCGGCGCCTGGCCCGGTGTCGAGACCACATCGGCGGCGACTCCCACGATCTGCACGGACCGATACGACGCCAGGTTCACCTCGAGGTAGCGTCCGATGATCGACGCGATCGTGCCGTATCGCTTCGCGAATGCGGCGCTGACGATGGCGGCCCCCGCGCCGCGATCCGCGTCGAAATCGTCGATCTGCAGGGCGTCGAGGCGGTCCGCTCGCGTGAAGGCGCGTCCGACGAGCAGCGGGATCTCGCTGGTGCGGAAGAATCCGCCGTCGACGATGCGGGTCGCCACCGGCCGCGCATCGGGTCCGTCGACCGTCACCGAGCCGTCTGGCGGCAGCGGGCCGATCGCCGCGTGGGCAAGGACCCTGTAGACGGCGCGGAACGGCGGCGCCGCGACAGGGGCACTCGTCGCGATCCCCGCGCCAGCCACGCCAGGCAGCGTCGAGGCGTAGGCCGTCACGCGCTCCGCTGTCTGAACGAACCGCTGAGTGGGATAGTGCCGGACGTGTTCGCCGGCCTTCATGATCGGCTGCCGTACGTCCACGAGCAGCACGTGACTCGGGTTGAAGCCGAGCTGCGCGCGCTCGAGCGCCACGAAACCGCGGACCGTGGCCGCGGCGACCAGCAGCAGACACGCGCAACAGGCCACTTCGAGACGCACCATCCACGATCGCGCCGTGGCAGCGCCCGACGAGCCGGTCGCGCGGGTGCCGGACGAGCGGAGCGCCTCGAATGAGACGCGCGCCGCACCGGCCGAGACCGCCCACATCAGCATCGCGAGGGCGAGCGCCAGCCCCGCAGCGGCGCCAAGGACGCTTCCGGAGAGGTGGACCTCGGCGAGCCGCGGAATCGAGGCGGGCGCCGCGGTGACGAAGACGTGGAGCAGCCACGACGCGAGGAGGGTTCCGCAGATCGCCGAGACGGCGGAGAGCGCGGCACACTGCGCCAACGATTGCCTGAGCAGCCGCGCCCGACCGGCACCCAGGGCGAGATGAATCGACAACTCGCGCGCACGCCTGACGCGCCGCGTACTGAACAGCACGGCGACGTTGATCGCCGCGATCAGGAGCAGAAGCGAGACCGACGTGTAGAGGAGTACGAGCGGCGTTCGAGCCGGCGCGACGATGGTGTCCTTCAGCGGGACGATGACGGCGTGCCAGCCCGCGTTCTCAGCCGGGAAGGCCTCGGCCAGGCGGCGCGACATCGCGTCCATCTCGGCCTGCGCCTGCGCCAGCGACACGCCGTGTGTCAGCCGCCCGACGATGTCGAGGTTTCGCCGCGCGCGCCCAGGGGCGGGAACGATCGTTCCCCAGAAGTCGGCGCCCTCGGGAAGATCGACGGCAGGGGGCATCACCGCGGCGATGGTGACAGGGTGTTGGGCGAAGCCCTCGAACACGATCTTCCGTCCAATCGCCGACGCCTCGCCGGCGAAGCGGCGTCGCCAATAGCGGTCGCTCAAGCGAATGCCCTTACCCGAGCCGAGCTGAGGCGGGACCCCGAGCACGGCGAGGAATCCCGCGGTCGCGAGGGCCTCCCGCGCGACTTCCGGATCGCGATCGATCTGGACGATCGTGTCTCGCGTCCGCGGCATGAACGCTTCGATGTCGTCGAAGCTGCGGAGATCCCGCCGCCAGTCCAGAAAGGTGCCATCCGACACGGGCGATCGCTCGATGCCCTTCGATGGATTGACTTCGAAGATGCGCACCAGGGCGCCCGGGTCGCGATACGGGAGCGGCTGGGCGAGGATGCCGTTCAGCAGCGCGAAGACGGCCAGGTTGGCCGCCGTGGTCAGCGACAGGATCAGAACGATCGCAGCCGAGAACCGCCGTTCGCAAAGCAGCGACCGAAGCGCACGGGCGAGGTCGTCTCGCATGACGTTACGACGCCATCCTACGGCATCCGGACGGGCTCGGCCTTTCTGGCCGCATTCTTGAAATCCGAACCCTTCCGTCTGAGCGGCCAGCACGGCCGTTCCAATGATGGAAGACGTTCACCTCGCTCGTCGAATCGCGTGCGCCGCATCGGTCGCGGCGGTCCTGGCCGCCTTCGCCGCCTGCGGCGGCTCCGGCCAGACGTTCACGACGCCCACGTCGCTGACGAAGTGCGCCGTGACACTCGCGGTAGGCGATTCCACACTTCCGGCAAACGGCGCCTCAGGTCACATCGGCGTCACGACGGAGCGTGAGTGCCAGTGGACGGCCAGCTCCGACGCGGCCTGGCTCAGCATTACGGCCGGCGCGAGCGGGCAGGGGAACGGCACGGTCGACTACACGGCGGCCGCCAACGTCGATCCGGTGGCCCGTACCGGCAACGTCACGCTGAACGGCCAACGCGCGCCCTTTACGCAAGCGGCCGGCGCATGCCGCGTCGATCTCTCGGCGGCGTCCGCCTCGTTTCCCCAGGCCGGCGGAGCGGGATCTGTCGACGTCCACACGTCGAGCGCGCTCTGTCAATGGACGGCCTCATCGGACAAGTCCTGGATCGTCCTGCACGCGACGAGCGGCAAGGGGCCCGGAACCGTCGGCTTCGATGTCGCACCCGCCACGGCGCCGCGCACCGGAGCGATCACGATCGGCGGGGCGAGCTTCAGCGTCATCCAGTCGCAGGGCTGCACGTACGCGATCGCGCCGGCCTCCTACGAGGTGGGATCGGCCGGTGGACAGACCACGGTGGCCGTCACAGCGGGGGCCGATTGCCCGTGGACGGCCGCCAGCAACGCCGACTGGGTGACCGTCGCGCAGGGGGCAACCGGCACCGCCGCGGGGACCGTCACCCTCGTCGTCTCGCCGACCGATGGCCCGTCGCGTGCCACGACCGTCGTCATCGCCGGTCAGAGCTTCGCGATCACGCAGTCGCCGGGTTGCAGCCTGACCGTTTCCCCCACGTCGCTCTCGGTGCCGGCCTCGGCCAGCGCCGACAGAGTGACCGTCAGCGGCGGCGCGGGATGTCCATGGTCCGCGTCGACGGGTGCGAGCTGGATCACGATTACCAGCGGCGCCTCCGGCCAGGGAAACGGCACGGTGACGTTCAGCGTGGCGGCGGACACGGGACCGTCGCGATCCGGCACTCTGACGGTGGCGGGCCGGACGGTGACCGTCTCGCAGGTACAGGGATGCGCGTTCACGATCTCGCCCGAGAGCCAGTCGGTGCCCGACGAGGGAGGCAGCGCGTCGACATCCGTCACGACGGCGGACGGCTGCGGGTGGACGGCGACGAGCAACGCGTCGTGGATCAAGATCAAGAAGGGGGAGCGCGGCACGGGCCCGGGGCGCGTGGACCTTCAGGCGTCCGCGAACAGCGGGCCATCCCGGTCGGGTACGGCCACGATCGCGGGTCGGACCTTCACCCTCGAGCAGACACAGGGCTGCAAATTCTCGCTGAACCGCACGAGCGTGCCGATCGGCGGCAACGGCGACACGTTTGCGATCGACGTGAAAGCAGATGCCGGGTGCGCGTGGACCGCCGCCAGTCACGTGTCCTGGATCGCGGTGACCGCCGGGTCGAACGGCAGCGGCCACGGGACCGTCACGATCACGATCGCGGCCAACACGGGGCCGCCGCGAAGCGGAACGCTGACGATCGCGGATCAGACGTTCACGGTCAACCAGACCGGCGGCTGCGCGTACCGCATCGCGCCGCAGTCGCAGAGCGTGCCCGCCGGCGGCGGAACGGTCCCGGTGAGCGTGATGGCGGACGCCGGCTGCGCCTGGCAGGCCGCCGCGAGCGCCCCCTGGATCGCCGTCAGCTCCGGCGCGTCCGGATCGGGCAATGGCACGGTCGTCCTGACGGTGTTGGCCAGCGACGATCAGGCGCGGACCGGCAGCGCGATCATCGCCGGCCAGACGTTCACCGTGCAGCAGGGCAGCGGCTGCGCGATCAGGCTCTCGGAAGGCAGCCAGGCGTTCCCCGTTGCCGGCGGCCCGGCGTCGGTCGGTGTGGCGACGGGGGCGGCCTGTCCGTGGACGGCGGTCAGCAACGCGCCATGGATCGCGATCACGTCGGGGGGGAGCGGCACGGGCAACGGCGCAGTCGGCTTCAGCGTGGCGGCCAACAGCGGGGCGGCGCGCGCGAGCTCCATCGCGGTCAACGGCATCACGTTCAACGTCACGCAGGCGTCCGGATGCAGCTACAACGTCGCGCCCGGCACGATCCCGGAGCCGGCCGGCGGCGGGGATCCGAGCGTGAGCGTCGCGACGACGAACGACTGCGGATGGACGTCGGCGAGTGGCGCGTCGTGGATCGCCATCGTAGGGAGCGGCAGCGGCAGCGGAAACGGTGCCGTGCAGCTTCACGTGGACGCGAACGCGGGCGCCCCCCGGAGCGGCGGGGTGACGATCGCGGGCACGGCGGTCACCGTCACTCAGGACGGCGCCTGCTCGTTCGCGCTCAGCTCGGGGTCGGCCTCGGTCGGGGAGCACGGCGGCAAGGGTGAGGTCGACGTCACCGCCGGGCCGGGCTGCGCGTGGACTGCGACCAGCAACGTGCCGTGGGTCACGATCAGCGACGGCGCCACCGGAATGTCGAACGGCAAGGTGCACTTCGAGGTCGACGGCAACGACACGGGCATCACGCGCACCGGCACCCTGACGATTGCCGGCCAGACGTTCACGATCGTCCAGGGAAGCTGATGTCCGTCGGGTGTCCGTCGGATGTAGGCCGGGTCTTCAGACCCGGCGGATATTCGCGATCACCTGCGAACGGCAAAACCCAAGCTACGGCGCGCTACCGAGCGCAGTCGCAAATGCCATCCTTCATCTCGACCTTCAGGCACGCCGCGAGCGTCAACCAGGTCTCGCGCCAGCTGCCGTTCGACCGATCGAGCTTCAACACGTACTGCCGCAGGCCGATGTACACACTGCCATCCGCGGCGCGAACCATCGCGCTCGGCGAGAAGGATCCGATATCGATCTGGTAGAGCCGCGTGGCCTTGGCTGTCGGCCCGAGCGACCACAATCCGGACGCCGTCAAGAACAGCCGCCGGTTTCCGTCGGCGAACCAGACGTGAGACTCGCCGTCGAGCGTGGCGACGGGATCGAGCCTCCAGCCTTGCCCGTACTGAATGAGCCGAAAGATCCGGCCGGAACGCGTTCTCCGCCAAACTCGCCCGCGTCGAACCCGACGATCCATCCACCAGGGACAGCCTCAACGTGGCGGTTACCCTGTCGGTCGGGACCGGCCGCGATCTGGAACGCACACGCGGAGTTCCGTGACCAGTGACCGCGCCGAACCTCAGGCTCTGAATCCGCTTCACCGATGTCGCCGCCAGGGTGACGTGATCCTACTGCGAAGCGCGCAGCGGGGCGAAGCAAGAGGGAAATTCAGAAAGCCGGCGCTCGGACTCGAACCGAGGACCTGCTGATTACGAATCAGCT
>DASUKM010000028.1:0-138870 GCA_036278735.1 Vicinamibacterales bacterium
TCCCCCATCGCACCCGCCTGCCGGCCGTGATACGTCGCGCCGATCGCCTGCGCCGCGTCTTCGATCACCGGCACGCCTGCGGCGCGCGCGGCTTCGAGCAGGGGATCCATGTCGGCACAGAGCCCGTACAGATGGACCGGCACGATCGCGCGGGTCCGCGGCGTGATCGCGCGCGCGGCGGCCGACGGATCGATATTGAACGTGCCGGGATCGATGTCGACGAGCACCGGCGTGGCCCCCAGGCGCACGACACAGCCGGCGGTCGCGAAAAACGAGTAGCTCGTCGTGACGACCTCGTCGCCCGCGCCGATCCCGAGCGCCATCATCGCGACGAGCAGCGCGTCGGTGCCGGAGGAGACGCCGACGGCGTGCCGCACCCCCAGGGCCGCGGCCAGCTCGCGCTCGAGCGTGTCGACTTCGGGGCCGCCGATGAATCGCTGGGTGTCGCAGACGCGCGCGATCGCGGCCAGCATCTCGCTGCGAAGGGGGCGGTACTGCCCCTGGAGGTCGAGGAGCGGAACGTTCATGGGTGCGCGGCGCGTCAGCGGATCACGATTTCCGGGGCGCCCCAGAGCGGCAGATCGTTGCGGGGATCGACAGGCGTGCCCGGCGCGCTGACGCGCGTGTTGAACACGAGTTGAATCTCTTCGCCCGCATAACCCGACAAATCCACCACGACCGGAATCCACCGCCGGTCGGCCGGATTCTTGTACGGATTCACGGTCTCGTTGAACAGTTCGTCGAACGACCGGCCGTCGGACGCGCCGACGAAGAAGTAGACGCCGTCCCCTTCCTTCGTCCACGCCTCCGGCTTCAAGGCCAGCGCGACGTGCAGCCAGCCGTTCTCGGGCACCTTCACGCGCCAGGTGAGCCGGCTGTTGGCCGGCGCCGCGACGGCGGTCTTCGTGTCGCCGTCGAGCGTGAAGGGGGCGACGGTGAACCCTGTGGCGGGCTGCTTGACCGCCGCGCCGTACTGCGGCAGCAGATCGAGGGTCTGTGCGGAGCCGCGGCGGAAGATCCACCACCCGGCCACGAACAGGACGCCGATCACGATCGCGGTGGACACCGCGCGGTTCCGCTTCATGACGCCCGGCCACCTCCGGAAACGGCCCACTGTACCACAGCGTTATCGGCCCCGGCGCTCCTTGATGGCGGCGCGCGTCTCGCGATCGGCGTCGCGGCGCTTCACGGTTTCCCGCTTGTCGTACATCTTCTTGCCCTTCGCGAGGCTGATCGCCACCTTCACGCGGCCGCCCTTGAAATACATGCCGGTCGGCACGAGCGTCATCCCGCGCTCGACCGTCTTGCCGATCAGCTTCCTGATCTCGGTGTGATGCAGCAGCAGCTTGCGGCGGCGCGTCGGCTCGTGATCGCTGTAGCCGCGGTTGCGGTACGCGCTGATGTGGACGTTGTAGATCCAGACCTCGCCCCCTTCGAGGCGCGCGAAGCTGTCGCGCAGGTTGGCGCCTCCCTCGCGGATCGATTTCACCTCGGTGCCGAGCAGCACGACGCCCGCTTCGAGCGTCTCGATGATGTGGTAGTCGTGGAACGCCTTGCGGTTCTCGGCGATCATCTTCTGCGCGCGTTCCCGTTCCGTCTTCGTCACGCGTGCTCCCCCGCGCGCGCCTGCGCCAGGCGCGCGGCAAGCCGGATCGCCTGCACGAGGCTCGACGGATCGGCGACGCCGCGGCCGGCGATGTCGAAGGCGGTCCCGTGGTCGACCGACGTGCGGACGATCGGCAGTCCGAGCGTGACGTTGACGGCGCGCCCGAAGGCGAGCAGCTTCACCGGAATCAACCCCTGATCGTGGTAACACGCCACGACGACGTCGAACTCGCCGCGGGCGGCGCGGCCGAACACGGTATCGGCCGGCCACGGGCCCGAGACGTCCACGCCGCGCGCGCGGCAGGCAGCGACGGCCGGCCGCAGCACCGTCTCGTCCTCGTCGCCGAGCACCCCGTGCTCGCCGGCGTGCGGATTGAGCCCCGCGACCGCGACGCGCGGGGCGGCCACGCCGAAGCGCGGCAGCTCGCGCGCGGTGAGCGCGATGGTGCGCTCGACCCGATCGCGCGTGACCAGCGCCGGGACGTCTCGGAGCGGCACGTGCACCGTGGCCAGCACGACGCGCAGCACGTCGCTGTCGAACATCATGGCCACGTCGGACGCGCCGGTGAGGTGGGCGAGCAAATCCGTGTGCCCCTTCCAGGGCAGCCCCGCCAGCGCCAGCGCTTCCTTGTTGAGCGGCGCTGTCGCGATCGCCGCCACCGCCCCGGCCCGCGCGTCGGCCACGGCCCGGACCACGGCGTCGTACGCGGCCTGCCCCGCCGCGGCGGAGAGCCGCCCCGGCGCGAAGGGGGCCAGCGCCTCTGCCGTGTGCGGCCCGTACAGCACCGGCTGGCACACCGCGAGCACGTCGGCGCGCGCCGCCGCCGCGAGGGCAATCTCCGGCCCGATGCCGGCCGGATCCCCGACGGTCACGGCCACGGTGGGACGGTGAAGATCAGCCACGGAGGCCACGGAATGCACGGACACCACGGCCACGGAGGCCACGGAATTCACGGACACTACGGATACGGCCACGGAGGCCACGGACTTCACGGACACCACGGATACGGCCACGGAGGCCACGGACTTCACGGACACCACGGACACGGCCACGGACGCCACGGAATCCACGGACACGACGAAAGCCACGAACGCCACGGAATACACGGAGGCCACGGACACCACGGACACGACGGAGGCCACGGACTCCACGGACACGGCCACGGACGCCACGGAATCCACGGAGGCCACGGAATCCACGGACTTCACGGACTTCACGGACTCCACGGACACGACGGACACGACGGACACGACGGACGTCATGGAACTCACGCAAGGTAGTCGTGCAGTGATTGTACCCGCTCGCGGAGCGGCGTTGCGGCGCCGCAGGGACGGACGCGATCGTTGTCACGGCACGGACGCGTGGGGCCGCGCGGCGACGCGGTACAGCAGCGTGCCGTCGTACAGCCAGGCGAGCTGATCGAGCGTCACGGCGTCGCGCCCGTTCGCCATTCGGCACACGCGGAAGAACGTCTCGAACTGGCGTGCGGGAACGCGGCCGAGCCGGCTGCGTGCGGCGATGACCGCGCGCAGGCGGCCGGTCGTGAGCACGCCGTCTGTCGCGGCGCGCGCGCAGGCGTCGCGGAGGGCTTCCCACTGCGCCCGATCGATGTTGCCCTGTCGATCGTACACGCCGGTCGTGCCGGAGGGGCGGTCGATCTCGGCGATGACAATCGTTCCGCCATGTCGGCGTCCGAACACCAGCGCGGTTCCAGCGGTCTGCACCAGCGCGGCCGCGATGCCGAACCGGAGCGCGCGCCAGCCGCGGTAACTGTCGCCGAAACCAATGCGGCCGCGATTGCGCCGGTCGAAGAACGAGAGGTGGTGCGCGAGCCGGCTGCGCTCGCGCGGAGTACCGGCTTCCGATTCGAACGCGCGCTGCTCGGCCGCGTCGAGCGCGCCGTCGCTGACGATCGTGCCGTCGAGCGCCGCGGCGCCAGGCATGCGGACGTCGTACGTCCTCGCGATGAACGCCGCGGCCTCGAGGAGGGGCGCGCGGCGCGGCCCGAGGAGGTGGTCGCCCGCCTCGTCGCGGATGCCGATCCGGCCGTCGCCGTCGAGATCGGCGTAGACGCGGCCGGCGTGCACGATCACGTGCCGTGACGCGATCAGATCGAACATGCGCAAGGCGGGTATCGCCATGCGATGGGTCGCCGGCAATCTCAGTAGCGCTCCGCGAATGCCGTGAGCGGATGTTCCTCGGGGGCGGAGGCCGCCGTCGTCCCCCAGGGCTCGAAGGCGTTGTTCACGCCGGCGAGACCGGTGCGCGCCAGCTCGGGGCAGTGCCGCAGCAGCATGTCCTTGAAATTGGCCCTGTCGATGTAGTCGATCCCCTCCTGCGTGTAGTAGCGGGCGTTGTATTTCTCGCAGTAGAACGGATCGACCTCGAGGCGCCGGGTCGCGATCTGCAGGAAGATGGCAAAGCGCACGTTGTCGAAGCCGGCGAGCGGCAAATCGCGATCGCACAGCATGCCCACGGCGAGGTCGAGCCGCTCGACCCCCTCGTGGCCGCGGCCGTAGACCTGCTCGAGCCGCGCGACCGTCTCCGCGTCGCAGCGCAGGTCCTCGAACGAGGTGATCGCGGCCATGCCGAGCTGCCGGCGGAATTCGTTGTAAAGCGGCACGCCGCGCTCGCGCGCGCGCAGGATGTCGGCCGCGCCCAGGTCGGTCACCGGCATGCCTTCCACGCTCATGTCGACCATGAAGCGCGGCATGTTGTTGTTGACGAGCGCCGGCATGTGAGCGTAGCCGAACGAGTTGATCACGTCCGGCAGCCCCAGCTTCCGCAGGTACACGGGGGCCCCCTGCTCGCGAAGCCTGTCGATCGGGATCTCCTCGCGCAGCGCATCGGCGCCCACCGGGCGGAACTCGAGCGCATCAGGAATGCCCGCGTGCAGCCGGTAGACCTCGGCGAACTGCTCGGTGAAGTGATTCGGCACCCCGTGGTTGCTGTGCCGGCCGCCGACGATCCCGCCGAGAATCGGGCTCGTGATGTCGAACGCGTTCAGCGCCTTCCGTTTGCCGAATGGCCGGACCATGGCGTCGATCAGGCCGTTCCAGTTGGCGCTCATGCCGAGCGCGATGGCGCGGACGGGCAGCACGGCCGGCGTCCATTCGACGGTGTGCACCTTCGCCATCACCGCCGCGGTGATCAGGCGCGCCGTGTGGAAGAGCTGATCGGTCGACCATCGGGGATACGCCTGCTCGAGAATGTGGCAGACGTGGTTGTGTTCGCGCACGAAGAGCGTGTGAAACACGCTCAGGCCGATGTTCCAGTTGCGAGTGAAGCCCGAAATCTCGCGCCCGCGCTCGTCGCGCGGCAGCAGCCCGTCCTCGAGATAAATCCGGCCGCCGGGCAGGAGCACCCCGGGGTGCCGCGGATCCGTGCGGATCAGGTCCTGCGTGCGCTGATCGTTGCCGTAGATCTGGCTGGCGTCCCACCAGCCCGTCACCTCGTTCTGGTACACGACGCACCGCTGGTCGTTCGTGGCATCGGCCTGCGTGCGGGAGAAGGTGAGCGCCTCGAGGCCGTAGCGTTCGCGCAGCGGGTCGTCGGGCGCGAGCGGCACACGATACGGGGCGCTATCGGAGATCGGCGCGAGCCGATGGTTCAGCCAGCCATGGAGCTGGAATTGAATCCACCAGATCGTCAGAACGTTGAGGAACGGCGCCTTGATGCGTTCGCCGCGCGGGTGGAGGAAGGCGCGCGACACCTCGCGGACGTTCGGCAGCGCAGGATCCGTGGCGCGGTTCACCCGGATCTCGGCCATGGGCCGCGTGCCCTGCCACTGGAACCGCGCTCCCGCCGCCCCTTCCGCCGGATCGTCGGTCGTCCACATGCCGTTCGCGGTGCGGAAGCGCTCCGTCCAGGCCGGACGCTGCTGGCCGGGCGGTTGATTGGCGACGAGGCGGCCGATCGGATAGGCGGACTGGAGCGTGTGCGCGTTCATCCAGTTGCGGATGCCGCCGAGTTTCAGATCCCGCATGATGTTGCCGTCGGGCAGCGCGAACGTTTCCTGCCAGGCGGCGGCCACGCCGCGCCGGGTGGCAAACGCCAGCACCAGCCGGAGCACGGATTCGACGACACCGCCGGCCGCGTCGCGCATGGCCCCCGCGATCCGCGCGCCGACCCCCGCCGGGGGAGGCAGCGGCGCCACGTCGACCGGCTCGCGGAGAAACGTCGCGGCGGGCTGCGCGAGGACGCGATTGTCGAACCGCTCGGTCGGCTCCGGCGCGTCGGCGATTCGGTTGATCACGTTGCGCCGCGCCCGCTCGAGGAGCACCACCCAGTGCTCCTGGTCCGGGCGCGCGACGAGCGCGGCTTCCAGATTCCCTTGCGCCGCCTGATAGTCCTCCTGCAGGAACTGGACGAGCCCCAGCAGGTGATGCGTCTCGCCGTCCGCATCGCCCAGCACGGTGGCTTCCGTCAGGATGGTTAGGGCGCGCGCGAGCGACGCCATGTCGCCCGTGTCGACCAGTCGGCGCGCCTCTTCGCGCACGCGGACGAGGTCGCCGCCGAGGCCGGCGCGCGTGCTCTCCGACGTTCCCCCATCACGTCCCGGCAGCCCAGGCTCCTGCATGGTCCCTCCGTGATCGCGTTCTGCGTTAAACCACCACGGCGGAGGGAGGTCAGCCGCCCTCCATATCATCATCATCCACGGCCCCGCCGTTCATCCGTGCCGGTATCTACCCCTGCCGACCCCACGGCCCCTGTCCATCCCACGACCCTCCGTGGCCTCCGTGTCCGTGCTATCAGTGGTGGCAGTGGCCGTGTCCGTCCGCGGTAGCAGTGGCCTCCGTGTCTGTCCGTGGTAGCAGTGGCCTCCGTGTCTGTCCGTGGTAGCAGTGGCCGTCCGTGCTATCCGTGGTAGCAGTGGCCTCCGTGTCCCGTCCGTGGTAGCAGTGGCCGTCCGTGTCCCGTCCGTGGTAGCAGTGGCCGTCCGTGCTATCCGCGGTAGCAGTGGCCTCCGTGTCTGTCCGTGGTAGCAGTGGCCTCCGTGTCCCGTCCGTGGTAGCAGTGGCCGTCCGTGCTATCCGTGGTAGCAGTGGCCCTCCGTGATTTCCGTGCTATCCGCGGTAGCAGTGGCCTCCGTGTCTGTCCGTGGTAGCAGTGGCCGTGTCCGCCCGTGGTAGCAGTGGCCTCCGTGTCTGTCCGTGGTAGCAGTGGCCTCCGTGTCCGTCCGTGGTAGCAGTGGCCTCCGTGATTTCCGTGCTATCCGTGGTAGCAGTGGCCGTCTATCCGTGTGATCCGTGGCTGCAGGTGTCGCACCCGCCGCTCGAGCAGTGGCCGGGGCCGGTCGGGTTCGAGCAGTCGCCGTGGTCGGCGCAGCCGCCGTGCTTCACGCCGTTGCCGTTCGGCAGCTCGTACCGGAGGCAGCACTTCAAGCGTCCGCACTGGCCCGACAGCCGCGAGGGGTTCAGGCTCAGGTGCTGCTGCTTGGCCATCTTGATCGAGACCGGCTCGAACGACCGCAGCCACGTCGTGCAGCACAGCGGCCGGCCGCACGACCCGTAGCCTCCCAGCATGCGCGCCTCGTCGCGCACGCCGATCTGCCGCATCTCGATCCGCATCCGGAAGTGCGCCGCCAGGTCGCGTACCAGCTCGCGGAAGTCGACCCGCCCTTCGGCCGTGTAGTAGAAGATGAGCCGCGACCCGTCGAACAACTGTTCGACGCGCGTCAGCTTCATCGCGAGACCGCGCTCGCGGATCTTGAGCAGCGCCACCCGCGAGGCCTCCTGCTCCCGCTGCTGCTGCTTCAGCCGCTGGAGCACGTCGTCGCGCGTCGCGCGCCGGAGGACGCGGTGCCCCGCGTCCTCCGCGGGCCGCCGGCGTTCGGCGACGGCCGAGGCCATCGGCGTCACGGTCGCGAACGCGGGGCCGTCGGCCGTCTCGACGATGACGGCGTCGCCGGTCCGCGGCGCATCCTGGGGCGGGGGATCCTCGTCGAGGGCGAGCTCCGGCAGGAGGAAGGAGTGACGACGGCCGCCGGGAGAGAACCGCACGCTGACGAACGGCCGCGTCGGACCGGCGCTCATACGTCTCCTCTCGTTTATGCGCGGCGATCGGGCGTCCGGCATCCCGGACGCGCGCTCAGATCTGGAACGCGAGCCAGTCCGCGACGATCTTCGGGCTGGCGTGGCGATCCAGCGCCGAGAGCGCCCGATCGACCGCCGAAAACGCGCGGAGCGCGCGGTCGCCGTCGAACGACCGGAGGAGCGCGGCGAGCCGCGGCTTCAGGTCGGCGTTGGCGAGCGCGCGGTCGTCCGCGCGGCACAGCAGAATTCCGACGTCCCGCAGGAGCGACGAGAGCGCGCGCAGCCGCCGCATCAATTCGTCGCGGTCGGCCCCGGACCGGCCGACGGAGATCAACGCCCTGGCGCTTGCGAGCCGGCGCCGTGGATCCTGCGTCGAGGCGACTCCCTCGAGCAGCTCCGCCGCCGCGTCGCGCGCGGCCACGAACTCGTCGGTGCCCCCTTCGAGGGCGCGCCCCACACTGCCGGCCGATGCCGACGCGGCCGCGTGCGCTTCGGCGGCGCCATACCCGTGGTCGCGCATCAGCAGCGCCGCGATCTCCGCGGGGACGAGCGGGCCGAACCGCAGCCGCTGGCAGCGCGACCGGACCGTCGGCAGCAGCATGTCGGGCCGTGCGGTCACGAGCACGAACACCGAGGCCGGCGGCGGCTCCTCCAGCGTCTTCAGCAGCGCGTTCTGCGCCTCGGGGAGCAACGCGTCCGCCTCGTCGACGATCACGACGCGCCGCCGTCCTTCGAACGGCCGGTACGCCGCGCGCTCGATGGCCTCGCGCACCTGATCGACCTTGATCGCCCCCGTATCGCCGGGCGTCACGGACAGCACGTCCGCGTGGACCCCGCGTGCGATGCGCCGGCACGCGCCGCAGTCGCCGCACGCGTCGAGCGCCTGCGCGCCGTCCGCGTCGATCGCCGCGTCGCCGGCCGCCGTGAACGCGATCGGCTGCTCGCAGTTGAGCGCCTGCGCGAGCGCCACCGCGGCGGCGTACTTCCCCACCCCCTCCGGCCCCGCAAAGATCACGCTCTGCGGAAGCGACTGCCGGCTGATCGCGCGGGCGAGCAGCGCCAGAACGGACCGATGCCCGGCAAGGCTGCGGAATGGCATGAAAATACGCCGTGAACGCTGCCGGATCGTATCATGAAGGGCTGGAGGCCCCATGCGGTACACGCGTCTTGGACAGGAGTTTCTGCTGCGGCTCGAGACCGGCGACGAGATCGTCGGGACGGTGACCGAGTTCGCCGCCGCGCAAGAGCTTCACGCCGCAGCGGTCGAAGGGATCGGATCGGTCTACGATGCCGTGCTCGGCTATTTCGACCGTTCAAGCCGGACGTATCTGCGGCATTCGGTGAAAGAGGACACCGAAATCGTCTCGCTGCTCGGCAACGTGGCGCTCAAGGACGGCAAGCCGCTTCCGCACCTGCACGTCGTGCTCGGCAGCCGCGAGTTCGCCGCCATCGCCGGACACCTGTTCGAAGGACGTGCGGCCGCGACGGTCGAGCTCGTGATCCGCCCGCTCGCGGGGTCGGCCCGCCGGACGAAAGACGAGACGACGGGATTGTTTCTGCTGGATTTATAGCCGGGTCTAAAGACCCGGCCTACGAGCGGCGCGGCCCGGCCGAAAGACCCGGCCTACAGCCACGGCCTACCGGCCGCCGCCGGGCTTCTTCGGCTTCGGCTGATCCGGTTTGCCGCCGCCGTCGTCGTCGCCGATCCCGAACAGGCGTTTCCAGAATCCGCGCTTCTTCTTCGGCTGGTCGGCGTGCTGACCGTTCGACGGATGCCCGGGCGAGACGACCCCTGTCGTGCTCGCCGGGTCCGCCGGAAGGCCGGCGGCATCGACGGGCGTCGGTTTGCCGACGTCCTTCCCGAACGCGCCGGCGAACCTGTCCCACAGCGACAGCCCTGGGTGCAGCGGGCACATCGTGGTCGGCTGCGTGCCCTTCACGAAGTACTCCGTGTAGACCATCGACCGCGTCTGCACCGTGCCGTCGGGCAGCGCGACCTGGACGTGATCGCATCCGGCATTCGGCAGCTTGCCCGACAGGCGGCAGACGTTCACCGCGATCACGTTCGACGGGCGATCGAACCAGTCCGGCTTGCTGCCCTTGGTCGCCGACTTCATGAACGACGCCCAGATGGGCACGGCCAGGTCTGCAGCGTAGCCGTCCCGGACAATCGTCTGGGGCTGATCGAAGCCGACCCACACGCCGGTCGCGAGGTGCGGCGTGTAGCCGATGAACCACGCGTCGTTGTAGTCGTTGGTCGTGCCGGTCTTGCCCGCCGCCGGGAGCGTGAAGCCCACCTGCCGGGCGCGGTAGCCGGTGCCGGCGTTCACGACGTCGGCGAGGATGCTCGACATCAGGTACGCCGTGCTCTCGCTGATTGCGCGCGTCGACTTCTCCTGCGCTTCGAACAGCACCTTGCCGTCGTTGTCGACGACGCGGCGGATGAACTCCGGCGTGTGGACGAGCCCCTTGTCGGCGAACGCGCCGTAGGCGGCGGTCAGCGACAGCAGGGTGACGTCTCCCGCCCCGAGCGCGAGCGACGGCACGCTCGGCGGCGTCCCCACGTTGAGCTTTTGCGCGTACGCCACCGCTTTCGCGATCCCGACCGAGTCGAGCACCTGCACCGCCGCGCGGTTGCTCGACGTCCGCAGCGCCGTCCGGACCGTCATCGACGTCGCGTCCAGGTTCTCGTCGTCGGGCACCCAGTCGCCCTGATCCGTCAGGATGGGATCGTTCAGGTTCGTGATCAGCGTGGCCGGCGTGTAGCCCGCCTCGAGCGCGGCGGCGTAGACGAACGGTTTGAAGGCGGAGCCCGCCTGCCGCTTCGCCTGGGTCGCGCGATTGAAGCGGCTGTCGTCGAAGTCGCGGCCGCCGACGAGCGCCCGGACCTCGCCGGTCGCGGGATCCAGCGACACGAGCGCCCCCTGCAGATACTGCGGCGACGTCCCTTCCTTCGGCGGCGCGTCCGCGTCGCGGACGGGATGCTTGTAGCCGCGGCGATGCTCGATCTGCTGCAGGCCCCGCTCGACGACTTTCTCGGCCTCCTGCTGCAGCTTGGGATCGAGCGTGGTGTAGACCGCGAGGCCGCCCTGATAGACGCGCTGCCACCCGAAGCGGTCCACGAGCTCGCGCCGCACTTGCTCCTTGAAGTAGCGGCCGAAGGTCTCCTTCAACTCGAGCCCGTTCGTCAGCGTCACGGCCGCGTGCCGCGCCTGCTCGTACACCGGCTTCGCAATCGCACCCGAGGCCACCATCGTCTGGAGCACGACGTTGCGGCGGGCAATCGCGCGATCCAGGTTCACCGTCGGGGCGTAGCTCGACGGCGACTGGATGAGGCCGGCGAGCAGCGCCGCCTGCGCAACGGTCAGGTCGCTCGCGGGGACGTCGAAATACCCGCGCGAGGCGGCTTCCACGCCGTACAACCCGTCGCCGAAATAGACCTTGTTCAGGTACAGCTCGAGGATGTCGTGCTTGCTGTATTGGTGCTCGATGCGCGCGGCGAGGATCACTTCCTTGAGCTTGCGGCGGAACGTCTTGTCGGCGCTGAGGAAGCTCTGCCGCGCGAGCTGCTGCGTGATGGTGCTGCCCCCTTCGGCGCGGCGGCCGACGTGCAGATCGTGGAGAAACGCGGCGCCGATACGGATGAGGTCGACGCCGCTGTGCTCGTAGAACCGCTGGTCCTCGACCGAGAGCACCGCCTGGATCATGTTCGGCGAGATCTTCTCGAGCGGCACCTCGATGCGCTGCTCTTTATAGATGGTGAAGACCGCCTTGTCGTGCTCGTCGAAGATGGTCGTCGCCTGGTCCATGTCGCCCAGGCCGCGAATCGCCGCGCGGCCCGGCATGCCGGACGTCAGGTCGTAGCCGAACCAGGCCAGGGATCCCAGCGCCGCCAGGCACACGATCGCGGCGACGGCGATCAGGCCGACGAGAACGCGCGGGCGCCCCGCGAGCCGCCCGCGGACGGCACGAACGAGAGAACGGAAAAATTCCATCGGGACCAAGTAGGACGCAAGACTCGCGCCCGCCGATTCAACACTCGAGCTGGCTTGACGTTCCTGGTCGTTCAATTATGACGGCGCGTCAGGTTCTTGTCAGCCCGTAAAGGCTACCCCACAGGCGAGCGTGGGTCAGATCCGCAACGCCGGGGTCAGATCTTGTTCTTTGCACGAATGTCCTCGGGAGAGGACGCCCGGGGCATCGACTGCGGGGCTTCTGCGCTGACGCATCATTCCCCGCGCAGCGCCTGAACCGGATTGATGGAGGCGGCCCGGCGCGCGGGAACGAAGCTGGCCAGGAGCGCCGACACGCAGAGGACGGCGGCGACCGCGGCGAGCGTGGGGATGTCGCGCGAGGTGACGCCGAACAACAAATCACCGAGCAGCGAGCCGGCCCCGACGGCGCAGGCGACGCCAACCACGACGCCGATGAGCGTCAGCGCACCGGCCTCCCGCAGGACGAGCCGGTAGACGGAGCCGCGCTGCGCCCCGAGCGCCATGCGCACGCCGATTTCGCGCGTGCGCTGGCCGGCCGAATAGGCCACGACCCCGTACAGCCCCACCACGCTCAGCACCCAGGCGAGCACGGCGAAGCCGCCAACCAGCCACGCCGCCGAACGGCGAAGGTAGACCGCGGGCGACTGATCGATCGCAGTATCCATGCTCCTGGCCGCGAACGTCGACAGATCGGGGTCGAGCCGGCGGACCGTTTCGACCAGAGTTGGCAGGATGGCGTCCGCCTGTGCGGCCCGGACGAACAGCGTGAAACCGTTCGTCGGGTCCTGCGGAAACGCCGTATAGACGGCCGGCGGCGTCGCGCTGTCGAGCGCCGACTCCTTGACGTCAGCGACGATGCCGATGATCTCGAGCGGCGGCTGCGTCGCGTTCGACGCGTACAAGAGGTGCTGGCCGAGCGCGGGCTCGTTCGCGAAATACGTTCGGACGAAGGCTTCGTTGACGACGACGACCGGTGGATGCGATGGGTCGTCGGCGTGGCTGAAGTCGCGTCCGGCGACGAAGCGGGCACCGAGCGCCTCGAAATACCCGGCGCTCACTTCCCGGTAATCGACCTCGTTGTGCTCGCCGTGGTACGGGCGTCCCGCGACGCGGATCCAGACCGTGTTGCCCCCCTCGAGCGGCGGGCGGCTCGTGAGCCCAGCCGTGGTGACGCCGGGCAGCGTCTCGACGCCGTCCAGGATGGATCGCGCGATCCGCACCGTCTGCTCGTCGGTCTTGTACTTCGTACGAGGAACCGAGATGCCGAGCGAGACCAGATGGTCCGGCTGAAGGCCCGGGTCCACCTGGAGCACGCGATAGAGGCTCTTCGTCAGCAGCGCGCCCCCCACCAGCAGCACCATCGCCATCGCCAGTTCCGCGATCACCAGCTTCGTGCCGAGCCGCCGCCACGTGGTTCCCACCGCGCCCCGATCGCCGTGGGTCAAGGCCTCGCGACCGTTGGCCCATGCCAGGTGCACCATCGGCGTGAGGGCGAACAGGACGGCCGCGATCGCGACGACGGCCAGCGCGAACCCGGCCACGCGCGCGTTGAACCCGAGGCCGCGCAGGAACGTCATGCGGGCCATCATGTCCGCCGGAATCAGCTTTACGAGCAATTGAATCGCGACCCGCGCGCCCGCCAACCCGATCGCGGCCGCAATGGCCACGAGCACGACCCCCTCGGTGACGAACTGCCAGACAACGCGCCAGGTGGAGGCGCCGAGCGCGCTCCGGACGGCCATCTCGCGTTTGCGGCTCTCGGAACGGACGAGCAGAAGGCTGGCGACGTTCACCGTGGCGATCAGCAGCAGCAGACCGGCGCCGCCGAGCAGGACGAGCAGAATCGGCCTGACGTCTCCGACGATCACGTCGGTGAGCGGAACGATCGCCGCCCCCTGGCCGCGATTCGAATCCGGGTACTGCCGTTCGAGCCGTGCCGCAATCGCCGACATGTCCGCGGCGGCCGCCTGCACGGACACGCCATCTTTCAAGCGCGCGACGCCATAGATGCCGTGGCAACTGCGCCGGAGATCGCACGGACTCGACGGGCGGAACGGGACCCAGTAATCCGCCGATCCGACGGGGGCGAATTGAGCGTCGGCGGGCAGCACGCCGACGATCACCGCGGGCGCGCCGCTCAGCGTCACGGTCTGGCCGATGGCGTCTGCGCGTCCGCCGTAGCGGCTCCGCCAGATCGCATCGCTGAGGATCACGATGGCGGGGGCGCCGGGGCCGTCCTCACCCGGACGGAAGTCGCGGCCGAGCGCCGGCACGATGCCCAGCGTGCGGAAGAAGTCGTCGCTGACGCGCGCCCCGGCTCCAAGCCGCGCCCCCTCGGGGGTCGCCAACGCGAGGGAAGCCCGTTGGTACGCGGCCAGAGACGAGAACACCGTATTGAGCCGCTTCCAATCGAGGTAGTCCGGATACGACAGGTTCGACCGCGGATAGGCCGCGACGCGTTCGAAGACGCCGACGAGCCGCGCCGGCCGCTGATACGGCAGCGGACGGATCAGCGCGGCGTCGACGAAGGCAAAGATCGCCACGCTGGCGCACAATCCGAGCGCGAGGGTGATGACGGCGGTGGAGGTGAACACGGGCGACTTGCGCAGCTGGCGCAGCGCGAAGCGGACGTCGTGCACGACCGTGTCGATCGGGTTGAGTCCGCGCATGTCGCGACACTCCTCTTTGCGCTGCTGCAGGCCTGCGGCCTCGCGCCACGCCGCGCGACGCGCGGCCTCCGGCGTCAGGCCGGCGGCGACGCGCGCCTCGATCTCGCGCTCGACGTGATACCGCAGCTCCTCGTCGAGTTCCCTGTCGACGCGCCCGCGCAGCAGCAGCGATCGCAGGCGGAGCCGAAGCATGGTGGCGAGCCGCATGGGATCTCCGCTACGAGACGGTCCGGACGATCGCCGAAATCGCGCCGGCCAGCCGCTCCCACTGCGCCGCCTCGCGCCCGAGCGCCGTGCGCCCCGCCTTCGTCAGCGTGTAGTACTTCGCGCGGCGATTGTTTTCGCTGACGGCCCACTCGGACCGGATCCAGCCGTGCTGCTCGAGTTTGTGGAGGGACGGATAGAGCGCGCTCTGTCCGACCTGCAAAATGTCG
Organism: Vicinamibacterales bacterium; assembly: GCA_036278735.1. GTDB lineage: Bacteria > Acidobacteriota > Vicinamibacteria > Vicinamibacterales > 2-12-FULL-66-21 > DASUKM01. The sequence goes on from DASUKM010000028.1 coordinate 14,740, forward strand.
CCGGACATCTGCCGGATGCGCTGCGCGATCGCCCACCCATGCATCGGTTCGAGCGCGATGATTTTCAGGATGAGCAGGTCCAGCGTGCCCTGCACGAGGTCGGTCGGCTTGCTCACGCGGCGGCTCCTGTCAGTAACTGACACTATCCTAGATCGGACGGCCGGCGCTGTGTCAAATGGGCGTCGCGGAGGGGATTACATGGCACGTCACGACGGCAAGACGGGGCGCACGCCACGCAGCTACGACGTCAAAGGGAACGCAGGAGATCAGGAGACCAGGAGGACCAGCGCCGTCGCGGCGGGCCGGGGCTCAGACGTCCAGCAGATCGCGCCCGACGACGATGCGCCCCCGGAAGTGGGTGCGCGCCGCCGCGAGCCACTGTTCATCGGTCACCATCGGGGTCTCCGAAGGAACGAAGTGCGAGAGCACCAGCGTCCGGACCCCCGCTTCCGCGGCGATCCGGCCGGCGTCTTCGGCGCTGGTGTGGCTCGCCATGATATGGCGCCGCAGCGCCGAGCCGGGCGTTCCCGGCGCGTCCGGCACGTACAGCGCCTCGTGCACCAGGACGTCGGCGCCCTTCGCGAGCGCGACGAGCGCCGGCGACGGGCGCGTGTCCCCCGAGAAGACGATCGACCGATCCGGACAGTCGAAGCGGTACGCGAAGGCGAGCGGCACGAGCGGGTGCTGCACGATCGCGCAGGTGACCTTCACGCGGTCGTCGCGCATGACGAGGCCGGCGCGCGTGATCTCGTGCGGGTGCACCAGCGGCGGCAGCGGCGGCCGCCCTTCGTCCTTCTCGCGCACCTCCAGGTCCGGCGCGCTCATCTCGAAGAACAGCTTGGTGATCCGCTCGAGCGGCGGCGGGCCCCACGTGTCGACGCGCGTGGTCAACGCGTCTCCCCACGCGAGCAGGAGCAGGTTGCCGTAATCGGCGTTGTGGTCCGAATGATGATGGGTGATGAACACCTCGCGGATCGACGTCAGCGGGATGCCGGCGAGCACGAGCTGACGCGCGACGCCGTTGCCGCAGTCGATCACGTACGTGCGATCGCCAATCACGAGGGCCTGCGCCGGCGCCGAGCGCGTCTTCTTCGGCGTCGGACCGCCCGCGGTGCCGAGCAGGATCAGCCGGGATCGCGACGGCCCGGGCGCCGCGTGCACCGAGGTGGCGCGCACCGCGGCCGCGGCGGCGAGCAAACCAAGAAACCCGCGGCGATCGATCCCCGCGGCGCGCGGCAGACGAGTGGACATGTTCCGAACTCCGTTTCCGGCGGATCTTACCCGGACTTGGGCTTTGGGCTTTGGGCTTTAGGCTTTTTAGGCTTTAGGAATGATTCCTGCACGGCTCTTGCTGGTTCGCGGATTTGCGAACGGAAGGAGTCTGAGCTCATGCCGGAAAAGACCACGCTGAAGCGGGCGCGGCGGGACAAACGCGAAGGCAAGGCGCCGACGACGCAGGCCGGCGAGTTCGTGCGCGAGGAGATGGAGCACATCCGGCGCGGGAAGCACGGGGCGCGATCGACGAAGCAGGCGATCGCGATCGGGTTGTCGAAGGCGCGGCGCTCGGGCGTCAAGCTGCCGCCGCCGGCCGGCGCCACGCGCAAGACGAAGCAGAGTGCGGCGTCGGCCACACGGGCCGCGCGGCACGGACACGCCCATCCGTCGCCGAAGCGGTCGCGCGCGGTGTCCGCCGCGCTGAAGCGCGAAGGTCGCAGCGCCGCGTCGCCGAAGGCGCTCGCGCGCCAGGCCCACAACGCCGCGCGCCGCCGCTCGCATGCGGCCCGCAGCCGCTCGGCCCGGCAGGCCGCCCGAACGAAGGGGCCGCAGGAGCGCAAGGCGGCCGCCCGCCGCGCCGCCCGCACCCGTCAACGGCGTCGGCGCGCGCACGCGTAGCCGCGCAGGCCGGGTCTTCAGACCCGGCGTTCCAGGCGCGGCCTTACTGGTCCCGCACGACGAGGTCGTTGACGACGCGGACGACCCCTTTGGTTTCGGTCGCGATCGCGGCGGCCCGGGCCTTGGACGCCTCCGAGCCGACCGTCCCCCTGAGCGTCACGACCTTGTCCTTCACCTCGACGTCAACCGCCGTATCCTTCAATAGAGGCTCGCCGGAAAGCCCGCTTTTCACGCGCGCGGCGATCGCCGTGTCGCTCAGCTTGTCGCTCGCGGCGTCCAGCCCTTGTGAGGTCTTCCCCGCCGCCTTGCCGACACCCTGTGCGGACTTCTGCGCCCCCTTTTGAACGCCGGCTTTGGCTTTCCTGGCGGCCTCGGCGGTCGCGTCGACCGCCTTGTTCAGGCCCGCCTTGGTCTTCGCCGCGGCGTTGTCCGTCTTCGATTCATCGATGTTGGGATTCACCTCGATGTGATTCGTCACCGAGACGACGCCGGCCACCTTGGCGAGGCGGCCTGCGCGCGCCTTCTCCACCGCGGTGCGAACGTCGCCGGTGAGCGTCACGCGGCCGTGGTCCGACTCGACGTCGATGTCGCGCGGCGCGAGCACGGCATCCTTCTTCAACCGAGTCTCCACGCTCGATTCGATCGCGTCATCGTCTACGTGCTGGACCGTGCTCGCCTGCGGAGCGGCGTGGACCGGATGAGGCGGTGTCGCTACGAAGAGGACACCCGCCGCTCCCACGACTGCCAAGGCATGTTGAATCTTCACTGATCGCTTCCCCCCGTCAGAGATGTGTTTCCGAGGCTGGGTCTCTGCAATCTCCGGACCTGCTTCGGCGCGACACGAGCGTCGTCCGACTGAGCCGGGGGGCGCCGAACAACGCGATGCGAGCGGCCGAGCTTCGGCCGATCGCTGCGCGCGCCGGGCGCGCGTCAAGGCTCGACGCGGCGAGGCCGAGGGATCTCTCGAAGGTTTCCGAACGGTCCGTCCGTTCCCGGATTGCTGATTCCGCGGAAGTAGTCGATCCGGACGCGTGTCGCCAGCGGACCACAAAAAAGCCGCCGAAAGGTTCGGCGGCTGCAGGCGTTCGGAGTGGCGGGGCCGACGAGACTCGAACTCGCGACCTCCGGCGTGACAGGCCGGCGTTCTAACCAACTGAACTACGACCCCGCAAAGAAAAATGAAATAGCAGGCGCCCCGCGACTGTCAGATCCGTCACCTCTGACATCGGCGCCCGCATCCCCGAGCCTTCGCTCGCTGAAGGCGCGCGCTCCTGGCTTGCCAGCCGAAGGCTGGTGGGCGGTACAGGATTCGAACCTGTGACAGCCGGCGTGTAAAGCCGGTGCTCTACCAACTGAGCTAACCGCCCTGCACCGCCGTCAACCGCAAGTCCAAACACCGATTATAGGGTTTTCCACGCGAGCAGCGCAAGCACCGCCAGCAGCCCCAGCGCCGCCCGGTACTCGCGGTTCGCCATCGCGCGCCGCAGGCTGAAGCGGCGCCGCGACGCCGCCGCGGCGCCGCGGCGATACGCCGGATATTCGCCGCCGAACTTCTCCGTCAAGTGCGCCTCTTCGCGCCGGATCGCCGCCGTGAGCGTCGCCGCCAGATAGACGACGACGATCGCCGCGACCGTCGCGCGCGCCGACGCCATCGCGAGTCCCACGCCCATCACCGTCGATCCGAGGTACAACGGATGACGCGTGAAGCGGTACGGCCCCGATCGCGTCACCTCGCGCCCCTTCTCGAGGTGCCCCGCCGCCCAGATCCGGATCAGCTCCCCGGCCGCCCCGACGATCGCCCCCGCCGCGAGCGAACGCCGCGTGGGATGCGCGAGCCACAAGACGACCACGGCCGACACGAACCCGATCGCGACGCGCCGCCGCGCGAGCGTGCGCATCAGCGCCTCGCCGAACCGAACGCCGCGGGAGGCTGGATCGATCATCGTCGCCGGCCGATCACTCCCGCGCACGGGCGCTCCCCGGCAGCAGCCGCTGCTGCACGGCGGCCGCCACTTCCGCGTCCTCGACCCCCGCCAGGCACCACGCGGCCTGATGACAGCGCCTGTCGTATCGACAGCCGCAGCGGTCGAACCGCGACACGACAACGTCGTCGGACGCATACGGCCCGTTGCGGACGGGATCGGTCGGGCCGAAGAGGCTGACGGTCGGCGTCCCGACGGCGGTGGCGATGTGCAGCGGACCGGTGTCTCCCGACACGACCAGCGCGGCCGCGCGCGCGAGGGCGACGATATCCGGAATGGTGGTCGGGGGCGCGGGCATCGCGGCGCCGCTCGACTCGGCGACGATGCGATCGGCCAGCGTCTCCTCGCCCGGCCCCCAGAGCACGACCGGCACGAGACCGCGGACGTCGCGCAGGAAGGCCGCGAGCGCGCCGAAGCGCTCGGGCAGCCACCGCTTGTTCGGCCACGCCGCGCCAGGATTGATCAGCACGAAGCCGCGGCCCCCGAGCCGCTCGCGCAGCCGCTCGAGCGCGTCAGAATCCACCGGCGCGATCGGAAACTCGATCGTCTGCGTCTCGACGCCGACGGCGCGCAGCAGCCGCAGATTCTTGGAGATGACGTGCCCCCCTTCGACCGGCTGCGCATCCGAATAGAACGGCCGCGCCGACTTCTCGCGCAGGTGCCAGATCGAAAACCCGACGACGCGGCTCGCACCGGAGGCGCGCGCGAGGAGCGCCGACTTGAGCAGCCCCTGCAGATCCAGGGCGGTGTCGTACCGGACGGCGCGCAGCGCGGCAACCGCCTGGCTCCAGCCCGCCAGCGTCGGCCGCGACACCACGACGCTGCTGTCGATCGCTGTCACGAGATCCACCATCGGGCGATGGCGCGCCTCGACGAGCCAGTCGATCCGCGCCGACGGAAACGCGCGCCGCAGCGCCGCGACGGCGGGGATCGCGTGCACGACGTCGCCGAGCGCGCCGAGCCGGACGACGAGGATGTTCATGATCGGCGTTCGTGAATCCTGGCGATCAGGTCGCGCGTCGAGTGATCTTTCGGATCGCCGACGATGGCGATGCGGCCGCCGTAGCCGAGCACGGTGTCCCGCTCGGGCACCGAGGCCGCCGTGTAATCTGTCCCCTTGCAGTGCACGTCGGGTTTCAGTTCGACGAGCAGCGGCGCGACGGTCGGCTCCGGAAACAATGTCACGTACGCGACGCCGCGCAGCGCGGCGACGAGTTCCGCGCGGTCGCGGCCGTTCAGAATGGGGCGTCCGGATCCCTTCAGCCGCGCCACGCTCGCATCGTCGTTGACGGCAACCACGAGGAGGTCCGCTTCGCGCGCGGCGGCCTGCAGGTAGCGCACGTGGCCGACGTGGAGCAGATCGAAGCAGCCGTTGGCGAAGGCCACGGTTCGTCCGGCGGCGCGGTCGGCCGCGATGCGCGCCACGAGCGACGGCCTGTCGAGAATGACGCCCAAAGGTGACCTATTCGGCCGCGGCAACGGCCTGCCGCAGATCGTCGGCGCTCACGGTGGCGGTGCCGCGGCGCATGACGACGATGCCCCCGGCGCAGTTGGCGAGCCGTGCGGCGTCCTCGGCGCTCGCGCCCGCGGCCAGCGCGAGCGTCATCGTCGCGATGACGGTATCTCCCGCGCCGGTGACGTCGGCGATCTGATCGGATCCGAAAATGGCGATGTGCACCGTCGGGCGATCCGGCTCGAAGAGCGCCATGCCGCGGCTGCCGCGGGTGACGAGGACGGCGCGGGCGCCGGTCCGCGCGAGCAGCGTGCGTCCGGCGCGCTCGAGCGTGCGGCGGTTCTCGCCGATCGCGATCCCGAGCGCCTGCTCGACTTCCGATTCGTTCGGCGTGCAGGCGGTCATCCCGCGGTAGCGCAGCAGCGCGTAGCGGGAATCGACGAGGATGGGCGCCCCGGGCCGGAGCCGCCGGCGCGCCGCGGCGACGAGCGACGGCGTGATAAGTCCCGTCCCGTAGTCGGAGACGAGCAGCGCGTCGCAGCGCGCGACCGCCGACAGCACGCGCGACTCGAAGCGGTGCCGCGCCGCCTCGTCGACGCCCGAACCGCCGGCGCGATCGATCCTGACGACCTGCTGCTTGGCCGAGTGGATGCCGCCGGCGAGAATGCGCGTTTTCGTCGGCGTCCGGTATCCGCCGGCGCGGACGACGGCCGACACGTCGACGTGCTGCCGCGCGAGCGCGTCGATCAGGCGATCGCCGGCCTCGTCACGCCCCGCGATGCCGATGGCGCGCGCCGCGCCGCCGAGCGCCGCGACGTTGTTCGCCGCGTTCCCCGCCCCGCCCGGCACGATGGCCGTCGAGTCGTAGTTCAGGATCAGGACCGGCGCCTCGCGCGACACCCGCGCGATCTGGCCGTAGATGAACTCGTCGGCAATCAGATCGCCGGCCACCGCCACGCGGCGCCGCGCCAGGCGATCGATGAGCGGCGAAAGGTGCGCGAGCGAGGGCGCCATGTCTACGCTTCCCTCGCGGACGACCGCAGAATGAGCGACGCGGCGGCCATCACGTCGTCGACGACCGCTTCGGGCGTGAAGCCGCCGGGGGGGGTGGCCTCTTCGGTGCGGCCGTACCCGGTGCGGACGAGGATCCCGCGCGCGCCGACCGCGGCGCCCGCCTGGAGGTCGTGCCAGCGATCGCCGATCGCCCACGACCGCGCGAGATCCAGGTCGAGATCGCGCGCCGCGCGGCGGATCAGGCCGGGCTGCGGCTTGCGGCAGTCGCACGCGAGCCGGTAGCGATCGATCTTCGCCTCCGGGTGATGCGGGCAGTAATAGAAGCCGTCGACGTGCGCGCCCGCCGCCTCGATCTTCGCGCGGATATGGTCGTGCGCTTCGGCGACGAACGCCTCGCGCACGATGCCGCGCGCCACCCCCGCCTGGTTGGTGACCACCACGATCGCGAATCCCGCGCGCGCCAGCACCCGCACGGCATCGATGCTCCATGGATAGAACACGAGCCGCTCGAGGCGATCGAGGTAGCCGGCCTCTTCGATCAGGGTGCCGTCGCGGTCGAGGACAATGGCGGGTCGCATTACCTCCCCAGGTGCCGGTCGACGGATGCGGCCACGCTGACGGCATCGATCCGCCGCATGCAGCGATGGTCGATCGGACAGTCGCGCAGCATGCACGGCCGGCAGAACACGTCGCGGACGATCAGGTCGTGCGGTCCCAGCGGCGCGGTCGCGCGCTCGTCGGTCGGCCCGAAGATCGCGGTGACCGGCACGCCAATCGCCGCGGCCAGGTGCATCGCGCCGGAATCGTTCGACACGAACGCCCGGCAGCGCGCCAGCACGCCCGCGAGCGCACGCAGATCCGTCCGTCCGATCAGATTGACGACGTTCACGCCGGCGGGCAGCGACGATTGTACCGCACGCCCCGTGTCGCGATCGTCGGCGGCGCCGACGAGCACGCCGGTCACCCCCTCGCGCGCGAGGTGCGCCACCACGTCGGCCACGCGCGACGGCGGCCACCGCTTGGCTTCGCCGTACGCCGCGCCCGGCGCAAAGCCGACGACGAGGGCGTCGGCCGGCACGCCCGCCGCTTCGAGCAGTCGCGCACCCCGCGCCCGGGATTCGGGGCGAACGTCGATCAGCGGATGCGCGATCGTACCGCCGCCGGGGCTCGCGCCAGGCTCGAAGAGGCGCCGCACCAGTTCGCGATAATAATCGCTCTGGTGCACGCGCCGCGGGCGCGGCACGGCGCGGGTCAGCAGCCATCGGCGGCCGCTCGCGCGATACCCCCATCGTTCGGCGATCCCGCTCCGGCGCGCGACCCACCCGCTGCCGAACGAGTTGGTCAGCAGCAGGACGGCGTCGAACGCGCCGGCGCGCAGTTGCGCCGCCTCGCCGCCGGCGTGGAGCGGAAGCACCGCGTCGGGACGGCACGCGAGGCGTTCTTCGAAGAGCGGCGCGAGCGACGCCTTTGCCGCGATCGTCAGGTGCGCGTCGGGGAAATGACGGCGCACCGATTCGAGCGCCGGCAGCGCCATGACGGCGTCGCCGAGCCAGTTCGGAGCGCGCACGACCAGCCGCCTCATTCGGGTTCTTCGCGGCTCGCGGCGGGAAACATGCCGCGCACGCCGGCCGACGCCGGTTCGACGTCGCGCCAGCGGCGGTGCATCCACAGCCACAGCTCCGGGTAGCGCCGGACGTACATCTCGAGCACGTCGGTGCACCGCTGCGTGAATTCACGGATCGCGTCGGGGGAATCGGCGCGCGGCGGCTCGACCGCGTGCTCGTACACCATCCTGAAGCGTCCGCCCGGCAGCGGCAGCGCGAACACCGGAATCACCGGCGCGCCCGTCCGCCGCGCCAGCGCGGCCAGCGCCGAGGTCGTCGACGCGGGCCGGTTGAAGAAGTCGACGTACACGGCATCCGCGGTCTGGATGTGCTGATCGATGAGCAGCGCAACCGCCTGGTTGGCCGCCAGCGCGCGCAGCACGCGCCGGATGGCGCCGCGCCGGTAGAAGACCGTGTTGCCAGTCGACGTGCGGACCGACTCGAGCAGCGCGTGCAGCATCGGATTGTCGAGCGGACGGCCGACGACCGCCATCGGCTTCATCTCGAGCGCGTGCACGAGGGCGTTGATCTCCCAGAATCCGAAGTGGCCGGTGAAGAGCAGCACGCCGCGCCGCTGCGCGTGCGCCGCCGCCACGCGCTCTTCCCCGTCGAACTCCACGCACCCGAGCATCTGCCGGGGCGTCATCGTGCTGAACTTCAGGAGCACCATCAGGAGCCGGCCGAAGTGCGCGAACATTTCGCGCGCAATCGCCGCGCACTCGGCGCGCGAGCGGAGGGGAAAGGCGGCCTGCAGGTTGCTGACGGCCAGCCGCCGGTGCCCCCCGTCGATCGCGTGGAACGTCCGGCCGAGGATCGTGCCGGTCAGGAGCACCATCCGCATGGGCAGCACGCGGACGAGCGTCCGCACGCCCGCCACCGCGGCGTACTCGAGCCGATGGCGCCACGAAGGAGCGCGATCAGCCACAGCGTTCCCGGCGCGCGGCATCGAGACCGCGCACGATCCACGTGTCGAACGCGTCGGCCGGCTCCGCGGTCATCGTCAACGGCACCCACGCCACCGGCAGCGGAAACGGCCGGAACGGCAGCAGGCGGACGAGATCCTTTTCCGTGGTCAGCACGAGATCCGCGCCGGCGTCGCGAGCCTCGCGCATGATGCGCGCCGTGTCGGCGGCGCTGTATCGATGGTGGTCGCGATACGTCGCGCTGCCCCGCACGCACCACCCCTGCTGGCGAAGATCATCGAGAAATTGCTGCGGGTGCGCGATCCCGGCCACCGCGAACGCCTGAGGGCCAGCCGCCTCAATCCGTTCGCCGAACGGTTCGACGAGCCGGGCGCGCTCGAGGCGCCGGGACGCCCGCCACACCGGACGTCCGGGGGCCAGCGCCGACACGTCGGCCTCGCCCGCGACGACGACCGCGTCGGCGGCGGCCAGGCTGTCGAGCGGCTCGCGCAGGCGGCCGCCTGGCAGCGTGCGACCGTCGCGCAGATCGTCCGCGTTGACGATCACGACATCCAGATCCCGGTGCAGCGCGAGATGCTGGAAGCCGTCGTCGAGCAGGTGCACCGTGCAGCCGAACTGCTGCTCGGCGAGGCGGCCCGCGAGATAGCGATCCGGGCTGACGAGCACGGCGGCCCCCTCGAGCCGTCGCGCGAGCATCAGGGGCTCGTCGCCCGAGCGATCGAGATCCGCCCGGATGCCGCCCGGATCGCGAACCACGACGACCCCCTCCTCCTGACGCCGCCGCCCGTAGCCGCGGCTCAGGATCGACGGACGTTCGCCGCGCGCGATCAGCATCGACGCGATCGAGGCGACGAGCGGCGTCTTGCCGCGGCCGCCCACCGCGAGGTTGCCGATACTGATCACCGGCGCGCGCAGCCGGCGCTGCCGTTCGGGATGCGCGGCGCTCGAGCGGCGGCGGCGGCGGGCGACGGCGGCATACACGGTGCTGAACACCACCGCGCGATCAGTGCACCACCCGGAAGGGCCGGATGTTGCCGGGCACCTGGGGAGGGAACACCTGCGCGACGGCCGCCATCGTCTTCGTGCGGGCGCCGCGGTTGGCTTCGACGAGCGCGCGGGCGGCCGCGCCCAGGCGCGCGCGCCGCACCGGATCGCCGAGCAGCGCGAGCAGCACGGGTTCCAGCTCGCGGCCCGTGCGGACCTGAACGGCGGCCTGATGATCGAGGAACGTCGCGGCAATCTCGGCGAAGTTCTGCATGTGCGGCCCGAACACGATCGGCTTGCCGAACACCGCCGGCTCGAGAATGTTGTGCCCCCCCGCGTCGACGAGGCTCCCGCCGACGAACACCGCGGTCGCGATCTGGTACACCTGCGCCAGCTCGCCGATCGTGTCGAGCACGACGACGTCCTGCCGGGGCTCGGCGTCGACGGGCAGCTCCGTCCGGCGAATCGCGTCCCAGCCCTGCCGGCGCGCAAGCTGGAACACCTCGTCGAACCGCTCCGGCTTGCGCGGCGCGATGATCAGCAGCGTCTCGGGCATCCGCGCGTGAATCCGCTGGAAGGCCTCCAGCACCGGCTCCTCTTCCCCCTTGAGCGTGCTGGCGGCAATCACGACCGGCCGATCCGGCGACATCCGGAAATACCGGAGCACGCGGTTGCGGCCGCGGTCCGGGCTGGCGCCGGGAATCTCGAGCGAATCGAACTTCAGGCTGCCGGTCACGACCACGCGTTCCGGCGCCGCGCCGATGTCGACGATGCGGCGCGCCGATTCGTCCGACTGCATGCAGAAGCGATCCACGTGGTCGAGCACGCGGCGGAAGAAGGGGCGCCCGAGCCGGTAGCGCGGGTACGAGCGCGACGAAATCCGCCCGTTGACGAGCATCGTCTTCACGTGCTGGCGCCGGCACGCGCGCAGCAGGTTCGGCCAGATCTCCGTCTCCATCATGACGAACAGGCGCGGCCGCACGAGCCGCAGCGTGCGCTCGACGATGAAGCCGAGATCGAACGGGAAGTAGAACACCTCGTCGACGTACTGGAGCGTGTTGCGCGCGATCTGCTGTCCGGTGATCGTCGTCGTCGAGAGGAACAGCCGCATGCGCGGGTAGCGCTCGCGCAGCTCCGGCAGCAGCGCCCGCGCGGTGAGCACCTCCCCAACCGACACGGCGTGAATCCAGATCGAATCGTCGCCGTCCAGGTTGAACGACACGGGCAGGTACCCGAAACGCTGGCGCAGGCTGACGACGTACTTGCGGTAGCGCACCGCCTGCCACACCAGGTACGGCGACACCACGACGAAGAACGTCACGATGAGGACGCTGTAGGCGACGTACATGAGGTGATGGATCCGCGGGATCGGCGTCGCGGCGGGACCCCGATTACTGTAGCCGCGGTTTGACCCGGGTGCAAGCCACTCAATACAATCAGGGTTTTGGACGGGGAGCGGAGGCGCAGATGGGCATCAAAGTCGGGATCAACGGATTCGGCCGGATCGGCCGCAATATCATGCGGGCGGCGCTCGGGACCGGCGACATCGACTTCGTCGCCGTCAACGACCTGACCAACGCCGCCACGCTCGCGCACCTGCTCAAGTACGATTCGATTCTGGGGAACCTGGACGCCGCGATCGAGGCGAGCGGGGACCGCATCACGGTCGACGGCGACGGCTTCCAGGTCCTGAGCCTGAAGGACCCCGCCCAACTGCCCTGGAAGGCGCTCGGGGTGGACGTCGTCTTCGAGTCGACCGGGTTGTTCACCAAACGCGACGACGCCGCGAAGCATCTGGCGGCCGGCGCGAAGAAAGTGATCGTCACCGCTCCGGCGAAGGGGCCGGACGTGACCATCGTGCTCGGCGTCAACGAGGGCACGTACGACGCGGCGAAAGACCGGATCGTCTCGAACGCGTCGTGCACGACGAACTGCCTGGCGCCCGTGGTGAAGGTGCTGCACGAGAGCTTCGGGATTCGCAAAGGATGGATGACGACCGTCCACTCGTACACGAACGACCAGCAGCTCCTCGACCTGCCGCACAAGGACCTGCGGCGCGCGCGCGCCGCGGCGCTGTCGATCATCCCGACGACGACGGGGGCCGCGCTGGCCGTCGGCGAGGTGTTGCCTGCGCTGAAGGGAAAGCTCGACGGCATCTCGATGCGCGTGCCGACGCCGAACGTGTCGATCGTCGACCTCGTCGCGCTGCTCGACAAGAAGACGTCGGACGCCGAGGTGAACGCCGCGTTCGAGCGCGCCGCCGGCGGCCCGCTGAAGGGGATCATGCAGTACGTCGAGGCGCCGCTCGTCTCGATCGACTTCCGCGGCAATCCGTATTCGTCGATCATCGACGCGCTGTCGACGAAGGTCATGGACGGCGACTTCGTGAAAGTGCTGGCCTGGTACGACAACGAGTGGGGCTACGCGAACCGCTGCGTGGACCTGCTTCGCTACATCGCGAAAAAGGGGCTGTAGTGCCCGGAGCCAAGCGCAGCATCACCGACCTGAAGCTGGACGGGCGGCGCGTGCTGATGCGCGTGGACTTCAACGTGCCGGTCCGCGACGGCGCGATCACCGACGACACGCGCATCCGCGCCTCCCTGCCCACGATTCAGTACGCGCTCGACCATGGCGCGGAAGTCGTCCTCTGCTCGCACCTTGGGCGCCCGAAGGGGAAGCCGAACCCGGAATTGTCGCTGAAGCCGGTCGCCGGCCGACTCTCCGAACTGCTCGGCCGTCCCGTGATCTTCGCGAGCGACTGCGTCGGCGAGCCCGCCAGGGCCGCCGTCGCGCAGGCGGGGCCGCACGGCGTCGTGTTGCTCGAGAACCTGCGCTTCCACCCTGAAGAAGAGAAGAACGATGCCGGCTTCGCGGCCCAGCTCGCCTCGCTCGCCGACGTCTACGTGGACGACGCCTTCGGGTCGGCGCATCGCGCGCACGCGTCGACCGAAGGGGTCGTCCGGCACGTCAAGGAAGCCGCCGCGGGGCTGCTGATGCAGGCCGAGCTGCGCTATCTCGGAGGCGTGCTGCAGGATCCCGAGCGGCCGCTCGTCGCCGTTCTCGGCGGGGCGAAGGTGTCGGACAAGCTCGAGGTGATCGAGAACCTGATCCCGCGCGTGGACGCGCTGCTCGTCGGCGGCGCGATGGCTTATACCTTCTTCGAGGCGAGGGGGCTGCCGATCGGGCGGTCGCTGTTCGAAGAGGACCTCGTCCCCACGGCGCGCGACATCGACGGGCGCGCCCGCGCCCGGACGCTGCGCTTCGAGCTGCCCGTCGACCACGTCGTCGCGCCGCCCGCCGTGCTGAAGGGAGCAGACGCACCGGCCGAAGTGCTCGCGGTCGACGATCCCGCCATTGCCGACCGCGCGGGGCTCGACATCGGACCGAAGACCGTTGCCGTGTATCGCGCCGTGATTGCCGGCGCCAGGACCGTCGTCTGGAACGGCCCGATGGGCGTGTTCGAGATCGAGGCGTTCGCGAAAGGGACGATGGCGATTGCCCACGCGGTGGCGTCGATCGAGGGCACGAGCATCATCGGCGGCGGCGACTCGATCGCGGCGGTCGCCAAGGCCGGCGTGAGCGATCGCATCACGCACATTTCGACCGGCGGAGGGGCGTCGCTCGAGTTCCTCGCCGGGCGCGAACTGCCGGGTGTGGCGGCGCTGCCCTGATGCCATCCATGCGCACACCATTCGTCGTGGCGAACTGGAAGATGTACAAGACCGTGCACGAGGCGGTGGCGTTCATCAAGGAATTGAGAAAGGCGGCCGACGGCGTCAGCGACGTGGAAATCGTCGTCGCCCCGCCGTTCACCGCGCTGCACAGCGCCGCGGAGGCGGCGCATGGGTCCTCAATCGGCATCGCCGGGCAGGATCTCTACTGGGAGCGCGAGGGGGCGTTCACCGGCGAGGTGAGCGCGGGCATGCTGAAGGAGGCGGGCGCCGAGTACGTGATCATCGGCCATTCGGAGCGGCGGCGCCTGTTCGGCGAGACCGACGCGACGGTCAACCGGAAGCTGATCGCCGCCGTCGCGGCGGGGCTGACGAGCGTCGTCTGCGTGGGCGAAACCCTCGAGGAGCGCGAGCGGGAGGAGACCCTGACCGTGCTCGACCGGCAGATCAAGACGGGGCTGGACGGCCTGACGGCGGATCAGATTGCCGCGCTCGTCGTCGCCTACGAGCCGGTGTGGGCGATCGGGACCGGCCGCAACGCCACGCCGGAGCAGGCGGGAGAAGCGCACGGGCACATCCGCGCGCGGCTGCGCCAGTGGTTCGGCGGCGACGCCGCGGCGCGCTGCCACATTATTTATGGCGGCAGCGTGAAGCCGGACAATATCCGGGCGCTCACGTCGATCGAGGAGGTCGACGGTGCGCTGGTCGGCGGCGCGAGCCTCGAGGTGCGCGCCTTTCACGAGATCGTGGCGCGGAGCCGCGCCGCCGCGGTATAATCGAACGTTATGTTCTACGACATCGCCAACACGCTCTATATCATCGTGTGTTTCGTGCTCCTGCTGGTCGTCCTCCTGCAGCAGGGCAAGGGAGACATGGCGAGCGCGTTTGGCGGCGGCGGCGGCAGCAACACGTCGTTCGGGGCGCGCTCGGGCGCCACGATGCTGACGCGCGCGACGACGATCCTCGGCGCGCTGTTCATGCTGGGCTCGATCGCCCTCGGCATCTACGGCCAGCGCGGCCCCGGGTCGCTGCTGAGCGGCGTCAAGGGCCCGGCGCCGATCCATCAGACCGTCCCCGTCCAGGCGCCGGCCCCCAACAAGGCACCGGCCCCCAACAAGGCGCCCGCCCCCGACAAGGCGCCCGCCTCCAACAAGGCGCCCGTCCCGAAGAAATAGCCCGCCTTTCGTCGGCGTCCCCCAGCGGACGGCGGAGCGCCGTCAGGGTGGGCGCATCTCTTGCTGTTGAGCCCTCGCCCGCGCGCTGTACTTACAGGATTCGCCGCCGATCGGTCGTTGCCGATCCGCCACGGTGCAATTCCGTCTGCGCGATTTCATATTTGTAACGCGGATGCTGGACGCCTGATGGAGTGATGAGCGAGGAACCTGCGTCGCTGAGCGGATCCGCTGCCGTCTGCGTGTACGCCGTGATCCTCGCGGGTGCGGGCGTGCTGGCGCACTCGACGTGGCATCTGTTCGTTCATCCCGCCGATCCGCGCTGGCTGACGCTCGCCGTCCTCACCGTCGCCACAGGGTGGATCACCCTCCGGATCCCGGCGGTCCAGATCAGCTTTTCGATTTCCGACACGTTCAACATCGCGGCGGCGGTGCTGTTCGGCCCGTCTGCCGGCGCGGTGACGGCGGCGCTCGACGGCCTGGTGCTCTCGTCGCAATTCACGTTTTCGCGGCGCACGAGCTACCGGGTTCTCTTCAATATCGCGGTGTCGGCGATTGCCATCTGGCTCGCGGCCCGCGTCTTCCTGCTGCTCGCCGGCAATCAGCCGCTCCTGCGCGGACCATTTGCGGCGGTCCGCCTCGTGGCACTGCTCGCGGTGTTCGCGGCCGTCAACTACCTCGTGAACACCGGCCTGGTCGCGATGGCCGTCAGCCTCGAACGGCGGCTCCCCGCGGTCGCGCTCTGGCGCGATCACTTCATGGGGCTCTGGGTCACCCACTTCGGCGGAGTACTGGCGGTGGCGCCGCTCCTGCTGCTCCGGCGTCTCCAGGGCTCGATCGGCGTGCTCGACCTGCTCGTCCTGCTCGTGCCGCTGCCGGCGATTCTCTACACGACCTTCAGACACGCCGTGGGCCGGGTGCAGGATCACGTGATGCACCTGGGCCAGGTCAACCGCGTGTACGTCGCGGTCATCGAAGCGCTGGCGCAGGCGGTCGATGCGAAGGACGAAGTGACGCACGATCACGTGCGCCGCGTGCAGATGCAGGCTGTCCGGCTCGCGCACGTCCTCGGCATCGAGGACGAAGACCAGTTGCAGGCGATCATGGCGGCGTCGCTCCTTCACGACGTCGGGAAGCTCGCCGTGCCCGAACACATCCTGAACAAACCCGGACGCCTCACGCCGTCGGAATACGAGGTCATGAAGCGGCACGCGCCGGCGGGCGCCGACATCCTGTCGGTCGTCGGCTTTCCCTATCCCGTCGTCCCCATCGTCCGCCACCACCACGAGAACTGGGACGGCACCGGGTACCCGGACGGCCTGTCGGGCGAACAGATTCCGATCGGCGCGCGAATCCTGGCGGTGGTCGACTGCTTCGACGCGCTGACGTCTCACCGGCCGTACCGGCCCCGCCTCGACGATCGGGCGGCGCTGCAGATCATCGTCGAGCGGCGGGGCACGATGTACGATCCCGGCGTCGTCGACATGTTCCTCGAGATGCACGACGCCGGCGCGGTGGAGGTGCCGCCGAGCGTCTCGCCGGCGGAGACGTCGGCGTCGACGCGATGGGGGGCCAGCGACACCGCGGCAGACCGCGAACTGCGCGATCTGGAAGCGTTCTGCGACCTCGGGAGCAAGCTCGCGACGTCATCGCGCCCCGAGCACGTCGGCGAGAGCCTCTGGACTCACCTGCGGGGGCGCATCCCGGCCTCGACGCTGGTGCTGTATGCCTACGACCAGACCGACGACGGACTCGTCGAATGCTTCACGGCGGGCGACGAGCATGCCGGCCTGCGCGGCGCGCGCATTCCAATGGGCGAGCGGCTCAGCGGCTGGGTCGCCGCCACGCGCGAACCCATCATGAATTCCGACGCGCGCCTCGATCTCGACGAAGCGGAACGCGAATCGAGTGCGCTCCAGAGTGCGCTCGCCGTGCCCGTCACGGCGGACGGTCGCCTGTTCGGCGTCGTCACGTTCTACTCGACGACACCCGATGCCTTCGACGAGCAGCATCGGCGCCTCGCGCAGGGAGCGGCGTACGCGGTCGCGCGCACGCGGGTCTTCCGCGCGGTCGCGCGCACGCGGCAGACCGACCGGCTGCGTGCCGAAACGGTGCAGTAGTGTTCCGTCCCGGCACGTACGCGCCTATGACTCGTCACCGCAAGTAGTTATCCCCTGTCGCGACGGTTCCGGTGTTCCATCCGTGCACAAGGTGCGCGTGCGGCTCACGCCGGAAAACGGTGCCCGGCGATCGGCGCAAGCGCTTCACACCGCTCGACTTCATCGGCGCCGTCCACGTGTGCGGCCGGCGTGGCGCCCTCTTTGCTCTTCGGAAGAGACACGCGCCTCATATCGAGACGATGAAATCCCCTCACGGGACGGGTGTCGAATGAATCGGAGTCTCCGTCGATTTCTTGGATGTGCGATCGCCCTGCTGCTGGCCGTGTCCACCGGCAGCACCCTGCAGGGACACGCGGCCGCGTCGCGGCGAGCGCACGATCTGCACAAGTTCGACACGCATCTCCGCGCGGCGCTCGATGCCGGCAGCGGCAGCGAACAACGCGTCATCGTTCGCACCCGGTCCGGCGAGCGCGCGGCATTCGAGCGCCGGCTCGCCGCGCGCGGCGGCCGGATCCTTGCCGATCACGCCTCGATCGACGCCGTGACCGTGGAGGTCTCCGCCGGCGAGCTGGCGTCGCTGGCCGACGATGACGTCGTCGTCTCCGTGTCGACCGATGCCGTCGTGCACGCCAAGGGGCTCCTGGGCGGCCTGCTGGGCGGGCTGCTCCAGGTGGTCACGAATGTGGTGGACGACGTGGTCGACATCATCCTGCCCAACGGCGCCGACACGAGCGGCCCCGCCGTCGCCCCGGAAATCCTGCGCGAAACGCTCGGACTGGACAGCTCCTTGTCCGGGCGCGGCGTCGGGGTGGCGGTGATCGACTCCGGCCTCGAGATGTCGGCCGAATTCCAGAATCGAGTCACTGGCTTCTACGACTTCACGACGGGCGGGATCGTGGCGACGCGTCCCTACGATGACTACGGCCACGGCACGCACGTGGCCGGCACGATCGGCGGCTCGGGCGCGCTGTCGTACTCGTACAAGTACCACGGCCTCGCGCCGCAGGTGACGTTCACCATCCTGAAGGTGCTCGACAAGAACGGCGCGGGCTACACGAGCGACGTCATCCGGGCGATTGATTTTGCCGTCGCCAACCGCGCCGCGCTGCACATCGACGTCATCAATCTCTCGCTCGGCCACCCGATCTACGAGCCGGCCGCCACCGACCCGCTCGTGCAGTCGGTCGAGCGCGCGGTTCGGGCCGGCATCGTCGTCGTGGCCGCCGCGGGCAACTACGGCATCAACCCGGCGACCGGCGAGCCCGGATACGCGGGGATCACGTCGCCGGGCAACGCGCCGGACGCGATCACGGTCGGCGCCCTGCGCACCGAGAACACCGCCTCGCGCGACGACGACTGGATTCCCGACTACAGCTCGCGCGGACCCAGCTGGTACGACGGCGAGCTGAAGCCGGACGTCGTCGCGCCGGGGCACAACATCGTCGCCGTCGCCGCCAAGCACGGGACCTTCTATCAGACGTATCCGCAGTTGCGGGACAGCGACCCCGACTACATCCGGATGAGCGGCACGAGCATGGCGACGGCCGTCACGAGCGGTGTGGTGGCCCTGATGGTCCAGGCCAATCGCGCGGCGAACCATTATCCGGAGAATCCGTCGCTGACGCCGAACGCCGTGAAGGCGATGCTGGAGTACAGCGCGATCGGCGTCCACGATCAGCAGGGAGTCGCCTACGACCAGATGACGGAAGGGGCCGGCGCGATCAACGGCAACGGGGCGATTGCCCTCGCGCGGGCCGCCGACACGGGCGCCGCGCCGGGCACGCCGTGGCTCACGACTATTCCCGCGCCGTGGACGAAGATCGCGGGGGAGTACCTGCGGTGGCAGCAGGCCCTCGTCTGGGGCAACGTGGTCGTCTGGGGCGCCACGATCGACGTGAATCAGCCTGCGTGGGCCACCGTGGTCGTGTGGGGCAGCAGCAACACGAGCCTCGCGAACGTCGTGGTCTGGGGCAGCGACGTCGTCTGGACGAATCCGCAAGCGTGGGCGGACGTGGTCGTCTGGGGCAGCAGCGAGATTGGCGTGAGCGACGGCGAGGTCGTGGTGTGGGGGGCCACGACCGGCCTCACGCCGCAGAGCACCGCCTGGGGCCAGTTGACCACGTCCGAGAGCACCGGGATGGTGGCCAGCAGCGCGATCGTGCGCTGAGCCGCCTCGCGGGTGGATTGCGACGGGCGATGGCGCCGGAGGGTTGCGCCATCGCTCGATTCCGACGCATTCCGTTGTACAATCGGTCGATCTGCGCGTTGGGCTGGACATCTCCGACGGGTCACAGACCCGCGCCGCTCTCGTCCACCCACCAGATTTGCAGACGAGACGATTCCTCAGCGGAAGTGGCGGAACTGGCAGACGCACCAGCTTGAGGGGCTGGCGGTAGCAATACCGTGGGGGTTCGAATCCCCCCTTCCGCACCAATATTAATCGAGGGGCTTCGCCCCTCGAACTCCCCTACACGCGCTCTCCCTCGCCGCGTCGCCGGCTCGCGCCGCGCGCGTGGCTCGTTCGCGTTGCTCACTCGCGTCTGCCTGGGGCTTCGCCCCTCGCACTCCCCTACACGCGTCCCCCGTCGAACCGCCGCCTTCGCGTCGGGTCAGCGCCGCGCTCGGTTGAGTGGTCGTCCGTCAAGCCCCCACACGTCATTCGGATCGCAGCGCCTGCATCGGATCCAGCCTCGCCGCACGGCGCGCGGGTAATGAGCTGGCGGCGCCCCCCACCACGATGAAGAGAGCGGCCACGGCGGCGAAGCTCGTCAGGTCGCTCGTCTGCACGTCGTAGAGCAGGGCCGCGATCCAGCGGGTCAGGATCAACGACCCACCCAGTCCCACCGCCAGGCCGACACCGGTCAGCGCGACACCCTGCCGAAGAAACATGCGAAAGACCTGACCGCGATCGGCCCCCAGAGCGACGCGTGTCCCGATCTCCTGCCGGCGTCTCGCGACCGCGAACGAGAGGACGCCGTAGAGGCCGACCGCCGCGAGCGCGATGCCGACGGCCGCGAGGACGCCGAACAGCAGCGCATCGAATCGCGGCGTGGCCGTCGCCGCGCTCACGACGTCGTCCAGCGTCCGGAGCTGAAGGATCCGCTGAGCGGGATCGACCCCCCCGACCGCGGCGCGCACGTTCGCCGCGACACGGGACAGCCGCTCTCCTTTGAGGATCCAGGTGAGGGACGAATCCAAGGCGTCCGACTGGCCGAGAGGCACGAACACCGTCGGCGACGGCCCGACGGTGAGCCGGCGGTCCTTGGCGTCGGCGACGATACCGACGATGTCACGCGGCGCGAGGTCGGCGAAGCGGCGACCCTTGTACATGCCGATGAGGACGCGGTCGCCCACGGCTCCGCCGGACGGCCACCAGGTCCCTGCGAGCGTCTCGTTGACGATCGCCACTGGCGGCGCGCCGCTCGCATCCGCGGCGCCGAACCTGCGACCTCTGCGGAGCGCGATGCCGAGCAGCTCGAAATAATTGGGCGATACGACACGAATCTCCATGCCGCCAATGCTCTGCTCGGGGTGCCCCGCCCGCTCGGTCGGCACATTGGACCAGCCCGCGAGCGGCAGCACGTTGGCGAGCGCGACGGCGCGAACGCCGGGAATCCGCTCGAGACGGCCGGTCACCTCCCGGATGAACGCGGCGCGGTTGGGTCCCGCGGGATGGCGGTCGAGGGGCGTGACGAACGTCGTCAGTCCGTGCGGGTCGAAACCGAGCCGCTCCTGCCACAGGTGATAGAGGCTGTGAATGAGCAGCCCGGCGCCGATCAGCAGGATTGTCGAGAGCGCCACTTCCGAAACGACGAGCACGTTGCGCGTGCGGCCGCGGATGCCTTGCTGCCCGGCGGTGCGGCTGGTCGATCGCAGCGCATGCTGCACGTTCAACCGGCGCGCCGCGACGAGGGGCACGAACGTCAACACCAATGCGGTCGCGACTGCGACTCCCAACGCGAACAGCAGCACGCCGCCGTCGACCCGAATAGGGGTGGCGGCGGGAAGGTTGAACGGAATCCATCGGACAAGACCGCCGACGAGCGCGTACGCGGCGGCGATGCTCGCGGCCGCCCCCAGGAACGCGAGCACGAGGTTCTCGACGAGAAACTGCGCGAACAACCGTCGCCTGCCGCTGCCGAGCGCGACGCGAACCGCGATCTCCTTGCCGCGCGCGGCGAACCGCGTCATGAGGAGCATCGCCAGGTTGACGCACGCGAGGAGCAGCAGGAGTCCGGTCGCTCCAAACAGCAGGAGCAGATGCGTCCGGACGTCGCCGACGAATGCCGCGTGCAACGGTTGAACGACGAGCCCGGCGTACCCGGATCGAACGCCGTCCGCCGTTCGCAGCCGCTCCGTCAATCCCGACACGGCCGCCTGCGCCTGCTCCACGCTGACGCCCTCTCGCAGCCGCGCCACGACGCTCGTGTTCATCCCGGCGTCCGTGAGATCGCCCGCCGGACGCAGAGGCACCAGTGCGTCGACCTGCTCCGGCAGCCAGAAACCGGCCGGCAGGACGCCCACCACGGTCGCCGGCGTGCCGTCAATCCGGATGGCGCGTCCCACAATGCCTGCGTCGGCGCCGAAGTGGCGGCGCCAGAGGTCGTCGCTGAGAATGACGACGGACGCGCCGCCCGCCCGGGTTTCCGTCCCATCGAACGACCTGCCGAGCACCGGCGACGCGCCGAGCGTGCGCAGAAAGCCCGCGCTGACCGCCACGGTCTCGATCCAGTCCTCGCCGGCCGCCCAGTCGAGCCGGTGCTGCCCGGTTCCGCGATACGCGCCGACCGAGGCGAACGCGCGCGCCTGATCGCGCACCACCCGGTATTCGGGAAACGTGAGGGCCGGGCCGGACGCCTTCTGCCCCAGCAGCACGAGCCGCGAGGGCTGCGCGTACGGCAGCGGGCGCACGAGCACCGCATCGATCACGCTGAACATCGCGGTGTTGACGCCGATCCCGAGGGCGAGCGAGACGATGGCCGTGAGCGCGAAGCCGGGATTCTTCCAAACCATCCGGATCGCCTGGCGCAGATCGCCCGCCGCCTGCTCGAGATGGCGCGATACGAGGCCGTCGATCGTACGCTCGCGATGCGCGCGCGGATTGCCGAACCGGAGCCGGGCCTCGCGCCGGGCTTCGCTCGCGGTCAGTCCAGCCGCGCGTTCTTCCTCTTCGATGAGGGCGAGGTGCGTCTCGAGCTCCTGCCGAAGCTCGTCGTCGAGACGACCGTGCCGGATGTTGTTCCACACGCGACGGAATATGCGCATCGGCGGCCTCTCACGCGAATCGCAGCGCCTTGGCGACGGCGTCGGTCAGCAGCGACCAGCGCCGCTCCTCTTCCGCCAGCTGGCGGCGGCCGGTCGCGGTGATGGTGTAGAACCGGGCCTTCCGGCCGGTGTCGGTGCGGCCCCATTCGGCCCGGGTCCACTTGTCCTGGGTCATCCGCTGGAGGGCCGGGTAGAGCGAGCCTTCCTCGATTCGCAGGGAGTCGTCGGTCGCCAGCCGGATGCGGCGCGCGATCGCGTAGCCGTGGAGGGGACCGGCAGATGCGAGCGCCTTGAGAATCAGCAGGTCGAGAGTGCCCTGGAGGCGGTCGTTGGGATGCTTTGGCATAGCCAGCTATGTATAGCTGGCTAGAGTTTGGCGCCTGCCGGCGGATCTGTCAAGGCCGACTGGTGTTAGCCTGTCACGGCCGCGGATGACGCGCATTCGACGGACCGCGGACGAAGTCGTGCCCAACCTCGAACACCGCTCCTCACGGCAATCGACGACGGCGCGGCGGTGGCTGCGCGGGTTGTTGCCGATCGTGTGCGCGGGCGCGATCGCCGCCGCGGCGCCGCCGGCCTATCGCAATCCGCGCCTGCCGATCGACGTCCGCGTCCGGGACCTGCTCTCGCGCATGACGCTCCAGGAGAAGTTCTGGCAGCTCTTCATGATCCCGGGCGACCTCGACGATCCCGCGAACGACTACTCGCACGGCATCTTCGGGCTGCAGATCTCCGTCCGGCCTCGCGACGCGCAGGGAACGCCGGCGGCGGCTGATGCGGCGCGCGCGCACGCCGGACGCATCGACGCGATCCAGCGGTACTTCGTCGAGCACACCCGGCTCGGCATTCCAATCATTCCGTTCGACGAAGCGGTGCACGGCCTCGCGCGCGATGGTGCCACCGTGTATCCACAGGCGATTGCCCTCGCCGCCACGTGGGATCCCGCGCTGGTCGAACGCGTCGCCGGCGCGATCGCCGGCGAGACGCGGACGCGCGGCATCCGGCAGGTGCTGTCTCCCGTGCTCAACATCGCGAGCGACGTGCGATGGGGACGCGTCGAGGAATCCTACGGTGAAGACCCGTACCTCGCCTCCGTCATGGGACGCGCCTTCGTGTCCGCCTTCGAGACGGCGGGCATCGTCGCGACGCCGAAGCACTTCATCGCCAACGTCGGCGAGGGGGGGCGCGACAGCTATCCGATTGACCTCGATCGCCGGACGCTGCTGGAGCGGTTCTTCCCGCCGTTCGACGCGGCGATTCGCGACGCGCACGCCCGCTCGGTCATGACGGCCTACAATTCGGTGGACGGCGTCCCCGCGACGCAGAACGGACGGCTGCTGAACGGCACGCTCGAGCACGACTGGCGCTTCCGCGGCTTCGTCCTCTCCGACGCGGCCGCGACCAGCGGCGCCACGGTGCTGCACAGGACGGAGCCGGACACGGCCACGGCCGCGAAAGATGCCCTCGACGCGGGTCTCGACGTGATCTTCCAGTCCTCGTACCCGCAGTACCGGCCGTACTGGGAGGCAATCAGGCGCGGTCTCGTATCCCGTCCAGTCGTCGATGCTGCCGTCGCACGCGTCCTGCGCGTGAAGTTCGAGCTGGGTCTGTTCGAGCATCCATATGTGGACGCCGACGCCGCAGCCGCCGCCAACGGCAGCGCCGCGCATCGGGCGCTCGCGCGCACAGCGGCGCGCGAGTCGATCGTGCTGCTTCGGAACGAACGGCAGACGCTGCCGCTCAACCGGAGCGTTGCGTCGATCGCCGTCATGGGCGTCGACGCGAAAGAGGCGCGGCTCGGCGACTACAGCGGCCCGGGCGTCGAGAACGTTTCAATCCTCGACGGCATCCGCCGGAAGGTGGGATCGGCGGTTGACGTGCGCTACGCGCCAGGGCCGGGCCGGAGCGCGGATCTGCTCGAGACTGTTCCGGCCGAACGATTGTCGGCGATGGTCGACGGGAAGCCCGCGCCAGGGCTTCGCGGCGAGTACTTCGACAATCCCCGCCTCGAAGGGTCCCCTCGCCTCGTGCGCACGGATCCAACGATCGACTTCGGCTGGACGCTGAACTCACCCGGACGCGGCATTCCGTTCGACTGGTACTCGGTCCGGTGGACGGGCTCCATCACCGTTCCGGAGATGCGGCGCCTCGGCGTAGAGGGGAACGACGGCTACCGCCTCTACGTCGACGGCACCCTCGCGATCGACGATTGGCGGAAGCAATCGTACGGCACGCGCCTGACGCCCACCGCGCTGCGGCCGGGCGCGCACGACATCCGCCTCGAGTACTTCGAAACGACGGGCAACGCGCGCGTGAAGCTGGTCTGGGAAAAGAAAGATACGCACGCCTCGGCCATCCGGGATGCCGTGGCGCTGGCGCGCGCCAGCGACGTCGCGGTCGTCGTCGCCGGCATCGAAGAGGGAGAGTTTCGCGACCGCGCGCGGCTCGGCCTGCCGGGCGCGCAGGAAGCGCTCATCCAGGCGGTCGCCGCGACCGGCACGCCGGTCGTCGTCGTCCTGATCGGCGGCAGCGCGATCACGATGTCGCCCTGGATCGATCGCGTCGGCGCGGTGATCGACGCCTGGTATCCCGGGGAGGACGGAGGAGAGGCCGTTGCCGACGTCCTCTTCGGCGCCACCGACCCCGCAGGGCGCTTGCCGATCACCTTCCCCGTCGAAGAGGGCCAGCTGCCGCTCTATTACGATCACAAGCCGACGGGCCGCGGCGACGACTACGTCGATCTGACCGGCCAGCCGCTGTTCCCCTTCGGTTTCGGCCTGAGCTACACGACCTTCGCGTATTCCGATCTGCGGCTGGACCCGCCGCGAATTCTGCAGACCGGCACAGCAAAGGTGCGGTGCCGGGTCGCCAATACCGGCGCGGTCGCCGGCGACGAGGTCGTCCAGTTGTACATCCGCGATCTGCTCGCGTCCGTCGCGCGGCCCGTCATGCAGCTCGAAGGGTTCCGGCGCATCCATCTCGATCCCGGACAGGCGCGCGAGGTAACTTTCACGCTCGGGCCTCGCGAGCTGCGGCTGCTCGATCGTCAGATGCGCTGGGTCGTCGAACCCGGCGCCTTCCGCGTGATGATCGGCGCCTCGTCCAGGGACATCCGGCTGCGCGGCGAACTCACGGTCGTGGCGGGCACGCGCAAATAGGTTCCGGGGTCAGGGTTCCGGGTTGGTGGGTTCAGCGTTTCCGATACCCAACTTCGAACGTCGAACCGGAACCCAACCTCGCACCCCGAACCCAACCTCGCACCCTGAACCCTGAACCCTGAACGACACGCTGTACACGCCGTCACGGTCCGCCTTCGCGCGCGTCGAATAAAATATCGTGGTGTTCTGCCCATCGTGTGGTGCGGCCGCCCCGCCCGGCAGTCGATTCTGCCCGGCCTGCGGACACGCCACGGACGTTGCGGATGTCGTGACCGCGCCGGGTGACGCCCCGACTCGGCTCGCCGACGAATCCGCGCCGCGATCGGCGGGGCCCCGCGTTGCGACCCCTTCGTCCGACAGCGGATGGCTCAGCTCGTCGGGATCGATCGACCACGGCCGCTTCGCGCCGGGCACGGTGCTCGACACCCGGTATCGCATCCTCAACCTCGCGGGCCGCGGGGGCATGGGCGAGGTGTACCGCGCCGACGACCTGCGGCTCGGCCAGCCGGTCGCGCTCAAGTTCCTGCCGCCGCTGCTGCTCCGCGATCCCGTCCGCCTCGCGCAGTTCCACAACGAGGTCCGGACCGCGCGGCAGGTCTCGCACCCCAACGTGTGCCGCGTGTACGACATCGGCGAGACGGCCGGCCAGCTGTTCATCACGATGGAGTACGTCGACGGCGAAGACCTGTCGAGTCTGCTCCGCCGCATCGGACGGCTGCCGGAAGACAAGGGCCTCGAGATCGCGCGACAGATCTGCGCGGGGCTCGCCGCGGCGCACGAACGCGGCGTCCTGCATCGCGACCTCAAGCCCGCCAACATCATGCTCGACGGCACGGGCAAGGTGCGGATCATGGACTTCAGCCTCGCGGCGATCGGCGAGGTGCAGGACATCCGCGCGGGCACGCCGGCCTACATGGCGCCCGAGCAGCTCTCCGGGCAGGAGGTCACGGTCCGGAGCGACATCTACGCGCTCGGCCTCGTCCTCTACGAGCTGTTCACGGGACGCCGCGCGTTCGATGCCAAAAACCTGTCGGATTTGATCGAGCAGCATCATGCCGGCGCGCTCACCCCGCCAACCACCCTCGTCAGAGGGCTCGATCCCGCGATCGAGGCGGCGATCCTGCGGTGCCTCGATCCGGATCCGTCTCGCCGTCCCGCGTCGGCGATCGCGGTATCGGCCGCACTCCCCGGCGGCGATCCGCTGGCCGCCGCGCTCGCGGCCGGCGAGACGCCGTCGCCCGAGATGGTCGCGGCCTCGGGCGGCGACGACGCGGCGATCTCGCCGGCAGCCGGCCTCGCCTGGATAGCCGTCGCCGCCCTCCTCGTCCTCGCGTGCGCCTGGGTCGCCGGACGCTGGACGCTCCTCGCGCGCGTGCCGCTGAACAGACCCGCCGTGGTGCTCGCCGATCGCGCCGAGACGCTCCGGCAGTCCTTCGGCTATCGCGAACCGTTCGCCGACTCCGCGTCAGGCTTTCAGTACGACACCTCGTACCTGAACTGGGCGGAAGCCCACGGGAGCGGCGCCAGCGGCTGGGCGGCGCTTCCGGCGGGCCGTCCAGCCGTGGTGCGTTTCTGGTACCGCACCAGTCCATCCGCCCTCGTGCCCGAGAACAACGGCGGCGACGTCGGCCCGAGCGACCCGCACCTGCTGCTCCACGGCATGACGCTCACGATTCTCGACACGAACGGCAACCTCCTGTGGTTCGCCGCCGCGCCGCCGCAGCGGGAAGCGCCGGCCTCGGGTCCGCCGCCGCGCATGGACTGGACGCCGTTGTTCGCCGCCGCCGGGCTCGACCCGCACGCGTTCACCGACACGACGCCGTCGTGGACGCCAGGCACGTACGCCGACGAGCGCCGCGCGTGGTCGGGCACGCTGCCCGGTACGAAAACGCCGATCACCGTGCAGGCCGCGGGCTATCGGGGACGACCGGTGGACTTCAAGATCGTCGGTCCATGGACGACGCCCGGACGCGAGCCGTCCGATTCAGGACGCACGCAGGGCACCAACGCCATCGTCGTGTATCTGCTGCTCGCCGGCGCCGCCTATGCCGCGTACCGGCAGGTCCGGCGCGGACGCGCCGACCAGCGGGGCGCGTTGAGGCTGGCCGTCTTCATGACCGTGATTCTCACCGCGGTCTGGGCGGCCAGTCCGCACGTGAGCGATCTCACCGCCGAGCAGCAGCGCCTGTTCCTGCGGGTCGGTCTCGGAATGTTCGTCGGCGGCGCGATGTACGTCCTGTATCTCGCCTTCGAGCCCTTCGTGCGGCGCGCCTGGCCGTCGATGCTGGTCGGCTGGACGCGGGTGCTGGCCGGGCGGCTGCGCGATCCGATCGTCGGGCGCGACGTGCTGCTGGGCGTCGCCTGCGGCGCCGGGTTCACGCTGCTCCACTTCGGGATGGAAGTGCTGCCGCGGGCGTTCGGATTCCCCGAGCCGCAGCCGCACGCGTCGGAGTTCGGCGCGCTCCTCGGGGCGCGCGGCTATGTCCTGACGCTCCTCGGCTCCGTGAATCTCGGGCTCCAGAACGGGCTGATCACGGTCTTCGAAGTCTTCGTGCTGCGAGCCGTGTTCGACGCGGCCATGCGCCGGGCGTCCGGCTGGAAACCGAGCCCCCGGACGTCGGAACGGCTGTTCATCGCGATCGCCGTCGTGATCCTCACGGCCCTGACGCTCGCCGGCAATACCGGACGCGAGTGGTGGCTGGACGTCATCTCGCAGCTCGTCTCGGAGACGATCGTCCTCGTCCTCCTCATCCGGATCGGCATCTTCGCGTCGACGGTCATGTTCTTCGTCAACTACGTACTGCTGCGCGTCCCCCTGACGCTCGACGGCCACGCCATCGACGCCGGCACGGCCTGGTTCACGATGGCGTGGGTAATCGGCCTCGCGTACGTCGGCTACCGGATGGCCACCACGCGACGCACAACTCCATTACCAGGCACCAGGACAGCCGGCACCTGAGAACCTGAGAACCCGAGAACCCGAGAACCCGAGAACCTGAGAACCCGAGAACCCGAGAACCCGAGAACCCGAGAACCCGAGAACCCGAGAACCCGAGAACCCGAGAACCCGAGAACCCGAGAACCCGAGAACCCGACTTACGCCGCGAAGTGCGGGTTGTGAATGAGCCCGATCGGATTCCCGAACGGATCCGCCACCGTCGCGACCTTGATGCCATCGCCGACGTCCTGCACGGGTGCGAGGACGGCAGCCCCCGCGTCGACGAAGTGCCTGACGGCGCCATCGATCTCGGGCACGCGCCAATACGCGACGACACCGCCGGCGCCCGCGGCGGCATCCGCCGGATTCGGGTCGAGCCCAAGTTCATAACCGGCGATGTTGAAGCCGACGTAGAACGGCTGGTCGAAGTAGGGTTGCTGCTGGAAGGCCGCGGCGTACCAGGCCTTCGCCCGCGCCAGGTCCGCGACGTGATAGATCACCGTACCGAGTCCCTGCACCATGGGGAGTCTCCCGATGCCTACCTCCACGATCTCGGCGAGGGCGAGACACAGGTAGGCGCCTGATGCCTGGCGTGTGGGCCCGCCACGTACGCGCGCCATCATACTACCGGCGCGCGCCCCGATGGCCTGCCTTGCGAGCGCGCGGGCACCCGTGCGACGATACCGGAGGGGGGTACTCCCACCTCAGGAGGCGCCATGCGTGCCTGCTCCTCGTTCGTGCTCTGGCTCTGCCTGCTGGCCACGGCGCCGGCCGCTCAGATCGTCCTCCGATCGGGCGACACGGCGAGCCTCCGGGGCCGGGTGATCGCGCGCGATACCGGCCAGTCCATCCCCGGCTGCCGTGTCGTGGCAACGCCGCGCAGCCGCACGGCCGACGCCGGTCCGCCGCGCATACGACCCCACGAACTCTTCGCGATCACCGGCCCGGACGGACGCTACGCGTTCGACACGCTGCCGTCGGGCGTCTACCGCCTGCGCGCGGAGGTTCCCTCGAAGCAGGCCGGCTATCTGTCGGCGCAGTTTGGTGCCGACAGTCCCGACACGGTCGGGCGGCCGGTCCGTCTCGCGCCCAACGACCGTGCGACGGCTGACTTCGCGCTGCGGCCCGCCGCCACGATCTCGGGTCGTCTCCTGGACGATCGCGGACGGCCCGTCGTCGGGGCCACGGTGATGCTCGCCTCCGATCGGCTCGACAATCAGGGCCAGCCGCGCACGATCGTCTCGAAGCGGACGGGACCGGACGGACGGTACACGGTCGACCGCCTGGCGCCGGGCACCTACCGGATTCAAGCGCAGGCGCCGGTGGTGCCGGACGAGCAGGGACGCGCCCTCGCCCCGACGTATTTCCGTGCGACGCCCGAGAGCGATCTGGCGGAGCCGATCACGATCGTCTCCGGTCAGCATGCAGACGGCGTCGACGTCACGTTCGCGCGGGAGCCCGTGCTCACGCTGCGCGGGCACGTCTATGGCGAGGACGGCGGCCCGGCCGCGGGGGCCCACGTACGCATCGCGTTCCGGGTCGTGACGGCGATCCGCTACCGCGATGTCCGCGCGGACGAACAGGGGGCATTCGTCATTCCGCGTGTGTTCGCCGGCGAGTACATGTTGACCGCTGGCGCGGGCACGCCGGTCGGCGAACTGGCCATGCGATCGATCGATCTGCCCGCCGATGCGACGGCCGACCTTCACCTCGCTGCTGGCGCCACGCTCGAGGGACACGTCGTCTTCGATGGCGGAGGGTTCGACGGCCCGCCGCTGCAGATCGAGAGTCTGCCGGCGGATCGGATGGAAGCGGTGCTCACCCCGGCGGCGCGCGCGACAGTACAGCCGGACCAACGATTCAGCCTCGGCGGGCAGTTCGGGCCGCGGCTGCTGCGCGTGGCCGGCCTGCCGCCGGACTGGTGGATGGAAGCTGTCCGGATCGGATCGCAGGACATCACCAACGTGCCGACCGTGTTTCCGCCAGGTGCGACCTCCAGCGTCGAGATCGTCGTGGCGCGACGGCGCGTCGTGTTGTCGGGGAGCGTCGATCTCCGCGGCGGCAGCGACGCCGTCGTGCTCGCCATCCCTGACGATCCGTCGTTCTGGGTCCGCGGCTCGTCCGCGATGGCCACCGCCTGGCCGGCGCCGGACGGTTCGTTCCAGATCTCGGCGTTGCCGGCAGGCCGCTATCGCGTGATCGCGGCCGACAAGCCGCCGCGGGGCTTCGTCGAGCTGCAGCGCGACGCGCTCGAGTGGCTGTGGCGGAACGGGACCTCCGTCGTGATCGGCGGAGATCAGCCGGCGAACGTCCGGCTCCCGTTGACGCACTTGCCATGACGTGGCGGGGCGTGCTGGCCCGGGACTATGGCGCAGTGGCGGCGCGCACGATGTGCAGGACGTCGTCTTCCCAGAGCGGTTTGAAGCAAAGGCGCGCGCCCATCGCTTCAATCTGCGCAACAACGCTCTCGTCGATCAGGTAATCCGCCGTCATGATCGTCACGGGCGTGTGCGCCAGGCGCGGAGTCGCTCGGATGCGCCGGAGGCAATCCAGGCCGTCGAGCGCGGGAAGGCGCAAGTCGACCAGGACGGCAGCTGGCGTGGCGACTTCGAGTTCGAGCAGGCCGGCTTCCGCCGTCGCCGCCTTGCGGACCTCGAAACCGGCGTCGCGCAGGATCTGCTCGAAGATCGCCAGCGCCTCGACATCGTCGTCGATCAGGAGAATGGGCCCGACCCGAGCGGCCGGCGCGTCAGCGGGCATGGTCAGCGCCCCACCGAGGCCAACGGACCTCCCTGCCTGTCCAGCAGGGCGCGCAGCGTCAAGGCGAGCATGCCGGGCGTGAAGGGCTTGTGCAGAAATCCCGTCTGGCCGCCGACCAGCTTCGACGCGACCGCCATCTGGTGACCGAAGCCGGACATGTACAGCACCCGCATGGCGGGACGCCTGCGCACCAGATGCTGCACGAGGTCGGGTCCGCTGAGTCCCGGCATCAGGACGTCCGTGACCAGCACGTCCATGGGGGCGTCGTGCCGGGCTTCGACGGCGAGCGCCTCGGCTCCGTCGCGGGCGAGGAGGACGCGGTATCCGTACGGCGCCAGCACGCGGTGCGCGAGTTCACGCACCGCGGCGTCGTCGTCGACGACCAAGATCGTTTCGGTCGCGAGCGCCGTGGGCAAGTCCGGCACGGCTGGCGCTGCGGCCTCGATCGGCGCATCCGTCCTTGGGAAAAAGCTCGTCACCGTGGTGCCGCCGCCGACGGTGCTCTGGATGCCGAGGCAGCCGCCACTGGCCCGCACGATGTCGCAGACCGTTGCCAGCCCGAGGCCGGTACCCTTGCCCTGCGGCTTCGTCGTGAAGAACGGTTCCAGGGCATGGCTCAGGACGTCAGGCGACATGCCGACGCCAGTATCGGCAACCGAGAGCGCGACGTGCGGACCGGGAGACGCACCTGGATGAGCGCGCACGAACTCGCCATCGAGTTCGGCGTTCGCGATTGCGATAGTGATACAGCCGCCGCGCGGCATGGCATCCCTCGCGTTCACGATCAGGTTCAGCAGGACCTGTTCGACCTGACCGGGGTCGAGCTTCACGGGATGGAGCGGCCCATCGACCGCGAGTTCCAGCTGGACGTCGTCGCCGATGACGCGGTCGGCCATCGGACGGAGGTCGTGGACGACCTGGTCGAGCTCGATGACGCGAGGGTCCGACGTGCGGCGGCGGCTGAAGCCGAGGAGCTGGTGCGTCAGCCGGCCCGCGCGTTCCCCCGCATTCCTGATCTCGGCAATGTCGCCGGCCAGCCGTGAATCGGCCGGCACCTGCTGGAGCGCCAGGTCGCTGTAGCCGATGATGGCGGTCAGAAGGTTGTTGAAATCGTGGGCGATGCCGCCCGTGAGGCGGCCGACGATTTCCATCTTCTGGGCCTGCTGCAGTTCGGCTTCCAGACGCCTTCGTTCGGTGAGGTCCCGGACGATCGCGCAACTGGTGGGCAAGCCCTGGATGCCCCAGTAGCTGATCGCGATCTCGACTGGTACGTCCGATCCATCTCGGCGGCGGAGCGTCGTCTCGAGCCGTGCCCGACCCGAGGCGAAGTGGTCGGCGAAGTGAGCGACGAACCGATCGAGCGTGAACTCAGGCGCGATCTCCGGTGCAGTCATCGCGCAGAGCTCTTCGCGCAGGTAGCCCAGCATCTGCGCGGCGGCCTCGTTGGCGTAATGGATCCGGCCGTCCTGGGCAACCCAGAGAATGCCGTCAGCCGCCCCATCGGACGCGAATTGCGCGAGGTGCGCCCGGTCCTGGAGTGCGCGTTCGGTCGTGACGTCGCGATGGACGGCGACGTAGCCGGTGACGGCGCCGTCCTCGACGATCGGATTGACGGAGCCTTCGATCTCGACCAGCCGCCCGTCCTTGGCTCGATTCACCATCCGGGCCCGGACGGACTGGCCCCGCTGGATGTCGTGCCAGAAGTGGTCGTAGTGCTGGCGCGAGTGGATGCCGCTCTTCAGGATCCGGGGTGTCTCGCGGCCGACCACCTCCTCAGAGGTGTACCCGTAGACCGCCGTAAATTGTGGATTCACGAACGTGATCACCCCGCGCGCGTCGGCGGTGAAGATCACTTCGCCGCACGCGTCCACGGCGCGCTTCAGCGCGAGCAAAGGGGTGGGTTCGGCGGACTCTCGCATCTTCCTGCGTCCCTGGGCGGCACCTGCTGGCGCGCCGCCGTGGACGGAGCGAAGCGGCCGAGCCGACCGGAAGAGAGGGATCGATCCGGTGTATCGGACGGAGCGTGGTTGGTCTGCAGGGCGCCCACGGCGCAGGCCTGCCGGCGCGCCGCCTCCGCGGGCAAACATGAACACCCTGTATGCTATCGGGATGAATCTTCTTCATTCCCGTTCCCGGCGCCGCCCCCGGTTCGCGTACCTCGTGGCGTGCGGCGTCGCCGCCTGGACGTGTCAGACGATCGCGCAGGCGCCGAAAGCGGCGGCGCAGGAGCCGCCCAAGGCGGCCGCCCCGGCCAAGCCGGCCGGCGACGAAGCCTCGATGCCGCCCCTGCCGGCCGATGCGCACGTCGAGCAGACGATCCAGATCGACGGCAAGCCGCTGAAGTACACGGCGACCGTGGGGACGCTGCCGGTGTACGGACAGGACGGCAAGAAGAGCGCGGACGTCGTCTTCACGAGCTACACCGTCGACGGACGCGATCGTCCCGTCACCTTCGCGCTGAACGGGGGCCCCGGCGCCGCGTCGGTGTATCTGAATCTCGGCGCGATTGGCCCGAAGCACGTCGAGTTCGGCGACGAGGGGGACAGCCCGTCGGATCCAGCCACGCTGAAGGACAATCCGGGCACCTGGCTCGACTTCACCGATCTCGTCTTCATCGATCCGGTCGGCACGGGCTTCAGCCGGTCGTACCTCAAACCGGACGAGACGAAGCGGCAGTTCTACACCGCGGACAACGACATTCATTACCTGTCGCGCATCATCTACGACTGGCTCGTGAAGAACGATCGCCTCACGTCGCGGAAGTACCTCGTCGGCGAGAGCTACGGCGGGTATCGCGGGCCGCGCGTGACGCACTACCTGCAGTCGCAGATCGGCGTCGCGATGAACGGGGTCGTGCTCGCGTCGCCGTACCTCAACCCGACGATCGACGAGAACGGCGACCTCTCGCCGATGGCCTGGATCGTCACGCTGCCCTCGATGGCGGCGGCGCACCTGGAGCGGACGCATGCCCTCACGCCCGAGGCGATGGCCGGCGTGATCGCGTACGCGCGCGGCGAGTACGCCGAGGATCTGTTGAAGGGGCGATCTGATCCGCAGGCCACCGCGCGGATCGTCAAGCGCGTGACCGAGCTGACGGGACTCGACGAGAGCTTCGTCCGCCGGGCGGGCGGCCGGATCGAGATCGGCGCGTTCCTGCGGGAGGTCGAGCGCGAACAAGGCAAGATCGGCAGCGTTTACGACTCGACGGTCACCTCCTTCGATCCGTTTCCGTTCTCCCCCTTCCAGCGCAGCAACGATCCGCTGCTCGAGAGCATCATCGCCCCGACCACGACCGCGATGGTGGATTTCGTCACGCGCGTGGTGGGCTGGAAGGTCGACGCGCGCTACAACGCGCTCAGTTACGAGGTCGCGGGCGCCTGGGACAACGACAGCCGCGCGATGCGCACCGGCGCGGTCCCCGATCTGCGCGAGGCGGTCGCCGCCGATCCCAAGCTGCGCGTGCTGATCGCGCACGGCTGGAACGACCTGTCCTGCCCCTTCATGGGATCGATCCTCACCGTCGATCAGATGCCCGCGATGGGGGATCCCTCACGCGTGCAGGTGCACGAGTATCCCGGCGGCCACATGTTCTACAGCCGCCCGGACAGCCAGGCCGCGTTCAAGAAGGACGTGCAGGCGATGTTCGCGAAGCACTGACCTCAGGCGTGGACGGGGCGCTGCGCCGCCGCGAGATCCGCGCGCAGCTGGTCGGCGGTCCGGCGCGGCCCGTAGCCCGGCGTATCGCGCTGAATGCGCCAGCTGTTGCTGAGCGGACCCAGGTCGACCACGTCGAAGCCGAACTCGTCGATCAGTTGCGCGACCACGCGTTTCGCGTCCGCGTCGTTGCCGGCGATCGCCAGCGCCCGCCGGTTCGGCGTGCCCGCCGTCTGCCCATCGGTCGTCAGCGCCGCCGCGTAAATGTGATTGAACGCCTTGACGACCTTCGAGGCCGGCAGATGCCGCTGCAGCAGCTCGGAGGTCGTCGTCTCTTCGTGGTCGAGCTCGGCGATGTGCCCGTCGCGCTCCGGATAGTAGTTGCCGGTGTCGATCACGATCTTGCCCGCCAGCGGCGCCACGGGCACGTCGCCGATGTTCTTCAGTGGAATCGTCACGACGACGAGGTCGCCCGCTTCAGCGGCCTGGGCCGACGTCCCCGCGCGCGCCCGACGTCCCAGCTCGTGCACCAGGTCCTTCAACGTATCCGGTCCGCGCGAGTTGCTCACGACGACGTCGTACCCGTGCTGGACGGCCAGCCGTGCCAGCTGACTCCCGATGTGCCCGGCGCCAATCAGTCCAATCGTCTTCACGGTCATGCTGCCTCCAAGTGTGCGGGTACCGGGTGCAGCGTGCGTGCCAGCGACTGGGTTCGTCAGCCCTGAAGGGCTGACCCACAGGCCGGGTCACGCGGCCCTGCTCCAGCGGCGGCCACGGGGACCGATGTACTCCGACTGCGGACGGATGATTCGGTTCGCCCGCCGCTGCTCCATGGCGTGCGCAATCCACCCGCTGACGCGGCTGAGCGCGAACGCCGGCGTGAAGAGGGAGACGTCGAGTCCCAGGCCGTGGAGCAGCAGCGCCGTGTAGAACTCGACGTTCGTCCGGAGCCGGCGGCCCGGCTTGTATTCGTCGAGCAGTCGAATCGCCGTGGCTTCGACAGCCCGTGCGAGCCCGTAGAGCGCCATGTCGCCGGCGCGCGTGTACATCCGTTCGGCGGCGGCCGCGAGCACGTCCGCGCGCGGATCGCGCACTTTGTACACGCGGTGTCCGAATCCCATGAGGCGTTCGCCGCGCTCGATTTTGTCCCGCAGGATCGGCTCCGCGCGGGAGGCGTCGCCGATCTCGAACACCATGTCGAGTGCCGGACCGGGGGCGCCGCCATGGAGCGGCCCCTTCAGCGCGCCGAGCGCCCCGACGACGGCCGAGACCAGATCCGATCCGGTGGACGTGATCACGCGAGCCGTGAAGGTGGAGGCGTTGAGGCCGTGATCGATCACGGTGTTGAGATACGTCTCGAGTCCGCGCACCCGCTCGGGGTCCGGCACGTCGCCCGTGAGCAGGTACAGGAAGCTCGCCGCGTGCCCGAGATCCGCCCGCGGCGCGAGCGGCTCCGCCCCGCGGCGCAGGCGCCAGTACGCCGCGACGATCGTGGGCATCCGGGCCACGATGGCGACGGGATCGCCGGACTCCAGGGAGAGGGTGCCGGCCGTCATCCTGAGCGCGTCCATCGGCGCGATCCCGGCGTGCGCGGCCTCTCGCAGGAGCGCGAGCGCGGCCGGCGGCAGCGCGCGCAGCGCGGCCAGCTCGGCGCGGAACGCCTCGAGCGCCGCCCCGGACGGCAGCGTGCCATGCCACAGCAGCCACGTCATCTCCTCGAAGCTCGCGTGCGGCGCGATGTCGTCGACCGGATAGCCGGCCAGGATCAGTTCGCCGCGTTCCCCGTCCACGTGGCTGAGCGCGGTGGCCGCGGCGACCACCCCCGCCAATCCTTCGTTCACCATGATCCGACGGTAGCGCTCGTGTATGATTGTGTCAATGTTGATTGGGCGATCAATATGAGCGCGCCCTCGTGGATGGACGCCGCCGAGGCGGCGGCGCGCCTGCGCGTCAGCCGCGCGACGCTCTATGCCTACGTCAGCCGCGGCCTGATCCGCTCGCAGGCCATCCCTGGCGCTTCCCGCCAGCGCGCCTATGCCCGCGACGACGTGGAGCGGCTGCGCCGCCGGACGGAGGAGCGCCGCGACCCCGACAAGGCGGCCGCGCGGGCGCTGCACTGGGGCATCCCCGTGCTCGAGTCGTCCATCACCCTGATTGACGGCCGCCGCCTGTACTACCGCGGCCACGACGTCCTCGATCTGGCGCGGAGCCGGTCCGTCGCCGAGGTCGCATCGCTGATCTGGACGGGTCGCTTCGACGGCGCCCGGCCCGGCGTCCGATCGACGGCGCATGATCGTGAGATCGGCCGCCGCACGGGGCTGACGTTCGTCGCGCGCGCGCAGATCGCGCTCGCCCGCGCCGCGGCGCGCGACGCGCAAGCGTTCGACCTCCGGCCGGAGGCGGTGATCGCCTGCGGCTGGCGCATCCTGGATCGGCTGGCGACGGCGGCGGCCGCCTCGCCGGTTGCCGCTCCGACGATCGATCGAATCCTGGCCCGGGGGTGGCGCGTCGGCGCGCGTGCGGCCGACGTACTGCGGAGCGCCGTGATCCTCTGCGCCGATCACGAACTGAACGTGTCGGCTTTCACGGCACGCGCCGTCGCCTCCGCCGGCTCGGGCCCGTACGCCGTCGTCATCGCGGGGCTCGCGGCGCTCGAGGGAACACGGCACGGGGGGGCGAGCGCGCGGGTCGCGTCGATGCTCGCCTCGATGCGCGGCACCCGCCGGCTGGACGACGCGATTGCCGCCAGGCTGCGCCGCGGGGAGCCGATCGGCGGGTTCGGACACCCCCTCTATCCGGACGGCGATCCCCGGGCGGCCTTCCTGCTGGCGCGCCTCGCGGAGGGATGGCGGGGGTCGCGGGAACTGTCGTTCGTGCGGGCGTTCGCCGAGGCGGCGTCAAGGGCGATCCGCGAGCGGCCGAACCTGGATTTCGCGCTCGCGGCCGTCGCACGCGTGCTGCGACTGCCGGCCGAGGCGCCGCCGAGCGTCTTCGGGGTCGGCCGCACCATCGGCTGGATCGGGCACGCGCTCGAGCAGTACGGGACCGGTCAACTCATTCGTCCGCGCGCCCGCTATGTGGGAGCCGTGCCGGCACTCTCTGTCAGCCCGTGAAATGAAGGGCTGGCCCACAACGCCCGCAACCCGAGAACCCGAGAACCTGAGAACCTGAGAACCCGAGAACCCGAGAACCCGAGAACCCGAGAACCCGAGAACCCGAGAACCCGAGAACCCGTCATCACCGGCATTCAGCGGCGATGCGCATGCGAAGCGCCTGATCCGGCTGCGGCCCGCGCAGCGCGGCCATGTTGTCGCGCAGGTGCGCGGGATCGGCGGTCGCGGGAATCGCGCACGTCACGGCCGGATGCGACACGACGAACTTCAACAGCAGCTGCGCCCAGCTCGTGCACTCGATCTCGCCGGCCCACGCCGGCAACGGACGCGTCGCCAGCCGCCGCAGCCGCCCGCCGCCTTCACCGCCGAGCGGCCGATTGACGATGACGGCGATCCCGCGATCGTGCGCGGCGTCGAGCAGCCGCTCTTCCGCCGCGCGCTCCACTGCCGAATAGTTGATCTGGATGGTATCCACTGCCTCCGACGCGATGAACTGTGCGATCGCTTCGGCCCCCGCCGCCGTGTAATGCGTGACCCCGATGTAGCGGATGCGTCCGTCGCGCTTCAGACCGCGCAGCGTGTCGAGCTGCGTGCGCGCATCGACGAGGTTGTGGATCTGGAGCAGGTCGAGCCGCTCGGTCCGGAGCCGCCGCATCGACTCCTCGATCTGCCGCACGCCGGCCGCCTTCCCGGTCGTCCACACCTTGGTCGCGAGGAACAGCTGGTCCCTGCCGTCCAGATCCGCGGCCAGATCGCCCACGACGGACTCCGAGGTGCCGTACATCGGCGACGAGTCGATCACGCGTCCGCCGAGCTGCACGAACGCCTGCAGCACCGTCCGTAGCGGCGTCCGGCGCGACCGATCCGACCCGACGTCGAACGTCTGCCACGTGCCCAGGCCAATGGCAGGAATCGACTCGCCTGAGGACGGAATGGAACGCATCAGCAGCGATGAAGCGGGAGTGGCCATCCCTCCCATTGTTGGTGATTGCGCAAGCCAGTGACAACTCGTGGGGTCCTATACTGTGCGTGACCGATCGCCCACGCAGGAGTTCCGTTCGATGAAACCACTCGCCATCTGCACTGCCGCTGCCGTCTTGCTCGTCCCCGTCGCGATGCGCGCGCAGGCGCCCACCACCGTCGCCGAGCGGCAGCACGCGTGGGAGGTGCACCGGCAGCTCGGGCGCGTGTCGCCGTTCGCGGATCTCGAGTGGCGCGCGGTCGGGCCGAAGATGGCCGGCGGACGCATCGAAGCCATTGCGGTCGCGCCCGACAACCCGGCCACGATCTACGCCGGCGGGGCGGGGAACCTCTGGAAGACGGTGAACAACGGCATCACCTGGACGCCGATTTTCGACCACGAGGACGCGTTCGCCATCGGCGACGTCGCGGTCGCCCCGTCGGATCCGAACATCGTGTGGGTCGGGACGGGAGAGGTGCAGCCGCGCTACGACGGTTACGCGTTCTCGGGCACCGGCGTCTTCAAGTCCACCGACGCCGGCGCGACGTGGCAGAACATGGGGCTGCGCGACACCCAGCACGTCCCCAAGATCCTGATCGATCCAAAGGACCCGAACGTCGTCTACGTCGCCGCCATGGGACACCAGTGGTCGCCGAATGAAGAGCGCGGCGTCTTCAAGACGGCGGATGGCGGGCGAACTTGGAAGAAGGTTCTCTACGTCGACGACAGCACCGGCGTGATCGACATGGCGATGGATCCGTCGGATCCGCGGATCGTGTACGCGGGCGCGTGGCACCTGCCCGCCGGCCCGCAGAGCGCGATCTACAGGACGACCGACGCGGGCGTCACGTGGAAGAAGCTCACGAACGGCCTTCCCGCCGGCCCGCTCGGCCGGATGGGGCTCGACGTGTCCTCCTCGAATCCGTCAGTCGTCTACGCATTCATCGACGACGAGGCGCCGTTCGCCGGGACGTCGCCGTTTCCCGATCGGCACGTCGTCGGGGCCGAGCTGTATCGATCCGACGACCGCGGCCAGAGCTGGCGCAAGGTGAACGCGTACGATCTCTACGGCGTCTTCACGATCTACGGCTGGAAGTTCTGCGACGTCCGCGTGTCGCCGGACAATCCCGACGACGTCTACATCCTCGGCAACCGCGGATATCACTCCACCGACGGCGGCCGGACGTTCAGGCCGTTCGGCGAGGACATCCTG
This sequence comes from Vicinamibacterales bacterium, assembly GCA_036278735.1. Lineage (GTDB taxonomy): Bacteria > Acidobacteriota > Vicinamibacteria > Vicinamibacterales > 2-12-FULL-66-21 > DASUKM01. The sequence continues at coordinate 54,618 of DASUKM010000028.1, forward strand.
CGGCTGCTGGACACCGAGGGCAAGGTCCTGCACCTCGACCAGCACGAGATCTGGATCGACCCGCGCAATCCGAACCGCGTGCTGATCGGCAACGACGGCGGCGTGTTCATGTCGTACGATCGCGCGCACACCTGGCTGCACCTCAACGACCTGCCGATCTCGCAGTTCTACGCCGTCGCGACCGACATGCAGCAGCCCTTCACGATCTACGGCGGGACGCAGGACGACGCGGCCGTGTACGGGCCGGGCGACGTGCCGCTCGCCGACGTCGCCGCGGACCTGTGGCACCACGTCTATCTGGATCGCTGGACCGGCGGCGACTCGTTCGTCACGCTCCCCGATCCCACCGACCCGCACATCGTGTACTACGAGCACCAGAACGGCGACCTGCGGCGCATGGACATCACCGGACCGTCGGTCCAGACGTCGCAGGCCACCGACATCCGGCCGCGCGCGCCGAAAGGGGAGCCCGAGTGGCGGTTCGGCTGGTACATGCCGTACGTCATTTCCCACGACGACCCGCGCACGCTGTACGCGGGAGGGAACAAGCTGTTGAAATCGACGGACCGGGGCGATCACTGGCATGCGATCAGCCCAGACCTGTCGCTCCCGGCCGGCGGCGAACGGGCGGTCGTGCCCTACGGAACGATCACGATGATCGGCGAATCACCTGTGCGCCATGGGCTGTTGTACGTCGGGACGGAAGGAGGCACGGTCTGGCGGACGCAGGACGACGGCGGCGCGTGGACGAACGTCAGCGCGGGACTGCCGTCGAAGTGGGTCACCCGCGTGGTCGCGTCGCAGTGGGAGCCGGGGACCATCTACGTGTCGCTCAGCGGGTATCGGACCGACGACTTCCGGCCGTACGTCTTCGTGTCGACCGACTTTGGCGCGACCTGGCGCTCGATCTCTGGCAACCTGCCGTCGGAGTGCGTCAACGTGGTCCGCGAGGATCCGCGGAATCGCGACGTGCTGTACGCCGGCACGGACCTGGGCGTGTACGCATCGCTCGATCGCGGGAGCACGTGGGTCTCGCTCGCGAGCACTCTACCGTCCACGCCCGTCGAGGATCTCGTGATCCACCCGCGCGACGACGAGATCGTGATCGGAACGCACGGCCGGAGCGTGTTCGTGCTCGACGCGCGGCCGATTCAGGGATGGAAGCAGGCCGCGACGACAGGCCTTCACGCGTTCGCGCTCCGTCCGATGGCCGTTCGCAACGCCGACGACGTCGAGCCGACGCGCGCCCGGGCGGAAGAGCGCATCCTGTTCTATCTGCAGCAGGCGCAGGCCGTCACCGTCACCATCAGCGACGCGCAGCATCGGACGGTGCGCCAGTCGAGATCCGACGGACGCGCCGGCCTGAACGTCGTCATCTGGGACGGCCGCATCGACGCGCCCGCTGCGCGCAATGGACAGCCCCAGGGTCGCTATCCCCGCCCCGGAACGTACATGGTTCGCATCGCCGCGGGTTCACTGGCAGAGAGCGTGCCGCTGGTCGTGACACGCTACGACCGGCGCTACTGACTGCCAGGGCATGAAGCCCTGACCCACACGAGCGTGCGCGGGCTGACGGCGACCTGTGGGTCAGCCCTTTATGGGCTGACAAGAACCAATCAGCGCGCCAGCAGCTCCTGCATCGCGCTCACGAACGTGTCGACCTCCTCGAGCGTCGTGTAGATGTTGGGCGTGACACGGATCGCCTGGAAGTCGAACTGCTGCGCGGGAAACGGTCCCTGCGCCGCGGGCATGACGACGATGCGGGCACGGTTCCAGAGGAAGTTGTAGATGTCGGCCGCCTTCAGGCCCTCGATCCCGACCATCGCGAGGCCCCAGGTCTGATTGGGCTCGAGGCTCGAGAGCATCCGCACGCGCGGATGTCCGGCAAGCGCGTTCGCCCACCGCAGCGTCAGGTACCGCAGGCGCGCGGCCTTGCGCTCGATCCCGATGCCCTGATGGAACACGAGCGCCTCCGCGATCGCCGCCTTCGGCGCGGCGGGCATCGTCCCCACTTCCTCGAACTTGCGGACGTCGTCGTCGCTGCTGGCGCCGGCCGCCTGGAGCGGCCAGATCTTCGGGATGTTGGCCTTCGGCACGTACAGGAATCCCGTGCCGAACGGCGCCATCGTCCACTTGTGCAGGCTCACGCCGTAGGCGTCGCATTCGAGGTCGCGGAGTCGATAGGGAAAGTGCCCCGCCGCGTGCGCGCCGTCGACAATCGCGAAGATGCCGTGCTCGTGCGCGAGCCGACAGAGGTCGCGAACGGGAAAGAGCTGGCCCGTGAGGTTCGTGATGTGACAGAACTGGAACACCTTCGTCCGCGGAGTGATGGCGCGCCTGAAGCGATCGAGCAGATCCTCGGCCGTCGTCGGCACCGGAAACTGCAGCCGCGTGACGGTGAGGCCGTCGCGGCGCCGCCGCTGATCCCACGTCGTCAGCATGCGCGGGTAGTCCTGCTGGGTGGTGATGACCTCGTCGCCGCGCTGCAGGTCGAGCCCGTTCTGCGCGATCTGGAGCGACTCGCTCGCGTTGCGCGTGATCGCCATCTCCTCGGGGTCGCAGCCGAACTCCTCCGCGAGCCGCCGCCGCACCGTTTCGACATGGCTGAGGATGAGATTCGCATAGTAGCCGGGCGCCTCGTTCTCGAGGTCGAGATAGCGTTTGACGGCGTCCTGCACGACGCGCGGCTGCGGCGAGTGATTGCCGTTGTTGAAGTTGACGATCGTGCGGTCGACGGTGAAGGCGGACTGAATGGTGCGCCAGTAGTCCTCGTCGTGGGCGACCTCGTCCGGCGAGCGCCCCGCCACGGCGCGCGCGGCGGCCTGCACCTCTTCGATCCCGCGTCCGTTCCAGACCCACGCGGCCGTCCCAACCAGACCCGCCGCCCGGATGAATCGTCGCCGGCTCAGCATGCGCAAGATAATACTGCGCGGAGAGGGGCGCGCCGTCCTCCGCCTTCCGCCCTCCGCCCTCCGCCCTCCGCCTTCCGCCCTCCGCCCTCCGCCCTCCGCCCTCCCCATCGACTACAATCTGCCCGGGAGTCGTCATGTCCAATGCGTTCCGTCGAGCGTTCTGCGGCGCCGGCATCGTCGCCGCCGCCGTCTGCGTCACCGCGGCCCAGCAGCCGCCCCCGGCACCCAAGCCGCCGGCCGGCAACCAGGCGCTCGCGCGCGACATCCTGCAGGAGATCGTCGCGATTCGATCCGTGCACGACACCGGCACCAAAGGCGTCGCCGATGCGCTGGCGGCGCGGTTCAAGGCGGCAGGGTTCGCGCCGGCCGACAACCAGCTCGTGCCGGAAGACAAGTACCCGAAACAGGTGAATCTCGTCGTGCGGCTGCGCGGCAAGGGGCACGGCAAGCCGGTGCTCTGGCTGTGCCACATGGACGTCGTCGACGCGCGGCCGGAAGACTGGTCGCTGCCGCCGTTCGAGCTCACCGAGAAAGACGGCTACTTCTACGGCCGCGGCACCTCCGACATGAAGGACGAAGACGCCGCGGTCGCCGCGACGCTGATCCGCCTGAAGAAGGAAGGCTACGTGCCGGATCGCGATCTGATCGTCGCCTTCACCGCCGACGAGGAAGTCGGGCTCGAGCAGGACGGCCCGGCCTTCCTGCTGAAGCGTCACCGCAATCTCGTCGACGCGGGGCTCGTCATCAACGCCGACGGCGGCTCGGGCGAGATCGTCAAGGGCAAGCGTCTCGACTTCGCGATCGAAACCGTCCAGAAGATCTACATGACCTTCAAGATGGAAGTGACCAATCGGGGCGGTCATTCGTCCGAGCCGCGGCCCGACAACGCGATCTACCAGCTCGCGAGCGGCCTCCAGAGGCTTGCGCGCTATCAGTTCCCGTTCGAGACGAACGCCACCACGCGGCTCTACTTCGAGAAAGTCGCGGCGCTCGCACCGGAGGCGCAGCGGGCCGACATGCGCGCCGTCGCCAGGCAGCCGCTCGACCAGCCGGCCGCGGCGCGGCTGGCGAAGGACCCCGCGCTCAACGCGATCCTGCACACGACGTGCGTGGCGACGATGCTCGCGGCCGGGGTGCAGGAAAACGCGCTCGCGCAGAGAGCCGACGCGACGATTCAGTGCCGGGTGTTCCCCGGCGAGAGCGTCGCGCAGACGCAGGCCACGCTCCAGAAGGTGGCGGCCGATCCGGGCATCAGGATTTCGCTGATGGAGCCGGTGACGATCGCGCCGGAATCCGCGCCGACGCCGCAATTCATGGCCGCGGTACAGAAGGTGGTGACCTCGATGTGGCCTGGCGTCCCCGTCGTCCCGACGATGGCGGCGGGCGCGAGCGACAGCATCTTCACGCGGAACGCCGGCCTTCCCAGCTACGGCGTTGGCGGCGGCTGGAACGACCTGAACGACCTCCGCATGCACGGCCGCGACGAACGTGTGGCGATCGACGCGTTCTATTCGACGGCGGAGTTCACGTATCGGCTGATGAAGGAGTTGGGCAGCGGTGCACCGCTGGGCGGCACGCGCTCAACCGCGCCGGTTGCGCCGGCGTTCGCGTCTCAGCGCAGCCCCGCGGGTCAATAGCGCCGTCGCAAACCATGTCGCGATCGCGGCCAGCAGATACGCGAAGATGCGCGGGAACACGATCGCCAGCGCGGCCAGCGCGAGCAGCGCGGCGCCGGCCACGAGCGCGATGTTCGCCTCGACCGGCTCCAGCACGCGGCGGTTCGTGACGGCCGCGCCGACGGTGTTGCCGATGCGCACCGCGCCCGCGACCACGCGGCCGCTGCTGCCGGCGCCCCGCGGCAACCGCCGTTCTTTCGCGACGGCAGGTTCGGCCGCGCGCACGCGGTTGCGCCGGTCGAGCACGACTTCCGTGGCGTTGCCGAGGTCGGCGACGAACATCTCCTCCATGTGACGGGCGAACCGTTCGTCCTCGACGATGACGTCGAGTTCGCGGTTCCCCATCCAGCTCGCGAGGTTCAGGTTCGTCGACCCGACCCGCGCCCACCGGCTGTCCGCAACCGCCGTCTTCGCGTGGAGCATCGAGCCGTTCCACTCGAAGACGCGCACGCCGGCCTCGATCAGTGGCCGATAGCCGGCGCGCGACACCGGCCGCAGCAGCGGCAGATCGGAGCTGCCGGGCACGAGCAGCCGCACGTCGACGCCGTCCTCGGCCGCCGCGCGCAGCGCCTGCACGTAGGGAGCGGTGCCCGCGAAGTACGCGTCGGTGAGCCACAGCGTGTTGCGCGCCATGGCCGCCACGAGCTGGTCCACGCGAAACAAGCCCGCCGTATAGGGAACCGTCGCGACGACCCGGAGCGAGACGTCGCCGGCCGCCGCCGGCGGAATCGTCGCCGCGACCAGCGATTCCGGCGGCAGCGGATCGCCAGCCGTCGCCCATGCCTCGGCGAACGCCTCCTCGACGTCGGCGACCGCGGGTCCGCGGACTTCGACGCCGGTGTCGCGCCACGGCTCGAGGTGCCTGACGGGATCGCCGACCCACGCCTGCCCCACGCACAATCCGGTGACGAAGGCGATGGCGCCGTCGACGGCGATCATCTTCCGGTGGTCGCGGCTGAGCCAGCCGAGCGGCCGATCGAAACGGGGCGGGTTGTAGCAGCGCACCTCGACGCCGCCGGCGCGGAGGTGGCGCCAGAATCCGCGCGACGTCTTGCCGAACGCCCCCATCCAGTCGTAGAGCAGCCGCACCTGCACGCCGTCGCGCGCCTTCTGCAGCAGCGCGTCGGCGAACAGCCGGCCCTGGGCGTCCTCCTGCAGGATGTACATCTCGAAGTGAATCGACCGCTGGGCGCCGTGAATGGCCGCGAGCCAGGCGGGATAGTTTTCCGACGCATCCTTCAACAGGCGGATACGGTTGTGCTCGCGGAGCGGCGCGCCGGACGCGCGCGAAAACGCCTGGTTGGCGAACTGGCGGACGAGGAGGATCTCGTGACGATCGATCGCCGCCTCGTCGCCGCGCCCGCCGGAGGGCGCCGGCGTCGACAGCGCGTTGCGCGGCGTTCGCGGCGCGCCGCTCCAGGCAGGGGAGCGTTCTCTCACCACTTCCGATCGTGGCGGGATGGGCCGCCGGCGTCAATGGCGAACAGACGCGGACCTCAGGATCGTGACCGCAGAACCGACTTCACGTGCTCGACCAGCTCGTCGGGAAGGCACGGTTTGGCGACGAAGCCGTCGCACCCGGCCGATTCCGCGCGCGTCTGCACGTCGGGGAAGGCGTGCGCCGTCAGCATCAGCACGGGGATGTGGCGCAGCGCCGGGTCCGACTTGAGCTGCCGCGTCGCCTCCCAGCCGTCGACGCCCGGCATCGTCGCGTCCATCAGGATCACGTGCGGCCGATGCGTCCGCGCCGCATTCAGGCCGTCTTCGCCGGTCGCCGCCGTCATCACCCGGTATCCGGAGTAGGTCAGGTACGTCTGGTACATTTCGCGGACGTCTTCGTTGTCGTCGACGATCAGGACGAGCGGGGGCGCATTCACAATCACAACTAGCCTAAGACCAAACGCCCGCCGCCCGAAGCCCAACGGCTAACGTTACAGCGATGTGATAATCTCGCGCCTCTCATGATCCGCAAATCCAGCACGAGTCCGCATCTGATCCTCGTCGTCGAAGACGATGACGTGGTGCGCGGCGTACTGTGCCGGGTCGTCGGTTATGCGGGGTACGATACGGCGGCGGCGGCCAGCGGCCCTGCGGCGCTGACGCTGCTCGAGGCGGGATTCCGGCCCGCGGCGATCCTGCTCGACGTGACGATGGGCGGAATGGACGGCTTCGCGTTCGTCGAGCGGCTGCGCGGACTGCCCGCGCTCGCCGCGCTGCCGATCGTGGCGATGACGGAGCACGTCACGCTCGGAGCGGAGGCGCTCGCGCGCCTGCAGGCGCGGGCCTCGCTGCGCAAGCCGTTCACTGTCGAAGACCTCAGCCTGGCGCTGCGCGCCGCGATCGACTGACCCGCGGCATCAGATCCGGCATAATCCTCCTGCACGGCGGCCGGGGCGTGGCAGCGAGCAACCTTCACGCTGTCAGCAGGTTACGGCGAATCAGAGGCGCGCGCGTCGCCTCGCCTCCGTTTGCCGGATCGCGGTTGTGCTTGCAATCCGACCTTCGGGCCTCGATAAACTGGGGCTTGCCGGACCGCCATGCCAGGACCAACCCTCTGTCCGTTCTGCCGCTCGTCGAATATTGGACGGAAACCGTCGATCGACGATCTCCGCACGTTCCATTGCCGCGAGTGCGACCAGACGTGGCTGGTGGCGCGCGCCAAGCGCCAGGCGAAGATAGTGGAATTCCCCGACGCGGCGGCGCGCGCACGGCGACGCGCGGCGGGGGACAGTCGCTGATGGACCATTCGTCGCGGAACTGGTTCATCGAGCGGTTGGCGCGCGGGCGGGTGCGCCTCGCCCGCTACCTCGAACGGCATCCGCGCGGCGAGCGTCGCGCACTCGACGAACCGGGAGACGCGGTGGTCGACGGCTTTCAGCAGACGCTGGAGGCGCTCGACGCCGCCACCGAACAGCTCGGCGAGCGGGACGCGCGCATCGCGGAATTGCAGCACGCCCTCGCGCTGGAGCGCTCGCGGCGCGAAAACCTGCTCGCCGAAGTCCCGCTCCCCTGCGTGATCACGGCGGCCGACGGCGTCATCGTGCAGATCAACGGGCGCGCCGCCACGCTGCTCAACGGCTCGACGCGCGGTCTCGTGGGCCGGTCGATGCTGCTGTTCCTGGGGGATCGCGGCTCGTGGCCGTTGCTGCGGGCCACGCTCGAGCGGGGCGATACGCCGCCGCGCGAAACGCTGACGATCAAGCCGCGCGAGCGGGCGCCGCGCGAAGCCGTCGCGCTCTTGTCGCCGATCGACGGCGCCGCGCCGCCGATGTGGCGATGGTTTCTGCTCGAACAGCCGCTGGCGCGCGGCGTCTCGCGGACCCACCGCGGCGACGTCCGCGTCGTCAACTGACGGCGAAGCCGCCGTCCGGCTGCACCCGCACGTGATGGATCTGGTCGAAGCCCTCGGCCAGAGTCGGCGGCACGAGCCGCTTCGCGCAGGCGAATACGGCCACGTCGGGTACGCGCGCCCTCCCCTCGCGCCGGCGGTTGCGCGCGACAGCCTCGCGCGTGGACGCTTCGACGAAGTAGCCGACGACCGCCGCGCCGTACTCGTGCGCAATCCGGATCGAGGGGGCGCGTTCGGCCGGCGACGCGTTCGTGTTGTCCACGACGACCGACTCACCCGCCGCGAGCGCCTCGCGGACCAGGCGGTCCTGGCGCGGCTGGCGCGCGGTCGCACGCGGAAACAAATCCTTGCTGATGTGCCGGTGGGTGGCCGCGAACCGCTCGCGGAAGAACGTCGTCTTGCCGGCCCCTGGCAGGCCGACGAGGATCACGCATTCGAGCGCCACGGGCGGCCGCCGGCTACTGGCTGAGGCCGAAGCGATAGCGGCCGAGGCGCGCGAAGACGGTCGCCTTCAGATCCGCCTCCGACCTCGACGCGGTGAGATCGATGTCGGCATCGGCCACGGCGTCGAGCAGCGCGCGAATGAGCTGCGCTCGGCTGATCGCGGCGCCGCTCTGGGCCCGGATGTTGGCGGCGACGCGGTCCAGAAAGACGATCTGGCGGTTGAAGAGCACCACGGTCACCTTCGTCCAGGCTTCATCGTGGACGGGGGGCCGGCCAGGTTTGCGGCGCACGGGCAGCCCGGACCGTCCGGCGGCCGTCACCTGTTCGTTGGACTTACCCGCTCGTTTGCTGCGGCCGCTGCGAGCACGGGGCATCAAGGGTCTCCGAGGCGAAGCGTCCGCAGCCAATTGAGGGGACCCCTAATTGCCCACCCGGCGCGCCCGCCAGGCAGGTCTGTATTCAACCCGAGAATACCGGTTCACAGCAAGTCTTATCCGGGGGCGTCTCTTATCCGGGGGCTTCGCCCCCGGACCCCCTACACAGGCCCTCGCGGGGCCCCGACCCCGCGCCGGGCCTGTGGCTCGCGCGCGCGCGCGCTCGCTCTGCGCATCCGCACCGCACCCCGTATCCCCCCGCCCTCCGCCCCCCGCCTTCCGCCCTCCGCCTTCCGCCCTCCGCCCTCCGCGTCTTGACGTCGCCCGCGCGCCCGGACCACACTCGACGCTCGGCGCATGGGACTTTTCGGCTGGTTTCGAGGCGCATCGGCGGCCGACCAACGGCGACAAGCGTGGCATCGCGAGTGGGAGGCGGCGATCGCGACGCCGACGCGCGACGCTCACGCACGCCTTGTCCAGCATCTCGCGCCGATCGCTTCAGCCGCGGCCGCCGCGCGCGACGACGTGGAGCTCGAGGAAGAGATGCTGGAGGCGCTCGACGCGCTGCTGGCGGCCATCGAGCAGCACGCGCAATCCGGCCTCCCGGTCATCTCCACATCGCACCACATCGTCTTCACCGACACCTGCCACTTCACCGCGCCGGCGTCGATGCCCGACGAGCCGGGCCAACCTGGCGGCCGTCTGCTGCTGACCAGCACCCGCGCGATCTTCGTCGGCGGGCCCGCCCCGACGATTAGGCCGTGGCATGCGACGGCGGAGGTGGCGCGGACGGGGCGCGACCTTCTGCTCGTCCGCCGCGCAGAGGACGCCGGCGTGCGGTTCCGGTGCAACACGTTCGCCGACGCCGTCCGTGCCGCGTTCATCGCGCGCCACCTTGCGGGACGTCGCGGACCGCTCTAGTGGCCGGGTCCGACGATCCGGGTTTTGCCGGGTCCGAAGACCCGGCCTACAATGCGCGGATGCCCGTGGTGCTCGGCAGCGAACGTCTGCTCGACGGCCCCGATCGTCGGCTCATCACAGGCCGGAAGGTTGGCGTCGTGTGCAACCCGGCGTCGATCGACGGCCAGTTCCGTCACATCGCGGACCGGCTGGCCGCCGGGGGCGACTGGACGCTGACCGCGATCTTCGGCCCCCAGCACGGCTTTCGATCCGATCTGCAGGAGAACATGATCGAAACGCCGCACGCCGACGACGCGCGGCGCCGCGTGCCGGTGCATTCGCTGTACAGCGAGACGCGGGAGCCGACGGCAGAGATGCTGGCGGACGTCGACGTGCTCGTCGTCGACCTGCAGGACGTCGGCACGCGCATCTATACCTACGTCTACACGATGGCCAACTGCCTGCGGGCCGCGCGGCGGCACGGCGTGCGCGTCGTCGTGTGCGACAGGCCGAACCCGATTGGCGGCGGGCAGATCGAGGGGAACACGCTCGATCCGGCGTTTGCGTCCTTCGTCGGACAGTTCCCGATCCCGATGCGCCACGGGCTGACGATTGGCGAGGCGGCACGGCTGTTCAACGATCATTTCGGCATCGCCGCCGCCGTCGACGTCGTCCGGATGGACGGATGGACGCGGCCGATGTATTTCGACGAGACCGGGCTCCCCTGGGTGCTGCCGTCGCCGAACATCCCCACGCTCGACACCGCGGTCGTGTATCCCGGGGCCGTGCTGTTCGAGGGGACGCAGGTATCGGAAGGGCGCGGCACGACGAAGCCGTTCGAGATCGTCGGCGCGCCGTGGCTCGACGGAGACCGGCTCGCGGAGGCGATGAACGCGCGCGGGCTCGCCGGGGTGGTGTTCCGGCCGGTGTTTTTCGAGCCGACGTTCCACAAGCACGCGCGTCAGCCGTGCGGCGGCTGCCAGATTCACGTCACCGACCGCCGCCGGTTCCACCCCTACCGGGCGGCCGTCGAACTGCTCTGCGAGATGCGCAAGGAGGGCCCGACGAGGTTCGCGTGGCGCGATCCGCCGTACGAGTACGAGTACGACAAGGCGCCGATCGACATCCTGTACGGGTCGGATCGGCTGCGGCGCGGGATCGACGCAGGAGAGGACGCGCCGGCGATCGCGGCGGGATGGGCCGCCGACGAAGCGGCCTTCGAGGAAGTGCGCCGGCCGTACCTGCTGTACTGAAACGCGCGTCAGCCTTTCGACCCGGCGGCGGTCGTGGCGGCGGTGCGGGCGGCGCGGATCTGGTCGGCATGCCGCTGGGCGTGCGGCGCGTAGATCTGCAGCCACGCGTCCATGCCGAACCGGCCGATCTTCTCGTGCGTGCCCTCGCGCAGCCATTCGCTCTCGGAGAGCGTGGCCATCAGCTCGGCGGTGCTGGCGCGCACCGCCTTGAACAGGTCGAGCGACAGCTCGTACGAGCGGTCGTAGTGCAGGTGGCGCGCGAACTCGTCCTGGTCGAACGCCTGGAAGTGCGGCCGGTCCTCCGCGAGCAGGCGGCGAAAGCGCACCGCGGCGATCATCTCGCTGTCGGCGAGGTGGTGCACGATTTCCTTCGCCGACCACGCCGAGGGCGACGGCTTGGCCGCCAAATCCTCCGGGCTCGCCTTGTGCAGCGCTTCGCTGACCGTGCGATAGCCGTCGCTGTACTGCGCGATGAGTTCCTTCCGCTCCTCCGGATTCATAGGCCCTCCTGCTGCGAGCGGTTCAGCCGCGCGTCTTGGCGATCCCCGGCGCCTGCGTCTCCTGCGCGGTTTCCGGCACGAGATGGTACGCCATCAGATGTTCCCGCAGATGCTCGAACGCATCGGCCGGGGTATCGACCCATTTCAGCAGCTCGAGATCGGACGTCTTGATGGCGCCCCACTCGGCCAGCGGCTCGAGATCGAGCACCTGACGCCAGTAGTGGCTGCCGTACAGGATCACGCAGAGCTGCTTCGAGAGCTTCCGCGTCTGCGCCAGCGTGAGGATCTCGAACATCTCGTCGAGCGTGCCGAACCCGCCCGGAAAGATCACGAGCGCCTTCGCGAGATACGCGAACCAGAACTTGCGCATGAAAAAATAGTGGAACTCGAAGTGCAGGCCGTCGGTGATGTAGCGGTTCGCCCCTTGTTCGAAAGGCAACCGGATGTTCAGGCCGATGGTCTTGCCCCCCGCTTCGGACGCGCCGCGGTTGGCGGCCTCCATGATGCCGGGGCCGCCGCCCGAGCAGACCACGAAGCGGTGGCGAGGCGAGTCGAGCGACCGGCTCCAGCGCGTCAGGCGCTTGGCGAGATCCCGCGCATCCTCGTAATACTTCGACCAGGTCACCGCGGTGCGGCCGTGCTTCAGCGCGTCCTTGTAGTCGCGGCCGTGCTTGCCGCGGCGCAGCCGATCGAGCGCGCGGCGCGCCTCGACGCGGCTGGCCACCCGCGCCGATCCGAAGAAGACCACCGTGTCCTGGATGTTCTGCTCGCGAAACCGGCGCAGCGGTTCGAGATATTCGGCGAGGATCCGGATCGGCCGTGCTTCGTCGCTTTCGAGGAACTCGGGATCGTCGTACGCCAGCGGCTGCTTGTTCACGCGGAAATGACTGTATCATTTTCAATGCCGGTCTTCGGTCCGGGAGGGGCCCATCAATGGCGAGATCCGGGAGCGTGTGGGTGGCGGGGGCGGCGATCGTCTTCGCAGGCGCAGTGGCCGTGAGTGCGCGCGCGCCGCTGCCGCAGCATGCGAAGCCGACGTCGGACAGCGGCTGGACGATACCGCCCGACGCGCGAACGGAACAGAACCCGATGGCCGGCAATCCCGCCGCGCTCGCGACCGGCAAGCAGCTGTTCAAGAACAACTGCCAGCGCTGCCACGGCCCCGGCGGCAAGGGAGACGGCCCCGACGCCGACCCGGATCGGCAGCACGACATGGACCTGACGAATCCGGCGGGCGCCGCGGCCAATCCCGACGGCGTGGTGTTCTACAAAGCGTGGAACGGCCGGCAGAAGCCGAAGATGCCTGCCTTCCGCGACAAGCTGACGAAGGATCAGCTCTGGCAGATCGTCACGTACGTCGAAACGCTGCGGCAGAAGTCGTAGGGCCCACGGTGGAGAGTCCGGCCTACAAAAGACGGGTGACCAGCTCGCCGATCGCGTAGCCGATCGCCGCGACGCCGAAGCCGACGAGGAACATGTCGCGGCCGCTCGCCCACACGCTGCGGCCGGTGAAGATGCTGCGCGCCGCGCCGATCGCGAAGTGCGCGAGCATGCTGATCGTCAACGACATCCAAATGGCCGCCAGGTGCGGCATCACGAGGAAGGGCACGATCGGGATGAACGCGCCGACCGCGGTCGCGATCCCGGTGACGACGCCGTCCTTGAGGGGCGCAAGCTCCGCGGGATGGATGTTCAGCTCCTCGCGCACCTGCGTCTCGAGCGCGCGGGCCGGATCCTGCATCATCGTCCGGGCGGTCTCGCGCGCGCGTTCCGGCGTCAGCCCTTTCGTCTCGTAGATGAGCGCCAGCTCGTCTTCCTCGAGGTCGGGCATCAGCCGCATCTCGTGGCGCTCCATCTCGATCTGGTGCGCCTGGACTTCCGCCTCGCTCTTGGCCGCGAGATAGCCGCTCGCCCCCATCGACAGCGCGTCGGCAATCGCGCCCGCGATGCCGCTGATGATCACCATGTGCGGCGCGACGTCGGCGCCAATCACGCCGGCGACGAGGCCGAAGTTCGCCGTCAGGCCGTCGTTGAATCCATAGACGATGCTCCGGAGCAGGCCGCCGGCGCCGCCGACGTGCCAGGGCTCCCCTTCGCGCCCCATGACCTCCGACAGCTCGCGCGCGTGCACCGCCGACTCCGCGGCGATGTCGACCGCCGCCTTGTGGGTCTGGCGATGCGTCGACACCCCCGCCAGGCCCAGGTACGCCTGCACCTCGCGCCCTTCCTCGGCGAGAATCAGCGGCAGCACCGTTGACGGGCCGAAGCGCGCCGCGACCCACGCCAGCAGACGCGTGCGCCGGGACGTCGCGTAACGCGGAAGCGGACGCTCCGCCTGCGCGAACAACTCCTCCCACCGCTTCGCGTGCTGGTCTTCGACGACCGCCAGCCGCTCGAACAGGTTGCGGCGCTCGGGCGTGGGCTCGACCTTCGCCAGCGCCCGGTACAGGAACGCGGCATCGCGCTCGTCGGCGTAGTGCTCGTCCCAGCTCTCGTCGGAGTCGAGTCGATCGGCTGACATCGCTACAGGATACTTTTTTCGGGTTACGATCGTGCCATGCAGCCAGGCGCCCAGGTTCCGCACTTCGAGGCCACGACGGTCGAGGGGCGCCGGATCAGCTATCGCCAGCTCTGGCAGCGGCGCAATCTGGTGCTGATCGTCGTCGCCGACGCGGCTGCCGCCGCCCCTTACCTCGACAGCCTCCGCGCATCCGAGGCCGACCTGACCGCCCACGACACGGCGCTCGTCGTCACCGCCGGACCCGTCGGCGACCTCCGGCCCAACGCGGTCCTGATCGCGGACCGCTGGGGTGAAATTCATCACGTGGCTGACGGGCTGCCGCTCGATCGCCTGCCGGATCCCGCGTCGCTGGTCGAATGGCTGCGGTTCGTTCAGGTGCAGTGCCCGGAGTGCCAGGGAGAAACGCGCTGACGCCCGAGTTCGACCACTCGGTGCTGATCGGCGCCGCGCCGACGCGCGTGCTGGCCGCCTTCTTCGACCCGCGCGCGCTCGCCGTCTGGTGGCAGGTGGCGCGGTCGATGACGACGCCGCGGCCGCTCGGCGTCTACGCGGTCGAGTGGACGCCGACCGCCGAACCGGACGAGATTCTCGGCCGTCTGGGGGGCGTGTTCCACGGCACCGTGATGGAGTACAAGGCCGGCCGCGAGTTTTTCGTGGCCGACGCGTGGTGGCTGGCGCCCGACGGCGATCCGATCGGCCCGATGGCGCTCGCGGTGACCTGCGCGATGGACGGGCCCGCCTGCCGGCTGCGGGTGCGGCAGACCGGATTCGAGGAGAGCCCGCGCTGGCGGCGCTATTACGGCGTGATCGGCCAGGGCTGGCACCTCTCGCTCGCGGGGCTGAAGCGCTACATGGAATCGCTCATCGCGGCCACCGACTCGCCGGTGTAACGCCGACCAGGCGTCCGATGCCGATGGCGATCGGCGCGGCGGCGAAACTGAGCAGCGCGCCCATCTTCGCTTCGTCCAGCAGCACGCCGCCATTGGGGAACGCAGCGGTCGCGAAGAACAGCGCCACCGTAAAGCCAATCCCCGCCGCAATCCCGACGATCACCATCTCGCGCGTGCGGATCCCGCGGGGCAGCCGCAGCCCGAGGACGACGCCGGCGTAACTCAACATCAGAATGCCCAGCGGCTTGCCGAGCAGCAACGCCGAGAGCACCATCCAGGTCGCCGCGCCTACCGTCGTGAGCGGTACGCCGGCATTCACCAGGCCGAAGAAGAACAGCACGACCTGCACGGGAAGATTCCACCACTCCTCGAAGTGACTCAACGTGTCGCGCCGCAGCGGTTCTCCTTCGGCCAGCACGCCGAGATCGCGGCGGGCGGCCGGCATGAACGGCACGATCGCGACGAGCGCGAGCGCCGGATGAAAGCCGCCGAGGTACAGCGCGACCCACGAGCAGGAACCCGCGACGGCGACGTAGGGCCAGAAGCTGTGCACGCGGCGCCGGCGGAACATCCAGGCGAGCACCAGCGCCGGCGTCATCAGCGCGAAAAAGCTCGCGAACGAGATCGCCCGCGCCGGATAGAACAGCGCCAGGATCACGAGCCCCAGCGCATCGTCTGCAATGGCGAGCAGCAGCAGGAACGGGATGGCCGGGTGCTCGCGCGGAAAGATGAAGCGGGCGGCCAGATACGAGAACGCGATATCGGTGGCGCAGGGAATCGCCCAGCCGCGATGCAGATCCGGACGGCCGAGCAGCGTCGAGTACGTGAGGTACAAGAGCGCCGGCATCAGCATGCCGCCGCAGGCCGCCAGCACGGGGAGCGCGGCCTCGCGCGGGGACGACAGCGCCCCGCCAGGCAGCATCGCCTCGACGATCTCCTTCGTCGCGAGCGCGAAGAAGAAGACCATGCCGACGTCGTTGACGGCGAATTCCAGGGCGTGCGCGAACGGCTCGTACGTGTCGCGCGAGAGATTCGCCCAGAGCAGGCCGAACAGGGTTCCGCCGATCAGGAGGCCGGAGTTCGCGGCGATGACCGCCCAGACGCGGCCGGCAAGCGCGCGCATCAGGACACCAGCCGCCGCGGGTCGTGGGTGGGCTGCGCGCTGGCCGGTGGCATCCTGGTACGTTACCCTAACAGCCCGTGGCTGTTGCGCCCATTCTCGATACGGGCGCTCCACCATCTCGTGACGCGTCCGTCACGGAGCGGCGCCGGTGGCGCCGCGAGCGAGCGTGTAAGGGGGTCCGGAGGACGAAAGTCCCCCGGGTGAGTAATTGAAGACAGCCGCATGATTCAGGGTCGCCAGCGAGCGAGCGCCGCGAGCGAGCCACGGGAGCGGAGCGGCGCCGGTGGCGCCGCGAGCGAGCGTGTAAGGGGGTCCAGGGGACGAAAGTCCCCCGGTAAGTAATGGATGTTGCTACCTGGCTCGCGCAAGCGAGCGCCGACGCCAGTGCCCGCGGGCTCGAGCCGCTACGGCCGCTCTTGCAGGCGCTCGCCAGGTCGATGCAGGCGCTGCGCGATGCCGACGCGGCGTTCAGGCATCCGGCGGCGGATGCGCCTCGCGGCGGCGACGCCGGGCGCTCCCGGACCGGATCGTGAACGCACCGCTGGATCTCGCCTCGGCCGCCGCGCTCGTCAAACGGCAACAGCTATCCTCCTCGCAGCTCGTCCGCGACTGTCTCGATCGTATTGCGGCCGGAAATGCCGCGCTCAACGCGTTCGTGGCCGTGTTCGAACGGGAAGCCGTCGAAGAGGCCGCCGTCGCCGACCGCGAGATCCGCGAGGGTCGCTATCGCGGCGCGCTGCACGGGATCCCTGTCTCCGTCAAGGATCTCGTCGACGTCGCCGGCTCGCCGACCACGTCCGGCTCCGCGGTCCCCGCGCGGCTGCCTGACCGCGATGCCCCCGTCGTCGCGCAGCTGCGCCGCGCCGGCGCGATTCTGATCGGCAAGACGAACCTGCACGAGTTCGCGTTCGGGACGACGAGCGACGAGACGGCGTCGGGGCCGGTGCATCACCCGCTGGATCCTTCGCGCAGCCCTGGCGGGTCGAGCGGAGGGGCGGCCGTCGCGATCGTCGAAGGGATGTGTCTCGGCTCGATCGGCACTGACACGGGAGGTTCCATCCGGATTCCGTCGGCCGCGTGCGGGATCACCGGACTGAAGCCGACGGTCGGCGAACTGCCGTGCGCCGGGATCGTCCCGCTCAGCACGACGCTCGACCACGTCGGCCCCATGACCCGCACCGTGACCGACGCGGCGCTGATGTTCCATGCGATGGCCGGCGCGAAACCGCGCCCCCCCCGCCGGACAGCCGCGCTGCAGCTCGCCGTGCCGCGGCCGTACTTCTTCGACATCCTGGACGACGACGTCCGGGCGCTGTTCGAACGAGCGACGGCGCGCACCATTGAGGGGGGCAGCCGTGTCACGGACGTGGCGATTCCGCACGTCGAGCGCACGCCGGACGCGTATCTGCTGATCTCGCTGCCCGAGGCCGCGTGGTACCACGCGCCGCTGCTCGCGCGCTATGCCGACCGCTATTCGCCCGGCGTGCGACTGCGCCTGGAGATGGGCGGGTACGTGCTCGCCGAAGACTACGTCCGCGCGATGCACGCACGCGACGTGCTGCGCGAGGAGGTCGATCGCGCGCTCGAGGACGCCGATGCGCTGCTGCTCCCCACGCTGCCGATCGCCGCGCCTCCACTGGGCGCGTCGACGGTCCAGGTTGGCGGCACGACCCAGCCGGTCCGCGCGATGATGCTCCGCCTGACGCAGCTCTTCAACATCACCGGTCATCCGGCGATCGCGATCCCCGCGGGCACCGGACGCGACGGGTTCCCGCGCTCGTTCCAGCTCGTCGGGAAACGCGGCGCGACCGCCCGGCTGCTCGATGCGGCGCTCACGCTCGAGCGTCAACTCGCCGGCGGCGCGGGATCGGTCGGCGGCGGCACCGGATGAATCTCCGGCCCATCGTCCGGCTCGGGCTGCGCAGGCGGCAGCGGCCGGTTGACAGGGGGCGGCTGCTCGATGACGTCGGGCGGACGAGGCGCGTCAGGTTTGGACGGCTGTTCGATCATTCATGAGATGGGTGCAAGGAACGCACCCGGGGAAGAGGACGGAAGACGGAGGACGGAGGACGGAGGACGGACAGAAGTTAGAATGTCAGAGGATTGCAAGGCACTCATTCCATGATCAAGAACATACCGGTTCAGCAGGCGCACGAGCAGGTCAGCAAGGGCGAGACGTACCTCGACGTTCGTTCCGTGCCCGAGTTCGAGCAGGGGCATCCGGCGGGGGCGTACAACATTCCGCTGCTGCACATGGATCCCGATACGCGGCAGATGTTTCCGAATCACGACTTCCTCACGGTCGTGCAGGCGACCTTCGCGCCCGAGACGCCGCTCGTCGTCGGCTGTCAGGCCGGTGCGCGGTCGATGCAGGCGTGTCAGGTGTTGTCGCAGGCGGGCTATACGCAGCTCGCGAACGTGGCGGGCGGGTTCCGCGGATCGCGCACGGGCGATCAGGGCTGGGTCGACGCCGCCCTGCCCGTCGAAACCGCGGCGGATGCCGCACGGCAGTACGAGACGCTGCAGGCCCGGGCCGCCGGCCCGGCGCGCTGACGGCGTGCTCGCCCGCGTTTTTCATCATTGGGAGCGGCGGCTCGCGTCGCTCACCACGGACCGCGTGGTGCGCCCGTTCGAGTGGGGCGCTGAATGGCTCGACGTGCCGGGGCTCGCCGGCGCGCGGGATCCGTCGGGAATCCTGCAGGCCTGGGGAGAGCGCACCGCGGCCGACAGCGCCGCGTTCTTCGACGTCCGTGCCGCCGACGATTACGCGCTCGACGGCGACCTGCTGACCTTCAGCAGCGCGGTCCAGACGCCGCATCCCGGGAACAACGTCGTTCACGCCCGTCTGTTTCCGGAGGAATCAGCCGAGGGGCGCCGGCGCGCCGTGCTGGTGCTGCCCCAGTGGAACGCCGACACCGACGGACACGTCGGGCTCTGCCGGCTGCTGAACCGGTTCGGCCTGAGCGCGCTGCGGCTGACGCTCCCGTACCACGACGCGCGCCGGCCGCCCGAACTCACGCGCGCCGACTACATCGTCAGCGCGAACATCGGGCGCACGGTGCAGGTCTGCCGGCAGGCGGTGCTGGACGCGCGGCGTGCCGTGGCGTGGCTGAGCGCGCGCGGCTACACGTCGATCGGGATCCTCGGCACGAGCCTCGGCTCGTGCCTCGCGATGCTGACGGCCGCCCACGAACCGCTCATCGGCGCCGCGGCGCTGAACCACGTGTCCCCCTTCTTTGCCGACGTCGTCTGGCACGGCCTGTCCACCGCGCACGTGCGCGAGGGGCTCGATGGCCACATCGACCTCGACGCGCTCCGGCGCATCTGGCTGCCGATCAGTCCGTGGCCCTACATCGAACGGATGCGCGGCCGCCGCGTCCTGCTCGTCTACGCGCGGTACGACCTGACGTTCCCCGTCGATCTGTCGCAGCGGCTGGTGGCGGAGTTCGCCAGGCGCCGGGTCCCGCACCGCCACGTGGCGCTCCCGTGCGGGCATTACAGCACGGGCGTGACCCCCTTCAAGTGGATGGATGGGCTCACGCTCGCCAGGTTTCTCGAGCGGAGTCTCTGAAGGGACATCGAGGGTCGGCGCGCGGGGTGCGGGCCTCCGAACCGGGTGGACGACTGACGGATCAGACCGGATACACCGCCCGCTCGGCGTTCAGGTACCGATTCCGCATTTGCCGTTGTACACTTGGCCGATCCTATGACCGTCGCGCGGGTCAGCCTCAGCGTCGTCGGCGTCGTCGGGGTAGTGGCCGCGGCGCTCGCTGCTGCGACGATCTGGCTGATCGTCACGCAGCCCGTGACAGTCGCCGACGCCGTCGCCTCGGGCGAAGTGTCTCCTCTGGTCCGTGCGCTTGCCGGCGTGCTCTACAACGCGCTCGAGGGACTCATCAAGTATCTGTAGCTCCCCGCCCCCCGCCCCCGGCGCTCCGCCATCAGCACTCGAGCACGATCTTCCCGAACTGCCGGCGGGCTTCCAGACGGCGCTGCGCATCGGCTGCGTCCCGCAGCGGGACGACGGTGTCGACGACGGGGCGGAGCCGCCCCTCGAACAGCAGCGGCGCGGCGGCGCGGAGCTCCGCGAACGTCCCCATGTACGACCCCAGCAGCGACAACTGCCGCGCGAACAGATGACGCAGATCGACGTGCGCGTCTGGACCGCTCGTCGCGCCGCACGTGACGAGACGGCCGCCGCTGGCGAGCGCACGGACGCTGCGCGCCCACGTCGCCTCCCCCACGTGCTCGACGACGATGTCGGCGCCGCGGCCGGAGGTCAGGGCCCGGGTCTCTCGCGCGAAGTCGCCGCTGTAGTGATCGAACACCGCTTCGGCCCCGAGCGCGCGCGTGCGATCGACTTTGTCGGGCCCCGAGGTGGCGAACACCCGCGCGCCGAAGTGCCGCGCCACCTGGATGGCGGCCTGTCCGACGCCGCTGCCGCCGGCCAGCACCAGCACGACGTCCCCGTCGTGGATCCGGGCCCGCGTCACGAGCATGTGCCACGCGGTCAGGAACGTCAGCGGAAAGGCGGCGGCCGTGACGAAATCGACGTGATCGGGAATCGGGAGGAGGTTTTCGACGGGCACCGCGATCAGCTCGGCATAGCCGCCGTCGGAGAGGAGCCCGAGGACGTCGTAGCTGACGCACTCGTTGTCGCGCCCGTCGCGGCACGCGGCGCATTCGCCGCACCGCAGGCCGGGCTGCAGCAATACGCGCGTCCCGGCCGGCAGTGGGCCGCCCGCGGCGTCGACCACCTCCCCGGCGATGTCGCTCCCGGAGATATGCGGCAGCGGAATCTGAACGCGGTCGATGCCCTGCCGCTCCCACAGGTCGAGATGATTCAGCGCGCAGGCGCGGATGCGAACGAGCGCGCGTCCCGGCCCCGGCCGTGGGTCGGGCGCCTCTTCATAACGAAGGACGCCGGGGCCGCCGTGTTCGTGGAAGCGGACGGCCTTCATCCCGCGATCTTCAGCCGACGGCCACGTCGGCGGCGTCTCCCATGTCGAGCGACGCGAGCGACGGGGCCAGTCGATCGCGGTCGCCGACGATCACCGTCAGGAGGCGCGGCGGATCGAGGTGGGCCGCGGCGGCGCGGGTGACCTGCGCCTCGTCGAGCGCGAGCACCATGGGAACGAACCGGCTGAAGTAGTCGTCCGGCAGCCCGTACAACGCGAGCTGCGCGGCCGCGCGGGCGATCTGGTCGGCGGTCTCGAAGCTGCGCGGGTAGCCGCGCGTGAGCGCCGCGCGCCCCAGCTCCAGCTCCTGGCGGGTGACGGGGCGCTCGCCGCGGATGGCGCGCAGCTCCGCCAGCGTCTCGCGCACGGCATCGGTCGTCGCGTCCGATTGCACCGACGCCTGAAAGACGAATGGGCCGGGGGCGCGGCGGAACTCGAACGCGGTGCGCGCGCCATAGGTGTAGCCCTTTTCCTCGCGCAGCTTCAGGTTCAGGCGGCTGATGAACTGTCCGCCCAGCACCATGTTGACGACCAGCAGCGCATGGTAGTCGGGCGTCTCGCGCGACACGGCCACCTGTCCGATCCGCAGCTCCGATTGTGCGGCCCCGGGCCGGTGCACCAGCGCGAGACGGCTCGCCACGGCCGGCGGCGGCGCGGCGGCGACCGGATCGATCGGCGGCGGCGCGTCGGCAGAGGGCGTCCAGCCGCCGAACGCGCGCGCGGCGGCCTCCGCCAGCACGTCGTGCGTGGCGTCGCCGACCAGCACGATCGTCATGCGTGCCGGATCGAACGCGGAGCGATGGAACGCCGCCAGCTCGCGCACCGTCATCGCACGGAGCGCCCCCTCGCTGCCGAGCGGCAGGTGGCCGTACGGATGATTGCGGAACAGCAGGTGCGTGAAGGCGCGATCCGCCTGCGCCGGCGGCATGTCGCGCAACTGGAGCAGCCGGTTCAGCCGCAGGTCGCGCACGCGATCGAACTCGCGCTGCTCGAGCCGGGGATGCATCAGCATGTCGGCGACGAGATCCAGGCCCGGCTGCAGGAATCGCTCGAGCGTGGTCAGGCTGACGAGCGTCGCGTCGTGGCCGACGTCGGTGTCGAGCTGGGCGCCCATGCGGCCGAGCGCCTCGTACACGTCGAGCGCGGAGCGATCGCCCGAGCCCTCGTCGAGCATGTCGGCGGCGATGGCCGCGAGGCCCGGACGATCCGGCGGGTCGGCGGACGCCCCGACCGGCAGCAGGCAGAGCACGCTGACGAGCGGGACCTGACGGTGCTCGACCGTCCAGACACGCACGCCGTTCGGCAGCCGGCGGCGGCGGATCTCCGGGAACACAAAGGGATGGTCGGGTCCCGGCTCCGGGAGGCGGGTGCGATCCGCCGGCATCAGGAGACCGCCACCGGCTGGGATCCGGGCAGCGCCAGCGCCAGGCGGCCGCGCGGCACGACGCTGAGGACGGCGCGCGCGCTGCGCAGGTACCGCCCCGCCATCTGCTGCAGCGCGCCGGCGGTGGCGTTCCGGTAGCGCGCCAGGTCGCGCTCGAAGTACGCCGGATCGTTGCGGAACACGTTGTACGCGTTGAGCTGGTCCGACTTGCCGCCGAATCCGCCGACGGTCTGGAGCCGGTAGATGAAATGCGCTTCGGCCTGCGCGAGGCAGCGCTCCATCTCCGTTTCGGTCGGTCCTTTGTCGACGAGCGTCGCGATTTCGCGCGTGATGGCGCGCTCGAGCTCCGCGAGCGTACGCCCCGGCGCGGCCGTCGCGACGACTTGAAAGAAGCTCCCCAGCTCGCGCGAGTTCTGCGAGGCGGCCACTTCCGTCGCGAGCCGCTGATCGTAGACGAGCGCGCGATACAAGCGCGACGTCTTGCCGCTGGCCAGCAGCTCCGCTACGAGATCCAGCTCGGCGTCGCCGCCGGCGAACAGCGCCGGCGAGTGCCACGCCAGGTACAGCCGCGGCAGCTCCACGCGATCCTCGAGCAGCATCCGGATTTCCGACGCGAGCGGCGGCGGCGGCGCCGCGTCGACCGGGGGCGGCGGCTCGCCCGATTCGATCTCGCCGAAATACTGCTCCGCCAGCGCGATCGCGCGCGCCGTGTCGACGTCGCCCGCCAGCGCCAGCGACGCGTTGCGCGGCCGATAGTACGTCTGGAAGAACGCCTTCACCTGCTCCAGCCGCGCGGCGTGCAGATCCGCGGCCTCGCCGATCGTGAGCCAGTGATACGGGTGGTCCGGCGGAAACAGCGCCGACACGATCGCCATCCCGGCGAGCCCGTACGGCCGGTTCTCGTAGTTCTGCCGGCGCTCGTTGAGCACGACGTCCCGCTGATTCTCGAACTTCGCCGTCGTGAGGGCCGGCAGCAGATAGCCCATCCGATCGGATTCCATCCACAGCGCCAGCTCAAGCGCCGAGGTCGGCGCCACTTCCCAGTAGTTGGTCCGATCGGCGTTCGTGGACCCGTTCAGCGACGCGCCCGCCTCCTGCAGCGGATGGAAATAGCCGCGGTCGTAGTGCTGCGAGCCTTCGAACATGAGGTGCTCGAACAGGTGCGCGAAACCGGTGCGGCCGGGGCGCTCGTTCTTCGAGCCGACGTGATACCAGACGCTCACCGCCACGATCGGGCAGCCGTGATCTTCGTGGACGAGCACGTCGAGGCCGTTCCCGAGCGTGTGTTTGGTGAACGGGATGTTCATGGGTACAGTTGCATCCTACCGCAATCGCACAGATCGCCCATACCCATGCCGCGCCGCATGCTGCTGCTCGTCGCCGCCGGTGAGTTCCTCGGGATGACCCTGTGGTTTTCCGCCACGGCGGCCTCCCCGGCCATCGCGCGCGAATTCGCCCTCGGCGGCGCGGCGCGCGCGTGGCTGACGATGGCCGTGCAGGCAGGGTTCGTCGTCGGGACGCTCGTGACGGCGACGTCGAACCTCGCCGACGCGATCAACCCCCGGCGCCTATTCGCGATCGGCGCGGCCGCCGGCGCGGTGATGAACGCCTCAATCGTGATCGCCGGCAGCGCCGGTGCGGTGATCGCGCTGCGTTTCGCCACCGGCGTTGCCCTCGCGTGGGTCTATCCGCCGGGCCTCAAGATCGCCGCCGGCTGGTTCCGCGAACGCCGCGGCACCGCGCTCGGCATCGTCGTCGGGGCCCTGACCGTCGGGTCGGCGTTCCCGCACCTGCTCAACTGGCTGGCCGCCGCCGCGCCGTGGCGCGTGCTCGTGCTCACGTCGTCCGGGCTCGCGGTCGCCGGCGCCGTGCTGGTCGGCGTCTGGGTGCAGGACGGCCCGTACGTGAGCGCGTCGGCCCCGTTCGATCCGCGCGCGGCCGCCGCCGTCCTTCACATCCGCGGCGTACGGCTGGCGATTCTCGGATACCTGGGCCACATGTGGGAGCTGTATGCGATGTGGACGTGGATCGCCACCTTCGCCGCAGCCTCGCTCGGCGCGGCGTCGGCCGGCTCGATGGTCGCCTTCATCGCCATCGCGTCCGGTTCGGCCGGATGCATCGCCGCCGGTTTCTGGGCGGACGCGTGGGGACGGCCGCTGGTGGCCGGCGTCGCGATGCTCGTGAGCGCCGCCTGCGCGCTCGCCTCGCCGGCGCTGTTCGGCGCACCCGCCGCCGTGCTGCTCGCGATCGCCGTCCTCTGGGGGTTCAGCATCGTCGCGGACTCGGCGCAGTTTTCCGCGATGGTGGCGGAGCACAGCCCGCGCACGCAGGTCGGGACGGCGCTCACCCTGCAGACCAGCGCAGGGTTCCTGCTGACGATGGCGAGCATGCGGCTCGTGCCCGCCGTCAGCGCGGCGACCACCTGGCGATGGGCGTTCGTCGTGCTGGTTCCAGGGCCGCTGCTGGGCGCCTGGGCCATGAAGAGGCTGAGCGCAGCGCCGGTCCGTCAGGGCTGAAGCCCTGATCCAGACGTGGTTGGGGGATCAGCGGACCTGCACGAGCGGAATCGCGGTCTTCTTGTAGCTGGCGATCGAAATCTGCGCCGCCAGCCGTTCCGCGGCGGTACGGAAGGCCTGGGCGGGGGCCGACGCCGGCTCGCCGATCAGAATCGGAATGCCCGTGTCGCCGCCAATCCGGATCGGCTGATAGATCGGCACGCGGCCGAGAAACGGCACGCTCAATTCTTCAGCCATGCGCTCACCGCCCCCGCGGCCGAAGATGTCGCTTTCGGTGCGGCACGTCGGGCACACGAAATAACTCATGTTCTCCACGAGGCCGATTGGCGGCACGTTCAGTTTCTGGTACATCCGCACCGCGCGGCGCGTGTCGGCCAGCGACACGGTCTGCGGCGTCGTAACGACGACCGCGCCGGCAACCGGGACCGTCTGGCTCAACGTCAGCGCCACGTCGCCCGTGCCCGGCGGCATGTCGACGATCAGGTAATCCACGTCCTGCCAGGCCACTTCGCGGAAGAACTGCTGCACGACGCCGTGCAGCATGGGACCCCGCCAGATGACGGCGGAGTCGTCCTGCGTCAGAAACGCCATCGAGACGAGCTGAATCCCATATTGCTCGGCGGGGACGATCTTCTTGCCGTCGGTCGTGAGCTGCGTCTGGATGCCCAGCATGATGGGCACGTTCGGGCCGTAGATGTCGGCGTCGATCATCGCAACGCGGCTGCCCATCTGGCTCAAGGCAATCGCCAGGTTCACCGCGACAGTCGTCTTGCCGACCCCTCCCTTCCCCGCGCCCACGGCAATGATGTTGCGCACTCCGGGGACCGGCGCCTTGCTCATGTCGCCGGTGACGGCGGACCGCACCTGCGCCGTCATGTGGATGTCGACGTCGGTCACGCCGGCGATCTGCGCGACGGCCGCGCGCGCCTGCTCGCGCATCTGATCCTTCACCGGACAGGCGGGGGTCGTCAGCTCGATCGTAAAGGCGACGCGGCCGGCGTCGATCGTCAGGTTCTTCACGAATTTCAGCGTGACGATGTCGCGGTGGAGGTCGGGGTCGCGAACGGACTTCAGGGCATCGAGGACCGCGGCTTCTGTGACGGGCATACCGGTATTGTACTCGTGACGGAATGCGGGTTCAGGGTTGCCGGGTTCGGGGTTCAGGGTTGGGTTCGAGGTTCGGGGAGGCAGCTCCCCGGCCGAACACAGAACCAGCCCCGGACCCCGAACCACCCCGGAACCCCGAACCCGGAACCCCGAACGACACCGAAGCCCCTCAGATCCGCTCGGCCGCGATTCGTCCGATGACCGGCAAGCGGAACTCCTCGCCCCGATACGCCTCGAACATCAGCAGCAGCCACAGCACCGCCGAGACCGGGATCACGAGAAAGATCACGACGAGCGCGCCGAGGATGGGGACGACGTTGATGACGATGTCGATCCCGACGAGGCCGAGAAACAGAATCGTCGACTGCATCGCATGAAACCGGACGAAGCGATCGTCTTTCTCGGCGACGAGAAAAATGATCCCGGTGACGAAGCCGAGGAAATAGCTGAGCGCCGCCGCAACATTGGCGTCCAGACCCGTGGAGGTCTTCCGCCCGGTGGCGCCGTTCGGCATGTCAGGCCTGCAGCGCGGGCTCGAACAGCTCGCGCGTCTCGTTGTGCAGCAGGACCCACAACGTGTACACGGCCAGCGCCGTGCCGAAGGGCAGGATGAACAGGTTCAACACGGCCAGGGCCAGGAGCGCGAGACGCCCGGGTGCGTGGTGCTGCCGCAGCGCCCGCCCCGCCCAGAGGTTCGCCCAGCCGCCCGCCGCCAGCGCGACCGCGCAGACGACGAACACAACCGTCGTGAAGCCGGCGGCGAGCGCGTCCCCCGCCGTCGACCGGGCGATGGCCGCGGCCCCGCCGGCCAGCAACAGCGCCGCGGCGCCAAGCAGGAGCGCCATCGCGCCCCAGGCGACGTGCAGGATACCGAGCAGGTTGACGTGAGATCGCATGAACACCGAGCCCGACGCGCGCCGGCTCCTGAATTCTGAATTCTGAATTCCGACTTCTGAATTCTGAATTCTTCCCGGGACTCAGCCGATGACGACGCGCGCGTCGACGAGCGTATCGGGAATGCCCGGCGCACGGAGCCGGAAGCGAACGTGCGTGCCGTCCTGGACACCCGCTGGCACGCGCAGGCGTACGTCGTGGCAGCCGGGGCGGTCGCCGGCGCCGCCGCAGCCGGCGCACCATTCGTCCCACACCTCGCCGCGCCCGCCGCAGTGCACGCACGTGCGGCGCACGGGCACGTGGAGCGCGACGGTGGTGCCCCAGAAGGCTTCCTGCGGCGTCAGCACCACATCCGCCGTGCAGTCGGCCGGGGGCAGATCGCCGAAAAACGCGTGACGCATGCGATCGAGGACGTTGCGGACCGACGGAAAATCCACGGCGACGTCGTCGGCGAGCGCCAAATCGGCCGGCGCCGGCTGCGCGATCAGGCAGGCGTCGTAGGCGCGGCGCCGCTCGGCGTTGCACACGACCTCGCACGCGCGCACTTCCGCCCCGCCGCCGCGATCGTCCGAAATATCCGGATGATAGCGGTGGGTCAGCTGCCGGTACGCGCGCTGGATTTCGTCCGCGCCCGCGTCCGGCGCCACGCCGAGCACCTCGTAGTAATCACGCATCGGCTGCGCCCTCAGTACGATAGGAGCGCGGTATAGTGATGTCAACACCTATGGTCAAGGAATGCCCGCAGTGCGGCGAATCCATGCGCCTGGAAGTCCGCCAGGGGGCCACACGCCTCCCCGGCGGACAGACCAGCATCCGGACCGTCCGGGAATGGGTCTGTCCCGAATGCGACTACTTCGAGGAAGCCGAAAACGGCGAGGAATAGGGGTGGAATCGAAGGGTCAACGGGCGCCAAGCTGCAGGAGGATTTCCTTCCGCACCGCTTCGTCGAAGTCGTCGAAATTGAGCGCGGTTTCGCACTCGTCGCACAGGACTTCGATCACGGCCGGGCGGCCTTCTTCGTTCACTTCCACCCGTGCGTCCTCGAGATGGACGACGTGCATCTGCAGGGTCTTGACCAGGAAATCCCGGTCGTTCCCGCAGCTCGGACAGGTCAACGGCATCGAACGGCGCTCCTCACGGCCCCATGGGGCCCGTTAAACTTTCGAATTGTACGGAATGGCTTAGTCATACGCAATCAAGATCTTCAGGCGCCATTCCGGTGGCTGCGGATCTCGTGCATCGCCGCGTGAGGCAGGAATGACGACACGCGACATCCGCAGCGAACCCCGGGGCTTTCACTGGGTCGCGTGGATCCCCGACGCCAACGGCAAACCAGAAGGATCAGTCGTGCTGGTGGGGGCGACGCGCGCCGACGCCGAGCGGCGCGCGCGGGAGTGGGCGGACGAGACGGCGCGGCGCGCCGGGCCCTGACCGTCTACTCGTCAGACTCCTCGTCCTCGAATTCCGAGGGATCGCCGAGGCGCAAAATCTGACCGGTCACGTGACCCGCCAGGATGCAATGCGGCCCTTTGGCCTCGAGCGAGACGACGGCGACGTCCCAGGGGCGCGCGCGATATGCCGCCGCCACGCACCCGCACGGCAGTCCTTCGAGCGCTTCGAGCTCGAAAATCGTGCCCTTCGGCCTTCCGGTGCTGAGCGATCCCGCTGGGACTGGCATACCGCACCTCCGTCGCTGGCCTGCAAATGCAATCCCGACGCCAGCTACAGGGTTAGACAGAGGCCGATCGATTTTGGTTCCGACAAAGGCCGCAACCCGCCTGAATCCAGTCACTTTGCGCCAGTCTCACAGGCCGATGACCGCCAGGCCGGGCTGACCCCTGCCGCGGACACCAGCCACGGCCCTCACGGGACGGCACGAACATACGGAGGGCGTCCCCCGGGCCTGCAGGCTACAACAGCCCCGGGTACGTGACCCCGCCGCGCTCTACCCGCGCGAACTCGCTCAGACGATGGGGTTTAGCCTCGGCGGCCGAGAGGATGTGGCAGACCGGCACACCGCGCGCGAGAAGTGCATCCGCCAGCAACTGGCGGTGACACTGCCACCAGACCGCTTCCGCGCACATCACCGCCGCCGGGGCGTGGCCGGCAAAGGCCAGAAAGTCGTCGACCCCACGCGCGAACGCGGGCGTCTGCATGTAGTCGGCATAGCCGCGAAAGCTCGGATGCCGCCAGCCGGTATTGATCGAATCGGCGCGCGGCGTGCGCCGGCCACCCAGGGCGGGGAAATGGCGGTACTGGATCCCATTCGTCGCCAGAAACGCGGACAACGACTCCCGGCCGAAGTGCGGGTGGCGCCGCGAGCCCGGGAACGTCCGGATGTCGGCGAGCCGCTCGACGCCGTGCGCCCGCAGGAGCGCCAGAAACTCGTCCTGCGTCCGCGTCGAGTGCCCGATGGTGAACACGCGGCACGCCGGGGGCGGCGTGGCGGGCGTCATGGGTAGATCAGCCTCGATTCGATACGGGCACCGGGAAACAGGCGACTAGCCGCCTCGGCGTAGATCGCGGCCTGGGCATCATGCGCGGCGCGGGGCTGTCCGGTCTTGAACTCGACCACCACCACGGAGTCGTCGGGCCGGACGACGAGGCAATCGATCGTGCCGCGAAGAATGACCGGAGGCGTCCGCTCGAGGCGCAGCGAGAAGGGCACTTCGTGCAGACAGTCGCCCGACGCGAGCAGCGCGCACACATCCGAACGCGCCCGCAGCGTGCCGTAAATGGCCGTCGCGCGTGCGATGGCGTCCTCGACGTCGTCGACCGACGCGCGCTCATCCGGACGGACCAGCCAGTCGACCGTCCCGAGTCCTCCAGCTTCGGCCCGTCGGGCCTCGAACTGGAACAGCCGGTGCACCAGCGTCCCGATCAGCGAAGCGCTGTCGGACGCCGTCGGGATCGCCGGCTCGGCCGATCCGGCCAGCCACTGGGTGACCGACATCGCCTCGACGTCGGGCGGGTCTTCCACGATTCGAAAATTGCTCTCGGCGGTCGAGGGGATCGCGGGAGTCCCCGCCGGCGCGCAAGATTCGATTGCGGCGACGCGGCACACGCGAAACGCGTGCGCACGGTCCGGCGCTGGCACCCATGGCAGCGTCTGCTCCGCACCGGCCGCGGCCGCAAAGAGCTCCTGCAGCGACGCGGGCAGCACCTCTCCGAGGCTGCCCGGCCCCGGAGCCATGGCCCCGTTCTTGAGCAGCGAGGCCAGGTACAGCCGATCGCGGGCGCGCGTCAACGCGACATACAGCAGCCGCTTCGTTTCCTCCTGCTCGCGCGCGCGCTCTTCCTGGTCGTCTTCGGAGACGAACGGGCCGATCGACACCGAGTCGTCCGCCAGCCGCACGGGACGGGGCGGTCCGGTTGCGCCCTTGGCGACGTTCACGACGAAGACGATCGGAAACTCGAGGCCTTTGGCGGCGTGCACCGTCATCAGATTCACCGCCTCGATGGCCTCGAGCACGGCGTTCGACTCGTCGCCGGCGGTCAGCGCGGCCAGGTCCTCGGCAATCCGGGCGAAGGTCGCGTACCCGCGGTTCTGGATGCGGCGGATCAGCCCGCGCATCTTCTTGAGATTCTCCCAGCCCTGCTGCCGGCGGGGCCCGCGCAGCTCGTAGGCGTACGCGCTTTCGACGAGGATCCGCTCGAGCAGCTCCGCGGGCGGGATCCGATCCACGAGGGGCAGCCACCGGCGAACCGCCGTGCGCGCCCGATCCAGTGCGGCGCGATCGTCGTGGGCCAGCGCATCGATGGCCGCCGGGGCCGCCACGTCGACGAGCGCGCGGGCGAGCGACGGCGCCAACGCCGCCGACGCGGTGTCCGACAGCCTGATGAAGCGGGATCGCAGGAAGGCCGCGGTGCGCAGATCGGACGAGGGATCCGCGAGAAAGCGGATGAGCGCCAGCGCGTCCTTGATCTCGTCGGCGTCGAAGAAGCCGAGGCCTTTGTACACGTACGTCGGGATGCCGTGCGCCTCGAGCGCGGCTTCGAATTCGCGATGGCTCGCGCGGGATCGGAACAGGATCGCGACATCGCCGGGGCGCGCCCGGCGCGCGATGCCGCTCTGGCGATCGCGCACGTCGTCTTCGCGCAGGATCCGGGCAATCTCGCCGGCGACGATCGCCGCACACGCCTCGGGGGTCTCCGCGACGGCGATCCCCAGCACCGGCACCTCGTGCGGCGGCTGCGGCGCCACGGGAAAGCGATCGCGTTCGCCGTACCGGAAGGCGTCGTCGCGCGCGGCCCCTGCGCCTATCTGTTCGAAGAGGTCGTTCACGAACGCGAGCAGCGGCGGCACGGCGCGAAGGCTGCGCGTGATCGATCGACGCGCCCCGCGTCCCGGCCGCAGCCCTTCGATGTAGTCGGCGGCGCGCGGCAGCACCGACACGTCGGCGTCGCGGAAGCGGTAAATCGATTGCTTGCGGTCGCCGACGACGAAGATCGACGTGTCGCCGCCCGTGCCCGCCCCTTCGCCCCAGGCCTTGATGAGCAGCGACACCAGCTCCCACTGCTTGCGGCTCGTGTCCTGGAACTCGTCGACGAGCACGTGCTGGTACCGGTTCTCGAGCTGGAAGCGGCTCTGCGAAAATTCGTCCATCCGCCGGAGGAGCAGGACGGCGCGCTCGAGCACGCCGGAGAAATCGATCACGGCCCGCTCGTCGAGCGCGGCCTCGTACTGCTTCTGCGCGATCGCGAACATCTTCCGGACGCCGCGCGCCAGCACGACGTTCAGATCCCGCGCGAAGCGGTGCAGCGCTTCCGCGACCGGCGCGCTCAGCGCCACGACGGCGGCGCGATGCCGGCGGGCCGCCGCGGCGCTGGGGTAGTCCTGCGCCCTGTAGGGCGCCAGGCTGCGGTCCGACTGGCGCGGGGTGCCGTCCGCCCGCAGAAAATGCGCGGCGACACGGTCCATCAGCGCGCGGGTGGACGCGTCGTCTTCGGCGCCAGCCGGCAGGGCGCGCAGGTCGCGCGCGAGCCGCTGGAAGCGCGGGTGCGCGAGAGGCCCGTCGGCGAGCCAGGCCGTCAGCCCGCCGGGGATCCCGGCCAGCAGACCCTGGAGCGACTCGCGGGCCGCGCGGCACACGTCGCCAGCGGTGAGCCCGGCGGGCCCGCGGGCCAGGAAGGCGTCGAGCACGTCCCACGCCACGAGCCGCCGTTCGAGCAGATGCGCGAGCCCCTCGCGCGCCCGGTTGATCCCGAGCTGCGCGAGCACGAGCGCGAAATCCGGATCGCTTCGCGCCCCCGCCGTGAAGATGCGCAGCGATCGATCGAGCGCCAGCTCGACGAGGGACGGCACCTGCGTTTCGTCCGCCAGATCGAAGCCGGGATCGACGTCCGCTTCGAGCGGAAACTCGCGAAGCAGCGAGAGGCAGAAGGCGTCGATCGTGCTGACCTGGATATCGGCGAGCCGGTCGCGCAGCTCCGCCCAGCGCCGCTGGTCGAAGACGGAACCATCCGCGGCGCGGCGCAGCTCGCGCAGGATCCGCTCCCGCATTTCGGCGGCCGCCTTGCGGGTGAACGTGATCGCCAGCACGTTGGCGGGATCGACGCCGCGCCGCATCAGATTGACGTAGCGCGCCACGAGCACGCTCGTCTTCCCGGTGCCGGCCGACGCCTCGAGCACGACGTTCTGCTCGGGGTCGACGGCAAACCGGCGCGCGCGCTCGTCGGCGTCGATCGCCGCCGTCGACGGATCATTCATCGCCCACGTAATCCTTCCGGCACACGGCCGAATACGCGCACCACGTGCAGCGGTACGGCTCCTCGGGCCGCACCGGGAAGTCGCCGCGCTCGATCGCCTCGACCGCCGCGACGAGGCGCCGGCCCCCCTCGTCGAGCGCCGTGCCCACTTTGTCTCCGTCGGCCAGCGGCGTGAACGGCTTCCCCTTGAAGGCGACGTACCCCGCGATCGACACCTTCCACGCGCGGCCGTGCCGTCCCGCGAGCGCCTGCTCGGCGGCAACCCCGTAGACCGGCAGTTGCAGGGCGCGCTTGCGATCCGGCGCCCGCCCCAGCTTGTAGTCGATGACGCGCAGCGTGCCGTCGGCGAGCAGATCGATCCGATCCGCCTTTGACCGGATCTCGACCGGACGGATCCCCTCGCCGGTCGTGAACGCGAAGGTCCCCGTCAACTGATGCTCGAGCAGCCGCTCGACGACATCGATGGGCTGTTCGGCCTCGAATCCGAACGCGCGATCCGCAAGGCCGGAGGCCGCCGCCGAACCCAGCAGGAACGTGCGCTCGAGCGCACGGTCGGCCTCGGGCAGCCGCGCGAGATGGACCTCGGCGATCTCCGCAAACAACGACGCCGCGACGTCCACGTTCGCGAGCGTGATCGCCCCATGTCCGGCTCGCTGCCATGCTTCGAAAAACGCGCAGAAGACCTCGTGCACCAACTGCCCGCGTTCGAGCGGCGTCAGCCAGCCTTCCTCCTCGCGCTCTTCGGGCAGCGCCAGCACGCGGCTCGCGTAGTACTTGAACGGGCATTCGAGGTAGCGCTCGACGTAGCTGATGCCGTAGGCGACGGCCGGCTGCGAATCGGTCTGCCCATGGAATCTCGCGGCGTCGAACGCCGGCAGGCGGCGTCGCGTGCCCAGCCAGGCCGCGGCCTCCGGCTCGAGGGCGGAGGGGTCGACGGGCTCGTCGGCGAGTGCTTCGTGGACGAAGATGCGACAGGTGGAAGCGATCTCGGGGCGCTCGACCGGCAGCCCGGCCGCCATCGCCTCCTCCGCGAACGCCGACGGCAACACCATCGCGTCGTCTTCGAGCGTGAAGCCGGAGAGCGAGACGCGACGGCGTGGCAGCCGCAGCAGGTCCTGGAACGCCGCGCGTGCCCCGGCCCGCCGATCCTTCTCGTCCGGCCACCCGAGCGGCGACAGCAGCGACGGCGGAAAAAAGATGCTGCGCGCGGCCCGTTCAGGCCAGTCCTGTTCGACGAGCCCGACGATGCGCAGATCGTCGACGTCGGCGTACGCCGCGGCGCGCGCGTCCAGCAGCCGCACGCCGCGCTGCCCCGTCGTCTCGCCGAACGTCTGCCCTTCGATCCAGCGACGTACGCTGTTGGCCAGGTCGGCGATCGACCAGGGATCGTCGTGGTAGGCGGCGTGGGCGTCGCGAAGCTGCTGAAGCGCCGACACAATCGCGGCGCGCGCCCGGACGTGCCGGGCGGCGATCGCGGCCGTCGCTTCGTCGGACGGATCCGGCGGCGCGCGGCGCTCGTGCGCCGAGATGAATTCGAGCAGCCGCTGAATCTGCGCCGACGGACGAGCCTCGCGCAGCGGCTCGAGCTCCGCCGCAATCGACGAGCAGACGGTCAACGCGCGCGCGGCCGCCGCATTCTCGAGGCCGGCGAGGCGCTCGGCGCCGCCGAGATACTTCTGTTTCACGAGCGCGCGGTCGAGCGCGGCGATATCGGATCGCGTCAGGGGACGGCCGTCCGCCTCGAAGACGAAATGCGGCGAGCGGAGCAACTGCAGCAGCGAGCGCCGATTGAATCCCGATGTGACGCACGCGAAGAGCAGATCGACGGCCGCGGCAAACGGCTCGGCCGCCAGCGGCAGCGCGTCGAGCGCCTGATAGGGGATGCGGGCGTCGCCGAACACCTGGCGCGCCAGGTACAAGTAGGGAAGGGGACGCTGAAACACCACTGCCCGGCGGTCCAGCCGCGTCGCGCCCGCGCGGTCCGCTTTGACCGCCCGCGCGACCTCGACGAGCTCCTCCTCGCGATCGCGGCACACGAACACGGCCTGAGCCGGCGGCGCCACCAGGATGGGGTCAGATCTTGTTTCGTGCATCGCCGCGCCAGGCATGTCCGCCGCGCGCACCTCGTCGATGCCCGGCAGCAGGTCGTGCACGCGCTCGTAGTACCCGGACGCCAGCATGGCCTCGGTCGCGACGACGTCGAGACGCGCAAGGCGCGGCAGCCGCGCGAGCAGGTCGAAATCGGCACGCCAGAGGCCGCTGCGATCCGCCGCCTGGTCGGCGACGGTCACGATCGCGTGTTCGTAGGTCGGCGACTCGGCGGCGAGCG
The DNA here is from genome assembly GCA_036278735.1 of Vicinamibacterales bacterium. GTDB lineage: Bacteria > Acidobacteriota > Vicinamibacteria > Vicinamibacterales > 2-12-FULL-66-21 > DASUKM01. The sequence continues at coordinate 89,457 of DASUKM010000028.1, forward strand.
CCAGCGCGCGCACCTGATGTTCGTCGAGGCGGCCGCTCTCGACGACGGCGCGTTCGAAAGCTGTGAAGGCGGCGGCGAGAAAACGCGTCTGGTGCAGCAGGCGCTCGGCGCCGTGGTCGGTGTCGGCGCTCGGCTCGAGCGCGCCGGTCAGGAGCCGGTCGAAGGTCGCCACCGTCCGGTTGTGCCGGCGCAGCTCGTCGTAGAGCGCGAGCATGCCGGCCACGAGGCCGGCCCGCACCCGGAACGGCGGCCCGGCACCCGCCGCGCCAGCCTCCGCGGCCGCCCGCCGGAACAGCACCTCGCGATCGAACGGCGTCAGCAGCGGCGGCGCTCCGGGGAGCCGCTCATGAAGGCGGCGGTACAGTTCGTCGCGGGTGACGATGTCGGGGAGCACGAGCGCGGGACGGCTGGATCCGAGCAGCCGGCGTTCGAGCGTGCGGCGCAGTTCGCGGGCGGCGCCGTGCGACGGGACGATCGCGATCGTCTGCCTCGCCACGAGGGGAGAGGCGGGCAGGACGCTGGCGATCGCCCGATGAAAGGCCTGGAGATCGGGAACCCGCAGCAGGCGGGTCGTGCGCGGGGTGATCACTTCAGTTCGGGCCGCCTGGAGAGCCGTTCGAGCTCGCCTGTCGCGCGCTCGAACATCATCAACGCGCCGGAAGCGGCCGAGGCGGCATCCCACGCGGTGGCCATGTTGCCGGAAGCGATCGCACGCTGCCGCGCCGACGCGGCGCGCGCCGCCATCTGCATCGCGCTCGTGAGCAGCGTCTGCACGGTCGCCGCCTCGGCCGGCGGTCGCGTCAGCGCGAGCAGGCGTTCGCCGAGCGACGCGCGATCGGCGAGGCGCGCGAGGGCGCTCCGCGACGGTCCCGCCAGATCGCGGATGTCCTCGAGCGCACGGCGGCAGCCGCGCAGCAGGCCCGAGGGCTCCGCAATCGCCTTGCGGTACCGCCGGAGCTGCGCGCCGCTCGCCGCCCAGCGGTCGCGTTCGAGCCTCAGCCGGCGGGCCGCGGCGAGCCGGGAGTCGAGCAGCGAGAGCAGCGCCGAGTAGGCCTGCGGACGCTTGTGGCCCAGCCGGTCGTCGGTCCGGAGCGCACGCGCGATCAACTGCTGGAGCCCGCGGACGTCGGCGTCATGCGCTTTGTCCCGCGAGGAACGCGCCAGGTCTTTGGTCAGCGACGCATACGCCCGATCCGTCCGGTCTTCGATCTCGATCTCGGACGAGACGCGCGCGCGCAACGGCGGCGCCCACCCCTCGTCGCGCACCTCCTTCAGCTCGTCGCCGACGGCGTGCAGCAGCGCGACGCGCTCGGTGGGCTCCGGCGTCAATGCAGCCACGCGCACCGCTTCCTCGAGGCGCTCCTGCTCGGTCGGCGCCGCGAGCAGCGGCACGGCCGGCGGCCCCGACGTCGTCGCCACGAAGCTCAGGTCGAAGCGCGTGCCGCCTGTCGCGGCGCGCGCCTCGGAGACGATCGAATCGAAGAGCCCCGCGAGCTGTGAAATGTCCGGCGCGCGGTAGCCGTAGTGATCCGCGGCCCACTGCATCAGGTTCTTCCGCGCTTCGGTGGCCATGGCCAGCCGGCGCTTCGGCTCGGGGGTCAGCGCTATCTCGTTGAGCACGCGCGCGACCTCGTTGGTGAGGAGCACGTAATCGTTGGGTCCGTCGGTCGCGGCGTACTCGGCCGCGCGCACCGCCTCGGCATAGTCGCCGGTGCGCTTCCAGTCGACCGACGATTCGGGGATGCTCACGAGCTGCAGCGTCGGGGCGTCTTTCGTGCCGCCAATCGGCAGCGAAAACACGACGCGATCGGTCACGCGCGCAAACGTGCCGTAGCTGACGAGCGTCGAACCGTCGTGAAGGAAAATTCGATAGAGCGTCGGGGCGCCGCTCGGCGCCGCGGCCCCCGGCGCGCTGGAGAACAGGAGCAGGAGCAACGCCAGCAGCGCGGCGGCGCCCGGAGCCGTTCCCGCCTGCTTTGCCATGGAAGAACCTAGCCTAACAGATGCCGCGAACCCGCGGTGTGGAAAACCTGTGGATGGATCGTGGAAACGCTGTGGAGAACCCGACAGGTCAATTTTTTTTTCGCGCGAACGTCTGGCCGGCACGGCCGGTGGGGTCCCCTGTGCATGCGTCTTCGACGGTTCTTTCGCCTTGCGCCCGTCGGCCAGCGCGCTAGAATGCACGCTCCACCTCGCATCCAATCGCCACCAGGAACGCGCGCCGTGAACGTGCATCGCTTCGAAGAAGTCATCAACGGTCGCGAGTACCTCATCGAGGTGTCCGCGGTCAGCGCCGGCCAATGGCGCGCCCAGATCGCGCGGGTGCCCGGCGGGTCGCGCGCGCTGATGCCGTTCTACGGCCGCACTCCCGACGAAGCCGCGCAGCATCTCAGCCGCTGGCTCAGCCTGGCGCACGGCAAGCCGATGCCTCGGGTATAGTGAGCGGCATGCGCGCCGCTTTTCGTTTCGGTCTCCCCATCGTTCTGACCGCTGTTCTATCGCCGCTCGCGTCGGCACAGTCTGCCCCGGCGGCCGCGCCGGCGCCATCGACCCAGCCGACGGCGCTCCCGCGCGTGCGCCTCGTGGCCACCGGCGGCACCATTTCGAACAAGACGGGGGGCCGCCTCACGGCCGAGCAGCTCGTGGCCCTCATGCCCGGCGTCGAGCGGTGGGTCCGGCCCGAGTACGAACAGTTCAGCAACCTCGCCAGCGGACAGTTGACGCTCCAGCAGTGGCTCGACCTGTCGAGGCGGATCAACCAGCTACTCACTGAAGACGACGGACCGGCCGGCGTGGTCGTGACGAGCGGGACCGACACGATGGAAGAGGTGGCGTACTTCCTCGATCTGACGGTCCGGTCCGACAAACCGGTCGTCGTCGTGGGGTCGATGCGCAATCCGAGCACGCTCGGCTATGAAGGGGCGGCCAACCTGCAGGACGCCTTCCGCGTGGCGGGCGACCCGGCGTCGCGGGGGCGCGGCGTGCTCGTGGTGCTGAACGACGAAATCAACGCGGCCCGCGAAGTGACCAAGACCGACGCGCTGCGGCTCGACACGTTCCAGAGCCGCCGCTACGGCATCCTCGGCGTCGTGGACAGCGACCGCGTCGTGTATTACCGCGACGATCTGAAGCGGCATACCCGCCAGAGCGAGTTCGACGTCTCGAGCGTACACGAGCTGCCGCGCGTCGACGTCATCTGGGTCTATCAAGGCGCTCCCGGCGACTTGATCAAAGCGGCGGTCGATCTCGGCGCGAAAGGAATCGTCGTCGCCACCGCCGGCGCGGGAGCGACGAGCGGCACGGAGGGGGAAGGGCTGCAGTACGCGATGAGCAAGGGGGTCTTCGTCGTCTTCACGACGCGGACGGGCAACGGACGGATTGCCGCCCGGCGCCGTGCGGCGACCGGTCCGAACGCCGCGCGCTTCGCCTACTGGATCGCCGGCGAGGACCTGCAGCCGGTCAAGGCGCGCATTCTCCTCATGCTCGCGCTGACGAAGACCCACGACGCGGCCGACATTCAGCGCATGTTCACCGAATACTGAACGGCGCGGCTCACCCATGACCGCACCGGGCTGGTATCTGACAGCGGGCCTCGTGCTCTGCGCGATGGCGATTGCCGCCACGCTCGTCGAGCGCCTGCGTGTCGCTGCGCTGGATGGAGCTGAAGCAGGACCGCGATCACGTCCCCGAACTGTCGTTCCTCATCACCGACCCTGAGCGGCGGATCGAAGCCGCCACCAGCCCCGACACGGCGTCGCTGTTCCTCGTCGAGGTGCTGCTGTTCGTCGTGATTCGCCCGGCTGCGACGTCGATCGGTCTGCTCGGCTCGCCGCTCCGTGGCGCGGAGCGCGCGCTCATCGGCTGGTTTGGCATCCGTGGGATCGGATCCGTCTATTACCTGGCGTACATCGTTCACCACGGCCTGTCGCCGGCGCTGCTGTCCCGCGATTGCCGTCTCGATCGTGCTGCACGGCATCACGGTGTCGCCGCTGATGGCCTGGTACGGACGGCACCCCGACGCGAGCACGCCGTTGACGGCGTAGGCGCGCGAGGATTCATTTCAATTCATCAATCGCCGTCCGTGCGGCATCCGACACCGAGACCCGGGCCCCGAAGGTGGATCGCCGGTGGTCGTCCAGCAGCGACATCAGCCGCGGCACCGCCTGTTTCGCGTGGAGGGACTCGAGCGCGTCGATCGCCAGGACGCGCATCGACGGGTCTTCGCCGTCGAGCGCGTCGAGCAGAGGGCCAATGGCACGCGGGTCGTTGATCTGCGCCAAGGCCCACGGCACCACCGTATCGACCTCGTCATCGTCGAGCAGCGGCACGAGAATCGGGACGGCACGCGGATCGCGAAGATCCCCGAGCAGATGCGCCGCGTAATAGCGGTCCGCCGCAATTTGACGCGAGGCATGGTATCGACCGTCACCCGAGGCGGCCGGAATGCCCTGCCCCGCCGGCCGGTCCGACCGGTCACGGAGAATTGCGGTGATCGTCTGGAACCCGCGCGGATCTCGAAGGCTCGCGAAAATGAACGCGACGTTTCCACGGACGTGCCGGTCTTCCTGACGCAATCCGTCCACCAGCGGTGGGAGGACGCTCGGATCGTGCCGCGCGACGATCTGTCTGGCGATCTCGAACTGGCGCCAGAAGACCTTCTCGCGCTTGAACTGCTCGACCAGCGCGGCGGACGAGCGATCGGCGTGGACGGGCGTCGCAGGCGACCCACACGCGGCGACCTCGAGGCACAGAGCACCGAGTACGACCAGCACGACTGGTGCAGGCAGACGATCAGCCAGTCGCCACCCCGCGAGCGTGTCGGTCTGGGCGATCATGCTCCTGTCGACATACGCCTGCCCCGGGTGCTGGCACACTCGTCCGTTCTCGCCACCGATCGAGCCACACATCGGGTAGAGGATCGCGCCTTGAAGGGCGGGGGAGTATAGTACACCTCTTCCGAAGGCACCGCGTGCGGCCCTCGACCCGCGACGGCAAGGAGGGCATCGCGCGCGGCTTCGCGATCGAGCCCGGCAACAGGGGGAGGGCCTGATGTCCCGCTTCGACGAGCAGCCGCCGGCGACCGGGACCGCCCTGGTGACGGGCGCGTCGTCGGGGATCGGCGCCGCGATTGCCCGCGAGCTGGCCCGCAGGGGCCGCGCCGCTGGTGGCGCGTAGCGCCGACCGCCTGCGCGAGGCGGCCGCGACGATCGCCAAGGAATACGGCGTTCGAGCCGAGTGGATCGCGATGAACCTCGCAAACGCGTCCGAACGCGACGGGCTGGCGTCGGCGATCGCTGCCCGTGGCGAGATCGTGGATCTCCTGGTCAACGACGCGGGGATCGGCACCGTGGGCCGCTTTCACGAGCTGCCCGTCTCGCGCGAGATCGATCTCGTCCGGCTGAACGTCGAAACGGTTGTGGCGCTGTGCGGCGCCTTCGTTCCGGACATGGTGCGGCGCGGACGAGGGGCCATCCTCAACGTCGCGTCCGTCTCCGGATTCATGCCGGTGCCCCGCCAGGCCTCCTACTGCGCCTCGAAGGCGTTCGTCCTCAACTTCACCGACAGCCTGAGACTCGACCTGCACGGCACCGGCGTGACCGCCACCGCGTTGAGCCCCGGGCCGGTGAAGACGGCGTTCGGGGGGCTCCTCGAAGGGCTTCCGGACGTGCTGTTCGTGGACCCGGCGCGGGTTGCGCGCGAGGCGATCGACGGTCTGGAACGCGGGCGGCGGACCGTGATCCCGGGGGCCGCCAATGCGCTCAACGCGATGCTCGGGCGGTACACGCCGCGGGGCGTGTTCCTGTCGTACGCCCGCCGCTTCTGGCCTGGGTAACCCCTCGAATCCGACGGCGTGCGGCTACGCCTGTCGAATTGGTCCATGCGGGATCAGGAGCCCGCCGCCCCATGAGCGTGCTGATTACGGGCGCGACCGGCCAGGTCGGAAATGCCATCGCGCGGCGACTGGCCGCCGACGGCGTCCACATCCGCGCGCTGGTCCACTCGCGGATGCGAGGGACGTCGAACGTGCTGCCCGAGGGCGTGCAGACCGTGTTCGGCGACGTCACGGACGCCGCATCCCTGCGAGGCGCCTTCGACGGCTGCGACACGGTCTACCACGCCGCCGGGATCCCCGAACAATGGCGCCGGGACCCCGCGGAATTCACGCGCGTGAACGCCGAGGGAACCCGTCACGTGGTCGAGGCGGCGCTCGCTTCCGGCGTCAAACGGTTCGTCTACACCAGCACGGACGACGTCCTCCTCGCCGCACCGGGCATTCCATTCGACGAGCCCATCGTCGATCGAACGCCTGGCCGGACGCCCTACCAGCGCTCCAAGCGCGAAGCGGACCGGATCGTCACGGCGGCGCTGGATCGGGGGCTGCCCGCCGTGTTCCTCCATCCGTCCGGGGTCTACGGACCGGCGCCGTTCCTCACGCGTGGACTCAACGATCTTCTGGTCGGCCTCGCCCTGCGCAAGGTGCCCGCCCTGCTGCCCGGCGGCATGACGCTCGTGTACAGCGAAGACGTCGCCGACGGGCACATCCGGGCGGCGAGCCGCGCCGAGGTCGGCGCGCGCTACATCCTCACGGAGTCGTATCAGCCGCTCATCGACATCGCGCGGGCGGTCGTGCGCGTGGCCTCGAGCGCGAGGGTGCCGCGGATCATGCCGCTGGCGCTCGCGAATGCGATCGCCACGATCGGCGAGCCGGTGGCACGGCTGACGGGCCGTCCTCCGATGATCCCGCGAAGCCTGCTGCAGTTCCTCGAACGCGATGCCCGTCCCACGGGGACGCGCGCGCGCGCGGAGCTCGAATGGCGACCGATTCCCTTCGTCACCGGAGTGGAACGCTCCCTCGCCTACTTCGGGCAACGGGGCTGGACGAGGAGTTCGTCGTGAGCGGGGCTACCGGCGTCGGGGCTTCGCCTGATACGAAGTCGCGGCCTGTCCACTGATCGGAGTCATGGGATCGATCCGTGTCGGGTTCTTCGAGGATTTCAAAGGCGCCAACACGCTTCTGATCGACGTCGATGCCCAACGACTGCGCAGATTGATCGCGCGGCTCGCCGGGCCGAAGCTCGCGCTTCGGCGTAAGCTCGCGCGAGCGAAGGCTGGTGGACCTGACCGGGATCGAACCGGTGACCTCCTGAATGCCATTCAAAAAACGCCCGAAACCTGCCGCGACCGTCCGACCCAGCCAGCGACCGTCAGAAACGACTAACTATCTTCTTTCACAATAGTTTACGGTCGTTTATACTAGTAGCTCGTCCGTTCGCAGAGTTTCAAAACCGTGCCCCCTACGTGCCCCCTAGCCGTTTTGGAGGTCGAATGCCGCGAGTCCGAATGACCGACCGGTGGGTGAAAACAGTTCGTCCCGATCCTGCCCGACAGATCGACTACTGGGATGAGAAGCTGCCGTGTTTTAGCTTGAGAGTGACGCCCGAGGGAAAAAAGTCGTGGACGGTCTATTACCGATTCCACAAGCGAAAACGTCGCTTCAGCATTGGCAAGGAGTCTTCCGTCTCGCTCGCCGATGCGCGCATCAGAGCGCGCGCGGTCCTCGCCGATGTCGCCGCCGGGAAAGATCCCGCCGCTGAGAAGCTGTTCGCCCAGCGTTCGAAGACGTTCGCAGAACTCGCAAAGGAGTTCATCGACAAGCACGCAAAGAAGCGGAAAAGCTGGCGCAACTACGCGTGGATGATGAACAAGCATCTGCTGCCGAAATGGCGTCACGTTAAGGCTGCTGACATCTCCAGACCCGACGTTCGCGCTCTCGTCGAAGCCATCGCGGACGGAGGCGCTCCCGTGTTGGCGAACCGCGTCCTCGCACTCGCCAGCAGCGTGTTCAGTTTCGCCGTCTCCCGCGATTGGCGACCAGACAATCCGTGCGAGGGGATCGCGAGACCGGGAAAGGAACAGCGCCGAGAACGTGTCCTTTCATCGGACGAGATCGCCGCTCTGTGGACTGCCGCCGAAACCGGCGCACCCGTATTTCGAACGCTGCTCAAGCTGCGATTCCTGACGGTCGCCCGTGGAGGCGAGCTGCACCGTCTGCGCTGGTGCGATCTCGATCTCAAAGGAGGCTGGTGGACGCTTCCTCGCGAGTTTGCGAAGAATGGCATCACTCACCGTGTTCCGTTGACAAAAACCGCCGTCCAAGTTCTGACGGATTGGCGGGAGCATCAAGACGCTCGACTAGCAGAGATAAACAGGGGACGTGCGAAGAAGAAGTGGGAGCTGCGCGAGCCTTCCCAGTGGGTGTTCCCCTCACCGCGCGGGGAAGGTCCGTTTCTGTGGGAGCAGCGTGCGACCAAACGGCTGCGAAACGCAACCGGCATCGATTTTCGTCCTCACGACATCCGAAGAACGGTGGCGACGCTCCTGACGCAGCATGGCCACGCGGATCGCTTTATCTTGAAGCGCATCCTGAACCATGTCGATGACGACATCACTGGTGTTTACGACCGCAACAAATACGACGTGCAGAAGCGTCAGGCACTCGATGCTTGGGAGCGCACGCTGAAGTCGATTCTCAATAAGGCAGGCGACTCCACCAACGTCCTGTCGTTCACCGGCACGAACTAGTCCGATGATCGGGCGTCTTTTCCGGCACTTCAAATCAGCCGACCGGCTTCCCCAACATCAAAACACCACGCCCGGTCTGGCGGTGCCGTCCAACAAGTAAACAGTCTTGCACTTGTGACATTCCCATCGTCTGCCGTTCCAATCGCCCGCTAAATGCATCGCTCGCTGATCCGATTCCCAACATCTGGCACAAAAGGGCGTTTTGTCGTCAGCCGCAAAATATAGCGGTGCTTCAAAGCGCAACGTTCCCGCGAAGGTCAGTTTGCTCTGCAGCGCTTTGACCTGCTCCCGGAGCGAACGATTCTCCTCCTGCATGTCCATGGCTTGGCTCTGAATCGACAGCATTTGCTTGATGAGATCGATGTTGTCGGTCTTCTGAACCAGAGTGACGGCGTCTTTCAGCGTATCGATGATGCCCATCGGCGTCTCCGGATCAAGTATCGGATCAGTTTGCCGCGATGGCCAGACGGATTTCACCGCAGACTGAGCAACGGCCCTCTGCCCGCGTATAGCCGGGACCCGCCCCAAGAGCAGATGTTGCCTGTTGTGCCTGTTGATGGCGCTCAAGACCCAAAGCCTCTTTGATGCAATGATCACAGAAAGCCGCGGGTCGTCGCTGGGTCAAGAACTGGGCGACGCGTTCAGGGACAGTCATCAGTTGTTCTGGAGCTATCGATCCAGCCGAGTCAGCTCGAAATCGGCTTCCAGCCGCTGCATTCTGGCGAACAGACATGTCCCTGCGCACGGAGAGCCTCTGCGGCTCGATTCTTTGCCTCCGCCTCGCTATTCCACGACAGTTGCTCGCCCAAGACATTCTCGACTCTGTAGACCGGTCCGGCTCCCTCGTCGTGTCGGGTCAAATACAGCGTTAACCCGCCATTGTGCTTGTGCCACGATTCTTCGATACGTCGTCGCGGCTCCGTCATTTCCCCTCCAGTCCGCTGCCAGCAGTCCGCGATTGTAATGCATGCGGCGTAGCGCGATCCCGGTGCGTTCCGGCAGCGGAAATCCGGGCAACGGTTGCCGCCACCCCCCGGACAAAAAACCGGTCCAGCAGGACCGGCCTCTGACCTCGATGGCGGCACGCAACTTTTTCGAAGATTGCTGGATCAAAAACCTGCTGACCGTAAAAAGTGATTCCTGAGCATTTCTGGTGCGAAGAATCTGTGATTATCGGGTGATCCGATGGCGGACGCCCCCAATCTCGCCGCTGACAGCCACGCTACTACCCCTGAATCCTGAGCCAATGACGGGCGACCAGCTCAGGGCGGTTGCAAGGCCGGCGGAGTTCTCCGACTGCGTCGGACCCCTCCGCGTAACGTCCGACCCGATTCAGCGTCTACGTGGAATGCTGCTTTTGGCGCTTCCTAGCCCGGTAACGCTTCGACGCATCCCGCATTGACGCCAGTCGTCCGCAGTTCGAGCAGTATCGATGCTGACGCGGGGATCTCTTGCGTTCGACGGTGAAGAAGTTACCGCAGCCTGCGCACGCGGCGAGGCCCGACGTTCCCGTTACGGCCGATAAGAGCTGCATCGCAAGGGACCCCGGAAGCCCACCGGCCAAGCCAACGTTCAGCCCGCCTCGTGCGAGTCGGAAACCGTAGGGACGGACGTTGGCGATCATCATCCAGACATCGACGTAGTCCAATAACCAAAGACGCTCTCTCTCTAGAGCGGACCCATTCACAACGACGCGCCTGATCTTCGGTTGCACGGGAGACTCGCGCAGCAAGCGCCACTCCCGATAGTCGCCGGTGTCGTCCGCCTGATGTCTGGCAGAGATCCGCAAGATCGCCCTCGCCTCAGCCGCCATCCGACGCCACCACGCAAATGGCTCGAAGAATCGCCCTCCGCGTATCAGAGGGCTGCAGAGCGCGAAACGCGGATTCTCGCCAGCGATCCGCAACTCCCCTGAGTGGGTCAGCGGCACGCCATGTCTGCAGAATCGCAACACTCCATGCTGACGGGCGAACTCTGCGATTTGCCGATCAGTTCCATCGACGAGCCGAATGAACCGCAGCAAATCCGGAACCGCAGCACCCCGCGCTGGTTTCGTGCCCCATCCTGCCCAAAGAAAGCCGCGATTCAAATGTGACCAAACTGTTTTGGGTCTGTAGCCCGGCACCAAGGGCAATGGCGGATCTACGCGCCCATTCTCGTCCACAAATCCGGCCAGCTCCAGCGGGTCGACCGGTTTTCGCGTCATCTTTGCGTCATATTACGCTCCTCGCGTGCAGGGGGCAACCGGGTGCATCATCCGCCCACGATGCGTCGTCCGGCCACCGCGAGAGCGCGATTCTGGCGCGGCGCGTGGAAACAAATGTTTGACGGCGCTAATCCGTGGGAGGCAGCGTGAAGTTACCAAGGACACGGCAACACGAAAGCGGTTCCACTGTTTCCAAACTGCAAACGCTAAACGACAGCGGACCTGCCGAGCGAGACGCTGGCGTTCAGCCGCCGATTCGGGTGCTCCGTATCGCTGATGTGAAGCGCCTGACGGGATTGTCCCGCACAACCATATGGAGACTGCAATGCAAAGCTAAGTTTCCAGCGTCAGTTGTGCTGTTGGGGAGCCTCCGTGGCTGGTATGAATCCGAGGTTGAGGAATGGTGCCGACAGCTTGAACGGTCCCGCCAAGGCTGACGCTCCGTCATCTATTTATTGCTTTTGTAGCCGGGACGAGGGATTAGCGTCAGGACGACGATGATGCTGTTGATCCTCCGCGCCCATTTCAATGAAACATTCGCATGGCCAAATTGCCGCGTAATCCTCTGTTAGGAAAACCAATCAATCGTTGGAAGACGCTCAAGACAATCGCCAGAGTATCCATCCGACCCGGCTGGAATAAGATTTCTTGGGAGATCGAGATTGAAACGAACGCCGGCAAAATCGCGCGTTTCGTCGCGAAGGCGGAACCCGGTTTCACCGCTGAGGCCGTCCGACGCCGCCTCGAACGACCTTCAGCGTATCCGCTTTGAATCGGCGGTCACGTCCAACTGTCGGACGCGAAGTCGTCATCGGTGCAGATTTGCTGGGTCGGTAACGTGCTCTTCAAGCGCAGCAAGCACGTAGTTGCAATACCGCTCCATGTCATCGGTGCGCTTGGCAAGATCCGGGATGCTGAACCGTTTGCCGATCTCGTCGGCGGAGACGAGCCCATGAGCGACACCGTTCCTGAGTTCTACCAACTCCTTTATCGCTAGAGGAAGCCTCGGATCATTCACAGCGGGCTGAGCGACCCGAAGGACCGCGAAGACAGTCTCGACCTGTTCAACGCGCATCTTATTCTCATCTCCGGGGAACGTGTTCCCCAGTATCAACGGGTCCGCGCTTATCGCCTTCCTGACGATCTCGGCACGTCGAAGCCATCTCTCGCTCTTTTTAGGAGTGTCGGCAAGACCTTCAAATGCAGGGTGCAGCGCGAGACTGATTAACTCTGGATGAACCCTGTCGCAGGTCAGGAGATGACTGCGGATGGTGCTTAGAGCCGCCTGAAAAGCGGCGTTAACGCAGTATTCGTAGACCGCATAAAGCTGAACGAAGATCAGCCCCTTCGCGTTTAAGGCGACCTCTTTGGGGTGCCCGGCGCTCGCAATACTGGCGTCGATCTCATTAAGTGCGAGGCGAATGTGATGGATTCGCTTCGCCACTTCCACTCCCGCCTGAGCAAACACGGCCTATGGAGTCCCACCGAAGTGGATGAGGCTATGTTCGATGCGAAGCTTTACTTGACGGCGGTTGTTTGTTCCCTCGGTCGTCGCTCGGACGAAAGCCGCATCAGTTAACCACGCATCAGATCGGGGGACCCTAATCTGCCCGTTTTGCTGAACCGCCAAAGCAGCGCCAACGGCGACCGCCTCGAACAAGTTGATCGGAGTTGCATTGCGCCCCCGGCGAATGCCATGAGGAAACGCCTTTGCAAGCTGCTTAAACGTCTTTGTGAAAATCTGGCGTCCGTGAGCGTAATCGAAGTCCTTGCCCGCCGCCTTCATGTAGTCGTTCAAGAAACTCACTACGCTATGCTCGAACTGCTTGTAGCCGTTCAGGAAAGCAAAAAACCGCAAGACCATCTCCTGCGGAGTTCCGTCTTTTTGGCGGTCCGGTGGAATCAGGACGACCTGACTAAAGAGTTTGTTCTCTGAGAGTGTGTCGAGAAAATCGTTGAATTCACCTCGGTAGACGCAGGCTCGAATTTCCTGAGCAGTGAGAGCGATTCCGCCTTTGTTTAATCGCTCGAAGACATCGAAGCGCACCCCTGCATCGCTCTTGTCCGTGATGGTGATCACCTTAATCCCCTTCAAGACGAACTGCATCCGCGTAGCTTGGGGAAGATCCTCAAACGTTAGGCCGTTAAACTCGCTCAGCTTGTCGAGCCCCTCCAGCCGAAGGGAATCGCTAAACCCCATTTGCCGTCTTACTTCGTCAGATCCTGCGAAATGTGCGAGGGTGTTCAACCGCTGGAGTCCATCGACCAATTCCCAAGTGCCGTCCGCATTGGCAGCCATAAAAAGACTCGGAACGGGAATTCCCAACAACACCGATTCGATGTATTGAGACTGTCGGTCTGCCTTCCAGCGAAAGTGGCGCTGATATACCGGAGCCACGTCGATGTTGCGTTCCGCCACCATCTCCATCAGTTGTTTGACGGTGATGTCAAACGTGTCGTAATCGACCTTGCGGCGCTGCTCGTTCAGTTGTTCAATTAGTGCGCTACCACCCTCAGCCATTCGCCTCCTTTGCCGCCCTGTCTACAGTGAATCAACGTCACGGGTAAATCGGATGGCCGGTTCGCGTTGTTTCAACTTCTTCAGCAGCGATTTGAAGAAGTCTGCTCCCTCTGCTCCGGCCGTCGTCGGATCTACCAACCGGGCTCCGGCAGGCTTGGCGGAATCGATGTGGATAAACCAGCTCGCTTCCAAGAGGCCCTGATTCCACAGCGGAGCACCGCGGACGGCGATGCGTTTCACCGCTGCCTCAAAAAATGCTGACCAGCGGTCACCGTCCTTACGGACGCTATCCGCCGCGGCGTCAAAAACGAGGATGTAGCCAATTACGAGCTCGGGGGAAACCTGCTGAACGTTGGCGGCCTCGCCCATGAGATCGTCCAAACGATTTGGAATTGATCCGCCAGCGTTCTTCCAAATCGACTTCAGTGACACCAAGAGGCGGAACTTGCCAGCATACTCATACGCCACGTCCCACGCTTTGGATCGGCCAAGTCCGTTCACAACTAACTCGCCGCCGCTTCCGCCACGCACATCAGGCAGTCCATACTGAGCCAACTGCTCAACCGCGAAATTCGCCAGCGGGGCCAATCGACCTGAATCGGTGGCCTTTCTTGTCGCGACGGCGTCGATCACATCCGAGAGCTGCATGCCGTTACTCGCGTCGGGTTTTCGCAAAAGCCATCGCATGGCCCATCAGTGATGCGGCAAACGCTCTGAACCCAACTTCAGTATTTGGCTCTCGGAAGCCCCCTTTAATTCCGCGCTTCGCATCAGACAAGACGAGGCAGGCACCGTTGTAGAGCCGCTCGCGCACGAGACGCTGGCACAGGAGCTCGTAGCGTTTCGCGTAGGAGGCATTCAGGAACTCCGAGAACACCTTGAAATGTGGCTGCCGCACACTGACCGGCGTCGTTGACGCGGTGGCCTCTTCAAGGAGCATGAAGTAACCGAGCCAAGGTCTCGCTGACGGCGCGAACGCACCCTCCCGGTAGGCAGTCCACAAATCGACCGCGTTTCCGAGCGACTCTTCGGCGCGATTGTTGACGTTGTTACCGAACGAAGGTCCAACTTGACTCTTGAATTCCACCGTTGCGATCAACTGGTCATCAACGACGGCGACCAAGTCCCAATCTTTGGTCGCACGAAAGAAACCGGGAACTTCCGTTCCGCGCCTCACTTCGGCTTGGCTCTTAAGATCCTTCTGTTGGATAGGCTCCGCGTCGAGTCCACGCGTTCTGCCTTTGTGGAAGACCATCGCATCCGGAATCCCGCTCTCGATCAAGAGTTCCTTGATGAGATGGGCAAACCCGTCGCAGTGCCGACCGCCAGTGACCTTTCCTCGTCCACTGGAGTCACTCTGCTTGCCGCCTTGGGCATCTCGAACGTTCCAAAAATACGCGACAGCTTTTCCCAGACGTGCGTCAAGGTCAGGCATGTTAGAGGTGCATTCTGATGTCCGCGTGGGAGTAAAGGTCAGTCGTGCTTTCGGCGAGCCGCTTCCGGATCAATTCGAAATAGTGAGAATCCAGTTCGACACCGATGCTGTTTCGCGCCCATTGCGCCGCTGCAACCGTTGTGGTTCCTGTCCCTGCAAACGGATCGAGAACGGTGTCTCCAACAAAGCTGAACATCCGGATCAACCGTTCCGCCAATTCAACTGGATACGGAGCCGGGTGGAGCTTTGTTGATGCTCCCGTCAGGCCGGTCCAAATCTGTTGAAACCAGCGTTGGTAGTTGTCGGCGGAGATGACACTTAAGATTCGCGTTGAAAGCGTTGGACTGCGATAACCACCGGGCTTCCGCTCCATCAGAATGAACTCGATGTCGTTCTTGATGACCGCGTTAGGCTCGTATGGCTTTCCCAGAAACCCACCGCCGCCGTTCTCGACCTCGTAGGCGGCGTTCGAGATTTTGTGCCAAATGATCGGGGCGAGATTGTCAAATCCGATGCGTCTGGTGTGCTCCTGTATCGACGCATGCAGCGGGACTACGGTGTGTCTTCCTTCATTCTTGCGGCGAGAGAGACAGACATCACCGACATTCACAATCAGCCTGCCGCCCGGGACCAGAACGCGGAAGCAGTGCTCCCACACCTTGTCGAGTTCCAGCAAGAATTGCTCGTAGTCGGCAACATAACCAAGCTGGCCGTCGGATTGCCGATATTCCTTTAGCGTCCAATAGGGCGGAGACGTTACAACCAAATGCACGCTCTCGGATGCGATGAAGTCGAGCGCACGTGAATCGTGGCAGTAAAGATCGTGGGTCGTTGGGATGTCTCGCAATGCCGCTTCGATGGCGGCTGTCAGCTTCGGATCGCGAGCGATTCGTGGCAAATCCTTTTGGTGATCGGAGATTTCTCCGACGACCTTTGGCACGAACGCCGTCAGCTCCTGCGCGCTGGGATGAGCGGCAACCGAACGAGAATGCATCGCGAGAATGTTAACCGATGACCGAGGAGGTTTTGCGCTCCTCATCTGCGGTCCAAAGTCTGCTCACTGAACTCGCAAAGCGACCAACAGAAACGACGTGAATCACACGAGCCGACGAGACGCTGAAATTCGTGAACAAAACGTCGCGAATGTGTCAATCCTCACGTCTCGACAGCGCGCCAGAATGCTGTTTTTGACCGCTCCGCGCACCACAAGACGCCCCGAAACAGACGCCGCGATGCGAATCTCACGACCGCAGCGAGCGCAATGCAGAGCGCCGTTTACGCGCCCCCTATCTGCCCCCTACGAGCATCGCCTCCGCTAAGCCCAACTCGCTTGACATTACAAAGCCAAGCAAGTCGTTATTTATCAATAGCTTGTGAAGAGTAGTTTGGTGGACCTGACCGGGATCGAACCGGTGACCTCCTGAATGCCATTCAGGCGCGCTCCCAACTGCGCTACAGGCCCATTCTTGGACAGGCGAACCCTCATTCTACCGCGCAGCCGCAAGACGGTCAAAGTCGCATCGAGCCCTGACCCACACTGGTCGCCTGGCCTCACCGCGGGGGACGACCGAACAGCCGCGCATAGTCCGCCGGCGTATCCACGTCCTCGACGCATCCGGCATCATCGACCTCGACGTCGCGGACGAGCGCCGCATGCTGCTGGACCACGGCCTTCGCGCTCTCCGCATGCCGCAGCGGTTCGAACAGCGCGCGTGGAAAGATGACCGGATGCCCGTGCCGGCCCGCGAACGCGGGGCGGATCACGCCGGCGGGCTCCGCACGCGCCCGCGCGAGCAGCGCGGCGACCGTCGACGCGCGGACGAGCGGCACGTCGACGAGCGTCACCAGGACGCCGTCGATGCCCGGACGATCCACCGCCGCGAGCCCCACCACCAGCGACGAGAGCTGCCCGCGATCCGGATGCTCGTTCTCCACCGCCGTCGCGAATGGCGCCGCGCGCGCGACCTCGCCGCTCACCTCCCAATCCCCCGCCCGGACGACGACGACCGCGCCATCGACGCCGGCGCGTTCGAGTGTCGCGAGGATCCGGGAAACGAAGCGGCAGCCCTCGCCGTCGGTCAGCAGCGCCTTCGGCGTCCCGATGCGGCTGGATCGTCCCGCGGCGAGCACGACGGCCGGCGTCATCGGGTGCCCCTCAACGCGACACGTCTCGAGTACGATTGACGATAGTAGATGGCCGCTCGCGCCGGGGGGGCATTCTCCGTAACTCCTATCATTTCTTGACTTCGGGCGGAATGTTCCCTAGACTGGCCCCGATTTCAAGCTCAGCGTGCGCTGGCGGACCGGGCCGGCGGCGCGTGGGTCGCGGCGAGATTCGGAAGGTCGTCGGCGCCTCGGTGGTTCTCGGGCCGCGCCTCCCGGCCCTGTCTCCTGCACTCGGCTTGTCGAGCCTCCAGGATAATCCTGGGGGTGCCGTTCATCGGAGGACGCGGGTTATGCCAACCGGGACGATCGCTCGACTATTGATCGACAAGGGCTTCGGGTTCATTCGGGACGAGAGCGGGATCGAGCACTTTTTTCACCGCAGCTCCGTCCGGGGCGCCGTGTTCGAGCTGCTGCGCGAGGGGCAGCGCGTCGAGTTCACCCCCGAGGAGTCGGGCAAGGGACCCCGCGCGGGCGACGTGCGGTTAATCGAAGGCTGAGCGCGGCCTCGGTCGTGCCCTCCCAAACGGGGCGCTTCGGCGCCCCGTTTCCTTTTTTACCCGCCCCGTACACAATGGCTCGGCCGCGAATCGCTGGTGCGAACGCCACGGCGTCCGGCGATCCACGGCCGACGATCTCTTCGGAAGCGAACGGGGCCCGGTGGCCCTCCCGGTCTTCAAAACCGGTTGTCTCCCGCGTTGAGCGGGAGGGCTGGGTTCGACTCCCAGGCGCTTCCGCCAGCCCGCGCTAGCCGCCGCACGTCGACGCAATCATCTTGACCGAGCTGACGTCGAAGTCGCGTGCCTGCTGCTGCTCGCTGCCCGACGCACTCTTCAATTGATCGCCGCTGGTGTCGTCCTTGGCCTGCCCCTTGACCGAGACCTTCTGGCCGAGGTGCGAGTCGAGGTTGTTGCCACCCTTCAGGTTCCACGCGATCGCCTGCGAGATATCCTTCGAGGTGTTCGACATCGTGCCGCTCGTCCCCGTCGCCGTCTGGCTCTTCGCCGTGGGGGCCGTGGCCGGGCTCGGCGTGGCGTTCGTGAGCCAGAACCCGCCGCTCTTGTTCTGCTCCAGGCAGCCGGTCACGGTGATCTGCTTCTGGTTGCTCATGTTCTGCTGGCTCGAGCCGTACGTCTGCGCTGCCGCCGGCATCGCCCACGCGAGCGCGGCCGTCGCGCAACATGCCATTGCGAGTCGCTTCATCGCTGATGCTCCTTTCGATCGGCCATCGATGACGCACGCGGATGTCTGTTCTGCAGGGTTCACCCCGGGAATGCCGCGTGGAGGCCGATGCCGCGTACGGGTGCAGACGACATGCCACCCCGCTCCTGCGGAGCTGACACGGGATCGACCCGCCGGCGTGCGCCGCGCCTGAACGGTATGCGATGGCGTGCGCCTTGCGAACGCCACCGCGTTCCGTTTCGCACCGCACATCCACAGGAGGTCACATGGCCACACCCCGATCCCTCAACGACTTGTTCATCCAGAAAATCCGGTACGTCTACGACGCCGAACAGCGCCTCACCAAGGCCCTGCCGAAGCTGTCGAAAGCGGCGAGCGCGCCGGACCTGAAGCAGGCGTTCGATGCGCACCTCAAGGAAACCGAAACGCACGTGGAGCGCGTCGAGCGGCTCTTCGGCCTGATCGACGAGAAGCCGAACGCCGATACGAACGCCAACATCAAGGGGATCATCAGCGCCGGCGACGACGTGATCGATCTCGATGCGGATGCACCCGTCAAGGACGCGGCGCTGATCGCGGCGGCGCAGTGCGCCGAACATTACGAGATCGCCGAGTACGGCACGCTGCGCGCGTGGGCGCGCGTGCTTGGACGCAACGAAGCGGTACAGCTGATTGACTGGACGCTTCAGGACGAGAAGAACGCCGACGAGGCGCTCACGCATGTGGCGTCGAGGCTGAACTTCGAAGCGGCCGTTCCGCGGCGATGAGCCGTCGATCGGCGTCCGACCGCTCACGCTCCGTCAGACTCGGGGCGTGAGCGCCGGACCACTGGTCGACGACCCGCCCGACAACAGATCGAGAAACGCCTGCGTATCGCCGAGATCCTGAAACACGATCCCGGCTCCGCTCGCGCGTAGCGCGTCGACGGTCGATGAACCGGTCGCGACGCCGACCGGCACGGCGCCGGCCGCCAGCGCGCACGCGACGTCGTACGGCGTGTCGCCGACCACGATGACGTCGCCGGGCGGCACGTCGGCCGCCCCGCAGGCGCGAGCCCGCGCGATGGCGACCGGCACCAGCGCGTTCCGATCGGACGCATCGTCGCCGTAGGCGCCGCAGCGGAAGTACTGCCAGAGGCCGAAGTGCGCCAGTTTGATGCGCGCCCCTTCGACGAAGTTGCCCGTCAGCAGGCCGAGCGCCACGTCGGGCCGGGGGGCGAGCGCCTCGAGCAGCTGGCGAATGCCGGGCATCACCGCCTTCACGCCGCGTCCCGGCAGCTCGATCTCCTCCTGCAGATGCTGGACGTAGCGGCCGCGCAGTTCGTGCATCAAGCCGGCATCGAGCGTCCGTCCGATCCGCGCGGCCGCGTCCTGCAGGATGATCCAGTCGGTGCGCCCGGCGAGCGGGATCCCCTCGAGCGCGTGCCCGTGGCCGACGAGGTCCTCGCACGCGCGGTTCATCGCCCGCAGGCCGGCGCCGCCGGTCAGCACGAGCGTGCCGTCGATGTCGAACAGGATCAGCCGCTTCACCGGAACCATCCCTTGCGCTCCCGCTGCGGCACGAGGACGCCGGTGCCCCGCTGCAGCGCGAGCCGCCGGTGCGCGACGCGGAGCGTGAATGCCACGTCTTCCGAGACAATCACCGTGGTGAGTCCGCGGCGCTCCAGCACGCGGGCCGCGTCTTCGGCGAAGGCCGCGCGATCCGCCTCCGGCACGGCCGCCGTCGGATGCTCGAGCAACAGCAGCGCCGGCGAGAGCGCCACCGCACGCGCCAGATGCACGCGCGCGCGAACCGCCTCCGGCGTGCGGCCGACCGGCTCCCCGAACCAGCGCTCGTCGATCCCCGCCTCCCGCGCCAGCGACGACGCCTCCGCCGAAAGGCTGGCGGGCATCGGCTCGATCTCGAGCGACAACGGCAGCGCGACGTTCTGCAGCAGCGTCGATCCCTCCAGCAGCACGGCGCGCGGCGTGACGATGCCGAAGCGGTCGAGCGAGGCGAGCCAGTCGTCGCCGGCGGTAATCGCGCTGGTCGCCTGCCCCAGGACGACGACCTCCCCTTCGTCGGGGAGCGACGCGCCCGTCACCAGGTTGACGAGCGCTTCGGCGGCGCCGGCGTCCAGGCCGGACAGCGCGACGCGCTCGCCGGGCGCAACCGTCAGATCGCGGATTCGCAGCGGCTGGACGGCCTGATACCGCCTGGTGAGGCCGGCGATCCGGAGCGCCGGCGGTGCCGGCATCAGGCCCGGCGCGCGTTCAGGCGCGCGAAGTCGCTGGCCGGCAACGTGACGCGCCCCAACCCGCCCTGACGATGGCCGACGTCGTCGTGGAAATCGGAACCGCCGGTCACGAGCAGCGAGTACTTCTCCGCCAGCGCCCGGTAGCGGTTCTCCGTGGCGTCGTCGTGATCGGAGTGGCGCACCTCGAGCGCGTCGAGGCCGGCGTCGACGAGCGCCGGAATCAGGTGATCGCTGCGCGAGGGGCCGGGATGCGCCAGCGAGGCGAGGCCGCCAGCGTCGTGCACGATGGCAATCACCGCCTCGGGCGGCGGACCGCGGCGCGGCACGAACGCCGGACCGCGAAAGTCGAGATACCGCGCGAACGCCTCCTCGCGCGAGCGGACGTGCCCGGCGGCGACGAGGGCGGCCGCGAGCTGCGGCCGGCCGACGCTGCGCCCTCTGGAGGCGTCCGCCAGGATCGGCGCCGCATCGATGGCGCACCCGAGCGACATGAGCCGCTGGGCCATCTGCGAGACGCGCCGGACGCGATCGGTCCGCTGCGTGACGAGAAACGCCGCGAGCGCCGGCGCATCCGGATCGATGAAGTAGCCGAGCATGTGGAGGTCGCGCGCCTCGGTGACGGCGGTAATCTCGATGCCGGGCACGAGCGCCAGGTGCGCGGTGCGCGCGGCGGCCGCTGCCGGCGCGATCCCCGCGGTCGTGTCGTGGTCGGTGATGCTGATGACGGTGAGGCCCGCGAGCGCGGCGCGACGCACCAGCGCCGCAGGAGAGAGCGCGCCGTCCGACGCGGTCGTGTGCAGGTGCAGATCGATCACGGATGCTGACGGCCAGCGTCCGGGCGCTGACGGGCTCTTCTGGCGGACACCACGTTCAGCGGACCCCGGCCCTCAGCACCCGCAGAGAGCAGGCTAGACGCTGAAGGAAGAACCGCAGCCGCAGGTCGACTTGGCGTTCGGATTCTTGATCGTGAACCCGCCGCCGGTGATGTTGTCGACGAAATCGACTTCGGCGCCCTTCAGATAGCGCGCACTGATCGGATCGACGAGCAGCTTCACGCCGTTCGACTGGATGACGGCATCGGTCGAGGTATCACCCTCTCCCTCGTCGATCATCAGCCCGTACTGGAAGCCGGAGCAGCCGCCCCCCTGCACGAAAACGCGCAGGCCGGCGCCGTTCTTGTTTTCCTCGGTCAGCAACTCGTTGATCTTGGAAGCAGCCGTAGGGGTGACGTTGATCATAGAAAGATTATACCCCGTTCGGGGCGTGCGCCGCAGCCGTCCCTAGGCCCGGGCGGCTTCGAGGCGCTCCCCCGAGGCCCGCTCCACGTCCTCGTGCAGGCTCCGGCCGTGCGCGTCCATGGTCACAATCGCGGGAAAGTCCTCGACGTCGAGGTGCCAGAGGGCCTCGGGCGTGCCGAACTGCAGCAGCGAGACGCCGGCGACCCGGCGGATGCAGCGCGCGTAGAACTGCGCGGCCCCCCCGATGGCGTTGAGGTACACCGCCCCCGAGCGCTGCAGGCCGGCCAGCGTCTTCCGCCCCATCCCCCCCTTGCCGATCACCACCCGGACGCCGTAGCGCTCGATGATGTCGGCCTGATAGGGCTCCTCGCGAATGCTCGTCGTCGGACCCGCCGCGGTCACCTTCCATTGTTCGCCGCCAGAGGCCGCGTCGTCGCGCGCGACGACGGGTCCGCAGTGATAGAGGACCGCGCCGCGCAGGTCCACCGGCGGCTCGTGCTTCATCAGGTGCGAGTGGACGGCGTCGCGGCCGGTGAACACGCGGCCGGAGATCAGGACGACGTCGCCGACGTTCAAGGCTCGGACCTGCTCTTCCGAAACGGGCGCCGTCAACCGCACTTCGCGGCCGGTCGGCGGAAAGCCGGCCGCCACCTGCTCCGGCGTGAGCATCGCACGCGACGGCGTGGCCGCGTCGCGGTACAGCCAGGCGCGGATCTCACCCGTCCGCGCGTCGAGCCGCACGCCCAGCCGGCGGAAGGCCCAGCAGTCATAGGCGATCGACACGAAGTAGCTCGCGGGCAGACGATTGAGCACGCCGATCTTGCAGCCGATGAGCGACGTGCGGCCGCCGAACCCCATGGGCCCGACGGTCAACTGGTTGGCCGTCTCCATGATCGCGCGCTCGAGTCCGGCCAGCCGGTCGTCCGGATTCACGTCGTCGAGCGTCCGGAACAGCTGTTCCTTCGCGTGCAGATAGCCCGACGTGCGATCGCCGCCGACGCAGACGCCGACGGCGCCCGGGCTGCAGCCCTTGCCCTGCGCCTTCCAGATCGCGTGGAGGATGCACTTGCGGACGCCGTCGAGCGTCCGATCGGCGCGCCCGAGGTGATCGAGCTCGGCCGGGAGCGCGTACTGCGCGTTGGTGTTCTCGCAGCCGCCCCCCTTGAGAATCAGCTTCACCTCGATCTCGTCCGCTTCCCACTGATCGAAATGAATGATGGGCGTGCCGGGCCCGAGGTTGTTGCCGGAGTTCTCGCCAGTGATCGGGTCGACGGAGTTGGGCCGCAGCTTGCCGCGTCGGGTGGCTTCGGCGATCGCCTCGCGAATCTCCTGACGCATCCAGATCTGGTTGGCTCCGACCGGCACGCGCACCTCGAAGGTCGGCATGCCGGTGTCCTGGCAGATCGGCCCCTCGCACGAGGCCGCCTCGTCGATGTTCTGCGCGATGATCGTGAGGGCCTGCCCTCCGCGCGTCGCGGGCTCTTCGGTCGCGAGCGCCGTGGCCATGGCGGCACGGACGTCGGGCGGGAGGTCCGTGGACGTTCTCGTGATCAGGTCGATCAGGCTGTCGCGAAAAGACGGGAGCATCCGCAGAAGTATAATTGAACCACGAAGATGCGGGCGAAACCGGGCCGGCAACGGCCGCCAGCGCGTGCCGTGCGGAAGCGCGGCGAACAGGCGACGCGCGTCGAGCGCGATTCGCTCGGGGCGCTGCGCGTGCCGGCCGGTGCGTACTACGGCGTACAGACCCAGCGCGCCGTCGAGAACTTTCCCATCAGCGGCCTGCACGCGCCCGCGGAGCTCGTCACCGCCACCGTGCTCGTGAAAAAGGCGTGCGCCGAAGCGAACGCCTCGCTCGACCGGCTCGACGCGACCGTGGCGCAGGCGATCGTGCGGGCGGCGGACGAAGTCCTGGCCGGCGGCTTCCGCGATCAGTTCGTCGTCGACGTGTACCAGGCGGGGGCCGGGACGTCGCACAACATGAACACGAACGAGGTGCTCGCCAACCGCGCCGCCGAGCTGATGGGGGGCACGCGCGGCGACTACACCCGCGTGCACCCGAACGATCACGTCAACATGGGACAGTCGACCAACGACGTGTTCCCGACGTCGACGCGGCTCGCGCTGCTGCTGATGCTGGGGGGCTTGCGCGACGCTGCGGGGGAGCTGACCGACGCGCTGCGCGAGAAGGCACGCGCGTTTGCAGGCGTGATCAAGACCGGGCGGACGCACCTGCAGGACGCGGTGCCGATCACGCTCGGCCAGGAATTCAGCGGCTACGCCGACAACGTCGCGCAGGCGGCCAGCGAGGTGGCGCATGCCGCCGGGTCGCTGCACGAGTTGAACCTCGGGGCAACCGCCGTCGGGACAGGGCTGAATGCGGGCGACGAGTTCACGCGGCGTGCCGTGGCGAACCTCGCGCGCTTCTCGGCGCTCGCGCTGCATCCCGCGCGC
This sequence comes from Vicinamibacterales bacterium, assembly GCA_036278735.1. Lineage (GTDB taxonomy): Bacteria > Acidobacteriota > Vicinamibacteria > Vicinamibacterales > 2-12-FULL-66-21 > DASUKM01. The sequence goes on from DASUKM010000028.1 coordinate 113,475, forward strand.
AACCGCTTCCGCGTCACACAGAGCATGGGGGACGTGCTCGCGTATTCCGGCGCGCTGCGGCGGCTCGCCGTCGAACTGGGGAAGATCGCGTCGGACCTGCGGCTGTTGAGCATGGGGCCGCGCGCCGGCATCGCCGAAATCATGCTCCCGGCCGTGCAGCCCGGCTCGTCGATCATGCCGGGCAAGGTGAATCCGTCCATTCCCGAAATGGTCAACCAGGTGTGCTTCCAGGCGATCGGCTGCGACGCGGCGATCCTGGCCGCCGCAGACGCCGGACAGCTCGAACTGAACGTCATGATGCCGGTCATCGCGTGGAACGCCTTGCACGCGACCGCCATCCTGCGGCAGGCGATGCGCGTGTTCGCGTCGCGCTGTATCGTCGGGATCACCGCCGACGAGGCGCGCTGCCGCGAACTGCTCGACCGCAGCACGGCCGTCGCCACGGCCCTGAGTCCGTACATCGGTTACGCGGCGACAGCGGACGTCGCGAAAGCGTCGGTCGCGACGGGACGGCCCGTCCGCGACCTCGTGCGCGAGCGGCATCTGCTGCCCGACGATCGGCTCGACGCGATCCTGGCGCCGGAAGCGATGACATCGCCAGGCGTCGCCGGCCGCCGCGCCGGCGCGGCCCGAACCACCAGCGTGCGCCCGCGCGCGGCGCGCGCGTCCACCCGAAGACGATGACCGCCCGCCGGCCACGGCGCCCTTCCCTGCTGCGGTTCGCTGCCGTCGCGCTGTCGATCCTGCTCGGCGCGACGACCCTCGCGGCCCAGCACGCGCGCCTGTTCCCACCCGAGGAGCTGGGACTGCTCGAAGGTCCGGACCGCGACGTCTGGCAGCAGCCCGATCGAATCATGGACGCGCTCGGGATCGGCGACGGCAGCGTGGTCGCGGATCTCGGGGCCGGCAGCGGCTGGTTCACGATTCGGCTCGCGCGGCGCGTGGGCCCGAACGGCGTGGTCTACGCGGAAGACATCCAGCGCCAGATGATCGAAGCCGTGGACCGGCGCGTGCAGCGCGAAGGACTGCGAAACGTCCGGACGGTGCTCGGGACGGCGCGCGACCCCCATCTGCCGGACGGCTCCATCGATGCGGTCCTGATGGTCGACACGTACTGGGAAGTGGAACAGCCGATCGAGCTGCTGCGCAAGATCGACCGCTCGCTGAAGCCTGGTGGCCGAATCGGGATCGTCGACTTCAAACGGGACGGCGGCGGCCCGGGGCCGGCCATGGACGAACGGAGCGATCCGGGGCGCGCCATCGAGGACGCGCGGGCGGCGGGGCTCGACCTGCTCTCGCGCGAGACGTTCCTGCGGTATCAATACATGCTGGTGTTCGGCCACGCGCCCGGCCACCGACGATGAGCGCCCTGCCCCGCTTCTTCGCCGATTATCAGCAGCGCGTGTCGGCGGAACTGCACCGGATCGTCCCGCCGGGCGAGGCGGCGGTCGAGCGCGCGATGGCCTACACCGCGCTCGCCCCCTCGAAGCAGGTGCGCGCCGTCCTGACGCTGCTGTGCGCCGAATTGTGCGGCGTCGACAGCGCCGCGGCGGTGCCGGCGGCGGCCGCCATCGAGCTGGTGCACTCGGCCTCGCTGATCCTCGACGATCTGCCCTCGATGGACGATGCGCCGCTGCGGCGCGGACGGCCGGCGAACCATCGGGAATTCGGCGAGTCGATCGCGATCCTTGCCGCGTTTGCGCTGCTGAACCTCGCGTACGGCACGATCGCGCGCCGGTACGAGCCGCCGCTCGCCTCGCGGCTGGCGTCGCTCGCATCGGACGCGATCGGCCCGGCCGGCCTCACCGGCGGTCAGGCACTCGACCTGCTCGCGACCGAGCACCAGATCACCTTCGAGGCGCTCGAGCGCATCCATCGCGGCAAGACAGGGGCGCTGTTCGTCGCCGCAGCCACCGCGGGAGCGCTCGTCGGGGGGGCCGCGGGAGAACCGGTCGCCGCGCTCGCCGCCTACGCGAAGAATCTCGGCCTCGCCTTCCAGATCGTCGACGACCTGCTCGACGTCGAGGGCGATCCCGCACAGACCGGCAAGGCGGTGCGCGAGGACGCCCGCAAGACGACGTTCGTTTCGTTCAGCGGGGTCGCCGGCGCGCGCCAGCTCGCGCTCGAGCTGTGCCAGACGGCGGACCGCGCACTCGCCCCGTTCGGCGGCCAGGCCGATCGTCTGCGCGAGCTGTCGGCGTTCGTGGCCTCGAGGCGGCTGTGACGAACGAGCCGCGCGACACCCGCGTGGACGAGCTGCGGCAGCAGCTTCGTACGCTCGGCTACCTGGACGCCGGCGTCGACAGGTTCGTACTCGGGCCCGCCCGCCGATCGCGGACGCCGATCGCGCTGGCCGGACTCGCGAGCGTGCGGGTCGGCATCCTCGCCGGCATCCTGCTCGGACCGGCCGCGGCGATCGGCCTCGACGCGCGGCTGCCCGGGCTGGTCACGGGGGCGCGCGATGCGGCGGTGCTCGCCTTGTACCTCGGCGCGCTGTTCGGCGCGGCCACGACCGTCGTCTCGCTGGCGGTCTGCCTGACGGCGCGCCTGCTCGTCGGGCCGTCCACCGTGCGCGCGCGCCCGGGCCGCGCCCGTACCATCGCGGTCGGCGCCGGCGCGCTCGTCTCCGCGGCGTCGCTCGCCTATCTGACGCTCTGGTGGCGAACGGCCAATACGGGATGGCACGCCGCCGGCCCCACCGCGCTCGCGCTGGTGCTCGCCGTGGCCATCAGCCTGCTGCTCGGGCATGCGGTGCGCATCGCGACGAGCGGCGTGCTCGCGGCAGGTGCGAGCCAGGGTGCGATCGCCCGCGGGCGCGAACCGTCGTGGCGCGGAACGATGGCGGCCGCCGCACTGGCGTTTGTCGCGGCCGCCGTGCTGCTCGTCTGGACGGCACCGGCCGACGCCGCCGCGGACGCGGCGCCGCCGCTCACGGTCGTGTCGACCGGTCTACGCGTGCGCGTGGTCGCCATCGACGGCGTCGACGAGCACGTACTGCAGCAGCTCACCGGCGCCGGGCAGCTGCCCGCGTTCACGGCGCTGCTGCGCGGCGCGCGAGCGCACCTGGCCGCGGCCGACACGCGCGACCCGGCGCGGGCCTGGACGACGATCGCGACGGGGGAGCCGCCGGCCGTCCACGGCGTGACGGCGCTCGAGACGCGGCGCGTCGCCGGCGTCCAGGGGCGGATCGCCGGCGGCGCCGGGACGGCGGGAGACCTCGTGCGCGCCGCGACCGACCTGCTGCGGCTCACGCGGCCCGCGATCGTCAGGCGCGACGAACGGCGCGTGAAGACGCTCTGGGAAGTGGCCGCCGGCGCGGGACTCCGGGCCGCCGTCGTGAACTGGTGGGCGAGCTGGCCGGCGCCCGCGACGGGCGGGGTCGTCCTGACCGATCGCGCGATCCTCCGGCTCGAACGCGGAGGTCCGCTCGACGCCGAAATCGCCCCCGCCGCGCTGTACGACCCGCTGCGCCGCCGCTGGCCGGCGCTGCGCGCCGAGGCGGTCGCGCGCGCCGCCCGCGCCTTCGACGCGATTGCCGACGGCCCGACGGCCGCCGTGCTGAAGCGATCGGCGGAGCTCGACGCGACGCTCGCCGCCGTCAATGCCGCGCTCCCGGGACCGCCGGCCGATCTCGACGCCCTGTACTTGCCCGGACTCGACATCGCGCAGCACGCGCTGCTCGGCGGGTCGGGCGAGGCGGCCCTGGCGCCGTCGGCGCTTGCGGCCCGGCTCGACGCCTTGCGCGCGTACTATGCGTTCCTCGACGGTCTGCTCGCGCCGGCCTTCACGCCGCACGAGGGGGAACTCGTGGTGGTGGTGATGGAGCCCGGACGCGTCGACACGCCGGGCCGCGGCCTGCTCGCGATCGCCGGACCGGCCGTCGTCGTCGCGACGTCCGTTCAGGCGCAGGCGGTCGACGTCGCCCCGACCGTCGTGTACGCGCTCGGCGTCCCCGTCAGCCGGGAACTGACGGGGCACGTGCTGACGTCGCTCTTCGACCCCGCGTTCACACAGCGCTATCCGGAGCGCTTCGTCGCCAGGTACGGACGTCCATCCGCGCACAGCGAACCGCGGCGCGGGCATCCACTCGATCAGGAGATGCTCGATCGGTTGAAGAGTCTCGGCTACGTGCGGTAGCGGTTGAGGAACGCCCAGGCGGACGGCAGCACGGCGGCGGCGATCGCGATCTTCAGCAGATCCGCCACGACGAATGGATAGAAGCCCGCGCCGAGGGCGGCGGCGAAACCGACCGCGACAGGTCCGTAGGCGATCCACGCGATCCCGAACCCGTACACGATCGCGAGGCCCGCGAGCATCGCGACGAGCGACGTCGTGTAGCGCCGATCGAATCGGCGCTCGGCCAGGTAGCCGGCGACGAATGCGGCGAAGGGATAACTCATCAGGTAGCCGCCCGTCGGGCCGAGCAGGCGCGCGAACCCCTGCGGCAACACGGGAGACGCGGCGAACACGGGCAGGCCCGCGATCCCCAGGACGAGGTACAGCACCTGGCTGCTCATTCCGAGCCGCGCGCCCAGCGCGGCCCCTCCCAGCAGCACGACCATCGGCTGCAGCGTGAACGGCACGGGCGTGAACGGCAGCGGAACGCTGACCTGTGCGGCCACGACTGTCAGCACCGTCACGAACAGCACCGCGCCGACGCGCAGGCCGGCCGATAGCTCCGCCCGTCCGGCGACGACGTGGAACAATGTCCCGGTGGGCAGTGGTTCGACCCGCACGCTCATGGTTTCGGATTCTACTGTATGCCTACAGCACTGACAATCGCGGGCAGCGACTCGAGCGCGGGCGCCGGCATCCAGGCCGATTTGAAGACGTTCGCGGCCCACGGCGTGTACGGCACCTGCGCGGTCACGGCCGTGACCGCGCAGAATACGCTTGGCGTCGTCACCTGGATGGCGCTGCCCGCCGATCTCGTCACCGCGCAGATCGAAGCGGTCGTCGGAGATCTCGGGGCGGACGCCGTCAAGGTGGGCATGCTCGCCAACGCCGCGATCGTGGAAGCGGTGGGGGCTGCGATCGACGCCCTCGAACTCCGCCACGTCGTCGTCGATCCGGTGATGGTCGCCAAAGGGGGGGCCTCCCTGCTGGCAGACGAGGCGATCGGCGCGATGCGCGCCGAACTGCTGCCGCGCGCGCTGGTGCTGACGCCAAATGTCCCGGAAGCCGCGATGCTCGCGGACACCGTCATTCGGACCGTCGAGGACATGCGCCACGCCGCAAGCCGCATCCGGGCGCTCGGCCCCGGGATCGTGGTCGTCAAGGGCGGACATCTCGACGGGCCGGAATCGATTGATGTCGTCTGCACGGGGGACACGACGTTCGAGCTGCGCCGCCCGCGGGTCGCCACCGCGCACACGCACGGAACGGGCTGCACCTTCTCGTCGGCCATCGCCGCCAACCTGGCCCTGGGACGGTCCATTCAGGATGCCGTGGAGGAAGCCCGGGCCTACGTGGACGGGGCCATTCGCCACGCGCCCGGCCTCGGCCGAGGCCACGGCCCGCTGGAGCACTTCTGGAAACCCAACGCCTGAAGCCCAAAGCCTAAAGCCCAAAGTCGAGAGCGTATACTCAACATATGGGGCCGTTCAGGGTGACTGACGAGCCGCTCGACGTGGGCGCGCTGGCCGAGGCTGTGGCCGGTCCTGCCGACGGCGCCCTGGCGTCGTTCGTGGGACTGGTGCGTGACCACAACGCGGGGCGGCGCGTCCTGTCTCTGGAGTACGAGGCGTACGCACCTCTGGCGGTGCGCGTGTTCGAGCAGATCGCGGCCGAGGCGCGCGAACGCTGGCCCGAGGCGCGCGTGGCCATTCATCACCGGACCGGACGCCTCGACATCGGCGACGCGAGCGTCGTCGTGGTGGCCGCCTCTCCGCACCGTGGCGATGCGTTTGCCGCGTGCCGGTACGGGATCGAGCGCGTGAAGCAGATTGCGCCGATCTGGAAGCGCGAGCATTTCGAGGGGGGCGACGTCTGGATCGAGGGATCCCTCGCCGATCCCGGGGACGCCGCGGCGCGCGAAGCCGCGTACGCACGCGCATGTTCGTAACGGTCCGGCTGTTCGCGCGCTTGCGGGAACTGACGGGGGCCGCCGAGCTGACGCGGCAACTGCCGGACGGCTCGCGCGCGGCCGACGCATGGGATGCGCTGACGCGTGAGTTCCCCGCGCTCGCGCCATACACGACATCGGTGTCGTGCGCCGTCAACGAAGCCTACGCCCGGCCGGCGCGCCCGCTCGCCGACGGCGACGAGGTGGCATTCCTGCCGCCGGTTTCCGGCGGGTGAACGGTCCGCGCGGTTCGGATCCAGACCATAGACTACATTCATGTTCGACAAGCTGAGCGCCGTCGAGTCCCGTTACGAGCAGTTGATGACCGAGATGGCCGACCCGGCCGTCCAGAGCGACACGACGAAGTTCCGTACGCACTCCAAGGCACTGGCGGAGATCCAGCCGCTCGTCGATCGCTTCCGGGAGTACAAGGACGTCGCCGCGCAGATCGCCGCCAGCGAGGAGCTGCTGAAGGATCCCGACATGCGGGAGCTCGCGCAGGAGGAGCTGAAGGCGCTCGAGCCGCGCCGCGACGCGCTCTTCGCGGACCTCAAGCTGCTCCTGGTGCCGCGCGATCCGAACGACGCCCGCAACGTGATGCTCGAGATCCGCGCCGGCACCGGCGGCGAGGAAGCGGCGCTGTTCGCCGGCGACCTGTTCCGCATGTACTCGCGGTTCGCCGAGCGGCAGGGCTGGAAAATCGACGTGCTGTCGGAAAGCGGCAGTGGCGTCGGCGGCATCAAGGAGGTGATCGCGCTCATCGAGGGGCGCAGCGTCTACAGCCGGCTGAAGTACGAGAGCGGCGTGCACCGCGTGCAGCGCGTGCCCGCCACGGAAGCGAGCGGCCGCATCCACACGTCGACGGCGACGGTCGCGGTGCTCCCGGAAGCGGAGGAGGTCGACGTCAACATCGACGCGAAAGACCTCCGGATCGACACGTTCTGTTCGAGCGGTCCGGGCGGCCAGAGCGTCAATACGACGTATTCCGCCGTGCGGATCACCCATCTGCCGACCGGCCTGGTCGTGTCGCAGCAGGACGAGAAGTCGCAGATCAAGAACAAGGCGAAGGCGCTCAAGGTCTTGCGCTCGCGGCTCTACGAGATGGAGATGCAGAAGCAGCAGGACGCGATCGCGAAGGACCGCCGATCGCAGGTCGGCTCGGGCGACCGCTCCGAAAAGATCCGCACCTACAACTTTCGCGACAACCGCATCACCGATCACCGCATCGGCTACACGATGCACCAGCTCTCGGAAGCGCTCGACGGCGCCCTCGACGATCTGATCGACAACGTCGTGAACTACTATCAGTCCGAAAAGCTGAAGGAGGCGACGGCGGCCGACGCGTCCCGGTGATGGCGACGCTGCAGGAACACCTCGGGCGCGCGCGCGAGACGCTGACCTCGGCGGGCATCGCGCCCGGCGAGGCCGCGCTCGACGTCGACGTGCTCGCGCGGCACGTGCTCGGGTGGGATCGCGCCCGGCTGCTGTCGTCGCTTCGCGACGGCGCGCCCCGCGGATTCGAATCGAGCTACAGCCGCCTGATCGCCAGGCGCGCCTGCCGCGAACCGGTCGCGCAGATTACCGGCATCCGCGAGTTCTGGGGCCTGGATTTCGAGGTCACGCGGGACGTCCTGACGCCCCGCCCGGAAACCGAACTGATCGTCGAGGAGGCGCTCGCGCAGTTTCCCGGTCCCGGCGCGTCGGTCCGCTCCCTCGCCATCGCCGACGTCGGCACCGGCAGCGGCTGCCTGGCCGTCGCGCTCGCGCGCGAGTTTCCCCGATCAAAAGTCGTCGCGACCGACATTTCCAGCGCCGCGCTCGCCGTCGCGAGCCGCAACGCCGTCAGGCATGCCGTGAACGACCGCATCGCGCTCGTCGAGACGTCGTACCTTCCCTCGACGCGGCCGCTCGACTTGATCGTGTCGAACCCGCCGTACATCGCCAACCGGGACGCGGCGAGCCTGCCTCCGGAGGTGCGCGATTACGAACCGCACGAGGCGCTCTTTGCCGGGCCGGATGGCTTCCAGGTGTACCGCGGTCTGCTCGATCTCGCCTCCGGCGTCGCGGACGGCGGCCGGATGATCCTCGAGCTGGGCTACGATCAGCTCGAGCCGGTGACCACTTCTGCGACGGCGCACGGCTGGACCGTCGTCTCGGTGCGCCACGACCTGCAGGGCATCCCGCGCGTGCTCGCGCTCGCGCCCACGGGGAGATCCTGATGTCCGATTGCCTGTTCTGCCGGATTGCCGAAGGGGAGATTCCCGTCTCGATCGTTTACCAGGACGACCACCTGGTCGCCTTCGACGACATCAACCCGCAAGCGCCGACCCATGTGCTCATCGTGCCTCGCCGCCACATCGCGACGCTCGACGCGCTGGAGCCGGGCGACGATGCGCTCGTGGGGGAGATGGTGCGGCGCGCGGCCGCCATCGCGCGCGAGCGCGGGATCGCCGCCGGCGGCTACCGGACGATCTTCAACACGAACGCCGACGCCGGCCAGACGGTGTTCCACATCCACCTGCACCTCGTCGGCGGCCGCCGGATGCAGTGGCCGCCGGGATAAACAACAGCCACGCTGGAAGCTGCAAGCTGCAGTCTGCTATGGGTCAGCTCTTTACGGGCTGATCAGAGAGAACCTGTACACTCCACCCGCCCGTCCTGGCGCCGGGATGAAATCGGTCACGAAATATCCGCGGCCGAGGTACGTCTGCGCGATGGTGCGGAACGCGAGACGCCACTCGAGCGCGAGCGCAGGCTCCGCTCCCTGCATCTCGTCGAAGCGCGGCGGAATTTCCACGAGGACGTCCGGCGCGTCGAGCGTCAGGTCCGGCCGCCCGGGCCGCGGCCAGCGGGCAGCGGAGCGCGACGGGTTGACGACTGGCGCGTCGATCCGGGCGGTTCCTGACTCGGACGCGAGCCTGCGCACGACGCGCTCGCTGTCGAGGCGCCACTCCGCCACGAAGCGATCCGTCGGTGTGCCTCGATGCAGCGCGCTGCTCGATTCGCCGTACACGTTCTCTTCGTACTCGAAGACGAGGACGCCGAGGCGGACGAAATTGAAATGGGCGTTGAGCGCCTGCAGCGGATCGAAGGTCCACTCGATGAGGCTCGTCCCCATCGCCAGCGCGCGCTCGCGCTGCGCCAGCTTCAGCAGGCGCCCGAGCCCGTGGTCCCGCGCACCGCGCGCGACGCCGAGCATGTGCGACCACTGCGTCGGACGGCCGTTCTTCGCCGCCGGCATGGAATAGACGAACCCGGCCATCGCGCCCCGCTCGTCGAAGGCGCCGAGCAGGATGCCGCCGCGCTTCGCGGACACGATCAGGAGCGGCGCGGGGACGACGTCCTCGGCGTCCGTGTAGCCCCACACCTCGCGCTCGAGCGCCACCACCTGGCGGCAGTCGTCGAGCGACACGAGATCCCGGATCGTCACAGCAGCGGGGGCAGTTCGCGCAACGAGCGGATCACCGGGATGTCGGGGGGGCAGGCACGCGACACGCCGGACCGCGCGACGAGCACCCCGCGCATGCCGAGCCGGCGCGCCCCTTCGATGTCGTGAGGGACGCTGTCGCCGACCATCACGGCCTCGGCCGGCAGAGCGCCGGCCCGCCGCAGCGCCTCTTCGAAGATGCTCGGGTGCGGTTTCATATAGCCGTGGTCCGAGGACGAGAGCGCGACGGCAAACAGACCGCTGAGGCCGAAGTGCTCCTCGAAGGAGGCGAGCGACCGCTGTGTGTTCGAGATCAGGCCGATCCGGAACCCTCGCGCGTGCAAAGCGCGCAGCACGTCGGGCACGTCTTCGTACAGCGAGAAATGGCGGCACGCCGCCCACTCGCCGTAGATGTCGGCTGCCGCCGCGTCGATCTGCGCCCCGCGCCCGCCCATCCCCTCGATGATCCGGCGCGTATACCGGACAAACACGGCCGGGTCATACGTCCCGCCGCCAGCGTCCGCGTCCAGCAGGCCCGAGGCGGCCGCGACGGCGGCGTCGAACCGCGCGGGATCCACGTCGATGCCGCGGCGCGCGCAGAACTCCCGATACCCCGCCCCCTGGAACATCGGGCCGGGATAGATGAGCGTGAAGTCGACATCGAAGAAGACCGCGCGTGTCGGAGGACGGGGCATCAGGGTTCGGCGGGCACCGGCCCGGCCACGGCGACCGCGGCACGGGAAGGCTCGAGAATCGCGCGGCCGGCGGCCTCGATGTCTTCGCGCGTGACCGCCTCGATCAGTCCGGGCAGGCGGCGATCGTAGTCCGGCCCGAGCCCGAAGAATTCGGACGTCTGCAGGAACGCCGCGATGCTCTGATTGGTCTCGAGCAGGCGCGGAATCGATCCGACGAGGAACTGCCGCGTTTCTTCGACCTCCTGATCGGTCGGCCCGCCGTCGGCCAGGACGGCGACCTCGTAGTCGATCGCGGCAACCGCCCGATCGACGTTGCGCGGATCGACCCCGGCGCGCACGACGAGCGGCCCCGGCCCGACGCTCGGGTCGAACGCGCTGAAGGCGTAATACGCCATCCCCTGCCGTTCCCGGATGTTCTCCGCCAGCCGGCCGCCGATCCCGAACTGCCCGAGAATGTTGTTCAGCATCCAGCAGGCGTAATACGACGGATCGAGCCGCGCGATCGTCACGAAGCCGTACGCGATGTCACTCTGCGGCTTCTCGCGCATCGGCACGACGACGCATTGACGGGCAGACGGATGCGGCACCGGCGGCACGGCGCGCTCGGGCGGAGCCGGCGCGTCCCAGTCGCCGAGCACGTCGCCGGCGCACGCGAGCGCGCGCGCAGGCGGGACGTCGCCCACGATCGCGAGCGACAGCGCCGCGGGGGCGAACCGGCCGGCGTGGAAGGCCCGGAGCGCATCCCGGGTAACCGCCTCCGCGCCGGCAATCGTGCCCTTGCCCGGACGCCCGTACGGGTGCTCGCCGCCGTAGAGCAGCCGCTGAAGCGCTTCGTGCGCGCATACGGCCGGGTTGTCGTCGTCCTGCCGGATGGACGTGATGATTTCGGCGCGGCGCTTCTCGATCTCGGCCTCCGGAAACGCCGGCCGCCGGGCGACGTCCGCCATCACCGCGAGGATCGTCTCGAAGTCCTCGGACAGGCAGGTGCACGAGAGGGCCAGCGTGTGGCGATTGACCGAGACCTTCAGGGCGACGCCGCTCTCGTCGAGCGTTTCGGCAATCTGTCCGGCGGATCGGTCCGCGGTGCCGCGGTCGATCACGCGCCCGAGAAACCAGGCGAGACCTGGCAGGCCGGCGGGCTCGTACAGGCCCCCGGCGCGGAAGGACGCGCTGATCGTGACCGACGGACTGAACGACGTCTCCTGAACGATCACGCGGGCGCCGTTCGACAGCACGTCTCTGACCGGCGCCAGCCCCGCCACGGCGGTGTCCCTCATGCGCCACGCTCCAACGGCTGGAACCAGCCGGTGGTCCGCTGGTCTCTCGCCAGGCGGCGACGCGCGACATCCGCCACCTGTTCCGGCGTCACGGCTTCGACGCCGGCGGTAATCCGTTCGAAGTAGCCGTCACCGGCGACTGTCGCGAAATAGCCCAGCTGGTGGGCGATGTTGGTCACGCTGTCGGTCTCGAACACCAGCCGCGCGCGCAACTGCCGCTTCGCGCGCGCGACCTCCGCCTCGGTCAACCCGCGCGCGCGCACCTCTTCGATCGCCGCGACCGCCGCCGCTTCGAGCGACGCGAGCGACACGCCCTCGGTCGCCGTCAGCGAGAGGCTGTAGAGAAACGGTTCGGCCGTCGGAATCAGCGCGCCGCTGACCATCGAGGCGAGGCCGCGCTCGACGAGCGCCGTGTAGACGCGCGCCTTGCGCTGCGGCGGCATACCGCGGAAGCTCGACCAGAGATTCACCCCTTTCGCGCCGGTCAAGGCCGCGTCGAGCACGAGCATCGGAAAGAAATCGGCGCCCGACGCCGCCGGCGCATGCCACGCGAACTTCAGGTACGCCGTCGTGCCGTCGCGCTCGATCAGCACGCGGCGCTCCCCCACCTGCGGCGGCTCCGGCGCGCGCCGCCGCACCGGCGAGGTTCCGGCCGGAATCCGGCCGAATCGCCGATCGACGGTCCGCAGCACGTCATCGGCGTCGACGTCGCCGACGATGACGAGCGTGGCGCTCGCGGGCACGTAGTGGCGGCGGTAATGGCCGTAGAGATCGTCGCGCCCCATCGCGCGGAGGTCGTCGACCCAGCCGATGGTCGGATGCCGGTAGGGATGCGCCCTGAACGCCGTCGCCGTCACCTCGGTATCGAGGAGCTGATCGGGATCGTTGTCGCCTCCCTGCAGCTCCGAGATGATGACGGTCCGCTCCGACTCGCACTCCTCCGGTTCGTACAGGCCGTTGGTCATCCGCTCGGCTTCGATGAACAGCATCTGATCGAGCGCCGAGGGGGCGGCGGTCTCGAGATACGTCGTCTGGTCGATCCAGGTGTAGCCGTTCCAGGTTCCGCCGAACTTCTCCACGATCCCCTTCATCTGATCGCGGGAAATGTTGACCGTGCCCTTGAAGTTCATGTGCTCGACCCAGTGGGAGACACCGGTCAGGCCCGGAGGTTCGTCGCCGGAGCCCACGCGGTACCAACACCAGACCGACACCAGTGGCGCGGCATGGACTTCCTTCACGAGTACCCGCAGTCCGTTGTCGAGAGACACCGCGCGAACAGCGGGGGCGCTGGGGGCGTCGGAAACGGCCATGGGGATCATTATAGGTGCCGCCAAAGGCCATCCATGGCGGCCCGGCCGCCCCAGCCGGGCTCGCTACAGCCGAGCTACAGTGGATCGCCCCTTGCATTTTCAGGGCATGATCTGGAGCCCTCGAACCCGACTTTGCATTCCGATGAGAACAAGATATCAGCCAAGGAGGCCAGTAACATGTTGAAGCGGACGGTTTTCGGCGCCCTATGCGCCGCGGCGCTGCTCGTGGTCGCGACCGCGGCCCAGGCGCAGGACAGCGCCACCCTCACGTTGAAATCCGGCAAGCAGGTCACCGGCCAGCTCGTCGATTTGAACGCCTCTGGATTTACGGTCAGCGTGAACGGGCAGAACCGTCAAATCCCCGAAGACGACGTCGCGGTGATCGATTTCAGCGGCGGCACGATGAGCACTGCCGACTGGGCGAAGTACAACGGCAGCCAGCAGGTCGTGCTGCGCAACGGCGACCGTGTCGACGGTCAGCTGTACGACATCAGCGGAAAGAGTCCGCTGAAGATCACCGTCAAGACGAGCAACGGCGATCGCGACCTGTCGTCGGACGACATCTCGCGCATCATCCTGGCGCGCCCCTCGAATGCCGTCGCCACCACCGGTCAGGCCGCCGGCACCTTCTCGGTGCTCGCCAATCAGCAGTGGACGCCGACCGGCATCACGGTGACGCGTGGTCAGATCCTCTCGTTCGACACGAACGGCCAGATTCAGTTGAGCGCCAACTCCGACGACGTGGCGACGTCCGCCGGATCGACGAACCAGCGCTACATCTCGGGTGCGCCCCTGCCGCGGTCGCTCGCCGGCGCGCTGATCGGACGGATCGGCAGCGGACAGCCCTTCGGGATCGGCAATCAGACCTCCGTCACGATGCCCGCGACGGGTCAGCTGTATCTCGGCATCAACGACAACAGCGTGGGCGACAACCAGGGCTCGTTCCAGGTGACGATTCAGAAGCCGGGCAGCACCCGGCCGTAACAGGCGTCGAGCGCAGACGGACGAGCCGGTATTCCCGCGCGGCGGGGAGCCGGCTCGTTCGCATGTACGGCAATCGCCGAACGGGCGTATCCGATGCCGTAGAATAAGAAGATCAGCCGATGCCCAACTGGAAAGACACGCTCAACCTGCCTCGAACCGGCTTTCCGATGAAGGCCAGCCTGCAGACGGCCGAACCGCAGGCGCTCGCCCGGTGGGCCGAGATGGGGCTGTACGACCGGATTCGCGAGGCACGCCAGGGGCGGCCGAAGTTCGTGCTGCACGACGGACCGCCGTACGCCAACGGCCGCATCCACATGGGCACCGCGATGAACAAGATCCTGAAGGATCTCGTCGTCAAGTCGCGGACGATGCTCGGATTCGACGCGCCGTACGTGCTCGGCTACGACTGCCACGGGCTTCCGATCGAGCTGAAGGTGGACCGCGAGCTCGGCCCGAAGAAGCGCGACATGTCGGTGGCCGACTTCCGCCGCGAGTGCCGCGCCTTCGCGACGCGCTTCATCGCCGTGATGAACCTCGAGTTCCAGCGGCTGTGCGTCTTCGGCGACTGGGATCACCTGTATCTGACGATGGACTTCCGGTACCAGGCGGCGATTGCGCGCGCGCTGGGCAAGTTCGTGGACCAGGGGCTCGTCTACAAGGGCAAGAAGCCGGTGCACTGGTGCATCCATTGCCGCACGGCCCTGGCGGAAGCGGAAGTCGAGTACGAAGATCATTCGTCCCCCTCCATCTACGTCGAGTTCCCGCTGGCGTCGACGAGCGTGGCGGATCTCACGGCGCGGGTGCCTGCGCTGTCGGGACGCGGCGTGTCGGTCCTGATTTGGACGACGACGCCGTGGACGATTCCGTCGAACCTGGCGATCGCCTTCCACCCCGATTTCGACTATGCGGCCTACGACGTCGAGGGCCGCGCCGTCATCGTCGCCCAAGCGCTCGCGCCGGCCGTGTTCGGCCTCGTGCAGCGCGCGCCCGGCGCGCCGATCGCCCGCATGAAGGGGGGGGACCTCGAAGGCATCCGGTTCCAGCATCCGCTGTACGACCGCGAATCGGTCGGCGTGCTGGCCGAGTACGTCACGCTCGAGCAGGGCACGGGCGCCGTCCACACGGCGCCCGGCCACGGCAGCGACGACTTCAACACGGGCGTGAAGTACGGGCTTGAGATCTACGCGCCGGTCGGCCCCGGCGGACACTTCCTGCAGACGGTGGAACTGTTCGGCGGCCAGCGGGTGTTCGACGCCAATCCGCTGATCGAAGAAGCGCTGGCCGCGCGCGGCCGCCTCTGGCACCGGCAGCCGTTCCAGCATTCGTATCCGCACTGCTGGCGCTGCCACAACCCGGTAATCTTTCTGGCGACCTCCCAGTGGTTCATCGCGCTCGACGGCGTGGCGCTCGCGAACGCGCCCGCGCTCGACGGGCACGCGCCGAGTCTGCGCGAGGCGGCGCTCGACGCCGTCGATCGCCGCGTGCGGTGGATTCCCGCGTGGGGGCGGGATCGGATCCACAACATGGTCGCCAACCGGCCCGACTGGTGCATCTCGCGCCAGCGCGCCTGGGGCGTGCCGATTCCGGCCCTGGACTGCGTGGCGTGCGGCGAGGCGATCCTCACCCCGGCGCTCGTGGAGCGGGCCGCCGCCGTCTTCGATACGTACGGCGCCGACGCCTGGTACGAACGCCCGCTCGAGGAGTTCGTGCCCGAGGGGTTCGCCTGTCCGGCGTGCGGCGGGACCTCGTTCGAGCGCGAGCGCGACATCCTCGACGTGTGGTTCGACTCCGGATCGAGCCACGAGGCCGTCCTGCCCTTCCGCCCCGAGCTGACGTGGCCCGCCGACGTATATCTCGAAGGCAGCGACCAGCATCGCGGCTGGTTTCAGAGTTCGCTGCTCGTTGGCCTCGGCACGCGCGGCCGCGCCCCCTTCGAGGCGGTCATCACGCACGGATTCATCATCGACGAGGACAGCCGCAAGAAGATGTCGAAGTCGCTGGGCAACGCCATCGCCCCGCAGGACATCATCAAGGAGAGCGGCGCCGAAATCGTCCGTCTGTGGGTCGCGATGGTCGATTACCGCGAAGAGGTGCACCTCAGCAAGGAGATCCTCGCGCGCGTGGTCGAGGCGTATCGAAAAATCCGGAACACGCTCCGGTACCTGGTGTCGAACCTGTTCGACTTCACGCCGGCCGACGGCGTGCCCGTCGAGGCGATGGCGGAGGTCGATCGCTATGCGCTCGCGCGCTACGCGGCGGCCGCCACCGCCGCGCGGACCGCCTACGATGCGTACGATTTTCCGGCCATCTTCCAGATCATCAATCCGTTCACCGTGGACCTGAGCGCGTTCTACGCCGACGTCTCCAAGGATCGCCTCTACACGTTCGGCACCGCGTCCCCCGAGCGCCGCTCGGCCCAAACGGTCATGTACATCATCGCGGACGGGCTGGCCCGCCTGCTGGCGCCGATCCTCCCCGTGACCATGGACGAGGTGTGGACCTGCCTGCCGGGATCGCGCGAGGCGTCGGTGCACCTGGCGGAATTCGCGCCGGTCGAGGCGTACGGTGCGCCCGACCCCGAGCTGCTGAACCGGTGGGCCCGGCTGATCGCGATCCGCGACGAAGTGAACCGCGCGCTCGAATCGGCGCGGCAGGCGAAGCTGATTGGCACCTCGCTCGCCGCGCGCGTCAGCATTTCGGCCTCCGGAGACGCCGCGGATCTGCTCGAACGCTACGCGGCCGACCTGCCGATGCTGTTCATCGTGTCGCAGGTCGAGCTGCGGCGCGCCGACTCCGGCCTCGAGATCGCCGTCGCCCGCGCCGGAGGAGAAAAGTGCCAGCGGTGCTGGCGGATCGTGCCGGACGTGTCGCACGAGGAGGACACCGACGGTCTGTGCGACCGCTGCCTCGACGCGCTCGCCGCAACCGCCGGACAGCCGCCCCGGTAATCGCATGACCGAACCCATCCACGCGGATCCCGCGCCGGAGGACGAACTGGCGGGGCACGACCCCGAGACGCCGGCGGTGCGCGCGGCGCATCCGTTCATGCGCGGAGCCGAGCTGGGGCTGATTGGGGCCGTCATCGCGCTCGATCAGCTCACCAAGTTCATCGTCCGGACGGTGCTGCCGCTCCACGACAGCCGGCACATCATCCCCAATCTGCTCGACTTCACGCACGTCCAGAACAGCGGCGCGGCCTTCGGCCTCCTGAGCGCCGCCGAGTTCCCCTACAAGTCCGCGGTGATGATCGTCGTGGCGGCGCTCGCCCTGATCGCGATCACGATCTACGCGCGCCAGCTCGGCACGCACGAGCGACTCTCGCGCTACGGCCTGGCGCTCATTCTGGGAGGCGCGTTCGGCAACCTGATCGACCGCGCCGTGTCGGGCTACGTGGTCGATTTCGTGGACGTGTACTGGGGGGAGGCGCATTTCTGGGCGTTCAACGTCGCGGACGCCGCCATCACGATTGGCGCGATCCTCGTCCTGCTCGAAATGCTGGGGCTCGGACGGCAGCATGCATCCCATCCTGTTTGAGTCGGGCGGGCTGACCCTTTACACGTACGGCGTGCTGCTCGCCGCCGCCTATCTCGTGGGTCTCCAGTTCGCCGTCGCCCGCGCGCGCCGCCGCGGACTCGACCCGCAGCGCGTGCTGGACCTCGGCATCTGGATCATCGTCGCGGCACTGCTCGGCGCCAAGCTGCTCCTGCTGGCGATCTACCCGCGGCAATATGCGTCCGCCGGACTCGGCGGCCTCCTCGATCTCGCGCGCTCCGGCGGCGTCTTCTACGGCGGTCTGCTCGCGGCGGTCGGCGCCGCCATCTGGTACGTCCGCCGGCATCGGCTCGCACTGTGGAGCACGGCTGACGTCTTCGCGCCGGCGATTGCGCTCGGCCATGGGGTGGGCCGGCTCGGGTGTCTGCTGGCGGGCTGCTGCTACGGCCGGCCGACGACGGTGCCGTGGGCGGTGACGTTTCACAGCCAGGTGGCGCACGCGAACGTGGGGACCCCTCTGGGCATCGCGCTGCACCCGACCCAACTGTACGAGTCGGGCGCCGAACTGGTGATCCTGGCGATCCTGCTGACGCGCGAGCGTCGCGGGCGCCAGTTCCCGGGCCGGACGTTCTGGACGTACGTGCTGCTCTACGGCATCGCGCGCTTCGTCATCGAGTTCTATCGCGGCGACAACCGGGGGACGGTCTTCAGCGTGCTGTCGACGTCGCAGTTCATCTCGGCGATCCTCGTTCCGCTCGCCATCGTGATGCTGTTCGCGCTCGGCCGCACGCCGTCGCCCGCGCCGGCCGAAACGGCCCAGGCGCGTGCCGTATGAAAGCGCACGAGCTCCAGGTCCAGGCGCAACAGGACGGCATCCGGCTCGATGCGTTTCTGGCCGCGCTGCTGCCGGAGCACTCACGATCGCAACTGCAGCGCCTGATCAAGGACGGCCGGGTCGCCGGGCCCGGCGGCGATCTCCGCCCGAGCACGAGCGTGCGCAGCGGGCAGGTGTTCACCATCGAGATCCCGGAGCCCGTCGCGCCGCGTCCCGTCGCGGAAGCGCTGCCGCTCGACATCGTCTACGAAGACGCTGACGTCGTGGTCGTCGACAAGGCGGCCGGCATGGTCGTGCACCCCGCGGCCGGGCACCAGGACGGCACGCTGGTCAACGCCCTGCTGCACCATGTCGACGACCTCAGCGGCGTCGGCGGCGAGCTGCGGCCGGGGATCGTGCATCGCCTCGATCGCGGGACGTCGGGCGTGATGGTCGTGGCCAAGCACGATCGGGCGCATCAGGAGCTGGCGCGGCAGTTCCAGGATCGCGAGGTCGAGAAGGAGTATGTGGCGCTCGTCTGGGGGCTCGTGCAGGCGGGCCGGCGCATCGATGCGCCGATCGGACGGGATCCCGGGCAGCGGCAGAAGATGTCGACGCGCGGCCGCCGCGCCCGGAGCGCCGTCACGCGCGTCACGAGAGCGGAGCACCTCAAGGGCGTGTCGCTGCTGCACGTCGCGATCGCCACCGGCCGCACGCACCAGATCCGCGTGCACCTCAGCGCGATCGGCCACCCGATCGTCGGCGACGCGACCTACGGCGGCGTGCATCGCCGCGTGGCGCACGACGTGCGAGCGGTGCAGCGGCTCGAGCGGCCGTTCCTGCACGCCGCGCGGCTCGCCTTCACGCATCCCGGCGACGGCCGGCGGCTCACGTTCGAGTCGCCGCTGCCAGCCGACCTGCAGTCGGTGATCGACGCCATCCGCCGCGCGCAGGCGGGTCCCGCGTCCGAGTGAATCGAGGCTTCCGATGAGCGACGCAGAACGCATCAGCCACGACCGCGTGTTCAGCGGCCGGGTGTTCTCGGTCGACCGCGACCGCGTCCGCATGCCCAATGGACGCGAGGTCGAGGTGGACGTCGTCCGACACGCCCGGTCGGTCGTGATCCTCCCGGTGCCCGAGCCCGGCCAGGTGATCCTGATCCGGCAGTATCGCTATGCGGTCGGCAAAGTGCTCTGGGAGCTGCCGGCCGGGAGCGTCGATCCGGGCGAGACGCCGGAAGAAGCGGCGCGCCGCGAGTGCCACGAGGAAATCGGCAAGGTCCCCTCCACCGTCGTCCGGCTTGCGGCCATGCTGCCGACGCCCGGCTACTGCGACGAAGAGATGATCTTCTTCCGGGCCTCGAGCCTCGAAGAGCCCACGTCTGCGGCGGCGCTCGACGAGGACGAAGACATCGAGCCGCGGCAGTTTGCCTTGCGCGATGCCCGCGAAATGGTCCGCCGCGGCGACATCGTCGACATGAAGACGGTCGCCGGGCTCGCGCTCCTCTGAACCCCGCCGAACGCCTAAAGCCCGGCGCCCAACACGCGTGCCGTGGCGGCGTGGATGTCGACCGTATCTTCCACCTCCGTCGCGTAGCCGCCCGCCAGCACCACGGCCAGAGGGACGCCTGCCGCGGTCGCGCGCTCGACGACCACGCGGTCGCGCTCCCGAAGCCCCGCCTTGGTGAGGGCGAGGCCGCCCAGCCGATCGTGTTCGTACGGATCCGCGCCGGCCAGATAGAAGAGCAGGTCCGGGCCGGTCTCGAACACGCACGGGAGGGACGCCGCGAGGCTCGTCAGATAGCGATCGTCGCCCGCGCCGTCTTCGAAGCCGACGTCCAGATCGCTTCGCGGCTTGAACATCGGATAGTTGTGCTGCTGATGCAGCGAACAGGTGAACACGCCGGGATCGCGCTCGAAGATCATCGCGGTGCCGTTGCCATGATGGACGTCGGCGTCGAGGATCGCGGCGCGGCCGATGGCGCCATCGCGCTGGAGCACGCGAATCGCCACCGCGACGTCGTTGAACGGACAGAAGCCCTCGCCGTGGTTCGCAAAGGCATGATGGAGGCCGCCGCCGATGTGCAGCGCACGGCCGTCTTCGAGCGCGGCCGAGGCGGCGAGGCAGGTGCCCCCCACCATCAGCCGAAAGCCATCGGCGAGCGCGGCCGTCCAGGGCAGCTCGAGCGTCGCGATCTGTTCGGGGGTGAGCTGATGCGTTCGCATCGCGTCCAGATACGCCGCCCCGTGGACGAGGGCGAGTTCGTCCCACGTCGCGGCGGCCGGCTCGACGAACCGGGAGCCGCGACACGACGGGTCGGCGCGCAGGCGCTCCGCGAGGCGGCGGTACTTGGACGTGGGCCAGATATGGCCGGGAAGATCGAACTCGTAGCGGTCGGCGTAGACGATCCGCATACGCGCCGCCGGGTTTACGTGCGCACCTCGACCGGCATCGGCGTGCGCGTCTGCCGGGCCGACGGCTGCAGCGCGATCTCGAGCACCTCGCCGATTTCGGCGACGTAATTGATCTTCAGCTCGCGCCGCAGATCTTCGGTCAGATCCTCGCGCACGTTCTTCTCGTTCTGGCGCGGGAGAATCATTTCGGTGATGCCGTGGCGGCGCGCCGCGAGCACCTTCTCCTTGATCCCGCCCACCGGCAGCACGCGTCCCGACAGGGTGATCTCGCCGGTCATCGCGACGTCGCCGCGCACCGGACGTCCGGTCAGCTCGGAGGCGAGCGCCGCCACCATGGTGACCCCCGCCGACGGCCCGTCTTTCGGGATGGCGCCGGACGGCACGTGCAGGTGGATTTCCGAGTCCTTGTAGAACGCGGGGTCGACGCCGTATTGCGGCGCGCTGCTGCGGAACCAGGACAGGGCGGTCCGGGCCGACTCCTTCATCACGTCGCCGAGGTGGCCCGTGAGCGTGAGCGAACCGCCCCCCTGCATGCGCGACGCTTCGACGAACAGGACTTCGCCGCCGGCCGGCGTCCACGCGAGCCCGACGGCGACGCCCGGATTCTTCGTCCGGTCCTCGACTTCTTCGTCGAGGAACGACGGCGCGCCGAGCATCTCGACGACCAGCTCCGGCGTGATGACGACGGGCGCTTCGTCCCCTTCGGCGCGGCGGCGCGCGATCTTGCGGCAGAGCGCACCGATTTCGCGTTCGAGATTGCGGACCCCCGCCTCGCGCGTGTAGCCGCGAATCACGTTCCGCACCGCCGGTTCGGTGAACTCCACCTGCTCCGGCGTGAGGCCGTGGTTCTTGACCTGCTTGGCGACGAGGTGCTCGAAGGCGATCTTCAGCTTCTCTTCTTCCGTGTAGCCCGCCAGCTCGATCACTTCCATGCGGTCGCGCAGCGCCGGTGGAATCGGGTCCATCACGTTCGCCGTCGTCAGGAAGAGCACTTCGGAGAGGTCGAAGGGCACGTCGAGATAGTGATCGCGGAAGCTGTTGTTCTGCTCCGGGTCGAGGACCTCGAGCAGCGCCGACGCCGGGTCGCCGCGGAAATCGGAGCCGAGCTTGTCGATCTCGTCGAGGATGAAGACCGGGTTCTTCGATTCGGCGCGGCGCAGCCCCTGAATGACCTGGCCCGGGAGCGCCCCGATGTAGGTGCGGCGATGCCCGCGGATCTCCGCCTCGTCGCGCATGCCGCCGAGCGACACCCGGACGAACTTGCGGCCGAGCGAGTTCGCGATCGAGCGGGCCAGCGACGTCTTGCCCACCCCGGGAGGGCCGAGGAAGCAGAGGATCGGCCCTTTCACCTCAGGGTTCAACTTGCGGACGGCGAGGTACTCGACGATGCGGTCCTTGACTTTCTCGAGGCCGGAGTGGTCGGCGTCGAGCACCGACTTGGTGTGCCGCAGATCGAGCGAGTCTTCGGTCCGCTTGTTCCACGGGAGCGCGACGATCCAGTCCAGGTACGTCCGGGAAACCGTGTATTCCGCCGCCGCGACGGGCATCTTCGAGAGACGATCCAGCTCGCGGATCGCTTCTTTCCGCACGCCGTCGGGCATCCCGGCGCCGTCGATTTTCGAGCGCAGCTCCTCGATTTCCTTCGCCTGCTCGTCGCCCTCGCCCAGCTCTTTCTGGATCGCCTTCAACTGCTCGCGCAGGAAGTACTCGCGCTGGTTCTTGCCCACCTCGGACTGGACCTGGGACTGAATGCGCGAGCCCAGCTCGAGGACTTCCAGTTCCTTGATCAGCAGCCGGTTGAGTGCGTCCATCCGGGCGCGGACGTCGAGTTCGGAGAGGATCTCCTGCTTGACGGGGGTCCCGATGGTCGTGAGGCTCGACGCGATGAAGTCCGCGAGCTTGCCGGGATCGGTGATGTTGGCGGCGAGCGACTGCAGATCGTCCGACAGAATCGGCGACAGCGAGACGACCTGCTGGAAGTTGCTCTTGATGTTGCGCTGAAGCGCGTCGATCTCGAGATGGTCTTCGTCGCGCAACTGCTCGTCGGCCGCGGTGACCGCGGCGCGCAGATAGGGGCGTGTCTGCGCCAGCCGATCGAGCCGCACGCGGCTCAGCCCCTGCACGATCAGCCGGAGGCTGCCGTCCGGCAGCTTGAACATCTTGTGGATATGGGTCGCCGTGCCAATCGGATACAGATCCTCCTGGAGCGGCTCCTCGACGGAGGCCTCGCGCTGGGTGAAGACGCCGATGAGTTTCCCGCCGCCGCTCGCCTCGTCGATCAGCCGCACCGATGCTTCGCGCGCCACCGCGAGCGGCATGAACGAATTGGGGAACAGCACGGTGTCGCGCAGCGGCAGAATCGGCAACTCGGCCGGCACCGGGACCGGCCGATCGCCGGCCGAGCCCTCGTCGAAGAGGGACTCGTCGCGGTCGGTCATGAATGGAACTCCTGGATCGGACTATACGCCGATCCCGGCGCGCCGGAGCGCGCCGGGCAATCGAACGTGGCGGGAACGCCGGACGGGTCAGCCCTGCATGTCGATGAAGAGCGAGGCGGCGCCGCGGCGGTTCGCGATCTGGCGCTCGCGCCGCTGCGCGACTTCGCGCGCCTCTTCGCAGTTCTTGCACCGGACCGCGAAGGGGAGCGCCCGCAGGCGCCGCTCGGACACTTCCTCGCCGCATTCGAAGCAGTAGCCGTAGCTGCCCTCCTCGAGCCGGCGGAGCGCCTCCTCGATTTTGCTCAGCGTTTCCGTCTTCATCTGGATCAAGGCGAACTCGATGTCGTCCTGGATATCCGCCTCGGAACTCTCCGCCGCGTCGAGGACCCCCTGCACCTGATTGCCGGCCCCCTCCGTCCTGACGTCGCGCATCTTGCCATGCACTTCGTTCATGATCTCTCGGCGGCGCTCTTCGAGGATCCGCTTGAGCTCCGCGTATCGCTCGCGGTTCATCTGTTCGCCGGGCGTCTTGTGAGTGCTCATATGAGTGCGACTCCTTTCCGTCTCCGCCACGATCCGCTCGCTATCGCGCGGGCGTTATGCAATGAATTTGCCAGATACAAAGCCCGTCAGTTTACACGAAAGTCTCCAAATCAGCAACCACCCACCGATCTGCCTGCAACCGCGGTGACACCGATGGTCCTCCGCTGACGAGGGCGGCGATGGAGGCGTTCGGGGCCTCCTGCCGATGACAACCAGTTATCGCGCTGAAAAGACGGGAGTTGCGCGATTCGTGGGCCGGCCGCCGTCTGGTCGGCCTTGCTGATGTGGATTTAGACGCCAACCCCCCGGGGTTCGGTTCTCGAAACGAGGCTCGGGAGGCGTGGAAAAATTTCCCGGCAGGTGGGCAGCAGATCAGGTGCCGTGCGGCGGATTGGCCGCACGGCCGGTGTGGCGCGTCTACTGGAGGAACCGCGACCCGATGGAGCTGTTCGGCACGATGCCCCGTTCAATCAGATGCTGGCCGGCCCGAACGCTGCCGGTCCGCAGCCACTTCTCGTACGTGCGGAGCAGGTCGCCGTGCGTCCCGAGGCCGGTCCGCTCGCTGATGTCGGAGAGGACGTCCATGAAGCCGACGAACTTTTCCGCCAGCTCACCGAACACCTGGCCGAAATTGTCGCCGTCGCGGCGGCTCAGGGACCCGTATGCGTACTCCCCCATCGAGACGTAGTAGTCGACGTCGACGAGGCGGCGCGTGAGACTGTCGGAGAAGAAGCCGGACGTAAAGAGGGAGAAGTCCCCCAGGCTTCGCAGGCGCAGGCGCTGTTCGAGGCCGCCGCTGTCGAGGGCGCGGCCAAGCCGCAGGGCCAGCGGCTCTGAATCCTCGCCGTGCGCCGCGCGCCGATCCGGCCTGACGAAGGCGCAGAGCAGATTCACCAGGTAGTACTCGGTGAACTCGTGCGCGTGCAGGTGCTGGCGCGCGAGCGCGGACCCCACCTCCTCACGGAAGTACTCGGTGGGCGATTGAGCACGCAGGAGCGGATCGTTCATCCGGGCCTCCCCTGAGGTCGGTTGTGCAAACCACATTCCTGGCCGCGCGCGGAGCCACCGCGCGGCTTGTCGAGCTGGTGTCCTGATTATAGGGAAAACGGCCATTTTTGCAACGGAGGGGAAACTCGCCGGCGACGGGTGGCTCGAGACCTCCCGCCCCGGCGCTCTGCGCTAAGATCGCGTCGTGAGGACCACCTGCCGCCTGTGCGGCCAGCGAAAGGGGCGCCGCGCCTGCCCCGGCGTGAGGGACGAGATCTGCGCGGTCTGCTGCGGGACGAAGCGGCTGACCGAGATTGCCTGTCCCCCCGACTGCATCTACCTCTCGTCGGCCCGAACGCACCCGCCGGCCGCCGTGCAGCGCCAGCAGGCGCGCGACGCCGAGTTCCTGCTCGCGCACGCCGGCTCGGAAGCCGAATTCGAGCTGTTGATGACGTACCTGGTCCTGGTGCGGCGTCACGCGCAGGCGGCGGTGCCGCGTCTGCTGGATGTCGACGTGGCGGAAGCGGCCGCGGCGGCCGCCGCGACCCTCGAAACGGCGAGTAAAGGGATCATCTACGAGCATGAGGCGCGGTCCGTCCCGGCGCAGCGCCTCGCCGGGGAGTTCGGCCGACTGTTAACGGAATGGACGGATCGCGCCGGGGCCGGCGCGTCGCGCCTGGAGCGCCACGCCGCCGCAGCCCTGCGTCAGCTCGAGCGCTGCGCCCGCGACGCGGCTGCCGCGTACCCGGACGCGGCCGATCCCCAGACGGCCTGGCTGGCTGCGGCCGGCCGGCTCCTCGACGCCAGCGGCCAGCCGGGAGAAGCGCCGGAGGCGCCAGCCGCAACCCGGGAGCCCTCGCGCATCATCATGCCGTAAGCGGAGGGCGGAGGACGGAAGGCGGAGGGCGGGGGGCGGAGGACGGAGGACGGGGGGCGGAGGACGGAGGACGG